>CAXXNX010000037.1:0-82317 GCA_963664285.2 Cyclobacteriaceae bacterium
CAATTAGGATTATTAACTTGTGCAATCACATCGGACAACCACTGTCCATTGGATGAGAGACCACCATGATTCTCCACGATTACACCAATATTATTTTGAGCCCCGAATTCACTTAATCTACCTAAACCATCCACTGCGGCGGCCTTCACGTCTTCCGGAGATCCGACACCACGGGCGTTTACCCGAATTGAATGACAACCAAGGAATTTGGCAGCCTCTATCCATTTGTAATGATTTTCAACTGCTTGTGTAAGTTTGGCGTCGTCTATCTCTGCCAAGTCACCTTCCCGGTCAATCATTATTAATACATTGGTAATTCCGAGATCGTCAGTTCTGGTTTTTAATTCTGTTAAATAGGTATTGTCTTCAGCTTTGTCAGCAAAAAACACGTTTACATATTCTACTGCATATATGCCAAATTGATTTTTGGTATAAGCGGGGAAATCGAGATTGTCAAGTTTACCGCCAAACAATGAGCGGTTTAATGACCATTCGGCTAATGATATCTTAAAAAACATTTCTTTTTCCTCGGAAGGCATAGTTTCCTGCGCTGATTGTTTTTGTTGTGTTCCTGGTCCACAAGAGATAATAATTGATGGGAATGCTCCCATGAGACCGATGCCGGTGGTAGTGCCTGCAAGCTTTTTAATAAATTCTCTGCGTTGTTTCATAATGTTCTTCAACTTAGGTGATTAAGGTACTGACAATTTATGTTCAGTGTAAGATAATTTCAAGTGTTAAGTGGCGAGCAATGATAATCTCACAAAGTGGGTGGCTATATTGCACAAATGGATCATCAAGATCTAAATTGGTACAAATTCAATAAATTTTAACTGGCAAATGAGATTGGAACAAACAATGCGCTGGTACGGCCCGGACGACCTCGTAAGTTTGTCTAATATTGGTCAGGCAGGTGCTTCGGGTGTGGTAACCTCTTTACACAATATACCAAACGGTGCGGTATGGCCGGTGGACGATATTTTGGCAAGAAAGGTAATAATTCAGAAAGCCAATTTAACCTGGTCAGTGGTAGAGAGTGTCAACGTGCATGAGGATATCAAAAGAAGATCAGGTCAATATCTTGATTCCATCGAGAATTATAAACAGACATTGAGGAACCTGTCATCATGCGGGATAAAAACGGTCTGCTATAATTTCATGCCGGTAGTTGACTGGACTCGAACTGACCTTGAGTATGTACTGCCAAATGGTGCCAGGGCACTTCGATTTGACAAAACAGCCTTTGCTGCATTTGACTTGTTTGTCTTAAAAAGAGATACGGCTGAAGTCGATTATTCAGCAGCGGATATTAAACAAGCGGAGGCTAAATTTCAATCCATGACGGAAAAGGAACGGGGACAATTGACTCAATATATTGTTGCCGGTTTACCCGGTTCAACCACCGAAGGAAGTAAATCACTGGAGGCATTTAAAGCAGTTTTGGCCAACTATCATGACATCAATCGACAATCGCTGAAAGGTAATCTGTTATTCTTCTTAAATGAAATAATACCGGTTGCCGATGAAGTCGGAATCAAGATGACTATTCATCCCGATGATCCACCTTTTTCATTGTTAGGATTGCCAAGGGTGGTTAGCAATTGTGATGATTTGAAAGACATCCTTGGATCAATAGATAGTTTTTCAAACAGCTTGTGTTTCTGTACCGGCTCGTTTGGTGCACGGCCTGACAATGATTTGCCCTCGATGGCGGCTCAATTCGCATCAAAGATCAACTTTATTCATCTGAGGGCGGTTAAAATTGAAAAAGACGGTAGTTTTTATGAAGGTAACCATCTCGAAGGTTCCGTTGATATGTATAAGGTGATGAATATCTTGTTGGAGGAGCAGCAAAAAAGAACGGTACCCATTCCCATGCGACCGGATCATGGCCATAAAATGCTTGACGACCTCTCGAAAAAGACAAATCCCGGATATTCCGCTATAGGCAGGTTGAAAGGACTGGCAGAATTGAGGGGATTGGAATTGGGCATTCTAGGGTCAAAAGGTTGGAGCTGAAAACACACAGCATTACCGGGGAGTTACTGACAGATTGTTGAAGTATCAGGTAGGTAGACTACTTAAACAGCCGTAGTATTGGAGAATCTTTTTAAATTCGAAGAGGACAAAAGATTCTATATACTGTGAAATTTTTGGGCTCATTTTTCATTATCTTTCTTTTTCAGGGCATTTTGTATGCTCAGGATAACCCTTACACATCGCTCAATTATGACAGCTTGGTCATCTACGATTTTGATTACCGTCTCCCTAAAGGCGGGCGTATAATGTCAATTATTGACAAAGATGGGAACCTCGCATCAACGGTAAAAAAATCTATCAGGTTACCGGGAAAAGAAGCAAAGGAGCTCAGTGATAAGATGGGATTAAAAAGATCTTACGGCCAAATTACCGCAGCATGTTTTGATCCTCATTTTGGCATGGTTTACTATGAAGATGGAAAAGTAAAAGAATTCATTACTATTTGCATGACTTGTAATTATCCACGACCTAGTTTACCCATCCCAGCTAGAAATCAGGGCATGGAAACGTACGAGGAGTCTGTTTATTACACCCTCGGAGGTTTCAGTAAATCCTTTCGCAGATATCTGAATAACTTTAAAAAGAAATATGGTTTCCCAGCGCCAGATGAACTAAGAGACCCCATGTTCGACTAAACTCATACTGACAAACAAAACTAACTTGTGGCTGCCATTAACAGAGTTCGGATTGAGTCTAAAGAACCCTTTCACTATTGTTAATAGCACAAAGCAGCCGGGTACATTTTGCAAAATGTTTTGCTTGTCTTCGAGGGTGATTAGATTAGCATTCAATCAATTTCCAATCATATGTCAAAGAGTAATAACCGTAGGGGTTTTATTAAGAAGCTAGGTTTATCAACTGCCGCATTATCAGTTGGCACTTCTTTGATCTCAAAGGGTAAATCCATATCTTATTTAAAAAGATCAAACGGACTAGGCGCTGCCGATGATTTACGCCTGGCTCTCATCGGTGCTGGAGGCATGGGCACAGAAGATGCCAACACCGCCCTTCAACATGATGGGGTGAAATTGATGGCAGTTTGTGACCTTTACAAGGGTCGCAGGGAAGGTGCGCAAAAAAAGTGGGGACCGGATCTGTTCCTTACAGACGATCATAAAGAAATTTTAAAGAGAGGTGATATCGATGCAGTGATCATTGGTACACCCGACCATTGGCATAAAGAGATTTCCATTGATGCATTGAATGCAGGAAAACACGTCTATTGTGAGAAGCCTATGGTTCATTCGGTCACAGAAGGCCAGGATTTGATTAATGCCTGGAAGAAGTCAGGCAAGATCTTCCAGGTGGGTAGCCAGGGATTGTCTTCTCTTGGCAATGAAAAGGCCAGGCAACTCTTAGCCGAAGGCGCCATAGGCGACATAAATTATGCAGAAGGCTTTTGGGCACGTCATTCCCCGACAGGGGCATGGCAATATTTAATTCCAGGGGATGCCTCTGAGAAGACGGTGAATTGGAAAAGGTATATTTCAAATACCACCAATCGAAAGTTTGATGCTATGCGTTTTTTCAGGTGGAGGAATTATCAGGACTATGGTACCGGTATGTCGGGTGATTTGTTTGTACACCTTTTCTCGAGTCTTCATTTCATTACAAACTCACTCGGACCAAACCAGATCAGCGCTATGGGTGGGTTGAGGTATTGGAAAGATGGGAGAGAGGTGCCCGATGTCATGCTCGGAACCTTTCAATACCCCAATTCCGAAGAGCATCCTGGTTTCAATCTTTCTCTAAGATGCAATTTTGTTGATGGCACCAGTGGAACAACTTACTTAAGAATTGTTGGAAGTGAGGGATCTATGGATGTCAAGTGGCGTGAAGTAGTCCTCAAGAGGAACGTTTCACAATCGTCTGATGATGCTTTTGCAAAAGCTAAAGCAGCAGAAAGCACCGCCTATTCTGACAGGAAGAAAATGCTTCCGCCAGGAGAAATCGTGTACAAAGCGGAAGATGACTATAAAGGCGCTCATTACGATCATTTTGCCAATTTCTTCAACGCCATCCGAACTGGTGGAAGCGTAGTTGAAGATCCGGTGTTCGGATTTCGAGCAGCGGCTCCGGCGCTTTTATGCAATGAAAGTTACAATGCTAACCGGTTTATCGATTGGGATTCGATCAATATGAAAGTCATTGTTAAGAATTAAACCAAATGAAATTTAATTATTTATAACCAGTAGTGTCCGGTAAAAATAAGAAAGCCATTCAAATTGCTACGATTTGATAAATAGGGGCAATAAATAGGCATTATCACAAAAGCAGGCCTATGTTGATTTATTTAAGTTGGGAACAATGAAGGTTGGCGTTGTTGATTGTTTTTGATTAAGGTTTTATCTGGGTCATTAAGGAAGTCAAACAATGAGATATAGGCCATCAGATGGAACCTGACAAGGGCTACCATATTTGAATAGGCCCATTTTCTTTTCAATTGCCTTTTGACTACCTCTAACAATAGCATGGCAATCATAGAAGTCCATAATTGAATTTCAATGGCGTTGACATTATCGCCTAAGAAATATTTGACTGGAAAGTTCTGTTTTAGTTTTTTAAACAGGAGTTCAATTTGCCAGCGATATTTATAAATCAATGCGATAGAGCCTGCATCAATTTGCATATCGTTAGTAACAAAAATGAATAATCGTTGGTATTTATCATCCCAATAGGCAATCCTTCGCTGTAAATGATCATATTTTTTGCCTTCTACTGAATACTGGACAGTTATTTTTTCATCCTTGATGACTCCCTGGTCAATATGGTCGGGGATATCAAACTCCTCGATGGGTTGGTATAAAGCATTATCTCTCATCCGGGTGATGTAGTGGACACCAGTTTTGCTCCATAGTTGGTATTGGTAATAGTCAACATACCCTTTGTCCATCACTATGTAAGACCCTTCTGGTAAGTTTAGATATTGTAAGAAAGTGTGATCGTGTGTTGTGGCCGCGCAGTAAACCTGACCAAACAAGGCATCAACTCAATGGCATGCACCAGGGTGTGGGCTTTGATCCCTCCCTTGCTACGGCCATCCCTTCGGGGCCTACCGGCCACCTTCAAAATGTCTTTGAACAAAGAGAAAACAGTTGAATCCACTATGTAAAACTGCTTGAACAGTTCTAATTCTATTCGGCTGTCCGATAAAACATGGTGCCACTTTCGATAAAGGTCCATATAAATCTCCCTGAACACTTCACTGCTCCTTCTTTTGTTACTTTCAGAAAGGGTTGATCGACGACAACTCCGTATTAAACCCAGGTGCCGAAGTTTCCCCTCACTGGCCAAAAGACCTGTTGTAAGCTCTCGAAGTGCTGTGGCCCCACATAATGTGCTGTACAGCATGGTCACCAAATGATCCCATGTCTTAAAATATTTGCTATATCGATCTGATTGGCGCTTTTTAGCTATACGAGAAACTGAGCTTTTATCAATCAGTGAAAGAAGTTGTGCCAGGATCGGCTGTCCGGTAAAGTTTGTACTTTTATTCATGCGTTATTTTTCTTGGTCGGACTTGAAAACCTAAGGCATTGGCAGGTAGGTTTCCCTACCTGCCCCTTTTTTTAAACTCTTTACCGGACACTACTGATTTACAATTTATTATAGTCATCGTGTTAGTTGTTCTTGGCGGATGTGGGACTTCATCGGATAAAACGGAATCATCAGCAACAGAAATATCATCCGGAGCTCAGCCAGCCGAAGACGATTGGATCACTTTGTTTGACGGGACTTCCACAGATGGTTGGCGGGGTTTTAATTCATCCTCGTTACCTGAGAATTGGATTATTGAAGATGGTTCATTAAAATCTTTGGGAACCGGGGGAGATATTGGCGGTGACTTGGTCTATGACGCACAGCAATTTGGCTACTTTGAGTTGAAATTTGAGTGGAAGATCAGTGAAGGAGGTAATAGTGGTGTCTTCTATCATGTGATTGAGGGGGATAAATACGAGGCTCCCTATGAAACAGGGCCGGAATACCAGGTCTTGGATGACCTAGGTTTCACTGATCCATTGAAGGATTGGCAAAAGGTGGGTGCAGATTATGCTATGCATACCGCTGATACTTCGCAGAAGGATGTGAAACCTGCTGGTGAATGGAACACATCACGGATTGTTTTCTCCAAAGGAAAGGCTGAGCACTGGCTCAATAGTAAGAAATTACTGGAATTTGTACCCTGGTCAGAGGAATGGTTTGAACGTAAAAACAGTGGTAAGTGGAAGGACTATCCCGACTATGGGCTAGCAAAGACCGGTCTCATTGGGATCCAGGATCATGGCAGCTTCATTTGGTACAAAAACATCAGAATTAACCCGAAAAATTCATAGTAGACAATAAAAAACAGGCATAAATTGCTTATATTGAGATAGTTAGACAACAAAATAAGCAATTAATTTATGCCTGAATATAAGGAAAAAGATACCGTATTTTATCGAGGAAAACAAGCTTTTAAATTTGATTTTTCAGCATCAGCGATTAGCTCAGACGGAGCGATATTGTTAAGTGAAAAAGTAGAGAGAAAGACTGGTCTATTAAAAAGCTTCGCCGCACTGATTCCTGACTATCGAAACCCCTTTTTTATCGAATACACTTATGAAGAAATGCTTCGCCAACGGGTGTTTTTAATGATGCAGGGCTATCAGGATTGCAATGACGAACAAAAACTCCGAGAGAATCCGGTGATCCGTAAAGTACTAGATAGCGGATTATGTTCCCAGCCTACTTTAAGTCGATTTGAAAACAAGGCCGATCGGAGTCTGATCTACCAGATGAGTCAATGGTTTGTAGACCGTTATGTAGAGGAGTTGAAAGAGAAGACTGGTCAAATCATCATTGATGTAGATGGTACCGATGACCCTACTCATGGATCCCAACAACTCAGTTTGTATAATGGCTATTATGGACAGACTATGTACCATGAGTTGTTCTTTAACCCGCATTATTCATAGGCCACCAATTTTGGGATTAATAATGGGTTGCTAACTATTTTTGATTGGAGTGTATGTATTAATTTGAAGATCAACCAGGTTTCTGGATTTCAAAGGACATTAGAGCATTTTTTTGTTAGAATTTTTCAATTTTCAGTCAAAGCTCTATTGTGTTCTTATGGAAGAACATTTTTTTGATTAAATCAAACTGTTTAACTGATCGGTCAGTTCACCGTAAGCAAATCGCCCAGCAGGTATTGATATCTAAAGGCTCTTGAGAATTGTATTGTCAATGATCTTTTCCTTTCTTTCAGGCACGCCCCAACCTTCATCAGGTAAAGCCGGATATTGTCCACTTGCCATCGTTTAGCAAAGTGGTGTTTTGTTTTGGCAATTAATAATTTAATCTGCCGGAACATTTCATAACAGAGGGTAGCGATGATTAAACGCATGAAATTGGCCCAGTAGCGATGACAGGAAAGCCGGTCGGAATAAGTCATGTTTTTGAGTTCCTTTATTCGATTTTCACTGGCATCACCTCGCTTGACATAAAAATCAAAGTAAATCTGTTGAGCGGTCATCGCTTCAAAGTTGCTCACAAAGTAACGGACATTCATTCCTTTTCCGGTAGACTCCACTTTGGCGTACAGCTTTTCAGAACGATCCCAGCTTTTGGCCTGGTAAGTAAATGGGCCAACAAACTCTTGATGTTTGATGATTTTTGAAGCATATTCCTTTTTTACTTCAATGATAGTCTGTTTGGTAAAAGTCTTTAAAACTTCATTACTACTAATACCTAAACAAAATTGAAGGTCAAACTGCTTAGCTATCCGATAAAAAGATGCTCCTGAAAAGCCACTATCCGCTCGAATAAGGATCTTTACTGAGGGCAGTTTTTTTCTGATTTTAATGACAATCCTTTTCAATAAGGCCACAAACCATTTGTTGGAGTGACAATTGCCCGGACGTAGTACTGGTAAAATGACCTGACCGGTGTTCCCGTCCTTAAAGAACAACTCATGGTACATAGTCTGTCCATAATAGCCATTATACAAACTGAGTTGTTGGGATCCATGAGTAGGGTCATCGGTACCATCTACATCAATGATGATTTGACCAGTCTTCTCTTTCAACTCCTCTACATAACGGTCTACAAACCATTGACTCATCTGGTAGATCAGACTCCGATCGGCCTTGTTTTCAAATCGACTTAAAGTAGGCTGGGAACATAATCCGCTATCTAGTACTTTACGGATCACCGGATCCTCTCGGAGTTTTTGTTCGTCATTGCAATCCTGATAGCCCTGCATCATTAAAAACACCCGTTGGCGAAGCATTTCTTCATAAGTGTATTCGATAAAAAAGGGGTTTCGATAGTCAGGAATCAGTGCGGCGAAGCTTTTTAATAGACCAGTCTTTCTCTCTACTTTTTCACTTAACAATATCGCTCCGTCTGAGCTAATCGCTGATGCTGAAAAATCAAATTTAAAAGCTTGTTTTCCTCGATAAAATACGGTATCTTTTTCCTTATATTCAGGCATAAATTAATTGCTTATTTTGTTGTCTAACTATCTCAATATAAGCAATTTATGCCTGTTTTTTATTGTCTACTATGAATTTTTCGGGTTAATCAGATCTAAAGCAGTATTGGAGGGTAGCAGTTTGTCGTCAGTTTTCTAAAGCCCTCGAAGTTCCAACCGAACAAAATCTATTAGCTCTTGAATATAGTTTGAACTGAAATCAAACTTGATATTGGCGGCGGCATAGACTTGAGGAATAGTCTTAAGATTACCAAGTTTCAAGGCATTCATATAACCTTCAAGACCCTTTTGCTTATCCTCTTTGAAGTTCTTCCAAATGGCAATGGCCCCTAATTGTGCCATCCCATATTCAATGTAGTAAAAGGGCACTTCATATAGATGAAGCTGCTTTTGCCATAAATAGTCCTTGTTTTCTAGCAATCCTGACCAATCAGTAATTGTATCGCTGAATTGATCAAAAATATCATTCCAGGCAGCCTTTCGCTCTTCGTGTGAATGATCGGGATGCTCATATATCCAGTGTTGGAACTTGTCAATTGTCGCCACCCATGGAAGTGTATCCATTATCTGCTCTAAATGCTCTTTCTTAGCTCTTTTCAAATCTTCCTCGTTATTAAAGAAGAGATCCCAATGATCCATTGACAGCAACTCCATAGACATTGAAGCTAATTCCGCAACTTCCGGCGGTGTTGACTTAAATTCGGACAACTCCAAATCTCTGGTCAGAAAGGAATGAACGGCATGCCCGCCTTCATGCACAATGGTGACTAAATCTCTCAATGTCGAAGTAGCGTTCATAAAAATAAAAGGCACACCTATTTCCATCAAAGGATAGTTGTATCCTCCCGGAGCCTTTCCTTTCCGAGACTCAAGGTCCAGGTATCCCATCTCATCCATAATGGCCAAACATTGACCCAAAAATGGATCTAGCCTGCGAAAGCACTCTATGGTATTTTCAATTAACTCTTCACTCGATTTGAAAGGCATTAAGGGAGCTTTACCGGAAATATCAACAGCCTTATCCCAGGGCCTAAGCTGATCAACCCTTATCTGATCCTTTCTTTCATTAGCCAGCTCATTAAGATTGGGAACCACATTTTCTTTAACTGCTTGATGAAAATCAAAACAATCCTGAAGTGAATAATCAAAGCGCGCCATAGCGGCAAACATATAGTCACGGTAATTCTTAAAATCGGCGTTATCAGCCAATTGATGACGCAATTTGATCAATTCTGAAAATAGTCCGTCAAGCTTTACCTTGTCTTCAAGTCTTCGGCCGGCAATAAGATGATAAACTTCCTCTCTTGTTTCTCTTTGCGTTTCCTGGAGTTTTACAGCAGCCTGTTGAAGGGTTAACTCCTGCCCTTCCCATTCGATTGACATCGCTCCTGAAATGGCTCCGTACTCATGGGATTTCTGACCTAATTGAGCTTTGATAGGAATATTTGCCTCTCTGAATATCTCCACCTCTTTTTTCATATTCCTGATGAGGATATCGTAACCTGCATCATTAAGTTCCTCTAAGAATGGTGAGGCTAATATTCTCTTATTCAGATTATCACTATAAGGAGCAATTTTTGGTTCTATCTCGCTAACAAAAAAGTTAAAACTGTCTTTAAGTTTCTCATCAGCAGTATCGCAGGTCATTTTGATGTATCGCCATGCCATGTCTTCCGACAATACGGCCTCCAACTCACTGCGATCATTTAACCACTTTTTCAAATCAGCTATATTTTTGATTTTCCGGGCCAGTAAATTTTCGAGAAATGGCTGTATACCCTCCCAGTTTTCCACTTTAAAATCTTCGGAAAGGAATGTTCTTGGGTTACGTTGAGGTATTTCAATATTCATAGGTTGAGTATTACTTATTCAGAACAGACTAATAAGGCCATAATTAATGGGATTCTTCACTTCGTTCAGAATGACGTTGAATTGTTAAAGAATTAAATTTCTATTTCCACCACATCTGTGAGCGGTTTTCCTACGCAGGTTAATACATACCCATCAGCCCGTTCTTCCTCAGACAAAGCCTCAGCATCAGATAAGTCAACTTCACCGGAAAGGCATTTACCCATACAGGCAGTACAGAGACCACTTTGGCATGAATAGGGCAAGTCAATATCCTGACTCAAAGCCGTTTCCAGGATAGTTTTCCCGGTTGGTACCGAAAACTCATATTCCTGTCCGTCATATTTTACCTTCACAAGGTTACCTTCACCAGAAGGTATTCTCTTTTCATCAGCTAAAATTTCTTGCGGGGATGTTGTTGCTGCAAGAAAGCTCTCTTTGAAGGTGCGGTTGGGATCTATATTTAATTCCTCAAAGGCTTCAAAGGTAAGATTCATCAAACCCTGGGGGCCGCATACGTAATAACGTGTCGACTCCGAGTCCCAATCTTTCAAAGACTTAACTAACGTCTTCATTTTGACCAGATCCCACATGCCTGACTCACCCTTCCAATCAGCGGGAGCATTGTCCAGACTTCTGATATAGTTTAACCTATTTCCATATTCTGAATGGATTTGGGACAATTTGTCTTTGTAAATAATGGAATCAATATCGCGGTTAGCGTAAATCAGGGTTACAGTTGATTGAGGTTCCTGGATTAGCACAGATTTCAAAATCCCCATTATTGGGGTAATTCCACTGCCCCCACTGATCAGGACCAAGTGACGTTGATTATCTTCTCTTATTTCCGGAGTAAAATGGCCTATTGGCGGCATTAACTCGATGAGATCCCCGGCGTTGATATTGTCGCAGATATAATTAGACACCAGCCCGTCATCCACTCTTTTTACAACAACTGCAGGTTTTTCATCCAGGTAGGGGGAAGTAGATAATGAATATGCTCTTCTCACCTTTTCTCCATTGATAGGCAAAATGAGAGTGAGAAATTGCCCCGCTTTATATTCCATTCCGCCTTCCGGCCAGTCAAACTCAATCCTTACCGCATCCTTGGTTACCTGGCTCACATCGCTTACTGTGAGGGTAATATATTTTTCCAGCACCGTAGCTGACTTATTCTTTTTCCTCTTTTTAAATAAACCAAAAACCATGTCTTCTAAAATTCGGCTGCAAAATTAAATGAATCCCTTAACAACCGGAAGGAATCTGGTTAATAGTATTTGATCATTTTAGGTAACAAAAGATCAGAAACCGGTGTCGGTTAATAACGGGAAAACTTCGAAAGCCAGTAAGGGTTCTTATCTTTACCCTCCTCAAAAAGTGACCCATCAATGGAAGTAAAAAGAATTGCCTTAAGTAATCTCCATGAACAACTTGGAGCCAAAATGATGCCCTTTGCAGGATTCAATATGCCTGTAAGATATAGTTCAGATATCGAGGAACATATGGCGGTCAGAAATAATGTTGGCGTCTTCGATGTCTCTCATATGGGTGAGTTTCTCGTCAAAGGACCTAAAGCGCTCGATCTTATTCAAAAGGTGGCAAGCAATGATGCTTCGAAATTAGGACACTGGCAAGCACAATATTCCTGTTTACCCAATGAAGATGGAGGCATTGTTGACGACCTGATCATATATTGCTACAATCAAGAAGAATATGTGCTGGTAGTAAATGCGTCCAATATTGAGAAGGACTGGAATTGGATCGCAGAAAAGAACACTGAGGGCGCTCAAATGAAAAACATCTCTGATATCTATTCCCTGCTTGCAGTTCAGGGTCCAAAGGCCACGGAAGTATTACAGATGATCACACCAATCAACTTGTCGGAGATCAAGTATTATAATTTCCAAATGGGAGAAATGGGTGGCATAGCCCACGTAATGATCTCTGCAACTGGGTACACGGGCGCCGGAGGGTTTGAGCTTTATGTGCAAAATGACTCGGTGGAGCAATTATGGAATGCTGTTTTTGAGGCAGGTAAAGAATTTGACATCAAGCCCATCGGTCTGGGAGCCAGGGATACGCTCCGTTTAGAAATGGGTTTTTGTCTCTATGGTAATGATATTGATGACACCACATCACCACTGGAAGCTGGTCTAGGGTGGATTACCAAATTCACCAAGGAGTTCACCAATTCTACAAATCTGCAAAGGGAAAAAGAGGAAGGGGTTCAAAAAAGGTTAGTAGGATTTGCCTTAACCGAAAGAGGTATTCCCAGGGCTCAATATGAGATCTTCAATACAGATGAAGAGCTGATCGGTGAAGTCACCTCAGGATCTATGTCTCCGTGCCTGAATGTAGGTATTGGTATGGGCTATGTCAAAACCGGCTACCACAAAGCCGACACTGAAATACTGATCGGTGTCAGGAACAAGAAAATCAAAGCGAAGGTGGTTAAACAACCTATTCTTAAGAACTACCAAGCCTAGTGTGTTGATGCCTTCGTTAGAAGTCTGCCTAACCCCTGAATTAATCCATCTCCATCCTCCGGAGGGGAATAATGTGGTTATTGTGGACATCTTAAGGGCCACATCCAGTATGGTCACCGCCCTGGCTAATGGGGTGGAAAGCATTACTCCTGTTGCCTCCGTTGAGGAATGTAAAGCCTTGCAAGCACAAGGTTATTTGGCTGCCGCCGAAAGAAATGGTGAGCAGGTCGAAGGTTTTGATCTTGGTAACAGTCCGCTGAGTTATATCGACAATCATTATTCCGGCAGAAAACTGGCCATGGCTACAACCAACGGTACACTTGCTATCACCAATTCAAAAGGAGCCAAAGAGATCATAATTGGCGCTTTTCTAAACTTATCCGCCCTTTCCGAATACCTCAAATCCAAAAATGATGATCTTTTGATTGTTTGTTCTGGCTGGAAGGGGAAAGTGAGTTTTGAGGACACGCTTTTTGCCGGAGGATTAGCCCACAACCTCCAATCAAATTACCAGTCGGACTGTGACTCAGCAGCAATTTCCTTTGAGCTCTATCAGGCATCGAAAACTGACCTGTTTGGTGCCATTCAAAAGTCCTCACATTACAAGCGACTGATGAAGTTAAATATCGAGCGTGATTTCAAGTTTTGTGTCTCGGTCGATAAGTATTCAGTAATTCCCATTTTGAGAGACGGCATACTGGTTGTTTAATAAATTTTTAACCTGGTACTGCAACCCCCAACTCCTGGAAGACATTCAGGGCGACGCTTATGAATTATATGATCGGCGTTGTGAGGAAATGGTAAAGCAACAGCCGATTGCCGTTTCATTTGGGATGTAATCAGGTTTCTTAGATGGTCAAATATTAAAAAGTCAAACTCAAAATATCAACCAACTCAAATTCCTTTGTTCAAAAATTATTTAAAGGTGGGCTTTAGGAATATGTCAAAAAACTGGGTCGTATCAGTTATTAATGTCTTTGGTTTAGCGCTAGCAGTTGGAATCGCTATCACGGTCTTCATTTTTATTGACTATCAATATAATGTCGACACATTTCACAGTAATTACCATAACATCTATCAGGTCATTGATAATGTTGAAGAAGGTGATGAGATCGAACAGTGGGGTGACTCACCGATGCTACTAGGTCCGGAGGTGTTAAATTCACAATCGGGTGTAAAGCGCATGGCCCGTATTGAATTTCAAAACGGAAACATGAAACAGGGTGATCGTGTCTTCAACGACGGATCTGGTTCACTGATCCAGACTTTATGAGAATTTTTGATTTTCCTATTCTCTATGGCGATAAAAATATTTTGGACAAGAAAGAACAAATTGTCATCAGCCAGTCAATGGCAGAAAAGTACTTTGATGATGAGAACCCACTCGGACAAAGAGTAAGTATTAAGTTCTCAAACTTTGAAGTTAAATCATTTTTTATCGGGGCAGTATTAGATGAGTTTCCGAAGAATACAAGTATCGCTTTCAACGTACTGGTGTCGATGGATAACTTTTTCGATTTGAAATTTAACCCGAAAAATTCATAGTAGACAATAAAAAACAGGCATAAATTGCTTATATTGAGATAGTTAGACAACAAAATAAGCAATTAATTTATGCCTGAATATAAGGAAAAAGATACCGTATTTTATCGAGGAAAACAAGCTTTTAAATTTGATTTTTCAGCATCAGCGATTAGCTCAGACGGAGCGATATTGTTAAGTGAAAAAGTAGAGAGAAAGACTGGTCTATTAAAAAGCTTCGCCGCACTGATTCCTGACTATCGAAACCCCTTTTTTATCGAATACACTTATGAAGAAATGCTTCGCCAACGGGGTGTTTTTAATGATGCAGGGCTATCAGGATTGCAATGACGAACAAAAACTCCGAGAGGATCCGGTGATCCGTAAAGTACTAGATAGCGGATTATGTTCCCAGCCTACTTTAAGTCGATTTGAAAACAAGGCCGATCGGAGTCTGATCTACCAGATGAGTCAATGGTTTGTAGACCGTTATGTAGAGGAGTTGAAAGAGAAGACTGGTCAAATCATCATTGATGTAGATGGTACCGATGACCCTACTCATGGATCCCAACAACTCAGTTTGTATAATGGCTATTATGGACAGACTATGTACCATGAGTTGTTCTTTAAGGACGGGAACACCGGTCAGGTCATTTTACCAGTACTACGTCCGGGCAATTGTCACTCCAACAAATGGTTTGTGGCCTTATTGAAAAAGATTGTCATTAAAATCAGAAAAAAACTGCCCTCAGTAAAGATCCTTATTCGAGCGGATAGTGGCTTTTCAGGAGCATCTTTTTATCGGATAGCTAAGCAGTTTGACCTTCAATTTTGTTTAGGTATTAGTAGTAATGAAGTTTTAAAGACTTTTACCAAACAGACTATCATTGAAGTAAAAAAGGAATATGCTTCAAAAATCATCAAACATCAAGAGTTTGTTGGCCCGTTTACTTACCAGGCCAAAAGCTGGGATCGTTCTGAAAAGCTGTATGCCAAAGTGGAGTCTACCGGAAAAGGAATGAATGTCCGTTACTTTGTGAGCAACTTTGAAGCGATGACCGCTCAACAGATTTACTTTGATTTTTATGTCAAGCGAGGTGATGCCAGTGAAAATCGAATAAAGGAACTCAAAAACATGACTTATTCCGACCGGCTTTCCTGTCATCGCTACTGGGCCAATTTCATGCGTTTAATCATCGCTACCCTCTGTTATGAAATGTTCCGGCAGATTAAATTATTAATTGCCAAAACAAAACACCACTTTGCTAAACGATGGCAAGTGGACAATATCCGGCTTTACCTGATGAAGGTTGGGGCGTGCCTGAAAGAAAGGAAAAGATCATTGACAATACAATTCTCAAGAGCCTTTAGATATCAATACCTGCTGGGCGATTTGCTTACGGTGAACTGACCGATCAGTTAAACAGTTTGATTTAATCAAAAAAATGTTCTTCCATAAGAACACAATAGAGCTTTGACTGAAAATTGAAAAATTCTAACAAAAAAACGCTCTAATGTCCTTTGAAATCCAGAAACCTGGTTGATCTTCAAATTAATACATACACTCCAATCAAAAATAGTTAGCAACCCATTATTAATCCCAAAATTGGTGGCCTATGAATAATGCGGGTTAAGGAGCATTACGACTGGAGTGATTTTACAGATGCTACTTTTGTTGAATTGCATTCCGGTCAATCTAGTGACACAATTGTTGCTGCTTTGGAGCCTTATCGGGAATTGCAGAATAAATCGGATACTAAATGGCCGATCCAATAATTTGAACTCTGGCCTTTATCCAGATTACCCCTTAAAGAATTAGCAATTGTCGGATCGGTATCCCATGGTAGTCATCCGGCAGGTCGTATTGCTTTGAGCGTAATAGCCATTATGCTAATGGCGCTGGCCTGTTTTAATTACATGACTTGTCAATATCAGCAGCTACCAAAAGATTAAAGGAAATAGCTCTGAGAAAGGTTTTAGGAAGTGCACGGGAAGGGATAATCATACAATTTCTAATAGAGAATATATTACTATGCCTGGTGGCACTTGTGCTTGGTACCATATTGAGTGCCACTTTGTTGTTACCAGGATTCAATTCCTTGATTACGATTACCATTCCATTCTCATTTTCCAGTATTGAGGTGATGCTCATGTTCTTTTTTGTAATGCTCACAGTCATTGGTATTGCTTCCGGAGCCTATCCTGCTTTTTATATTTCACGTTTCCAGCCGGTTCATATTTTCAGAGGTAATGAGAGATTTGGTAATAAGAACCTTTTCACCAAAATTCTATTGACTTTGCAATTTGTGTTGGCATTTACCACGGTGATTGCCTGTTTTGTTTTTACAGATAATGCGCTTGAGTTGGAACGAAAGGATTGGGGCTATAATTACGATAATACACTGTCTTTGCCTATTGCGGATATCAACGTTTTTCAAGGATTAAGAGATAAGGCCAAACAAAATTCATCGATCTTAGGTTTTGCAGGCTCCAAGGGGCATATCGGTCGTTCTAATTACTACACCAGTATTGATCATCTTGATAATAAGTTTAATGCCATGATCTATGAAGTGGGGCTTGACTACCTCGAAACCATGAACATCAGGTTGACCGAGGGCAGATTCTTTCAGCGTTCCAAACCTTCAGACATTACAGAATCAACAGTTGTATCTGAATTCTTTGTGGATAAAATGGGATGGAAGGAACCGATCAATCAAACTTTTTCCTATGATAGTATCCAATATAGTGTAATAGGAGTGATCAGGGACTTTCACAGCAAGGATTTCTTCCGTGAATTGGATCCTGTTTTTTTCACTTTGACTGAAGAAGAGAATTTTAATTATGCCTCCGTAAAAATTGCTCCGGGAAAACTGTCTGAAGTTGATCAGTACCTCAGGGAATCGTGGAATGAAGTTGCTCCCAATGATCCGTACGATCGCTTGTTTCAAAGCGACGTCTTTGCCAGGTTTTTTGATATCAACAAATCGAATATTATCATCATCATTTTTATCTCTGCATTTGCTATTATTCTGGCTAGCATTGGTCTGTTTGGACTGCTCTCATTTAACATTACCAAGAGGCTCAAAGAATTTAGCGTCAGGAAAGTACTGGGAGCTGGCCGGCTTAATATTATAAAACTGGCTAATAAAGAATACGTATGGATGCTATTGATTTCGTTTATAATCGGGGCTCCGGTGGGATATTTTCTTATGATGCAATTAATTTACCTAATTTATCCAATCCGGCGGAGGGTCAGGATGGAACCGGAGTTGCTCCCTTCATATTAGCTATAGTTATAATGGTGGTCACCATTGCATTAACAGTTTCAGGACAAGTTTTAAAAAGCCAGTAAGGTCAATCCGGCGGAGGTGCTGCGTACTGAATAGTTCAAACATTAGGGCGTCTTTGAATAAATTAAGATTCTGATAATCAAAGAGTTAAAAGAGGTTTGAAAGGATAAAGAACCCCGAAATCGGCCGAATAGGGCTTTTTTCGGGGTTTTTGTTTTGCTAGATTGTGGTGTAGAACACATCTAACACCACAAATTAGAATGCAAAAAAGGCTTTTCCAACCCGAATATGGTTTAACTCCAAAATGGTATTTGTTTAAGAGCAGTAAATTGGGTGCAGTTTATGATAGTCTACCGTGGAATCAGTTAGCGGACTGCCTGCCTGAAGAAAATAACGGACCTGGTGCTCCCCGGTGGTTTTCCTCAAAAGGGATGTTTGCGCTGATGTTTCTTAAGTCCTACCTGAGTATCAGTGATGAGAAACTAATAGAACGCTTTAACTCCGATTGGAGCCTACAGTTGTTCTGTGGCAAAATGTTATCAGACACAGAGAAGATTCGAGACAATGCTATCGTAAGCCGCATCCGCAGTTATCTGGCTGAGTATACAGACTGGCAACAGCTCCAACAAATATTGATCGAACATTGGAAAAGAGACATGAATAATACCCATGTGCTTTTAATGGACGCTACCTGTTATGAGAGTTATATCCGTTTTCCTACTGATGTAAAGCTGTTATGGGAATGCTGCCATTGGGTGTTTGAAAAGCAATTGTTCCGATGGTGTAAAGTAGTGAGAAAGAAAAGGCCTCGCTCCAAATATGTTGAACAAAAGCGCAGACAACGCGATTATGAGAAAAGACGCAGGAAGACCTATAAAGAAGGACGTAAGCGTAAAAAAGCCCTGTTGTATCTGCTACACAAGGGGTTGATCCAACTTCAACAAGTTCTCAACGATGCTAAACTGCCACTGCTTAATGAGCAGGAAAGAGATTACTTGAGAACCATCAAAAAAGTACTTGAACAACAGCAGTTCCTACAAACCCACCCGGCCAAAGAGTTAAAAAACCGCATCGTATCATTGGCAAAACCCTATGTCAGGCCGATAGTCAGGGGAAAAGAGAACAAAAGAGTTGAGTTTGGCATGAAGGTACATATGCTGCAAGTGGATGGGATCTGCATGATTGAGTGTATGAATTTCAACGCTTTCAATGAATCCACCCGGCTCAAGATTAGTACTGTAAAGCACAAACGACACTTTGGAGCACTTAATCAATTGGGAGCTGACCTGATCTATGCCACAAATGCCAATCGAAGATTTTGCATCAAAAAGAAAATCTTCACTTGCTTTCCTAAGAAAGGCCCCCAACCTCTTACTAAACAAGACAGTCGGCTCAGTGGACTCATCGCCAATCAAAGGGCTACAGTGATGGAAGGCAGCTTCGGTGACCACAAAACTCATTACGGGACCAACAGGATTAAAGTTAAAGGAGAGAAAAATGAAAGACTGTTTGTCTTTTTTGCTGTGATGACCGCTAACGCAGTAAAAATTAGTAAAAGAAAACTATTGCTAAATACAGTTGATCCACCATTCCAACAGGCCGCATAACTAAAAAACAAAAGTTCGTTTTCTACTTCAAAGGAAGCACTATGTCTATACACCAAAAACGCACTTTCAAACTCTATTTTGTAACAAAAATTGTACTCTTTCAAGAGCAGGTAATCAGTATGATGATCAATCTCTCCTCTATTGAAAATCCTGATCCCATTTTTAACCCCTCTTTCTTCTCGCTGAACTAATTTTCAAGGACGCCCTAATTAAACGTCATATCGAACGGAGTGAGATATCCCGACAATTTAGGCTCCATAAATGGGATATCTCATCCATATTGGATTCGATATGACGACATTTATCTGCCCATTTTGGAAGCGAATAACATAGTACTCCCCAATCATAGGACCACCCATTCAGGTTTTAAGTTAATAATATTAGGCTGCAGTTGCATATTTTTCATTAGGTGCTATTCTTCCAATTCCCTGATGCCTTCTTTGATTGTATTTCTCCATAAACTCTTCGATCCCCAGATACAATTCTACGCCGTTCTTTGCACGATACAAATACACATATCTCTGTTTGATGGTGCGCCAGAAGCGTTCAATATAAATGTTGTCTATCGCTCTGCCTTTTCCATCCATACTGATTCGTATTTGATGTTGCCTCAAGGTAGCGACCCATTCTTTACTGGTGAACTGAGCTCCCTGGTCCGAGTGGATAATCTCTGGCTTACCATAGGTCTCCACAGCCTGGTTCAGCACCTCTAAACAGCAATCATTAGATAACGAGTTGCTCAGTCCCCATCCTACAATCTTTCGACTGAACACATCAATGATGGCCGTCAAATACATAAAGCCTTTCTTCATAGAGATGTAGGTGATATCTATTTCCCATACTTGATTTGGTCTGTTTATCGGCAGCCCTCTCAATAAATAAGGATGAGTATATTCATCCGATCCAAGAGTAGACAGATGCTTCTTTGGATATATGGCCATAAGCCCCATCAAACGCATCAATCTGCGGATTCTTTTGTGGTTTACAACAATTCCCTCATCCTTAAAAAGGTCAATCATGGTGATCACCCCGCTCGTAGGGTCTTCCAACATCCATTCATCGATCTGACGCATAAGCGAAAGGTTGAAATCACTTTCAGGATGTGGTTGATAATAGACTCCACTACGGTGAATGTTTAGCAATTCACATTGCCTTCTAATCGATAGTTGTCCTTGATTTGAATCTACAAATAAACGACGCATCATAACAGGCCGGTTTTCTTCAAGGTTTTTTTTTAGAAAGTCACGTTCCACTTCCAGCCTACCTATTTTTGTTTATAGTCGGGGAATGGTGCTGCCTTCAACCCGCGACCATGGAAATCAGGAAAACCATACCATCTTGTTCCCCGATTTAGCAAGTCGACCGTACCAACAATGTTGAAGAGCCAGACCAAGGCCATTGCACCCTTAAATCCTATTCGAAGCAAGATCAGTACTAACAGCGCGAGGATACCCGTCAATAAATCCCCATATGCCGCGGGTATCGCGAAATAGTCTGGGAGTGGTTGCGCCACGACGCCAGGGACAATAAAGACCATACCCATGTAGCGAAACGCATGCGGTAGAGTCAGCCAGAATAAAGCCTCACGTTGTGAGTGTTCTGCCAACCAGGGAGCCAATTTCCATTTGGCCAGTAGACCAAATACTAACAGGCTCAAACTTAATTGCAATACGAAAATGGCTTGCGGGCTCATAATGGTGTTCCACCAATAACATATTATGCGAATGCCAACAACTGCACTTACAACAATTTCAACATATTATTCTACAATTCAAAAGAAAAACAGTGGTCAGCAACGAGGCACAAACGCTGAAATTGAATTTGCGAAATGCCCCTTCTGCCGTCAGGGCTACATTTTTCTTACTCACGGAAACTTCGGAAACTTTCTAAACTCAGGATCCCGTTTTTCCAGGAATGCGTTCTTCCCTTCCTGGGCTTCCCCTGATAGGTAATACATCAAAGTGGCATCACCGGCTAATTCCATCAGTCCTGCTTGCCCATCTAACTCGGCATTGAAAGATCTTTTAAGCATTCGTATGGCCATGGGGCTACGTTTTTGAATTATTTGACACCATTCTACCGTTGTTTCCTCTAATTTATCAAATGGAACTACCTTATTGACCATTCCCATTCTTTCTGCTTCTTCAGCAGTGTATTGCTGACAGAGGAACCAGATCTCACGGGCTTTCTTCTGGCCGACATGCCTGGCAAGGTATGAGGAGCCATACCCGCCATCAAAACTTCCTACCTTTGGACCGGTTTGACCAAATTTCGCATTCACAGAAGCAATGGTAAGATCGCAGACGACATGTAATACATGACCGCCTCCAATAGCATAGCCGTTGACCATCGCAATTACCGGTTTGGGCAATGATCTGATCCTTTTGTGGAGATCGAGTACATTGAGTCGCGGAACACCGTCTTTACCAATATAACCACCAATTCCTTTCACATTCTGGTCACCACCGGAGCAGAAAGCTTTGTCGCCGGCTCCGGTAAGAACTACCACATCTATATCCTGACTTTCGCGGCAAATGTCCATAGCATCGATCATCTCGATGTTGGTTTCGGGCCGGAAAGCGTTATAGACCTCGGGCCGGTCTATTGTGATCTTGGCAATGCCATCAAACGAATCAAATCGGATGTCTTCGTATTCTTTTATTTGTTGCCAATTGAATGCCATTGTTATTTATTTAATTGATTCCTTAACTCTTTTTTTAATTGTTCGAATTTAGTCTTGTTCGTCTTACGATTGGGAGATATAGAAGTCGATTTAATGATGGGTAAAAACCACAAAGGCTCTTTGTTGGTGATGACAGACCGAGCAAGTCTTTTTACCAGAATCAGAAAGATGCACAGTAAAAATGCCGATCAAATGGCCGAAGCTATTGTGGAGGAACTCTCTCAGGATAAACACAAACTGGAAACACTCACTTTTGATAATGATATGGCATTTTCTAAACATGAGTTGATTGCTCAATCCCTTGATGTGGATGCCTATTTCACTCGTCCCTATACTAGTCAGGATAAAGGGACAGTTGAAAATAGGATTGGGGTAATCAGAAGGTTTTATCCTAAGAAAACAGATATTAGATTTGTTACAGAGGAGCAAATCAAAGTTGTTGAAAACAAAATCAATGAACGCCCTGTTAGAAAATTTAATTACCTAAACGCAAAGCAAGTGCTACAAAGGAAAATTGCACTTATTACTTGAACTTACAAATTGATTCCTTAACTCTTTTTTTAATTGTTCGAATTTAGTCTTGTTCGTCTTACTACTCACCTGAACTTCTAGTAGTTTTGCCCGGCCATCTACCTCCAGAAATTTTGTTAATGACTTGCTATATTCATCTGGGGATTCAGCGGAGATGTATTCAATATCCAAATCCTTAACAGTATTCCGTACATTTAGTTTTTGCTCAGTCTCAAAAAATTCTTCCAGTTCTGGTTGCTGAGACGGTCCTTCAATCAATCTAAAGATACCGCCACCGTGATTGTTGATGACCAGTATCCTCAAATTGTCAGGAAGATAATTATGCCACAGACCATTTCTGTCATAGAGGAATGCCATATCACCAAGAATAGCAATCACCGGATCACTGCTAGCAAGGGCACACCCAACAGCTGTACTTAAACAACCGTCAATGCCACAGGTGCCACGATTCGAGAAAACCTCAATATCATTTCGCCGGTGATTGATAAAATTGGCCCATCTTACGGGCATACTATTGGCCAGGTGTATTTGACTGTCCGGAGATAAATTATGAAGTAGATCTGCAACAATAGGCAATTCCCAGAATTCATCTGATGAAGGCGCTTTGAGACATTCCCCAGTTTGTCTATCAAGCGCTTTCCAGGTTGTGAGATAATCTTTCGAGTTACCGAGGTTAATTGAACCTAGAGATTCCGTAAAATCTATTATCGACTGATGGAAAATCCCGGTTAGAGATTGGAAAGTATCCGGTATCAGTTCTGCCTCTCCAATATGCCAGTGATTTTTTGGATTATACTTTCTTAGAAATAATTTAAGGTTTTTGGAGATGACTGATTTACCAAATGTCAGTACCAAATCGGGTATTAAACCTTCCATTGTCACCTCATCAATAGATCCGAGGAACAGATCCTGATGAATTATTGAATTTGAAAGTGAACTGAAGTTGGAAATAATATCAGTAATGACAGGTAAGTTATTGTTGCTGCTGAATTTTTCGATGCTTTCAAGTGCCTCTATATCTAGAGCAGATTGACCCGCAACTATCAAAATTTTACCATAGTTCTGAATGCTCTTCTTAATTTTCTCAAGTTCATTATCCGGAAGGGATGAATGACCCTCTATCTTTTCAAAAACCCTTAAACCATTACTAGGTGGTGGTAACGAACCTTTCGGATAAAACGGTTCCCTTAACGGCACATTGATATGAACGGGTCCTGAGTTTTTACTTTTGGCCAGGTTAATAGCATCATTAATTATTCGGTGAACATGCCATAAATTGTCCGAATGATTGATGGTATCGGGTAGCTCAAAACTACCTTTGATATGGTCACCGAATATGCCGCTTTGACGGATAGTTTGACCATCTCTTTGATCAATCCACTCCGGAGGGCGGTCTGCAGTCAATACTACGAGAGGTGTATTGGAATAGTAAGCTTCAGTGACGGCCGGCGCATAGTTGTAAACAGCTGATCCGGAGGTGCAAATGATGGCTATTGGCTCATCAAGTTTTTGAGATAATCCTAAGGCAAGAAAACCAGCCGATCGTTCATCCGGAATAACGTAGGTTTTGATTTTCGAATGTCTGGCAAAAGCCAGTGTTAATGGCGCATTCCGTGAACCAGGCGAAATTACTGCCCTTTTAATTCCTTTAAGGGAACACAGTTCAACAACGTCTATAATGGCCTGGAGAATCATTGAATCGAATCTCTAATTTAGATATAGAAGGGGAATAATTGATGAGGCGATGTTTTTAATCAATGTAAGGCTCCATATGATTTAGTGTGGATAATAATAGTTTAATGAAAAGTTGTAAGTTGTAATTATTTAGAAAATTCCAAAAAGCAATTACCAAATCTCGAATAAATACCAACTTTCGACATTTAAAACAATTATTTCCTACCTGTCACACTTTTTAAAAAATTAAAATTTGACTATTGAATATTTTTTGTGATTTGGTTTTTTTTGTGATTTGTCATTTTCTAGCGTAACCATTTCACATAGAACCCAATATATAATCAGGAGAGATACAATTGATCTACAATTTCTCCAGCTCTTTCAAAACATTTTGCAATCCAAAGATTGCACTGCTCAGGCTTTTGAAGGATGAAAAAGCCCTTAAAAGCTTTTTCATCCTTCAATTGCACTTATTAGTTGATCTCAGCGTTTAATGAAAAGTTGTAAGTTGTAATTATTTAGAAAATTCCAAAAAGCAATTACCAAATCTCGAATAAATACCAACTTTCGACATTTAAAACAATTATTTCCTACCTGTCACACTTTTTAAAAAATTAAAATTTGACTATTGAATATTTTTTGTGATTTGGTTTTTTTTGTGATTTGTCATTTTCTAGCGTAACCATTTCACATAGAACCCAATATATAATCAGGAGAGATACAATTGATCTACAATTTCTCCAGCTCTTTCAAAACTTTTCGCCCCCTGGAGACAAAGCCGGCACTGCCAAACGGCATTTGATTTTCAATGGTCATTCGTAGCTCTTCTTTCATTTCAGGAAATTTTTTGGCAATGTTGGCCAGGATTGTCATTGAAAATACTTTAACAGCAATCGGCTCCTTCGTACCGGAGAGGTATTGAAAGCAGTGATCAGCTAAAGAGCCCATAAGCTCCTCGGGTAAATCTACCGACTGTAATATCCTGACCGTATTACGTTTTACTGCTACAGGAATATCACCCTTAAGATTGCAAATAATTTTTGCCAGGTAAGGATCAAGAAGCCGGGGATAGTTATCGCAACAATGGCTAACGATCCATGCCGCTCGCTGTGTAACACGATATTCTGACTCGAGAAAAAGTGTCATCAGTTCCGAGAATCGGTGTTGATCATCTCCAATGTAATTGGCAATTCTTAAGGCTTGTTTCTTGGAATGCTCCCTGAGTATTTCTGATCTAAGATCCAACTATTTAAGACCTAATCCCCGATAGATAACCGTACCTAATAGGGCATTCAGAAGCACACTGGTCATGTCATTACTACCATAGGGATTCATGCTATCATAATGCGCTCTTGCAACACCATCAAAATTATGAGGAGCAGTGGTAGCCATAACTTTTTTTGTGGTGCGACCAGACTTGTCAATGAAGTAAACTATGTCAAAATTGCTGTTAGGCTGATAGGAAGAGATAACCTGGAATCCATCATATTTCAAAGGTTTATAACCCATGATGCTATGGCGGTAGTCCACAATGGCGGGTACAAAATTCTCGTCCGGGGTTTCGAATGAATCTGAGGTCGATCTCTGTTTTAATTCAATCTTATTCAATCGCATCAACCTCAAATCATCCTGTGCTCGAAGAGGTAGGGTGAAAATCAAACTAAAGACAATGAGCCATAACATCTTCATTGTTATGTAAAGTAACTTTTTTCTTTTAATTATCAATTATTTCGAATGGTGCCAGCAGTTTAATTCTAATCACTTTCAATAAGTTGACGGGCTTTTTCTGCATCCTGGGGAAATACTTTTAACCGGACTCCTTTCCTGCCAGGAGTAAAAAAGGAGAGATAAGGGATGACATTTCCTCCATGTACCAAAGATGTGATGCCCTCGGCTTCCAGCTTGCCTTTAACGATATTGGCTTCTATTTCACTGTCAAAAGTTTTTAAAACAATAAGTTCACTCATTCTTTAAGGTACGTTTTTTGATTCAATGTGTGTGCATAACTTTGAGATATGAAATTAATGATTTGTAGGATAATTCTTTCGATGATAATTCTTTCATTGAGTTTGGTGAGCTGGTCACAGGTGGTGGTAATTGAGTCCGTACAGCAAAGTCTTGATACCGCTCTTAATTCAAAATATTTTGAAGGAAACCCCATTCTAAGTCCGGACGGTTCCCGGATATATTTTACCCGATCGGGTCATCCGGAGAATATTGGTGGCCGATCGGACATGGGGGATGTGTGGTTTGCCGCCCGGTTTGAGAATGGAAGTTGGGGGCCGGCGCAAAATCTTGGAGGGCCCGTGAACACTGAAGATAAAAACGCTGTCATTGGTTTATTAGACCAGGGAAGGGCAATGCTTTTAACCTACCAGTATACCAACGAGGGAAAACCGGATAAGGGCTTCTCGATTAGCGTAAAAGACAGACAGGTCTGGAGTAAGCCTAGAAATATTGACATTCCATATTTCAAAAGCCATTCTGAATTTCAAAGTGCAGCCATTTCACCCGATGGAAATGTGATGATTTTCTCCTTAATGACCTTCGGCACTTATGGTGTTGAGGATCTTTACTTTACAAAACTGAAAGCAGATGGTAGCTGGTCAGATTTGAGAAACCTTGGACCGACAATTAATAGCCGTTACCAAGAGATGACACCATTCATCGGTCCGGATTCGGAGACTATTTATTTTGCTTCAAATGGTTATCAGGGAGAAGGGAGCCTGGATATTTATTGGAGTAAGCGATTGGATGACTCATGGAGGAACTGGACAACTCCAATCAATCTTGGACCACTTATAAATAGTGTGGGTTCAGAGAGTGGATTCAAATTTCTACCAGACATGGATTGGGCAGTGTTGGTATCTACTCAAAATTCAGATGGTTATGGAGATCTGAAAAAAGTGAATATTTCATTTCCGAAAGATTTCGTAGCTGAAGTTGATTCTGTTGCTGATCACCCGCTACTCTCACTACCGGAACCTGCAGACTCAGTTCTTGCGTCAGTGATCGAGATAGAAGAAGTACTCAATAACTTTTCCGGAAAGTTGATTGATATTAAAACCCGAAAAGTAATCGAAGGTGAACTTTTGCTGTTAAGTGAATTCGATTCTTTGACTACTAACAGTACTGAACTTGGTTATGCAGTAAATCTCAGAGAGGCCGATTATCAATTGGTTGTGACTGCAATTGATTATCTGGAGTATGACACTGCCTTTACGATCACACCCGGTAGTAATTATACAACAGACTTCTCACTACAACCATTGGAAGTGGGTAATACTATCACCATGGACCATGTGCTATTCGAGCGTGGAACCACTAATCTGATTTCAGGATCAGAGCAGGATCTTGAAGCGGTCTATCACATGTTGAGAGACAATCCATCTGTTGAAATTGAAGTGGCTGGCCATACCGATAACCAGGGCAATTTTAAGATGAATGTAAAGCTCTCTCAAGAACGCGTCGATAAAGTTGTGGAATACCTGGTAACTAAAGGGATCAACAAAAGACGAATTTCAGGAAAAGGTTGGGGACCAATGAAGCCTATTGCAACAAATAATACCGAGGAATCAAGGCGACTTAACAGAAGGGTTGAATTTACTATTGTAAAAAAATGAAAAGAACTCCTTTACTCAGAAAGTGAAATTCATCGTTTGCAAGACCAGTTAACGAATCGCACATTAATATTATCTCTTATTTGTCTAGCCGGTAAATTTCCATAATCCGTTCAAGAATTTTTCTAAAATCAATTTCAAGATTGATCAATTTGCCGGTCTTGATGTCAAGAACCCAGCCATGCACCAGCAGATTTCTTTCGTTGTAAGCTTTTTGTACTTCTGATGTTTTTATGACATTAATGCACTGTTCTTGAACATTAAGCTCAACCAGTCTTTTATATCTCAAATCTTCATCTTCAATGGCAAATAATTCGTCGTGATGTAAACGAAAAACATCACGAATTTCTCGGAGCCATGGATTAAGAATACCTAAATCAGACGACTCCATGGCTGCTTTAACTCCACCACAATAATAGTGACCACAAACAATGATATGATTGACTTTTAGATGATCTACTGCATAATGGATAACTGACATGGAGCTCAAATCAGTATTGGGGACCATGTTTGCAATATTTCTGTGTATAAAAGCTTCACCAGGTGCAACTCCCATTAATTCTTCTGCGGTAACTCTGCTATCTGAACAGCCGATATAAAGGATGTCAGGATTTTGTCCTTTTGACAAGTCATAAAAATAGTCCTTATTCTGTTTTAGTTTTTCAAGAACCCAATTCCTGTTGTTTTCAAATATTTGCTCAATCTTCATCCTTAAATCTTTAATTATTGTATCTGGTAAATCTAATTAGTGTCTCTAAGAAAACAGCCCTTTTTTTATAAAATGAATTATTATGGATGAGATTTTCATTTTCTTTCTATGAGTTAATACCTGAGTATCAATCGATTAGAAAAAATGGAAAGATCGACCATAAGAATAATTTTTAATTTAGGTGTGTTTTCTTAGAGACACTAATTAGTGTCTCTAAGAAAACAGCGAGTTTTAGGTCGTATTAAAATATTGCTTAAAATGGAACAATGAAAAAATCACTCACCTTGCTGACTAATAAAGGGTGACTTTGCTTTTATTCATTGTTTTTGATGGTTTTTGATAAAAATAGCCGGGTTTTAGCCTGGCCAGGACGCACTTCTGCCAGTGCCTAATCCTTATTAAACAGCTAAAAGGTGATTAACCCGCATTATTCATAGGCCACCAATTTTGGGATTAATAATGGGTTGCTAACTATTTTTGATTGGAGTGTATGTATTAATTTGAAGATCAACCAGGTTTCTGGATCTCAAAGGACATTAGAGCGTTTTTTTGTTAGAATTTTTCAATTTTCAGTCAAAGCTCTATTGTGTTCTTATGGAAGAACATTTTTTTGATTAGCTGAGATCAACTAATAAGTGCAATTGAAGGATGAAAAAGCTTTTAAGGGCTTTTTCATCCTTCAAAAGCCTGAGCAGTGCAATCTTTGGATTGCAAAATGTCAAAAAACTACACACATCTCAGTATTGATCAAAGGTATCAAATTGAAGCATTATTGAAAACAGGAGCTACTCAAAAGGAGATTGCCTGTATCGTTCATTTTCACCCGTCTACGATCTCACGTGAGCTTAAGCGAAATGTGGGTTCAAGAGGTAGGGGAGCTGGTGTCTATCGAACAGCAAATGCACAAAGGAGGACCAATCTTCGTCATCAAGAAAAGCCAAAAAGAGTGATTTTCACCAAACCCATGAAAGACTGGATAGTTAACCGGCTCCAAGAAGATAGATGGAGTCCTGAATTGATCAGCCATCAGGGAAAGAAAACGAGAGAATGTCCACTTAGCCATGAATGGATTTACCAATGGATATGGGAATGTAAGCACACCAACCACCAGGAGAACCAAGAATACAAACAACTATACACATATCTAAAACATGGCAAACGAAGGCGCAAACGAGGAAACAGAAAAGATCGTAGAGGTATTATCCCGAATAGGGTATCAATTGAACAGCGACCCCAGATCATTAACAAAAGGGAACGATTGGGAGATATAGAAGTCGATTTAATGATGGGTAAAAACCACAAAGGCTCTTTGTTGGTGATGACAGACCGAGCAAGTCTTTTTACCAGAATCAGAAAGATGCACAGTAAAAATGCCGATCAAATGGCCGAAGCTATTGTGGAGGAACTCTCTCAGGATAAACACAAACTGGAAACACTCACTTTTGATAATGATATGGCATTTTCTAAACATGAGTTGATTGCTCAATCCCTTGATGTGGATGCCTATTTCACTCGTCCCTATACTAGTCAGGATAAAGGGACAGTTGAAAATAGGATTGGGGTAATCAGAAGGTTTTATCCTAAGAAAACAGATATTAGATTTGTTACAGAGGAGCAAATCAAAGTTGTTGAAAACAAAATCAATGAACGCCCTGTTAGAAAATTTAATTACCTAAACGCAAAGCAAGTGCTACAAAGGAAAATTGCACTTATTACTTGAACTTACATTAAACTAAACTGTTTAACTGATCGGTCAGTTCACCGTAAGCAAATCGCCCAGCAGGTATTGATATCTAAAGGCTCTTGAGAATTGTATTGTCAATGATCTTTTCCTTTCTTTCAGGCACGCCCCAACCTTCATCAGGTAAAGCCGGATATTGTCCACTTGCCATCGTTTAGCAAAGTGGTGTTTTGTTTTGGCAATTAATAATTTAATCTGCCGGAACATTTCATAACAGAGGGTAGCGATGATTAAACGCATGAAATTGGCCCAGTAGCGATGACAGGAAAGCCGGTCGGAATAAGTCATGTTTTTGAGTTCCTTTATTCGATTTTCACTGGCATCACCTCGCTTGACATAAAAATCAAAGTAAATCTGTTGAGCGGTCATCGCTTCAAAGTTGCTCACAAAGTAACGGACATTCATTCCTTTTCCGGTAGACTCCACTTTGGCGTACAGCTTTTCAGAACGATCCCAGCTTTTGGCCTGGTAAGTAAACGGGCCAACAAACTCTTGATGTTTGATGATTTTTGAAGCATATTCCTTTTTTACTTCAATGATAGTCTGTTTGGTAAAAGTCTTTAAAACTTCATTACTACTAATACCTAAACAAAATTGAAGGTCAAACTGCTTAGCTATCCGATAAAAAGATGCTCCTGAAAAGCCACTATCCGCTCGAATAAGGATCTTTACTGAGGGCAGTTTTTTTCTGATTTTAATGACAATCCTTTTCAATAAGGCCACAAACCATTTGTTGGAGTGACAATTGCCCGGACGTAGTACTGGTAAAATGACCTGACCGGTGTTCCCGTCCTTAAAGAACAACTCATGGTACATAGTCTGTCCATAATAGCCATTATACAAACTGAGTTGTTGGGATCCATGAGTAGGGTCATCGGTACCATCTACATCAATGATGATTTGACCAGTCTTCTCTTTCAACTCCTCTACATAACGGTCTACAAACCATTGACTCATCTGGTAGATCAGACTCCGATCGGCCTTGTTTTCAAATCGACTTAAAGTAGGCTGGGAACATAATCCGCTATCTAGTACTTTACGGATCACCGGATCCTCTCGGAGTTTTTGTTCGTCATTGCAATCCTGATAGCCCTGCATCATTAAAAACACCCGTTGGCGAAGCATTTCTTCATAAGTGTATTCGATAAAAAAGGGGTTTCGATAGTCAGGAATCAGTGCGGCGAAGCTTTTTAATAGACCAGTCTTTCTCTCTACTTTTTCACTTAACAATATCGCTCCGTCTGAGCTAATCGCTGATGCTGAAAAATCAAATTTAAAAGCTTGTTTTCCTCGATAAAATACGGTATCTTTTTCCTTATATTCAGGCATAAATTAATTGCTTATTTTGTTGTCTAACTATCTCAATATAAGCAATTTATGCCTGTTTTTTATTGTCTACTATGAATTTTTCGGGTTAAGGAGCAGGTACGAATGGTACACGATAAACCGGAAGGTCTATACCAGCAGTTTGATGAGTATGGAAATTTAGCAGTAGAGAGGACGTTTTCAGATGGAAAAGTTCTCTTTGTCAAAGAGTTTCGCACTAATGGAAATCTTCTGGCAGAGGGAAGGTCTTCAAGGGACTTTAAACATGGCAAATGGATATGGTATAAGGAAGATGGTTCGGTTGATTACTGGAAAGAGTTTTACGAAGGAAACCTCATAGGAGAAAACCTGGAGGATTATACCTGGGAAATTGACCAAAAAAATGATATGGAGTTAGAAACAGTGGCGGTACTAACTACACGTGGTAATAAGCAAATGCAAGAAATTCACAATAATCCGGAAATGCTAAAGAGAAAAAATAGTACAACTTCCAGGATGCCGGTGATTGTTCCGAGAGAAATGTGGGATGCCTGGCTTAACCCAAATTCAATTGCAGATCCCGTAGATCAGGAAAAATTGATCCAGGAAGTATGCGTCCCTTACCCAGATGAGTTATTGGAATCTTACACTACCTATCCATTAAACAAGGGGAGAGACCTTGTTAACCCGCATTATTCATAGGCCACCAATTTTGGGATTAATAATGGGTTGCTAACTATTTTTGATTGGAGTGTATGTATTAATTTGAAGATCAACCAGGTTTCTGGATTTCAAAGGACATTAGAGCGTTTTTTTGTTAGAATTTTTCAATTTTCAGTCAAAGCTCTATTGTGTTCTTATGGAAGAACATTTTTTTGATTAAACCAAACTGTTTAACTGATCGGTCAGTTCACCGTAAGCAAATCGCCCAGCAGGTATTGATATCTAAAGGCTCTTGAGAATTGTATTGTCAATGATCTTTTCCTTTCTTTCAGGCACGCCCCAACCTTCATCAGGTAAAGCCGGATATTGTCCACTTGCCATCGTTTAGCAAAGTGGTGTTTTGTTTTGGCAATTAATAATTTAATCTGCCGGAACATTTCATAACAGAGGGTAGCGATGATTAAACGCATGAAATTGGCCCAGTAGCGATGACAGGAAAGCCGGTCGGAATAAGTCATGTTTTTGAGTTCCTTTATTCGATTTTCACTGGCATCACCTCGCTTGACATAAAAATCAAAGTAAATCTGTTGAGCGGTCATCGCTTCAAAGTTGCTCACAAAGTAACGGACATTCATTCCTTTTCCGGTAGACTCCACTTTGGCGTACAGCTTTTCAGAACGATCCCAGCTTTTGGCCTGGTAAGTAAACGGGCCAACAAACTCTTGATGTTTGATGATTTTTGAAGCATATTCCTTTTTTACTTCAATGATAGTCTGTTTGGTAAAAGTCTTTAAAACTTCATTACTACTAATACCTAAACAAAATTGAAGGTCAAACTGCTTAGCTATCCGATAAAAAGATGCTCCTGAAAAGCCACTATCCGCTCGAATAAGGATCTTTACTGAGGGCAGTTTTTTTCTGATTTTAATGACAATCCTTTTCAATAAGGCTACAAACCATTTGTTGGAGTGACAATTGCCCGGACGTAGTACTGGTAAAATGACCTGACCGGTGTTCCCGTCCTTAAAGAACAACTCATGGTACATAGTCTGTCCATAATAGCCATTATACAAACTGAGTTGTTGGGATCCATGAGTAGGGTCATCGGTACCATCTACATCAATGATGATTTGACCAGTCTTCTCTTTCAACTCCTCTACATAACGGTCTACAAACCATTGACTCATCTGGTAGATCAGACTCCGATCGGCCTTGTTTTCAAATCGACTTAAAGTAGGCTGGGAACATAATCCGCTATCTAGTACTTTACGGATCACCGAATCCTCTCGGAGTTTTTGTTCGTCATTGCAATCCTGATAGCCCTGCATCATTAAAAACACCCGTTGGCGAAGCATTTCTTCATAAGTGTATTCGATAAAAAAGGGGTTTCGATAGTCAGGAATCAGTGCGGCAAAGCTTTTTAATAGACCAGTCTTTCTCTCTACTTTTTCACTTAACAATATCGCTCCGTCTGAGCTAATCGCTGATGCTGAAAAATCAAATTTAAAAGCTTGTTTTCCTCGATAAAATACGGTATCTTTTTCCTTATATTCAGGCATAAATTAATTGCTTATTTTGTTGTCTAACTATCTCAATATAAGCAATTTATGCCTGTTTTTTATTGTCTACTATGAATTTTTCGGGTTAATTCACCTGAAGTAGGGCAGAAGAAAGAGTATGCTGAATTGAGCAGCGAGCAGCTCGGTTTGTTCTGATTGTATGACCAATGGGTAAGCAACAAGTTTGAGATTTTACTGGCTAATCTATACTTAGATGAAAATCAGTATATTTCTAATCTTATTTTTCATAGTAAGTCCTTCATTCGCAAAGCCACAACAACTAAATTGAAAAGCTCTTCCACAGAAACCAGATAGTTGTCACTTGGTACTTTATTACGTGGTTACTAAAGAAATTTGTTACAATTATGAGCTAAGTTCTAATTATAACAGCATTTTGTTTAAATAGCTCATACAGATGATAGGCTTGATCCGTTAATAGCATAGTCAGAAACCATTGTTTCAAAGTTGTTTTACTCTCTCTTATTCGGTCAGCATAAGCATACCAATTCAGGTAGTTTTGCAAATATTTGGAACTGACACCATTGAATGGGCGTAAGAATGTCCTAAGTTGAGTGTGAACATTGTTTACTTTTTGCAGATGGATTGTTTTATCATCTCTATCCACATGATCTTTGGCCAATAGCGCTTTGTGTTTACTTTTTGCAGATGGATTGTTTTATCATCTCTATCCACATGATCTTTGGCCAATAGCGCTTTGTGCTTTATGGAGGGGTTGTCTTTGGCAAAAGCCTTATAAGAAGGGTGCTTATCTGTAATCAAGGTTGCACCGTAGGCCAACTTCCCATCCAATGCCTTTGAAATTTCTTCTTTGCTCAGCCGTTTTGATGCAACAGCTTTAAGGTACTTCTCCCCCTTGCGTTCAACCGCTGTTACTACCTGGACAACTGTGACCTCTTCCTTTCCCATATTCCGTATGAAATCGTTTCCCCTCTTTCTTGCTGCCCTATCTAAATTTCGACTGCCCTTGTTGTTAAGTGCCAGTTCCAATTCATCACATTCTACTTCCGAGGATAACTGTTCGGGAACAAACTCATTTAGTGAACTCAATATCTTATGCCGCCAGTCGAAGCTTGTCTGGATGCTTATTCCGATTTGTTTTGCTATCTTTTTTATCGGCATGCCCTGCTCCATGCAGCGCAGATAAGATTGCCATTTTGATTTAAGCTTGATGTCATACAAAGGTGTCCCTGTTGTTTCACTGTACCATCTTTTACATTCATTGCACTGATACATCTGCACACCTTTTTGTCTGCCCCTCTTATATACCTTCTCGCTTGTGCAATTTGGACAGGGTTTCTTCTTTCTTTTCTCTGCTATTTGTTGTTGAGCGGCAATCAATACTTTACCTTGTAATTCCTGCTCCTGGAGCAACTCATCCAACAATTCGGTTTGGGAACTTATCGGCAATTGTGCAAATAAATTTTTGATCTCTTGACTTGATATCATATAGCGAAGATAATAATAATTGCTGTGTTATTTAGAACTTAGCCCTAATTATGTAATAATGTTTAAAGTCTTTTATCTCATTTTTTTCTTGATTTGTCTCGGATTAATTTATATAAGGTGGAAATGATAATTAATATTATAAAACAGATGGGGAAAACAAGAAAGACAACCCCGTTCTTTATGTTCAGAGGTTCATAGAATATATTGGCAAGAAAAAATAGGGTTGCAATCCCTCGGCAAAGCTTAATTCTCTCGGATATTTACGGCCAAATAGGATCACTGATCAGCTACAACAATTTACTGCACAAATAAAGATAAGGACAACCTATCGATTGTTCTTATCCCATACCTGAAGTAGGGCAGAAGAAAGAGTATGCTGAATTGAGCAGTGAGCAGCTCGGTTTGTTCTGATTGTACGACCAATTTAAATTATTGATGGCGGATATTACCATGTGCATGGGTGGAGAATGTGCTCTAAAAACATCCTGTTATAGGTTTTTAGCAGAAGCAGAAGAAACTGATCAGACTTATTTTATTGATCCGCCATTTTCTGAAGAGGAAGGAGTTGTTAGTTGTAAGTTTTATTGGGAGATTGAATCAAAGGATTCCTGGAGAAATAGCAAAGATGCAAATCACTAATTGACTTTTGTAACTTCTTTAGCGGTTACCGGTTCACCTTCATTGCCCCAACTATTCCTAATATAATTCAGCACATCAGCAACCTCCTGGTCATCCAGGCCCATGGATGTCATGATATTATTGTAGACGACTCCATTGACGGTGATCTCGCCTTCCATGCCAAACTTTACGGTGCGAATTGAACGTTTTTTATCTGCCATCATGTAGTCTGATTCAGCGAGGGGTGGAAATACTCCTTCAATGCCCTGACCTTGGTCCATGTGGCAAGTGATGCAATAACCCAGGTAAAGTTCCTTGCCCCTTTCTTTGCTGGCAGTTAGATCGTCCTGCGAATAAAGTGTGAATAGATTGAAAAATGAGAGCGTGAAAAACGATAATACGATTGTTCTTTTCATTTTGGTTTAATCTAAAGAATTCCCCGATGCTCTGCATCGGGTGTTGCGCAAAGAAAGGTAATTATCTTAGAGGTATGGACTATAGCCATATTTCAAAGAGTCATAATAAAAGTTTGCTGTTGTACCATTATGTATGTCCAGCGAAGTATCGAAGAGATGTGTTTACCGAACGAGTAGAATTGACATTAAAGAATACCTGCGTTGGGATATCAGACCGATATGAGATAAATTTTGTAGAAATAGGAGCAGATGAAGACCATGTTCATTTTTTGGTACAAAGCGTTCCAACCAACTCACCCAAGAAAGTAATTCAAACGATAAAGAGCATAACAGCAAAACGAATTTTTTAGAGAGCATCCGGAAGTTAAGAAAAAATTATGGGGAGGTAAATTTTGGACAAGTGGATATTACGTCAATACGGTTGGCCAATATGCATATGCAGAAGTAATCAAGGCCTATGTACAAAATCAGGGTAAAGAATATAAAGAAATTCACTTAGGCCAATTAGCATTGCTTTAGTATCGGTAAGCTCGATACCCCCGTCAGCTCTGCTGCGGGGTTGTTCATTATCCCAATAATAAACGACATTTTCAAAAATCGTTCGTAGAAGTGGCCAAAATGCTCTGTTACCTAACCGAATGACTGATGTTGCAAGCCAAAAGCTATTTTACTCTGACCATTTTCTCCAATTCTTCAGGGCTGCGTGGTAGATCCTTGGTTAAAACTTCAACTCCATTTTCTGTAACCAAAACTTCGTCCTCTGTAAAAACGGAGATTTCCTTATCATGATTGTAATACCATGGCTCTACTGTAAAGATCATTCCTGGTTGGAGAGGAACATCAGAAAGACTGGGATCACCCGTATCAAGGCCGATGTGATGCCCATGAAACAGGCCAACTTGCATGCATTGTTCTTCCTCGTCGGGGTATGGCAGAAAAGGCCACTTCTCTCAGGTCAGCGAATGTAACACCGGGTTTAATGGCAGCTATGATAGCGTCAGCCACTTTGACTTCCATTTCCAGTATGCGGGGACGTTGCTCATTGCTGAACTTCCCAGAAACAGGAAAAGTTCGCCCCACATCACTGCTGTAATAGTTGTATTCACAACCAACGTCGAAAATCACCAACTCACCTTCATTCATTACTCGGTTCCTTCGATTATAATGTGAAGCGAGAATTCTCCAGGGCCAAAGTGAATTGGGACCGGATTTTATAATTGAGCTAAATGCCAGGCGCTGTGATCCAAGGCGTTTGAATTCAGCCTCCATTTCGGCCTCAAGACTACGCTCGGCGACACCTGGTTTAATGGTTGCTGCAGATTTCCTGATTCCGGACATTGTGGTTTGGGCAGCCTTTCTCAGGATAGCTATCTCAGCTTCAGAATGAACCATTCTTAAGGGAGCAATCTGCTCAAACGCATTGCTTATTTTAGCAGAGGGGTAGTTTTTTTGAATATGATGAATTAACTGTTGGTCTTCACTCCAGGAGTAGATGAAATTTGTCTCAAGCGCTGACAGTTTACCTCGTCCTCCGTTTATGAAAAATGGCCTACCGGCGGTAACCCATTTTAAAAAAGTGTCTCTAAAATTCTCGACAGATTGAATGTTTCTGATGCCAGACTTGGAGGAAAGTTCGGGATCAACACCCAATGGCCTCCCGGGAAAGTCATTCTGTCTGGAGGGATTTTGGAATCTCAGATCTCTGTCTGGAACAAAAAGTGTGACCTCATTATTGTCCGAATCAATACATAGAATTGAATTGGGTACTTCAAGACCGGTGAAATAAAGAAAATTATTGAGTTGCCTGAATGTTTCCCCACTGGAAAAACCATCTCTTGCAGTTGTGATGTAAATTCCTCCTCCCGATTGTGTCAATATATTGATCAAACCTGTACGGCGGGTGGCGTATTCTTCTTTAGTGAATTGGAGAGAGGTCCAATCGAAGAATTTCTCTTCCGGAGTTTGCGCAGATACCTTGAGAGTAGATAGACAACTCAGGAACAACAGGTAGTACATTAAGGTTAAGGAAGTGGATCTTAGGGATGATATCCGAGTTGTAAACTTTGTATTCATAATGAAATATCTTGGGGTAGCGAATATAATGTAGAATTGATCTCTTGAGTTTAAATTGCCAACTTTGTAAAAAATGTCAAACTGGGCCCGTTGAAGGGTAATAGCTCCAATGAGGAAGAAATCAAACGACTGGAAAAAGCGAGATGGAATCGTCTACAGTACCAACGAAGATTTTGAGTTTCAACTTAAAGAGTTGTTCCAGACAAACGACGACGATATGCCACTAAAACAACAGTTTAAAGTTCAATTGGATAAAAAAAACCGTCGAGGAAAGCATGTAACTCTAATTACAGGTTTCAAAGGCACTGAGAAGGATCTACGAGAATTGGGAAAAGAACTCAAATCAAAGTGTGGTGTTGGTGGTAGCGCTAAACATGCCGAGATCCTCATCCAGGGTGATTATAGAGACAAAGTAATTAAAATTCTTCAGGATGAAGGTCATGAAGTAAAGCGAGTAGGAGGTTAGTGCCAAAAACGATTTAAGTCCAAGCTTTACTGTCCGTAAGAGCCTAAATTTCGATATCTTTAACCTGGACTATGTAATAGACTTAGTGATGAAGGTCAAAAATGGCTTTTAGATAAGTGCGTAGATGATAGGCAGTTTTGGACTGTAATATATTTCTAATGTATAATCCAGGTTTAATGATAGAATAGAATTTCAATGGCTATTTCAAGCATATTCAATGATGTCATTGGTCCTGTAATGCGAGGACCCTCCAGTTCGCATAGCGCCGCAGCTTGCCGAATGGGGTTGATGCTGAGGGCTCTTATGGAGGGAAATATTAAGAGTGTGATCCATCGACTATGATCCTAATGGTTCCCTGGTTACTACTCATGAAAGCCAGGGAGCTGATATGGGACTCTATGGTGGATTGCTGGGATGGGAATCACATGATGAGCGGATGCCCAATTATAAAGAGGAAATTAAGAAAGCTGGAATTGCCATCACTGTGAATTATATCGGTTATGGTGCAAAGCATCCGAATACTTACCGTATCAATATCTCCAATGAAAAAATAACTCATTCATTCATCGCCATCAGTACCGGGGGAGGTATGTTTGAAGTGCAGGAGATTGATGGTTCATCAGTGTCGATGAATGGCGATTACCACGAGTTATTGATTTATGGTAGTGATCTGGAAATAATTAAGGCATTGCTTCCGGATAACCTGAATACGGAATTTATTGACGTACATGCAACCTTCTTAGAAATTAAAAGCGCATCAGCATTCTCAGCTGAATCCATTGATGCAGTAAAAGCGATTCCCGGGGTCACGCTTACCCGATATCTTAAACCTGTATTGCCAGTTCTTTCCCGAAAGGACTTGAAAGTGCCTTTTTTGTATTGCAAAGACTTGCTGGAAGTAGGTAAACGTGATGATCTGGCATTATGGCAACTGGCTTTGAAGTACGAAAGTGCCCGGGGTGGAATCTCTGATGAGGAGATTTTTGAAAAGATGCGCAAGATCGCCCAACTAATGAATGAATCGGTACAAAATGGACTAAACGGGACCGAATATGAGGACCGTATCCTACCTTGTCAGTCGTTGGGGTTCAGGGAGAAAATGGATCAAAAGCAATTGCTTGAGGGAGATCTGTTAAATACAATTATTGAAGTAGGCATTTAATAAATACAAATCATTTTATAAGGACAAGGCTTATGATTCACCATTCTGTCCAACAGATTATCAAATATTCCACCTTTCATCTGACTGCGGTTAAACCTATAACAATATTGGTCAATGTATGCCTGAAGGTTATCTACGGAATGATGGATACCTCTAAGCCAGGCCTTGAACATCATAATTGTCCTGTGTAAGTCTGGGAAGTTCTTACCCTTCTTTCCACTGTCGGTTTGAACCAGGAGGCTGTATTTATTTTTTAAGGGCATGTATCCCCTCCACTTATCGGTTTTGATATTAGCCCGACAGGATATATGATCTTCGAAAAAAGGCTTTAGCTGCCTGGTACCTGCATTGTCAATTATCCTGGCATACATTCGGCTAACTCCTCTGCCTTTCTTCTCAATTGCAACTAAAACCTGCCTTTTTCGGTTATTCTGACGCCCTACAACACCTTCTTCCTGTTCTCCTACTACCGTTTCATCGACTTCTACTTTGCCCATTAGCGGGTATTTGCCACTGCTGGCCATTGCTTTCATAACCTTGTGTTGGAACAGCCAGCAGGTTTTTTGGCGCAACCCCAGTTTTCGGCTCAGTTCAGTAGAAGCAATTCCTTTTTTATTTGTACTCATGTAGTAAACAATATAAAAAGCCTTTAAAAGTGGGAATTTAACCTTGTGGAATAGGGTGCTACTAGTGGGAGTAGCCTGATACTTGCATTTAGTGCATTGCCGTGTATGCTGCAGCTTCCCACCGCAATACCGGTCATGGCCACACCTCTCACATTTAAACCCTTTGGGCCATTTCAATTCGGCCAGGTATTCTTGGCAACTGTCGTTATCGGGGAATTTCTCCTGAAACTCGAAAAGTGTTAGACTTTCATACTTTTTCTCCATATCTTGAAATTTAACTTTTACTCTTAATTGATATTAATATACTGAATATCAGTGACTTAACAAAGTATTTCAAGCTGTTTTTAGAGTCAAAATCATTATTTATTATATGCCTACTTCAATACAATTATTCTTTATGTTACTGCAATCATGGAACTAAAAAGTTCCATGGGCATCATTGTTGCCGCCCCCACTGCGGGGTCGTGCGGGACACTACCCGGGACAATATTGGGAGCAGCAGCACATTTGGGGAAAAGTGAAGATGATGTCGTCAAAGCAATGCTGGCCTCCGGAATGATGGGAGTCTTTATAGCCGAGCACTCCACTTTTTCAGCCGAGGTTGGCGGTTGCCAGGCGGAGACAGGAGCCGGTGGTTCTATGGCTGCTGCAGGCCTGATCACCCTGGCTGGAGGAACACTGGAACAAGCGGTTGCGGCCGCTTCTATTGCGCTCCAAAATTCTCTAGGAATTATATGTGATCCAGTTGGTGTCAGGGTAGAAGCCCCATGCCTCGGTAAGAATGTTATGGCAGCGTCAAATGCCTTATCATGTGCCAATATGGCCCTGGCCAATTATGATCATCTTATTCCTTATGATGAGGTAGTCGATGCTATGTTTGAAGTGGGCAATGCCATGCCACACGAACATAGATGCACAGGATTGGGTGGCTTAAGCTGCTACTCCAACCGCTCGCGAATGGGAGAGGAAGCTTCAGGAGAAGATGAAGTACTGTGGGTGATTATCAGACTCGCAAATACCCAATCACTTCATAAATTTGCACCTAGATTTCTAAATATCATAATTTTATGCTTATGCAGTACAAGCAACTAGGTAATTCAGGATTAAAAGTTTCTTCACTTTGTTTTGGTACAATGACTTTTGGAGATGTTTCTAACGAGGCAACCAGTAAAGAAGTGTATTCGGCATGTCGGGACAAAGGGATAAATTTCTTTGACTGCGCAAATGTTTACGCCAAAGGTGAATCGGAAAGAATACTTGGTAAACTAATCAAGGACCATAGAAATGAAGTTGCCATTGCTACAAAAGCTTATTTTCCGATGAGTGATGATGTCAATGGGAGAGGGGCCAGTCGGTTCCACTTAACTAAAGCTTTGGATGGAAGTTTGAAACGCCTTGAGACCGATTATGTTGACGTTTATTACATTCATCATTATGATGATAATACTCCTCTGGAGGAAACATTGTCAACCTTGAACGATTTCGTTAGGCAGGGTAAGGTGCTCTACCTGGGTTTAAGCAACTTTGCTTCATGGCAAATCATGAAAGCCATCGCCATTTGCGAGCAATCTAATTATGCGCCAATTTCATGTATACAGCCCATGTACAGCTTGTTAAAACGTCAATGTGAATCAGAAATTCTGCCTATGGCGCAGGGCGAGGGTTTGGGAGTTTTTTCCTATAGTCCACTTGGAGGAGGTTATTTGACCGGGAAGTATCTGGACAAAGTGGGTTCTGGAAGATTCGACACTAGTAAAATGTATCAGCAACGCTATGAAGCGGAAACTAACCTTACTGTGGTCAAGGCTTTCACCCAGTTTGTCAAGGAGAATAATTACAACCCTGTGACCCTAGCTATTGCGTGGGCGGCATCACATCTCGCTATTACTGCCCCAATTGTAGGTGCCCGTAACATGGAACAACTGAAGCCTGTTCTGGATGCAATTGATTTCTCAATGTCTCCTGACTTGAGGGAAGCCCTAGCAGAATTTTCATTGGCGCCTGCGCTTGCGACAGATAGATCTGAAGAAGCGAAGTAGGGATGTAAGGATCTACAACTCTAAAGAACCAATAGATTATTACTGAATTAGTTCTTTGAACGGTTTTATTTAGGGGTGATCTCTTGTTTTATTTGTTGAATTGTTGTGGACCTATTTTTGAGTAGAAAAATCAACGCCTAATATGAAATTTGTTTTGCTTGTGGCTATAGCCTTGATGCTATCGACATGCATTACACCAGTTGACCTCAATCCGGAGGAGCCGGATAACATCCTCGTGGTCGATGGGTTTATTACTGATCAGGAGGGAATATTTGAAGTAACCATTTCAAGGCTCAGCAAATTTGCTGGTACATTACTAAGGTGGTAATGAGTTTTTTGAAGATAAGTATTACAGCTCTATAAGATAGGTTCATGTCACTAAGGTGAGTTTGGTTTGCTTGCTACTGGGTTTCTTTTGCACAGCAAGATAATATCTAGTAAATTCATAGATGCCGCTATTGGCAGTAGAATATATGTTAGCTATTTTAGATATATGGTATTTATTTACAATAAATCTTTCAGATTAATTAAAGGAGAACGTTATGTTACTTAGAATCAACGACCAAGCGCCTAACTTCACAGCCCAAACCACCCAAGGGGAAATAAATTTCCATGAGTGGTTAGGTGATAGCTGGGGAGTTTTGTTTTCACATCCTAAAGATTTCACGCCCGTCTGTACCACCGAATTAGGTTATATGGCTGGCTTGGAGCCCGAATTCACCAAGAGGAATTGTAAAGTTATCGGTTTAAGTGTTGACCCGGTAAAAGACCATACTGAATGGTCAAAGGATATAGAAGAAACTCAAGGGCACGCTGTTAATTATCCAATGATAGGTGATAGTGATTTAGCTGTTGCAAAATTATATGACATGCTACCTGCTGAAGAAAAAGGTATATCAGAAGGACGCACAGCGATGACAAATGCGACAGTTCGATCAGTATTTATTATTGACCCGGATAAAAAGATTAAATTAATGTTAACCTATCCAATGACGACAGGACGTAATTTCGATGAGATCTTACGAGTCATCGATTCTATGCAATTAACAGCAAAGCACAAAGTAGCCACCCCTGTAAATTGGAAAGATGGTGACGATGTAATCATCGTACCCGCTGTTTCCAATGAAGAAGCTGAAACAATGTTTCCAGATGGCTGGGAAACGGTAAAACCTTATATGAGAACCGTAAAGCAACCAAAATGAATGATATCTCTAATTGATCGGCATAGATAGCCCGATTAAGTATATCAAAAACGTATGTTCGGAACCTCTGCCTTTCTAAATCATTGAGACTATCTAACGAGTAACGTCCTCTCAAAATAAAGCTCGGTAAATTCGGTATTGCCAAGTTCTTTTTAGTAAATATTTGATTAATTGAAAGTGAGGCGTCGACACCCATTTGAGAGGTATTCTGTTGTATCTCGAATCCAAGAGTTACATCTGCTATTATAGTTTAAGTATCTGATTATCTATGAGTCCACCAGGAGTCGCTGGTTAAAATTTAAAGCGACGATTGTGAAATGATCAATCCTGTTCAGTTGAATTCGTTTAACCTAGTGGCCTAATATTTTCATAATATAAATTCTATTGATAATAAGAGCATATTTGTCGAAGCATTAAACGCACAATATTATGGCAGGAATTATTCCTTTGATCTTAATCATATTAGCCGGAATAGTCGGTTTTTTCATTTTGTTATATTTCGTTCCGATCAACCTCTGGATCACAGCTATTTTTAGTGGTGTACGTGTCAGTTTATTCGAACTGGTCCTTATGCGGATCAGAAAAGTTCCTCCTTCATTAATTGTGAACTCATTGATCACAGCTACGAAGGCAGGTCTTACCATAGGTGCGGATGATGGAACAAGAATACCTTTTCGTACCCAGGACTTGGAAACACATTATTTAGCGGGAGGAAATGTTACACAGGTGATCAAGGCGATGATTGCAGCAGACAAGGCTAACATTGACCTCGCTTTTAAACAAGCTACAGCCATTGATTTGGCTGGAAGGGATGTATTTGAGGCGGTTCAAATATCAGTAACTCCCAAAATAATTGATATACCACCTGTAGCTGCTGTAGCAATTGATGGTATCCAATTGATATGCAAGGCACGGGTTACCATCAAGGCGAATATCCAGCAACTGGTTGGAGGTGCAGGAGAAGAAACTATTGTGGCCAGGGTTGGCGAAGGAATTGTAACATCGGTTGGTTCATCTTCTACCCATAAAGAGATGTTATCGAATCCCGATAAAATATCAAAGTTGGTATTAAAACGTGGTCTTGATGCCGGTACAGCATTCGAAATTCTCTCCATTGATATAGCAGATGTTGATGTGGGTTTAAACATCGGTGCCAAACTACAAACTGATCAGGCCTCAGCAGATCTGAAGGTTGCCGAAGCTAAGGCAGAAGAGCGAAGAGCAATGGCTGTAGCTGAGGAGCAGGAAATGTCTGCCAAAGCACAGGAAGCAAGAGCCAAAGTAATTGAGGCTGAAGCAGAAGTGCCCAAAGCGATGGCGGAAGCCTTTAGAAGTGGTAATCTTGGTTTATTCAAAAGAAGTAGTCAAACCTAATCTCTTATAGCTACTTTTTCCCCAGAGGAGTCATGAACGGGGGAACTCGAATGCCATATATAGACAACAAGGTTACTAATAAGAGCTAAGTTCTAATTATAACAGCATTTTGTTTAAATAGCTCATACAGATGATAGGCTTGATCCGTTAATAGCATAGTCAGAAACCATTGTTTCAAAGTTGTTTTACTCTCTCTTATTCGGTCAGCATAAGCATACCAATTCAGGTAGTTTTGCAAATATTTGGAACTGACACCATTGAATGGGCGTAAGAATGTCCTAAGTTGAGTGTGAACATTGTTTACTTTTTGCAGATGGATTGTTTTATCATCTCTATCCACATGATCTTTGGCCAATAGCGCTTTGTGCTTTATGGAGGGGTTGTCTTTGGCAAAAGCCTTATAAGAAGGGTGCTTATCTGTAATCAAGGTTGCACCGTAGGCCAACTTCCCATCCAATGCCTTTGAAATTTCTTCTTTGCTCAGCCGTTTTGATGCAACAGCTTTAAGGCATTATTCATAGGCCACCAATTTTGGGATTAATAATGGGTTGCTAACTATTTTTGATTGGAGTGTATGTATTAATTTGAAGATCAACCAGGTTTCTGGAATTTCAAAGGACATTAGAGCGTTTTTTTGTTAGAATTTTTCAATTTTCAGTCAAAGCTCTATTGTGTTCTTATGGAAGAACATTTTTTTGATTAAACCAAACTGTTTAACTGATCGGTCAGTTCACCTAAGCAAATCGCCCAGCAGGTATTGATATCTAAAGGCTCTTGAGAATTGTATTGTCAATGATCTTTTCCTTTCTTTCAGGCACGCCCCAACCTTCATCAGGTAAAGCCGGATATTGTCCACTTGCCATCGTTTAGCAAAGTGGTGTTTTGTTTTGGCAATTAATAATTTAATCTGCCGGAACATTTCATAACAGAGGGTAGCGATGATTAAACGCATGAAATGGCCCAGTTTGACAGGAAAGCCGGTCGGAATAAGTCATGTTTTTGAGTTCCTTTATTCGATTTTCACTGGCATCACCTCGCTTGACATAAAAATCAAAGTAAATCTGTTGAGCGGTCATCGCTTCAAAGTTGCTCACAAAGTAACGGACATTCATTCCTTTTCCGGTAGACTCCACTTTGGCGTACAGCTTTTCAGAACGATCCCAGCTTTTGGCCTGGTAAGTAAACGGGCCAACAAACTCTTGATGTTTGATGATTTTTGAAGCATATTCCTTTTTTACTTCAATGATAGTCTGTTTGGTAAAATCTTTAAAACTTCATTACTACTAATACCTAAACAAAATTGAAGGTCAAACTGCTTAGCTTCCGATAAAAAGATGCTCCTGAAAAGCCACTATCCGCTCGAATAAGGATCTTTACTGAGGGCAGTTTTTTTCTGATTTTAATGACAATCCTTTTCAATAAGGCCACAAACCATTTGTTGGAGTGACAATTGCCCGGACGTAGTACTGGTAAAATGACCTGACCGGTGTTCCCGTCCTTAAAGAACAACTCATGGTACATAGTCTGTGTCTGAGTTGTTGGGATCCATGAGTAGGGTCATCGGTACCATCTACATCAATGATGATTTGACCAGTCTTCTTTTCAACTCCTCTACATAACGGTCTACAAACCATTGACTCATCTGGTAGATCAGACTCCGATCGGCCTTGTTTTCAAATCGACTTAAAGTAGGCTGGGAACATAATCCGCTATCTAGTACTTTACGGATCACCGGATCCTCTCGGAGTTTTTGTTCGTCATTGCAATCCTGATAGCCCTGCATCATTAAAAACACCCGTTGGCGAAGCATTTCTTCATAAGTGTATTCGATAAAAAAGGGGTTTCGATAGTCAGGAATCAGTGCGGCGAAGCTTTTTAATAGACCAGTCTTTCTCTCTACTTTTTCACTTAACAATATCGCTCCGTCTGAGCTAATCGCTGATGCTGAAAAATCAAATTTAAAAGCTTGTTTTCCTGATAAAATACGGTATCTTTTTCCTTATATTCAGGCATAAATTAATTGCTTATTTTGTTGTCTAACTATCTCAATATAACAATTTATGCCTGTTTTTTATTGTCTACTATGAATTTTTCGGGTTAAGGTACTTCTCCCCCTTGCGTTCAACCGCTGTTACTACCTGGACAACTGTGACCTCTTCCTTTCCCATATTCCGTATGAAATCGTTTCCCCTCTTTCTTGCTGCCCTATCTAAATTTCGACTGCCCTTGTTGTTAAGTGCCAGTTCCAATTCATCACATTCTACTTCCGAGGATAACTGTTCGGGAACAAACTCATTTAGTGAACTCAATATCTTATGCCGCCAGTCGAAGCTTGTCTGGATGCTTATTCCGGGTTTTGCTATCTTTTTTATCGGCATGCCCTGCTCCATGCAGCGCAGATAAGATTGCCATTTTGATTTAAGCTTGATGTCATACAAAGGTGTCCCTGTTGTTTGTTGTACCATCTTTTACATTCATTGCACTGATACATCTGCACACCTTTTTGTCTGCCCCTCTTATATACCTTCTCGCTTGTGCAATTTGGACAGGGTTTCTTCTTTCTTTTCTCTGCTATTTGTTGTTGAGCGGCAATCAATACTTTGCCTTGTAATTCCTGCCCCTGGAGCAACTCATCCAACAATTCGGTTTGGGAACTTATCGGCAATTGTGCAAATAAATTTTTGATCTCTTGACTTGATATCATATAGCGAAGATAATAATAATTGCTGTGTTATTTAGAACTTAGCCCTAATAAGGAATACAATCCAGGTCCAGTTTTTCTTTACCACCCATTTGTAGAATAGATAATAAGCCCTGCTAATAAGACACTACTAATGAGAAAGGACATTAAATGATGATTATATGAACAAAAAGATTAAGAATATTCTCTTCACCATCTAATTCCCTCTAAGTCCTTGATACAATGCGTTTTAATGCATTTTATCTTTTGTGTGTGCCTTGAATGTTGAATATGGCTCATGAAAATGAGTGATCCAAAGGGTGCAAGTCTCGTAAGCGCCGGGGTCGTGCCAGGAAGCCAAGCAAGTGGCAAGGTGGGGTTTGGAGTGATCCAAGCACTGAAGCCCGCCTGAATGAAAGAATTCATTCCTCGCGGGGCAGGTAAGCTAGACTGTGGTGTCTGTACTGACGAGCAGGAACCACATCCAGAGGCTATTAGGTCGGATGAGGTAGCACATGATGCCGAAGTCCAACACCTGGGAAGAGGACAGTACCGAAATAGTAGATGTAGCAGGAATCAGTCCGCATATTCATTTTTAGTATCTGTTGTGCCTATGTTGCGTTCTACTGGTTTTTTTTTGATATTTGTAGTAATGCTGCTATTGGCAGTAGAATATATGTTAGGCAAAGAATGATTTACAAAGTACGAGCAAAAATAATTGAAGAAAAATTAGGTGATTTTTATGAAAACTTACGGATGGAACAATCAACAGCCAATGTCCGGATGGTGAAGAAATGGTTTCTTCCATGAAACGAGCAGTGTTAACTGAGCCGGTTTTATAGAATGGTTTGAGAGGTGTTTTTGTCCAACCCCTTTGCAGCATGAACGTGCAACCCATTATGATTCTTATTTTTCTAAAATAGATACTGAGACTGTCGATAGCTATGGTAAAATTAATGGAGAATCATTTTGGTCATATATGGAATCAATTAAAATCGGCAAGGAAGATGCCTAATAAATCGTTGGACACGGATTTGAAAAATGCTATTCATTTTTCAAACCGGTCAACTTTACGTTAGCTTAACTAAAGGAGATTATTATGAGAAAAATCACCAATGCAAAAATCGTGTGCGTGCTATATGACGATCCGGTTGATGGCTATCCCACAAATTACGCGCGCAGTGATATTCCTATACTGGATACTTACCCAGACGGACAAACCTTGCCATCTCCACAGTCGATTGATTATACTCCCGGAGCACTTCTCGGCAGCGTTTCTGGCGAGTTAGGTCTGCGTAAGTTCCTGGAAGAGCGTGGCCATGCACTTGTCGTGACCTCCGATAAAGATGGCCCGGAATCTGTGTTTGAAAGAGAGCTTGTTGATGCAGATGTAGTGATCTCTCAACCCTTTTGGCCTGCGTATCTAACTGCAGAGCGGATAGCAAAGGCCAAAAATCTCCAGTTGGCAATCACAGCTGGTATTGGATCAGATCACGTTGATTTACAGGCGGCGATAGACCATAACATTACCATTTGCGAAATTACCTATAGTAATAGTATCAGTGTGGCGGAGCATGTCTGCATGATGATATTGTCGCTTGTTCGCAACTATATCCCGTCGTACAACTGGGTAATCAAAGGAGGATGGAACATAGCCGATTGTGTTTCGAGGTCGTACGATATTGAAGGGATGAACGTTGGGACCGTCGCGGCAGGTCGTATTGGAAGCGCTATACTCAAAAGAATGAAACCTTTTGATGTGAAACTTCATTATACCGACAGGCACCGACTTCCACTTGGAATTGAAAAGAAACTCAACGTGACCTTCCATGAGAGTGTTGAATCCATGATCAAGATATGTGATGTGGTGACAATCAACTGCCCACTTCATCCTGAGACGGAGCATATGTTTGATGAGAAAATGATTAGTAAAATGAAACGTGGCGCCTACCTGGTTAATACAGCTCGAGGAAAGATTTGTGACCGCGACGCTGTCGCAAAAGCCTTGGAGAGTGGTCATTTGGCCGGCTATGCGGGCGATGTCTGGTTTCCGCAACCGGCGCCTAATGATCATCCGTGGAGAACCATGCCGCACCATGCAATGACACCACACACTTCAGGCACTTCTTTGTCGGCACAGTCAAGATATGCCGCGGGTAGCAAAGAGATATTAGAATGCTGGTTCGAAGGTAAGCCGATTCGGAATGAATATCTCATAGTTGATGGAGGGAAGCTTGCGGGTGCAGGGGCACACTCCTATAGTGAGGGCAACGTTACCGGCGGCTCAAAAGAGGCTGAGAAATTCAAGACGGTCAACTAAGTGAATTCATCGCTATCAAGTGAAGCTAACAATTCGCTGGAGCCCGGGGAACCCCGCGCGAGGTGTGAAAGCCGAATGGGTAGGATTGCGGGGCCGCTCAGCTCGCAGCCTAAAGGGTGGACAAGTAACAAAACAACCATTTAGGAAATTAAATTTTATGAAAGCTGCCATTTACAAAAATATAGTCCTCCTCAAGTCCTGAAGAAAGAGGATATCGAACAGCCATCCATTCAATATGATGAAGTGCTAGTAAAAGTGCATAGCGCTTCAGTCAATCCATATTCTTTTTAAAACTACGCCCTTATTCTCCCTGATATAACGCATCTTGTTATTTTTATGAGATAATGATTCCCGGTAGGTGCGGACAAAATATCTGCACCAACTTTGAGGTATTTTCATGTAAAAATGATTAAATTCATTAGGGAGGTGTCAACTCTTCCTAATCACTATTTACACTATCATTATGAGATTATGCTTCATTATAGTGTCTATCTTAATGCTCTCAAATAGTGGCCAGGCCCAATCCAAAATATATTTTAACGTCGGTACCAATTTCACAACCACCTATTTTAGAGAAGGATTCTATAGACTAGGGGTTGGTAATCGAATATTCGTTACAGATTCAGATTATAAATCAAAGACGTTTGGACAGTACTGGAATGCTGAACTTAATGTTGAAACAAGAATTAACAAGATCCTTTATGGGGTGACAGGCCTGTCTATTTCTCAGTCTGGATACAGCAACAGTAACGTTGGAAACATCAGCGGAGCCACTCTTTTTTTCAGTGACTTTGACGTAACATACCTTGGAATTCCATTGCTCCTGAGGGTTAATTTTGTGAATGCTGTTCAGGTTGATCTTGGCTTTGTTGGACGCATTCCAGTGCGGGCCATTCTAGAAGAAACCGGAAATAAAGGAAATCAATTTGAAGTGCACGCTAAAGAAAATATTGCTTCAAGTTTGAGCCAATTCAACCTGGGTGGTTATGCCCGGATAACTTTTTTAATCAACCGATTAACTCTTGCATTCTATGCAACAGGAGGCCAAAATATATTGGATAGTAATTTCATCAATGAATGGCCATTAGGTAATGGTAGTCAATCACTGTTTTTACGGGATATTTATCCGAAGTTCAAATATCAAATGATAGGAATGAAAATGGGATTAAGAATTAAATGAGGTTTCAATTTTCCATATGGATTATCTGTATTATCCAGTTTTTGTGCATTGTTGTTAAAGCCACGCCCAGCTGGATAATTCTTGGTGATACTGCCAAAACCCAGAATACCAAACTCTCAATTTATTCTGCGCTGACCAGTGGAGATGCGGCTTTGTATAAGGGGGAGTTGGGAGATGCTGAAAAACATTACAAAGAAGCTTATTCGTTAGTGGACAAGGCATTGGCTGAGAAAAGGGGTCACAGAATTTCAATTTTTAACGAGACCATTTTTGATCCAATCGACAAGCTAGGGCAGCTTTATCTACTCACCAATAATTTGAGAAAGGCTGAATACTATTTCGATTTATCAAAAAAATTATGAGATATTCATCTGCCAAAAACAAGTCTGTTTAGAGTACCTCCATTAGTAGGGTTAGGAGAAGTCTACTTAGCCCGGAACGAATTGGAAAAAGCGAAATCATATTTTATGACTGCTGAAAAGGTTTTCCACTCTTCTACCACTAGTTTTTACAATCCTGATAATATTGGAAAGTCCATCCTGATAAATCAATTCGAAATTTCACTAAAAGAGAAAAACTATAAAGAAGCTGCAAAATATATGGATAGAATGTCTTCTGGCGGAACAGAAACAGGATTTGATAAAAATGCCAGATCCAAGATTCCAAGAGTTTTTGAGTTAAAAGCCAGGTATTACTTGTCCATAGGTGATTTCGAGAAATCTAAATATTATTTACAAAAAGCAAAGGAATTTGCAACAGTATTATCTGATGCTCTCATTCTGTTTAAAATTCTAAAAACGGAAGCTCTCTATCACTGGATTCAAAACAACATCAGCAGTGCATATGGATCTTTCAAAGAACTAACTCAATCTTATAAAAACTATATCATTGATAATTTTGGTTCAATGAGTGAGTATGAAAGAGAAGGATTTTTTGCCAACCTTAAAAAGGATTTTGACTTGTTCAATGCATTTATAATTCAAAATTCAGACTATGGGCAGATTGAAGATTTATATGAACTGGCTTATAATAATCAGTTGTTTAGCAAGGCCCTTTTATTGAATCAAATAAACAAAATGAAAAATGGAATATTAGCCAGTGGAGACAACGAATTGATCAGGCAACTCAACGAATGGGAAGCTGCGAAAGCCTATTTATCATCATTATATTATCAAAAAACCCCCAATCATCTTCTAATAGAAGAGACAGAATCTACCATAAACGAATTGGAAAGGAAACTAAATCGTAAAACAGGACTTTTAAAAAATATTAATCAAGATATAAATTGGAATGATGTGCAATCCACACTGGATGATGACGAAGTAGCAGTAGAAATAATTAGAACAAAAGGATTTAGTCTTTTAACTGATCAGCAAGACCAATTGAATTTTGATTTCAATGATACAATTCGATACATGATGCTTTATGTTTCCAGAAAAATGAATAAACCTCAATGTTTTACCATTGACAATGGAAGAGACCTGGAAGGTAAGTATTCAAACCTATATAGAAATTATATTAAACATCAAATTCAAGATACAGACTCATATGGGCATTATTGGAATCCGATTAAAAAGCATCTGGAAAGTTATTACACAGTTTATTTATCGGCAGATGGAATTTTTAATCAGATTAATTTAAATACTCTTCAAAATCCTGACACCAAAAAATATGTGTTGGATGAAATGAACTTGGTTTTTGTAACTAATACCAAGGACTTGGTCCGCAGTAAGATAAATGCTGATTTGAAGAAAGCGGCACTATTTGGAAGGCCCAAATACCTGATTGATACCTCGAACCTGGAACTTGATAAGAAGCCGGTAGAAAAATCTGATCTTAGATCATTTAGCAGTGAGGTGTTTGACAATTTTCGTGAGCAAACTTTTGTTGATTTACCGGGAACGGAAGAAGAAGTCAGAAGTTTAGAAAATCTTTTAACCAATAGAGGTTGGGAGGTAAAAGCAAATTTCGGAATATCGGCTACGGAAGAAAATTTAAAGAATAGTTTCAATCCATATATTCTTCATATAGCAACTCACGGTTTTTTTCTTCAGCAAAACAACCTCGATGGGGTTAATTCTATGATAAGATCGGGAATAATCCTGGCAGGTGTCAATAAGCTATATCCTTCAACTAATGATGATGGAGTGCTCACTGCCTATGAAGCGACTAATCTTGATTTGGATTCTACTTACTTGGTGGTTCTCTCGGCTTGCGAGACAGGATTAGGAGAAATAAAAAACGGAGAAGGAGTTTATGGACTCCAAAGAGGATTGGCAGTAGCAGGAGCAAGATATGTACTGATGTCACTTTGGAAAGTAGATGATTTTGCTACCGGATTTTTGATGAAGGAATTTTACAGTAACTGGCTGGAAAATGGAGATATCCATATTGGATTCCATAATGCACAAGTGGAGTTAAGGAAAAAATATCAGCATCCATTTTATTGGGGTGCATTCGTGCTCTTAGGTAATTGACAAATGCGAAGAATTTTGATCATAGCACTATTATTAGCCGTCTGTGAGGTAAAAGCGCAATTGGACATTCGTGTAGGCATATCTCAAAATTTCTACAATATCAATTATGGGAGTGATTCCGATTATTTTTATGGAGGTGCTGGCACTAGTTCAGTAGGGCCGGTTGTTGATTTCGAATACCATCGCCAGAAGCACTATTGGATAAAGAAGGATACCGTTTTGAGTATGAAAAAATTAATGCTTACACTTCACAGTTCGATTTTAATGGGCTTTCATTATACATATCATACACATACGGTGAGTGGAGTGAATCAGGTAGATGACGATATATTTTCTAACTGGAATAATAAATATCTTCACATACCACTACTCTATAAAATCAACTTTCAACCATTAATCAACTTGATGAGAATTTTCATATGAGTTTTGGTATCGGCGTTGTCAATTCATTTTTATTGAGTTCGACATTAGAAGAACGGGCAACGATATATACCAGGGATAGTGAAGGTGAGATTTTGGATCAACAATTTGTTAGTGACGAGGCAAACGTAAAACCATATGCCAAAAAATATATTCCTATGAAGGATTAGAAATGTCTGGCTCCTTCAAGCGGCTATATAGCCATTCGGGCATGGCTCAATTTTTCTGATCAATACGATGTCAGAGGAGCAAACGTCTGCAAAACAATTGGCAAGTCCCCAAAGAACAATCCGTTTACCTAGGCTCATATGAGCGATGGGATAAAATCACTTATACTGGGGGAGGATTTGTCCTTGGTTGGAAGATTAATTAGAATTAATGCCAATTGAATAAATAATGAACACAAGTCGTCCTTGTTTTAGTTCTGCCAGGGTATTGTTTTAGTTCTGTCAGAACTATAGTAACCGGGAGCCATTTGAAAAAAAGTACTGTTTACCTTCTTCCATAATGGTAAAGTACTTTTAGTTGGTAACAAGACCAACTGAGGAGGTAGCAAGTGATGGGAAGTGGTAAACCTAACCCGCATTATTCATAGGCCACCAATTTTGGGATTAATAATGGGTTGCTAACTATTTTTGATTGGAGTGTATGTATTAATTTGAAGATCAACCAGGTTTCTGGATTTCAAAGGACATTAGAGCGTTTTTTTGTTAGAATTTTTCAATTTTCAGTCAAAGCTCTATTGTGTTCTTATGGAAGAACATTTTTTTGATTAAACCAAACTGTTTAACTGATCGGTCAGTTCACCGTAAGCAAATCGCCCAGCAGGTATTGATATCTAAAGGCTCTTGAGAATTGTATTGTCAATGATCTTTTCCTTTCTTTCAGGCACGCCCCAACCTTCATCAGGTAAAGCCGGATATTGTCCACTTGCCATCGTTTAGCAAAGTGGTGTTTTGTTTTGGCAATTAATAATTTAATCTGCCGGAACATTTCATAACAGAGGGTAGCGATGATTAAACGCATGAAATTGGCCCAGTAGCGATGACAGGAAAGCCGGTCGGAATAAGTCATGTTTTTGAGTTCCTTTATTCGATTTTCACTGGCATCACCTCGCTTGACATAAAAATCAAAGTAAATCTGTTGAGCGGTCATCGCTTCAAAGTTGCTCACAAAGTAACGGACATTCATTCCTTTTCCGGTAGACTCCACTTTGGCGTACAGCTTTTCAGAACGATCCCAGCTTTTGGCCTGGTAAGTAAACGGGCCAACAAACTCTTGATGTTTGATGATTTTTGAAGCATATTCCTTTTTTACTTCAATGATAGTCTGTTTGGTAAAAGTCTTTAAAACTTCATTACTACTAATACCTAAACAAAATTGAAGGTCAAACTGCTTAGCTATCCGATAAAAAGATGCTCCTGAAAAGCCACTATCCGCTCGAATAAGGATCTTTACTGAGGGCAGTTTTTTTCTGATTTTAATGACAATCCTTTTCAATAAGGCCACAAACCATTTGTTGGAGTGACAATTGCCCGGACGTAGTACTGGTAAAATGACCTGACCGGTGTTCCCGTCCTTAAAGAACAACTCATGGTACATAGTCTGTCCATAATAGCCATTATACAAACTGAGTTGTTGGGATCCATGAGTAGGGTCATCGGTACCATCTACATCAATGATGATTTGACCAGTCTTCTCTTTCAACTCCTCTACATAACGGCCTACAAACCATTGACTCATCTGGTAGATCAGACTCCGATCGGCCTTGTTTTCAAATCGACTTAAAGTAGGCTGGGAACATAATCCGCTATCTAGTACTTTACGGATCACCGTTTACTCTCGGAGTTTTTGTTCGTCATTGCAATCCTGATAGCCCTGCATCATTAAAAACACCCGTTGGCGAAGCATTTCTTCATAAGTGTATTCGATAAAAAAGGGGTTTCGATAGTCAGGAATCAGTGCGGCGAAGCTTTTTAATAGACCAGTCTTTCTCTCTACTTTTTCACTTAACAATATCGCTCCGTCTGAGCTAATCGCTGATGCTGAAAAATCAAATTTAAAAGCTTGTTTTCCTCGATAAAATACGGTATCTTTTTCCTTATATTCAGGCATAAATTAATTGCTTATTTTGTTGTCTAACTATCTCAATATAAGCAATTTATGCCTGTTTTTTATTGTCTACTATGAATTTTTCGGGCTAATGCTATTTCGCTGTTGTTGGTGTTGTCACCAACAATTAATACTGATAAATAAATGGCCTTGAAGAATCTCGAACAAGAAATTCAGTCCAAGAGAAATTGTTCATAAATCCATGTCTGAGCGCAGCGAGTTGTTTCCAGCTTACGGTAGTGTTGATATTCATTTTGTTCCTGGAAATCTCCTCACACTTTCCATAGACAAACGAGTTAAGCGTACTTTCTGTGAAGTTTACCGGTGCAGTGGGCGGCAAATACGGCGGTTGAGCGACAAAGGGTGTGTGCGGCCGGGGATGGCCATGTGTGCATAGCAGGAAGTGATTTGGCAGTGGGTTATTTATTTGGCGAAAGGCTTTTTGCTTCGTTTTTGGCCTATTAAAAATGAAGGCCCCTCCGGTAGGAGAAAGACTGCTGAAATGGCAAGCCTAAATGAATAAATGGTTAACCTACATAAATCCCAAATCATATTATTCCTTTCCCCAGATACTGCCTCAACTTGGGTGGAATGTGTCGCTCAATTACCGCATGATGAATACGCCATTTCTCTTCACCTTCAAAATCCTCTAACCACTTGACTTCTTTTCCCTCTGTTGTGGCCACAGGCACCCCGTCCTTATAAAGAATCCGATTGTTGTAATAAGCTGTTACTTTTCTTCCTGGAGTGATGATACCGGTCAGGTTAAGAGGATCTGCTGCACTAACGGAGACCAGTTCTTCTTTATTGGCCTCTCTTTTGATTTTTCTTAATGAAGTAAGTGCTTCAGGTAAAGCATACTGTTCGCCCCAGACGCCCTGCACAAACCGGCCACCACTATAACACCTCGTGCTTCTAAAATCCGCAGTACTCTTACCAATTCTCTCCAGGAGGGAGCAAGTTGCTCCTTGTCTGCCAGTTTTCTAAAAAGAATGCCATACCTTTTCAATAAAACCAGGCACATTTTCTCCAGGTACTGCTGACGGTCATCATCATGTCTTGTTTTTGACTGGTTAATCAATGTCCAGCGACCCGGCCTGGTCCATGGTGAAAACCTGCCTGTTGCCTTTCTTTCGGCCAGCTTTATATTTTAAGGGGACCAACAGTGCTCTCAAGCCCGAATAACTGTCGGAGGTTGCCATGCCGTGACTAACCAGCTCAGAGATAGCCTCCTCCGTTTGTCCAACCATAAGTCCGGATTCCTTTACTATATCATCGAAGAAAGATGCACCATTAATTTCTATTACCGATTTTATCAATTGTGCATTGGCAGACAATTCAGCTTCAACCGGTTCATCCTTCCACATACTAACATTGGACCGGCTAAGAAGACATAAAGGAGTGTTCTTAACCGGTGACGGCGCTTTTTTGCCATTGTCAATATCTACACGAATCGGGCGAAATCTTCCCCAGGTGATCTTGCCGGAAATGCAGAGAACATCCAGCCACATATGGTCATAGTCTTTCAATCGGTTCGGAATGATCGATCCTTCCCAGGCTGCAGCCGGAGCCTCATAACCCTCCAGTTTTTCCAGGATACCAGGTAAGGCATTAGGCCCTTCCATTTGATCTTCCCCAGTCAACCCATGCCACTGAAAGAGGAAGCGCATATAATCCGAAGCAGCTACCGCCTCAATTTCCGAGCGCAGTTTTTGAATAGTATAGCGATGAATTCTGGCCAGTAATCGCCGTTCACACCATTCTTTTTCTTCAACTCCCGGATTGTAGAACCCCTGGAAGGCAAACCCGTCTCCCTCAAGCGCCAGTAGTGCCTGCATGATCTTTGATTTATCCAAAGCCATCGCGTCAGCCAATTGGTCGACTAATACCGGCCCTAATATTTCTAGTCTTCCGCGAATAATCTCTACTAAAGCTTGTCCCGCATCCCATTTTTTCTCCTTAAGCCTATCCGGGAGTACTACATCCGGCATATATTGTCCATACGGGCTAATCACTTTTAGTTGTGGGATTCGCTCCGCTGCAATCCATAAATTTTTTTGATTGGGTAGAGGCAATACGGTAGCCCGGTTTTCCAATATCAATTCACGGAATTGCTCTTCCCAACCATTTAGACCATCACCCATTTTTCCCTCTTCTTCAGTCAGGAATCCAGCCAGGACCAGGGCATCGTGTAATTCATCAGCATTACTTACCTGTGGCCAGGCTTCCAGTTTGACAGTTTGTATGGCCGCGAAATCAAGTTGGGTAAGATTTTTCGCTTCTGCCGGATCCATCCAGCCGCGGCTTTGGATGTTGTTGGTTCGTCTTTCGGCAGCTTCTCCCGGATCAAGATAAGCGTAGGGTCGGGCATTGATAATTTCCTGGGCCAGGGGGGGAAGGCTCCCTCAAATCTTTGGCAAGGAGTTTAATTTCCCCTGATTTGATCCTGGTCAAAAGGGCTTCCAACTCATCGATGTCCATCGCCTCCGTCAGACAGTCATGAATGGTTTGATCCACCAGGGGGTGTTTAGGCACTTCACGCTCTCCCTGGATATTTTCCACGCAGGCCAGCTGGTCAGGAAATATTAGAGCGATTAAGTCTTCTGAGTTTGATCGTTGGATCTGCGGAGGAACTTTCTTTCCACCTTGTCTTCTTAATATAGCGAATGCTCGTGAAGCATTCCAGCGCCAACGGACTTCAAACATAGGCGCATCCAATAGTGCCTGGATCAGGACATCTCTCACCGTTTTTGGATTCAGATATTGATATACTTCCTCCAGGGGAAAGCTATGGGTGCTTCCCAGTGACAGGATAATATTGTCTTCGGTGGCAGCAGCCTGTAATTCAAAATTAAATTTTCTGCAGAATCGCTTTCTTAAGGATAATCCCCAGGCCCGGTTGAGTCTGCTGCCGAAGGGCGAGTGGATAACCAGGTGCATATCTCCGGCTTCATCGAAAAAGTGTTCCATAACCAATGTCTTATGGTTTGGAATGACTCCTAGTGCTGCTTTACCAGCGGCTAGGTAGGTCACTAATTGATCTGCAGCGTCATTGCCAATTCCGACTTCGTCAGTAAGCCACATAACGGCATCTGTTTTCCAACTTTCATCAGGAACTTCACCTTCTTTCAGGTCAGATAGTTTTGTTAGGTTATCCAGGTTACCCAAACGGTTGGAAATTTCATCCCGAATGCGACAGACGGCTTCTGACATTTCTTTGGTCCGGCCGGGAGCTTCCCCTAACCAAAATGGAATGGTTGGTGGCGCCCCTTTGGCGTCTTCCACCCGAACTTTGCTATTTTCAATTTTCAACAAACGCCATGAATTGTTGCCCAATTGAAAGATATCTCCGGGGAGGCTCTCAATAGCGAAATCTTCATTGATAGTACCTACAAAAGTTCCCGTGGGTTCCATGATTACATCGTAATCAAAATTATCCGGAATAGCGCCTCCTGAAATCAGGGCGGTTAACCGGGCATTTTTGCGAGCCCGTAATTTCTTGTTTATGACATCATGATGGATATAAGCGCCCCGCCGACCCCGTCGAGTGGTGTATCCCTCCGATAACATCGTAAGGATGCCTTCAAACTCCTTTCGTTCCAGGTTTCTGAAGGGATAGGATTTCTTTACCAGCTCATAAAGGGTGTCTTCATTATAATCCTCACCGGCTAACTCAGCTACCAACTGCTGGGCTAGAATGTCAATCGGTTTTTCCGGAATGATCAGTTCATCCAGTTCGCCTCTTTTGATGGCGTCAATTACTGCAATACTCTCTGCCAATTCATCCAGACTTAATGGAAAGACAATTCCTTTTGGTATACCTCCGACATGGTGTCCTGAACGACCCACACGTTGAATGAAACTGGCAATAGAACGGGGCGAACCAATCTGACAAACGAGATCGATGCCACCTATATCAATTCCTAACTCCAGAGAAGCAGTTGCCACCAGTGCCTTCAAATGACCTTCTTTCAACCTGGTTTCAGCATCCAGGCGGAGTTCCTTTGACATACTGCCATGGTGCGCTGTAACATGTTCCTTACCCATGCGGTTAGCCAGGTTGTGGGTCATGCGTTCCGCCAGACGACGGGTATGAACAAAGATCAGGGTTGTCTTGTGGGGGGATTCAATCAGTAGCTCCAACCTGTCATAGACTTCCTCCCCAGACTTCATTAGCCATTAGTGGAGACAGGGGTGATCTGGGCACCCCAACTGCAAGATCCAGCTTTCGCTTGTGTCCTATGTTAATAATCTCACAATTGGGATTATTAAAATCCGGACTACCTGTGAGAAAACAGGCTACTTTTTCAATGGGTTTCTGGGTAACCGAAAGCCCTATCCTCTTGAGTGAAGCTTTTGTGAGATGCGCCAGCCTTTCAATGGACAAGGCCAGGCGTGAACCACGTTTGTCACCCACCAGGGCATGTATCTCATCCACAATAATTGTCTCAACTGAGGAAAGCATTTTTTGCCCACTGATACTGGTAAGTAAAATGTAAAGCGATTCCGGTGTGCTAACTATAATATGAGGATGTTTTTTATACATCGCTGTGCGCTGGGATGGCGTTGTATCACCTGTTCTTAAACCAACATTTATCTCAACTTGCGGTTCATTATTATTTTCCAATTCCTCCCTCAGTCCGCGAATGGGAAAACGCAGATTTTTCTCAATGTCATTGCTCAGTGCTTTGAGTGGAGAAACGTATACCACATAAGTTTTTTCTTCAAGAGAACCTTCCAGTCCCTTTTGAATCAGGTCATCGATAATGGAGAAAAAAGCCGACAGCGTTTTACCTGACCCTGTGGGAGCGCCGATCAGGACATTCTTATTCTTCTTGATCTTAGGCCAGGCTAATTTCTGCGTTTCGGTAGGTGCTCCAATGGCTGGTTGGAACCATTTCCAGACTAATGGATGAAAATTCTTCAAAAGGGGAACGTAATTCCCTGATTAACCCGAAAAATTCATAGTAGACAATAAAAAACAGGCATAAATTGCTTATATTGAGATAGTTAGACAACAAAATAAGCAATTAATTTATGCCTGAATATAAGGAAAAAGATACCGTATTTTATCGAGGAAAACAAGCTTTTAAATTTGATTTTTCAGCATCAGCGATTAGCTCAGACGGAGCGATATTGTTAAGTGAAAAAGTAGAGAGAAAGACTGGTCTATTAAAAAGCTTCGCCGCACTGATTCCTGACTATCGAAACCCCTTTTTTATCGAATACACTTATGAAGAAATGCTTCGCCAACGGGTGTTTTTAATGATGCAGGGCTATCAGGATTGCAATGACGAACAAAAACTCCGAGAGGATCCGGTGATCCGTAAAGTACTAGATAGCGGATTATGTTCCCAGCCTACTTTAAGTCGATTTGAAAACAAGGCCGATCGGAGTCTGATCTACCAGATGAGTCAATGGTTTGTAGACCGTTATGTAGAGGAGTTGAAAGAGAAGACTGGTCAAATCATCATTGATGTAGATGGTACCGATGACCCTACTCATGGATCCCAACAACTCAGTTTGTATAATGGCTATTATGGACAGACTATGTACCATGAGTTGTTCTTTAAGGACGGGAACACCGGTCAGGTCATTTTACCAGTACTACGTCCGGGCAATTGTCACTCCAACAAATGGTTTGTGGCCTTATTGAAAAGGATTGTCATTAAAATCAGAAAAAAACTGCCCTCAGTAAAGATCCTTATTCGAGCGGATAGTGGCTTTTCAGGAGCATCTTTTTATCGGATAGCTAAGCAGTTTGACCTTCAATTTTGTTTAGGTATTAGTAGTAATGAAGTTTTAAAGACTTTTACCAAACAGACTATCATTGAAGTAAAAAAGGAATATGCTTCAAAAATCATCAAACATCAAGAGTTTGTTGGCCCGTTTACTTACCAGGCCAAAAGCTGGGATCGTTCTGAAAAGCTGTACGCCAAAGTGGAGTCTACCGGAAAAGGAATGAATGTCCGTTACTTTGTGAGCAACTTTGAAGCGATGACCGCTCAACAGATTTACTTTGATTTTTATGTCAAGCGAGGTGATGCCAGTGAAAATCGAATAAAGGAACTCAAAAACATGACTTATTCCGACCGGCTTTCCTGTCATCGCTACTGGGCCAATTTCATGCGTTTAATCATCGCTACCCTCTGTTATGAAATGTTCCGGCAGATTAAATTATTAATTGCCAAAACAAAACACCACTTTGCTAAACGATGGCAAGTGGACAATATCCGGCTTTACCTGATGAAGGTTGGGGCGTGCCTGAAAGAAAGGAAAAGATCATTGACAATACAATTCTCAAGAGCCTTTAGATATCAATACCTGCTGGGCGATTTGCTTACGGTGAACTGACCGATCAGTTAAACAGTTTGGTTTAATCAAAAAAATGTTCTTCCATAAGAACACAATAGAGCTTTGACTGAAAATTGAAAAATTCTAACAAAAAAACGCTCTAATGTCCTTTGAAATCCAGAAACCTGGTTGATCTTCAAATTAATACATACACTCCAATCAAAAATAGTTAGCAACCCATTATTAATCCCAAAATTGGTGGCCTATGAATAATGCGGGTTAAAAAGCTTCGCCGCACTGATTCCTGACTATCGAAACCCCTTTTTTATCGAATACACTTATGAAGAAATGCTTCGCCAACGGGTGTTTTTAATGATGCAGGGCTATCAGGATTGCAATGACGAACAAAAACTCCGAGAGGATCCGGTGATCCGTAAAGTACTAGATAGCGGATTATGTTCCCAGCCTACTTTAAGTCGATTTGAAAACAAGGCCGATCGGAGTCTGATCTACCAGATGAGTCAATGGTTTGTAGACCGTTATGTAGAGGAGTTGAAAGAGAAGACTGGTCAAATCATCATTGATGTAGATGGTACCGATGACCCTACTCATGGATCCCAACAACTCAGTTTGTATAATGGCTATTATGGACAGACTATGTACCATGAGTTGTTCTTTAAGGACGGGAACACCGGTCAGGTCATTTTACCAGTACTACGTCCGGGCAATTGTCACTCCAACAAATGGTTTGTGGCCTTATTGAAAAGGATTGTCATTAAAATCAGAAAAAAACTGCCCTCAGTAAAGATCCTTATTCGAGCGGATAGTGGCTTTTCAGGAGCATCTTTTTATCGGATAGCTAAGCAGTTTGACCTTCAATTTTGTTTAGGTATTAGTAGTAATGAAGTTTTAAAGACTTTTACCAAACAGACTATCATTGAAGTAAAAAAGGAATATGCTTCAAAAATCATCAAACATCAAGAGTTTGTTGGCCCGTTTACTTACCAGGCCAAAAGCTGGGATCATTCTGAAAAGCTGTACGCCAAAGTGGAGTCTACCGGAAAAGGAATGAATGTCCGTTACTTTGTGAGCAACTTTGAAGCGATGACCGCTCAACAGATTTACTTTGATTTTTATGTCAAGCGAGGTGATGCCAGTGAAAATCGAATAAAGGAACTCAAAAACATGACTTATTCCGACCGGCTTTCCTGTCATCGCTACTGGGCCAATTTCATGCGTTTAATCATCGCTACCCTCTGTTATGAAATGTTCCGGCAGATTAAATTATTAATTGCCAAAACAAAACACCACTTTGCTAAACGATGGCAAGTGGACAATATCCGGCTTTACCTGATGAAGGTTGGGGCGTGCCTGAAAGAAAGGAAAAGATCATTGACAATACAATTCTCAAGAGCCTTTAGATATCAATACCTGCTGGGCGATTTGCTTACGGTGAACTGACCGATCAGTTAAACAGTTTGGTTTAATCAAAAAAATGTTCTTCCATAAGAACACAATAGAGCTTTGACTGAAATTGAAAAATTCTAACAAAAAAAACGCTCTAATGTCCTTTGAAATCCAGAAACCTGGTTGATCTTCAAATTAATACATATACTCCAATCAAAAATAGTTAGCAACCCATTATTAATCCCAAAATTGGTGGCCTATGAATAATGCGGGTTAAAGATATTGGTTTAAGGTTTATACTTCAATATCGGGTTTGATTAATACTAACTATGTACGGCTAAGTTCTAAATAACACAGCAATTATTATTATCTTCGCTATATGATATCAAGTCAAGAGATCAAAAATTTATTTGCACAATTGCCGATAAGTTCCCAAACCGAATTGTTGGATGAGTTGCTCCAGGAGCAGGAATTACAAGGCAAAGTATTGATTGCCGCTCAACAACAAATAGCAGAGAAAAGAAAGAAGAAACCCTGTCCAAATTGCACAAGCGAGAAGGTATATAAGAGGGGCAGACAAAAAGGTGTGCAGATGTATCAGTGCAATGAATGTAAAAGATGGTACAGTGAAACAACAGGGACACCTTTGTATGACATCAAGCTTAAATCAAAATGGCAATCTTATCTGCGCTGCATGGAGCAGGGCATACCGATAAAAAAGATAGCAAAACAAATCGGAATAAGCATCCAGACAAGCTTCGACTGGCGGCATAAGATATTGAGTTCACTAAATGAGTTTGTTCCCGAACAGTTACCTCGGAAGTAGAATGTGATGAATTGGAACTGGCACTTAACAACAAGGGCAGTCGAAATTTAGATAGGGCAGCAAGAAAGAGGGGAAACGATTTCATACGGAATATGGGAAAGGAAGAGGTCACAGTTGTCCAGGTAGTAACAGCGGTTTAACGCAAGGGGGAGAGGTACCTTAAAGCTGTTGCATCAAAACGGCTGAGCAAAGAAGAAATTTCAAAGGCATTGGATGGGAAGTTGGCCTACGGTGCAACCTTGATTACAGATAAGCACCCTTCTTATAAGGCTTTTGCCAAAGACAACCCCTCTATAAAGCACAAAGCGCTATTGGCCAAAGATCATGTGGATAGAGATGATAAAACAATCCATCTGCAAAAAGTAAACAATGTTCACACTCAACTTAGGACATTCTTACGCCCATTCAATGGTGTCAGTTCCAAATATTTGCAAAACTACCTGAATTGGTATGCTTATGCTGACCGAATAAGAGAGAGTAAAACAACTTTGAAACAATGGTTTCTGACTATGCTATTAACGGATCAAGCCTATCATCTGTATGAGCTATTTAAACAAAATGCTGTTATAATTAGAACTTAGCTCTATGTGCTAACCTCTTGTATGAATTATAAGCAAGTGATTCATTTTAACCCGCATTATTCATAGGCCACCAATTTTGGGATTAATAATGGGTTGCTAACTATTTTTGATTGGAGTGTATGTATTAATTTGAAGATCAACCAGGTTTCTGGATTTCAAAGGACATTAGAGCGTTTTTTTGTTAGAATTTTTCAATTTTCAGTCAAAGCTCTATTGTGTTCTTATGGAAGAACATTTTTTTGATTAAATCAAACTGTTTAACTGATCGGTCAGTTCACCGTAAGCAAATCGCCCAGCAGGTATTGATATCTAAAGGCTCTTGAGAATTGTATTGTCAATGATCTTTTCCTTTCTTTCAGGCACGCCCCAACCTTCATCAGGTAAAGCCGGATATTGTCCACTTGCCATCGTTTAGCAAAGTGGTGTTTTGTTTTGGCAATTAATAATTTAATCTGCCGGAACATTTCATAACAGAGGGTAGCGATGATTAAACGCATGAAATTGGCCCAGTAGCGATGACAGGAAAGCCGGTCGGAATAAGTCATGTTTTTGAGTTCCTTTATTCGATTTTCACTGGCATCACCTCGCTTGACATAAAAATCAAAGTAAATCTGTTGAGCGGTCATCGCTTCAAAGTTGCTCACAAAGTAACGGACATTCATTCCTTTTCCGGTAGACTCCACTTTGGCGTACAGCTTTTCAGAACGATCCCAGCTTTTGGCCTGGTAAGTAAACGGGCCAACAAACTCTTGATGTTTGATGATTTTTGAAGCATATTCCTTTTTTACTTCAATGATAGTCTGTTTGGTAAAAGTCTTTAAAACTTCATTACTACTAATACCTAAACAAAATTGAAGGTCAAACTGCTTAGCTATCCGATAAAAAGATGCTCCTGAAAAGCCACTATCCGCTCGAATAAGGATCTTTACTGAGGGCAGTTTTTTTCTGATTTTAATGACAATCCTTTTCAATAAGGCCACAAACCATTTGTTGGAGTGACAATTGCCCGGACGTAGTACTGGTAAAATGACCTGACCGGTGTTCCCGTCCTTAAAGAACAACTCATGGTACATAGTCTGTCCATAATAGCCATTATACAAACTGAGTTGTTGGGATCCATGAGTAGGGTCATCGGTACCATCTACATCAATGATGATTTGACCAGTCTTCTCTTTCAACTCCTCTACATAACGGTCTACAAACCATTGACTCATCTGGTAGATCAGACTCCGATCGGCCTTGTTTTCAAATCGACTTAAAGTAGGCTGGGAACATAATCCGCTATCTAGTACTTTACGGATCACCGGATCCTCTCGGAGTTTTTGTTCGTCATTGCAATCCTGATAGCCCTGCATCATTAAAAACACCCGTTGGCGAAGCATTTCTTCATAAGTGTATTCGATAAAAAAGGGGTTTCGATAGTCAGGAATCAGTGCGGCGAAGCTTTTTAATAGACCAGTCTTTCTCTCTACTTTTTCACTTAACAATATCGCTCCGTCTGAGCTAATCGCTGATGCTGAAAAATCAAATTTAAAAGCTTGTTTTCCTCGATAAAATACGGTATCTTTTTCCTTATATTCAGGCATAAATTAATTGCTTATTTTGTTGTCTAACTATCTCAATATAAGCAATTTATGCCTATTTTTTATTGTCTACTATGAATTTTTCGGGTTAACAATATCGCTCCGTCTGAGCTAATCGCTGATGCTGAAAAATCAAATTTAAAAGCTTGTTTTCCTCGATAAAATACGGTATCTTTTTCCTTATTCAGGCATAAATTAATTGCTTATTTTGTTGTCTAACTATCTCAATAAACAGGTCAAGCCTACAAAAATCTTTACGGATCACCGGATCCTCTCGGAGTTTTTGTTCGTCATTGCAATCCTGATAGCCCTGCATCATTAAAAACACCCGTTGGCGAAGCATTTCTTCATAAGTGTATTCGATAAAAAAGGGGTTTCGATAGTCAGGAATCAGTGCGGCGAAGCTTTTTAATAGACCAGTCTTTCTCTCTACTTTTTCACTTAACAATATCGCTCCGTCTGAGCTAATCGCTGATGCTGAAAAATCAAATTTAAAAGCTTGTTTTCCTCGATAAAATACGGTATCTTTTTCCTTATATTCAGGCATAAATTAATTGCTTATTTTGTTGTCTAACTATCTCAATATAAGCAATTTATGCCTGTTTTTTATTGTCTACTATGAATTTTTCGGGTTAACTTCCTGTGAGTCAAAAGTGGATCCTTTTGCTGATCCCAATTGGGGCCAATACCTGGGTAGTTTAGGATCCAATCAATATAAGAGCTTCGATCAAATCAATACAAATAATGCAAGTCGCCTTGTAAAATTGTGGGAATACCATACCGGGGATCACGATCCCAATGACCATTCACAAATACAGTGCAATCCGCTGGTTATTGACGGAGTACTCTATGGGACAACTCCCCAACTAAAACTGGTTGCTCTGGATGCAATCACTGGTCGGGAACTATGGAAATTTGATCCGCCGTCCTGGTCAGAAGAGTTGTTCGGAATGGGTGTAAATCGTGGGCTTAATTATTGGAGCCGTGATGAGGACAGAAGAATACTCTATTCAGCAGGATCCAATTTATATACGGTAAATGCGGCTACCGGGGATCTTGTTTCCACTTTTGGTGACGATGGCGTCGTCGACCTAAAACAGGGCCTTGGTCGAAAGATGGATAGTGTCTTTTATGTTAACAATACTCCCGGTGTGGTTTTTATGGATTTACTCATACTTGGTGGCCGGGTATCGGAAGGGGCCGATCATGCACCCGGACATATCCGTGCATACAATATCCTATCCGGAGAAATTGAATGGATCTTTCATACCATTCCGTACCCGGGTGAATACGGCTATGAGACCTGGCCCGACAGTGCATATCTGAAGAGTGGTGGCGCTAACGTGTGGTCAGGTTTCAGCCTCGATGAAGAAGAAGGGATTGTTTATGCGCCAACCGGCTCAGCATCTTTTGATTTCTATGGAGGAGATCGTTCGGGTCAAAATCTATTTGCTAATTCCATCATTGCCCTTAATGCAAATACTGGTGAACTCATCTGGCATTTTCAAGCCCGCCATCATGATATTTGGGACCGGGATCTGCCGGCGCCACCAAACTTGATTACCGTTGATAAAGATGGTGAGAGGATTAAGGCATTAGCACAGATCACCAAATCAGGCCATTTGTTTGTGCTCAATCGGTTAACCGGTGCACCTATTTACCCCATTGAGGAGGTTGAAGCGCCACCTTCGACGCTAAAAGGAGAAGAGGCCTGGCCCACTCAACCGGTACCGACTGTCTATCCACACTTCTCGAGGACGAATCTCACCATTAATGACCTGGCTAAGCGCAATGAAGTAGCCATGTCATTTGCCCAACAAGCCTGGGAGAACTCAGATTTCGGCGAGTTTATACCTCCAGCGCTAAAGGTTAAAATCCTCTTTCCGGGAATGGACGGAGGTGGAGAATGGGAGGGGCCGCTTATGATCCGAAAGGAATCAATTCTTTTTACCAACTCCAACGATGTGACATGGAAGTTTAAAATGAGTCGCTACGAACCCTTGTCGTTAGGCCAAAGCGTATATGAATCGACCTGTCAGAGTTGCCACCAAACGGATTTCAAAGGAAACCAGCTTTTTGGTAATGTACCTTCACTCATAGGAGCCAGTATGAACAAATCGGAAGATGATATGAAAGACCTAATTCGTAATGGCAAAGGAATCATGCCTACCTTTGCCAGTCTTTCAGAACGTGAGATTAATTCAGTAATAAAATTTATTACTGGTGAACCTGGTGATCAGGCACCTTTTATAGGTGCAGGTGCATGGCCTTATCCTTATTACTTCGATGGGTATGAAAAGTTTATAGCCCCGGATAGTTTGCCCATCATTCAACCACCATGGGGGCAATTGACTGCTATTGACATGAACGAAGCCAAGATTCTATGGCAGGTTCCCCTTGGAAACATTGACTCACTTGATATCGTAGGCCATCCGATAACCGGAACTGAGAATTATGGCGGGCCTGTGGTTACATCGGGAGGTCTGATTTTTATAGCCGCAACATCGGATGAAAAGTTCCGGGCTTTCAATAAAGCAACAGGTGAATTATTATGGGAAGCTGATTTATCGGCTGCAGGTTATGCCACACCAGCCACTTACATGGTCAATGGAAAGCAATATGTAGTGATTGCCTGCGGTGGTGGTAAGCTAGGAACAAAATCAGGTGATTCTTATATAGCTTTCGGTTTACCGAATAATTAATCGGGCGATCTTACAAATTTTGAATTCCCGTTTTGCGCTGCCACTGAGGTCCAGTCGTCAAGGTCGAATTCAAGAGCTACAGTAGCACAGAGAGCCATATTGTGGATATCCTCAGCAGTGAGATAATCAGCTAAAAATGAAATGGCTGGATTATGACCAATCAATAAAACTAAATCCCTTTCAGCAGTAAAAGCATTTATTGTACGGAGAAGGATTCGTATTGGGGCTTCATAGAGCTCATCACTTTGCTTTATTTTATCCACACCGTATCGTAGCTGTTCTGCAATAATTTCTGCCGTTTCAACAGCCCTATGGGCATTGCTGGTAACAATTAAATCTGGCTGGACCTGGGATGACGCTAAATACATCCCTAAATGGTTTGCATCCCTGCGGCCTACAGCCGTCAGCCTTCTTTCCAGGTCTTTTAGGCGGCTATCAGGTTCCTCAGCGCTTGCATGTCGAATGAGATATAAAGTTTTTGACATATCTTTTATTTATTGACTAAGTTGTTGTGATGGATTCTTTGAAAAAGTTCGATATCGAATTTAATGACATAATTCTTGATAATACCTCTGGCTCAATTAAAGTTCTTGAGAAATTGACAGATCTGCTGGAAAAAATTCTAACATCAGGTCAGCATGAAGTCCAGCTCAAAGAATATTTAATGGGACAAGTTGAAAGAGTTCAAGCACAGCATCAGGACCTTATTGTTATCGAAAAATTCAGTATTAACTTCTTAAAGGTCATGTTGGAGCATCCCAGCGCTCGTGAACTTCAGCAATGGCTGATTGATTATAAGACAGCATGGGAAAATGTACATCATCGCATGCTTGAAAAGCTAATTCAGCAGGTTGATTTTGATAGCAAAACAATTTTGTTACACAGCTATAGCCAAACTGTAGTTGAGGTGCTGAAATATTTAAAAACAATGGATTACGATTTCAATGTAATCCAAACAGAATCAAGACCTATGTTTGAAGGACGCAGGCAGGCATCCCGGTTATACGGATTGGGCATCAATGTACAATTGATTATTGATCTAGATATTGGCAAATATATCCGGGATACCGATATCGTCTTGCTTGGCGCTGATCAATACGATGGAAGTTATTTTCTCAATAAGACAGGTTCGCTCGCCTTGGTAATGATAGCAGAATACACCAAAAAATCAATATATATTCTTGCGGACACGAGGAAAAAAGTTCAATCAATAAGAAAACCGCAAAAAGCGCCCAGTGGTGAGGTTTGGAAAAATAGCCCTGTAGGTATAGAAATTGAAAACTACTATTTCGAAAAGGTCCCGCTTAAGCTAGTCACTACTTTAATTGACGAATTATAAGGAGTATTTTTTGAAAAACTCAAAAACAGGCGCCATCAGGGTGTTTTTAATTCCAATTATTTCTATAATCCTAAATTATTTAGTCGTGCGGTTTAAAAATTACCCTTAGTATTGATAAATACTGAAATTACTCTTTATTTTGCATCAAATATTTTAAGAAATAGGGAGTAAATCTATAATTCATACCTTTTTAAGCAAAAATCTAATGGCAAAAGTAAAATTAGAGTACATCTGGCTTGACGGAACCACTCCAGAGCCGGTTTTGAGAAGTAAAACCAAGATTATTGATGTGGACAGCTTCGCCGGCGAACTGGAAAAAATTCCGGGTTGGGCGTTTGATGGCAGCTCAACTCAGCAAGCGGAAGGACATTCTTCAGATTGCCTATTGAAGCCAGTTAATGTATATCCTGATGCTGGCAGAAAAAATGCCTGGTTAGTAATGTGTGAAGTATTTCAGGCAGATGGAACCGCTCATCCCACCAACTGCAGGTCTACAATTGAAGATGATAAAGATGACTTTTGGTTTGGATGGGAGCAGGAATATGTATTTTATAAAAATGGTATTCCTTTAGGTTTTTCTAAGTCCGGTTTTCCAGGACCCCAGGGACCTTATTATTGCTCAGTAGGTGAAGGAGCCGCAGCAGGTAGAGAAATTGTAGAGGAACATCTTGACGTTTGCTTGGAAGCTCGCTCCCATAACCTTTCTAATCCCAATTTCTTTTGTTCTTTGCTCTGCTGAAAAAGCCGCCAGTCCTACCAGGCCCAAACAGGAAACAAAAATTGCTAAAACCGCAAACCAGGTGAACGCTTTACTGAGCTGAATTTCTGATTGATATTTTTTGTTGAGGTTCTCATCTAAAAAGAAGAATTCGAAGGGCCTGTTCGGATTGAATTTCCTCCATTGATTTTCAAAGAATTCAATTGCTTCCAGCGTCTGTCCACTGTGGAGTTTGATAGATAAATACTGGCTGTAGAAGGAGGGTGGCATGATGTGTACAACTAAAGGATCAACAGTATGGTAAAGGGATTCAAAATTGAAGTCCTCTAATACCCCAATTACCTGACCCTTTTTTGTAATAGCTTGACCTGTGTAGTAAGTGAGCGTCAATTCTTGACCCAAGGGCTCTTCCAATCCTAAGAATTTTACCGCCGCCTGATTGACCAAAAAAGATTGGGATTTGTCACTGATAATCTGCTCCGAGAAGTTTCTCCCTTCGAGAACATTTATATTGTACGTATTCACAAAGTCCTCATCTGTACCCAGCGTAGCAACACCGATGTTTTCCGTGTTGGTACCTACATTGTAACTCCATCCATAAAATCCCTCGGTACCCGGTACCCAAGAGGTCATACTAATATTCTGAACGGCTGCATGTGATTTCAACAAACTCTTGAGCAGTTCAAAGTTTTGCTGATCTTTAGTTTCCTCCAGGGGAATTACCAGAAGCTGTTCCTTATCAAAACCCAGATTTTTATTACTCATATAATTCATTTGCTGAAAAATAACCACAGTTCCCAGTATAAGGAGACACGAGATAGCAAATTGAAAAACTACCAATAATTTTCTGATGAAAGCAGGCCCTTGCCTCGGGTTATTTTGTTTCAGCACAACCACCGGGTTAAACGCAGAAAGAAACAGGGAAGGATAAACACCGGCTATGAACCAATTAGCACAAGTGCCGCACAAACTATTAACCCACTCTGCCAGCTCAACATGAAGTCAAAGTACAACTCTTTGTCAATCACATTTTCGAAGATCCCAACTGAGAGAAAGAGGAGCCCGATTGATATTGAGAAAGCCAGAAATGTGGTCAGGATAGATTCGCTAAGGAATTGCATCAATAACTGGCCTCGATAAGCACCCATGACCTTTCGTATTCCAACTTCCTTGGCCTTTTTGATCGATCTGGCAGTTGCCAAATTCATAAAGTTTATGGCGGCCAGGATGAGAATAAAAACAGCAATTATAATGAACATTACTACGATAGTATAGTTACCTGTTGCCCTGAATTCTCCTTCCCTTTGAGAATGTATATAAATCTGATCAAGTCGTTGAATTTTGTAATCTACTGTACCAAAACCTTCAGGTAACTTAGATTGCACAAACTCAGTTATTTGTTTCTCTGTCTTGCTAATTTCAGGTGGACCGGAAAATTGCACATAGGTATACATCGGTGGATAATACCAGTAGAAATTCCAGGGCTGAGTTTTTTGGAGGGTTACCATTGAGCAGATAATGTCAGCTTCCAGATGTGAGTTAAAAGGCATATCCGCCATCACTCCGGTTACAGTCAACTGGTTAATACCATTGTCATCCTGGTTATTAATTGTTTGGCCTATTGGATTATCAGTTCCGAAATGTTTGGTGGCAAGCCTTTGACTAATCACCGCTGAGAATGGAGCATCAAGGGCGTGGTCACGGTCACCTCGCAAAATTTGGAAATCGAATAATTGGAAGAAAGCGGAATCCGCATAGAGAAAGTTCTTCTCAATAAATTTTTCTTTACCATTAACCCATAATAAACCCTGTTTTTCATGAATCCGGAGTACTTTTTGGACACCAATGATGTTGTCGCTGATCAAACCGGCCAGTGGTGCATAAGTGTAAGCAGCTTCGATCAAATCTCCGGAATCATCATCCGTATAGTTATTAACTACCCGGTAAACAAGTTCTCTTTTACTGTGGAATTTGTCATAGCTCAATTCACCGTAGATAAATGAAAGGATTAATAGAATACAAGTAAATCCAATAGCCAGACCTAGAATATTGATTGCTGCATAAGTTTTACCCTTCCAGATGTTACGGAAGGCGATTTTGAAATAGTTCCTGATCATGAGTTTTCAACGTTTGTTCATGCTGAATTTAATTAATGACAAAACAACCCCAAACACAAAATAGACAAGGCATGAAAAAAAATAGATCAATGGGATTAGGTCCTATTTGGCATTTACATGACGTCACTGGATGATGACCGTTCTATCAGTTATGCTAGTAGCATAGAAAAACCCCAATACTTTTTCTTCAGGATCGTTGATGTTACGAATATTTCCTATTACTTCAGTTGGGGCTGTACTGGTTGACTCACCAATATCTCCCGTTTGAATCTGGACTAGCCTAAAAAAATCAAAAGAACTTTCAGTGAGTGAAAGTTGCTCAACAGTGCATTCGTCTCCTGGCTCAAAGGTAAAAGTGTCAAATTCCACATTGAATGGATTGCCATTAAACAATCGATCAGATCTCAAAAAGACATCGGACAGGGTTCCTAATTCAATATCATTTTTAAATATCCGCCATCGATAAAAATCACCGGTTCTAAGGTTATCTGTGGTTTCAACCGTCACGATAAAGCCTTCTGAATTTAGCAAAATACTCTCGGCGAAAGTCAAAGCATCAATCTGCGGGACTGGCTTCAGCTCCTGAAAATCTGATTCGTAGGGTTGGCCGCTGTCGAGAAAGAATTGGAGTTTATAGGATGTGTTGATTACTCCCTGAAAAAAACCATCTGACAAATAAGTTCCTGGTGTCGAGCTCTCTGAAAAAGAGAAAAGGTTACCATTGCTGTCGATTATTTGAATTGTAGCGTTTGATACTTTAGGTGTGGGATCAGAACTAAGGAAATCATCAGTTGTAGATAATCTCACTTGTTGTGAACTCATTTGGTCAGTTATTACACCTTCTACCACTAGTTTAGTCTCCCCAATGGGAACTTCAACAACGATTGGGTCCTCGCAGGAAATAAAAAGTATCGATAGCAATATGGGAGTTGCAAAACGCATTAAAATCTGAAATTATAGGTGACCGCCGGTATAATGGTTCCCAAAATGGAGTACTTAACAATTTCCGTCTCGGGGAGACCGCCCTGGGATTGTCTAAAGAAATAAGAGAATGCATTCCTCCTGGAATAGACATTATAAAGTGAAAATGTCCAGTAGTCTTCAACTTTTCTTTCCTTACCTTTTTTAGTTTCTGATTTCCCGTAATAAGTGGCAGATAAATCAAGGCGATGGTAGTCCGATATTCGATCCTGATTTCGCCCAGCAAAGTTAGGAACCACGGAGTTTTCAAATTCGTATTTCCCATCGGGAAATGTAATAGGGCGGCCAGTGCGATAGATAAAATTAGCCGAGAAACCCCACCGTTGATTTAATGAAAAGATACCTACCAGAGATAAGTCATGTGGTCGGTCAAAATCATTCGAATAATACTTACCTCCGTTGATGCTCTCACTTGCAGAAGCACCCAGAATTCTTCTTTCACTTCTTGACAAGTTATAAGCAAGCCATCCGGACATTTTATTACTTTTTTTACTTATTAGTAGTTCCATCCCATAAGCTCTTCCATCCCCGGAAAGTAACTCTGTTTCAATCGTTTTATTTAATAAAAGATCTGCTCCATCCTTATAGTCGATTATGTCTTGCATTTTTTTACCAAAAACCTCAACGGACAATTCAATACCCCCTTTGAAGTGTTTTAAGTACCCAAGGGCAATTTGATTACCCGTTTGGGGGGAAACGTGTGTTCCGCTCAATTTCCAGACGTCAGTAGGAGAGGGTGAAATAGTGTTGGAGATCAAGTGCAAGTACTGTATTGCTCGGTCATAGCTCAATTTGAGTGATGAATTAGGAGATAGCCGATAGTTGATTGCAATTCTCGGTTCAATACCTTTATAGCGTTTAATAACATCCCTTGACCGATAGCTGATAGTATCTACTATGGTTTTCCTCTCCTTCAATTCGCCTTGCTGGTAAACAAAAACATCTCCGGCGCCAATGTTAAGAAATTGAGACAATCTGATCCCGAAATTGAAATTGATTCTATCGCTGATCATTTGCTCATTCCCAAAATAAAAATAGGGCTCTAAAGCGTGCTCTGAATCAAGACTGATGGCGTTAAAGGTTTCATTACCTGGATTTGGTTCCCGGTCACCGGGATGAATCCTATGTAATGTCAGACCACCACCAAAATCGAAGGAATTATTGGGGCTTTTGAAATAGGTGAAATCAGATTTAACGGAGTAGCTAATATTAGAAGCCGTTCCAATAAACTCCCCAATTCCTTTGTTGGGCTTTCCAGTTTTATATGAATAATCACCAAAGACCGAAGTAGTATACATGAATAATTTTGGGGTTATTTGATTAGTCCATCTGAAAGTGGCTGTATTATTGCCCCAGCTTCGCAAATCGTCCTCCCCAATTCTATTGCGGTCATTTCCAAAATATCCCGAGAAGTAAATGGTATTCCGTTTGTTGATTCTGAAATTGAATTTCGCGTTGGCATCGTGGAAACTGGCTCTACTTTCCCGAAAACTTAGTTCGTCGTTAAAATTGAAAAAACTAAAATTAGTAAAGGATGAACGGGCGGATACCAAGAAGGAACTTCTTTTTTTAACCAATGGACCTTCAACCATTAGTCTTGTAGATGCAAGACCGGTCCCGCCGGTAACATGGAATTCCTGATCATTTCCTTCTTTTTTCCGGACATGGATAACAGGAAGATGCCCTGCCTCCATAAGAAACGGGGATACTGCTTTTATAGATTTCAGTATGTTTAACCGCATCCGGATTGAATACAGAGATTAGGCCGAATAGATGAGATGAATTATAAATTGGAGCCTCATCAAGTAGTATTAGATTTTGGTCGATTGTTCCACCACGTATATTCAGCCCGATGGCGTCTTCTCCCAAATTACTGACACCAGGTAGCAATAAAGAACCCTGAAGCACATCAACCTCCCCAAGAAAATATGGGATCTTCCCAAGTATCTGTATATCCAATTTATGTTGTCCCGTAGGTTGATGGGTAAGAATATAGTCGGTTTCTTGTGAGGAAATCACAACTTCTTTCAACTCCGGAGTTTGGGGGCGAAGATCAAAATTGAGTCTTGTGTTCTTGCGAAGAATCAAGACTTCGTTGAGTTGTTGGTAGCCCAGGTAACTAGAATTGATTTTATAGTCCCCCTGACGCAACGATATGGAATAAAAACCATATTGGTTTGTAGTGGTTCCAATATCTAGTGAATCAATCCATATATGCACACCAATCAGGTTTTCACCCGTACTGTAATCCTTAACTACACCTCTGATGGTAACTTTCTTCCTAAGCTTTTTGATTGATTTGTAAAGAAGAATAGCATTTTCAGATTGTTCGTAAGCTATTTTTTTATCATTAAATATTGTAATCAGGTGTTGGTGAACCGTGCGTGACTGTGTTTTTATTTTGACATATTTCCTGAGAGGTAAAGAATTATCACTGTAGGAGAGATTTACGCCACTCTCGATAATTTCCTGGAGCAGCGATTCAATTGTTCTTATACCGGGTTCAAGAGAAATTACTTCATTGAGGAGGGATTTTTGAGGATAAACAGCAGTACACAAAAGCACCTGCAAAATTAATGCTGCAAATAGAATGTTACGGATTCTGTTATTCCTGATCCAGCCGAACTTCAAAAACACCTAATTTTCTCCCCAACACAAATCTATCAAAAGACAGGCAATGTGGGTAATTTTGATTCAGGGAATATTAACAACCCTGACCTTTTAGTAGGTAACCGTTTTCGGTACGGATTAATTCTGCAGAAAGTAATTTTTTGATGATGCCCAAGACTTCTTCCAGCGATTGATTGTCAAATTTGGAGGTAATAAGACAATTTCCCATGGAGTTATTCTCAAGAGAAATATCTACCTGGTAAAAGTCAGTCAACTCTTTGCAAACGGTCCTTAGTGGAGTCTTGTTAAAAACCAAAATACCGGTTTGCCAGGCCATAATATTTGGATCACTGATCGTCTGCCTGATCATATTATTGGAGGTGAACTCTAAAATTGCTTCATTTCCAGCCTCTAGTACCACTCTTTTGTCATCATCGTCAAGATCTGTGAAAGAAACAGTACCACTCATAACGCTTACCTGGTCGTTGCCATTTATCGCTGAACTGGCATAAAAAGAAGTTCCCAACACCTGGATTTGAGAGTTCTGAAGGGTGATAGTAAAAGGCCTATTAACATTTATTTCGACGTCAAAGAAACCTTCACCAGAAAGATTCAATTCTCTTTCTTTATCAGAAAAATTGAAACCTAATTTTGAATCCTCCTTGAGCCACACTTTTGATCCATCAGGTAAGTTATATTCAATTCTTTGATCATTATTAGTACTTACATATTGCCAATCAGACGTCGTATCTAAAAAATAGAACCATACAGCTGCAATAAGAGCTACACTTGCGGCTATTCCAGAAATCCATCTAATAGTCGGAGAGATACTCCTGTGTGTAATAGTCAATGGATTATGGCTAATGACTCTATTTATAACATTCCAGGCATTATCAATATCTGGTTCAAAGTTGAAACTCTCCTGCGAAAACCAGATTTTTTCCAATTTTTCAAGCTCAACCTGATTTTCGGGAGATTGCTCAATCCACTGCTCCAGAAAACGCAATTCTTCTTTAGTACAATTGTTTGAAAAGTACTTAAATAATAAGTCTTTCGGTTTAATAGCCATTAGACAGATAGGAATTCAATAATAGGTCAAAATAATACCATGATACCCCTAAACACTTTCATTTATTTTATTGCTGTCGGTATGAACATCAATTCACCTTATATAAATTGCCTCCATGCAATTGAGTGTGGAAGAAATAGCAAAGTTGTTAAATGGTAAAATTGATGGAAAGACTTCTGTCAAGATAGATAACGTCGCCAGATTGACCGATGCCGATGCCACATCACTTTCCTTCCTGGCTAACTCCAAATATGAAAAGTATTTATATACTTCCAATGCGGCGGCTGTATTGGCTATTGAGGACTTCAAGCCTAAAAAAGATACTAATACACCGGTAATTATACGAGTTGAGGATCCTTATGCTGCCTTTGCTGTAATCCTGGAACAATTTGAGAGATCAGTGGTAGTTGCAAAGCATGGAGTCGAACAACCGGTATTTCTTTCGTCTTCTTCTTCAATTGGTAAAAATGTCTATTTAGGCGCATTTACCTACATAGCCGACAATGTTTCTGTTTCGGATGACGTAAAGATCTATCCCCAGGTTTATCTAGGTGAAGGTGTCAGGATTGGTAAGAATACCGTCATATTTCCTGGAGTGAAAATCTATGCCAATACACAGATTGGTAGTTTTTGTACCATAGAAGCAGGAGCTGTCATAGGTAGTGAGGGCTTTGGTTTTGCCTCACAAAAAGATGGATCATTAAAACGAATTCCTCAAATTGGGAATGTCATTTTGGGTGACCACGTCAGTATTGGCGCCAATACCACAATTGACAGGGCCACTGTCGGTTCAACGGCAATCGAATCGGGTGTGAAACTGGATAACCTGGTGCATATTGGCCACAATGTGACAATAGGAAGCGATTCAGGGGTTGCAGCTCAAACTGGCATAGCGGGATCTACATCAATTGGGAAAAACTGTATGTTGGGAGGACAAGTAGGTATCGTGGGACACCTGGATATTGCCAACAAAACACAGATCGCTCCAAAGGGTGGAGTCATGTCATCTATTAAAGAGGAAGGTAAAATATTGATGGGCGCTCCGGCTATGGACTTTGTACATACAAAAAAAGTCTGGGTGATATGGAAAAAATTACCCGAATTGCAAAAGAGACTGGAATCGCTTGAAGCTAGAGTGAAATCGAGTCAGCCCAAATAATAACCTGAATCGGAGACATTTCCACATTCATTATTTAACTTTGCCGTTTTTACAATTAACCATATCCAAAATGCATAGTTTTGGGACTATTAACGACCCGACATATACGGAATCTCATCTGTCTTTTTTTGATCGGTTCTTCAAACGCTTCATCAGGGATGAGAGGGATCTTCCTTTCATCTATTTAAGTTTAAAATTAACTTTTACTATTATTCCTCTCGGATTACTATTGTTCACTCAATTATTTCAGGGATGGATTTGGTTTGGATTGGCAATAGTAGACCTCATTTTAGTATCACTTTATTTCCTTGGGCCCTATACCCTAATGCTTCACAATACCAGTCATCGTAAATTCCTCAAGAGCGAATACTATTTATTTAACAATTACATTCCTTGGGTGATAGGTCCTTTCATGGGACAGTCGCCTCAATCTTATTTCAGCCACCATATTGGGATGCATCATCCTGAGAATAATTTAGAAGATGACAAAAGCAGTACTATGTTCTACCAACGTGACAGCATCATTGACTTTTTAAAGTACTTCTTCAGGTTCTTGCTTATAGGTTTTTTCGAGCTTTATGAATACCTGACTAAGAAAAACAAATCGAAAATGAGGAAGAACCTGGTAAAGGGTGAAATGACCTGGTACCTATTTTGTATTTTCCTCTGTTTTTCAATTGGAAGGCAACCCTCTTTGTATTTATACTCCCATATATTGTCGCAAGATTCGGGATGATGGCTGGTAACTGGGCGCAACATGCTTTTATTGATAGGGAAGATCCTGCTAATAATTTCACCAATAGCATTACTTGTATTAATTCAGTTTACAATCGCAGATGCTTCAATGACGGTTACTACATTGGTCACCACTTCCATCCCGCAATGCATTGGACCGATATGCCCGGAAATTTTGTGAAGAATAAGGATAAGTATGCTGAGAATGATGCAATTGTCTTTGAAAAGTTGGACTATTTTATGATTTGGTTCTATTTGATGCTGGGTAAGTATAATTGGCTGGCAAATAATTTTGTAAATATTAATGATAGGTTCAAATCCAAGGAAGAAGTGATCTTACTGATGAAGGAAAGGACCTACAAGATTCCTGCTGTTGCCTAGTTCTTTATTAATTTACCGCTGTCAACCTGTCACGAATTGTTGAAGGGCACAGTATTTGGCATCAAATAAGCTTTCAAATAATCAGAATGACGAAAATTAGATCAACTACAGTTATAGCCATACGCCATAACGGAGAAGTCGCTATTGGCGCTGACGGGCAAGCTACTATGGGCGATACGGTAGCGAAAAGCAATGTTAATAAAATCCGAAAGCTCCAGGAGGGAAAGATTGTAACTGGCTTCGCGGGGTCGACGGCCGATTCATTCACACTATTAGATCGATTCGACGAAAAGTTGAATACCTATGGCGGAAATATGAAAAGGGCTGCCATTGAATTAGCTAAAGATTGGAGAACAGACCGGTATCTGCGCCGACTTGAGGCGATGTTGATCACCGCAAATAAGGACGAGGTGCTTATTATTTCCGGAACAGGAGATGTTCTCGAACCAGATCATGAAATTGCTGCTATTGGTTCAGGTAGTATGTACGCACAAGCGGCTGCCATAGCATTGAAAAAACACTCCAATAAGTTAACTGCAGAAGACATGGTTCGCGAAAGCCTTGATATTGCTGCGGATATCTGTATCTATACTAATCATAATTTGGTGGTGGAAAAGGTGGGTTAACCGAATATGGACATTAGCAAACTTTTTCAAATAGAATCCCTTATTGCCCTTTTGACGCTTACATTTCTGGAGATTGTATTGGGTGTCGACAATATTATTTTCATTTCCATTGTCTCCAATAAATTGCCGGAAGCACAAAGAGCCGGCGCAAGAAACATTGGTTTATTGCTGGCACTGGGTTTCAGGGTAGGTTTACTGCTTGGTATTACCTGGATTATTGGTTCCACCCAACCCCTTTTTACAATTCTAAGTCATGACCTTAGCATACGGGATCTCATTCTGTTAGTAGGTGGTATTTTCCTTCTTTTTAAGAGTACAATGGAGATACATCAAAAGATGGAAGGAGTATCTGGAGAAAAGAGTACTAATGTACAGGCTACTCTGGCAGCAGTAATTAGTCAAATTGTGATGCTGGATATCATATTTTCATTCGATTCGATACTAACAGCGGTAGCCAAATTAGACAGGCTGTCAGTAATGGCAGCTTTTTTTGTTTTATGGCACTCGTAATCTACTGAATTACAAGTAATTAGGGACACAAAACTATTCATCTCAGCGGTTCGATAACTCTTGCCATCAAATATCAGTTTTTCAGGAAATATCGAACCAATCATTTTGTGCTTAACTTCAATAGGGGCATTGACAAAGTAAGTTTTGATATGGGTCAGGAATGACAGCCCGTAATCCAGATACTTGTCATAGTTGGTTTGAACTCCAGCCAGAGCGTGTATCTCATCTTCTAATCTGCTTATTTCATCTTTGATTTTTTTTGACATTCTATTGTAGTCTTCTTCTGTAATAGAAC
>CAXXNX010000038.1:0-17324 GCA_963664285.2 Cyclobacteriaceae bacterium
GTTAGTGGATTTGCCGGTCTTAACCTCAATATATCTCAATGTGGTCCAAAGTATTGTTTTTAGGTGTGTTTGGTTTTCATCCATCATGAAATACTCTACAACGGATGTGTTTTCATTGTACCACACATTCCTCGAAATAATGGTGACCAGTTCACCCATACCGGCAGGCCTGACATAAGCAATTTGTTGCGTATATACTACCCAGGCACAATGGTACGCTTTGAATATATCAGATAATCTCACTCCGTATAACTTGGCTACCTGGTCATCCCTGGCGTTGAAGAAGTAATCGAAATATTTCGCATTATTCAGATGTTGCAAGGGATCACAATCCTGGAATCGGATGATCACCGTGGAGGTTGTTTCTTGCGGATATTCTTTATTGGGATCTATGTGAAACATCGATGTTTTAGTTATTCAAGGGTTCTGCCTTTTTTGGAATTATCAGGGCTGGAATACCCTTTTGCTGAAAGAGATCATTAAAATCCTTTACATCTTCGTTAATGATCTCCTGATAAGTTTTTTGGTATTCCAGCCATTGCTCCCCAAGGTCCTGAAAACGTTCCTTATAGCCTTCGGGAATACTTGGATCATAAGTGTCCAGGTTATTGCGGATATAGAAAAATTCAGAGTTCAAACCCGCCGGCCAGTTCAGGGCGTCCTGGAATCCTTTCTGCCTCTTTTCAATCACCTTGGCTTCCCAATCTTCAATTTTTTTCTTGAGCGCTTCACCCGCTTCTATCAGGTCTTCCACATTTTCTTCAGCGCCATATTGTTCCTTGATTGATTCTACTTGTTTTCCAATCTCTATTGAAGCGTTAATTGATTGATGGATTTCAGCAATTTTGTCTTCAATCTCCTGCATTGGTAATTGCTGACTTTCCCATTGCTCTTTAGCGACATTAATTTGAGGTGGAGGGAGGATTTCTATGTTTACCTCAGGAGTCGCCTCTCCGAAGGTCATTTTAGCCCTGTAACTTCCAGGAGCCACCAGATGCCCTCTGTAATCACCCCCGAGGACGAATACATCAGGTACCTTCGGGATTGCTTTTGTCCTGAAATCCCAGGTGAACCTGTTAAGACCCTTTTTAACTGGTAATTTTTCAGTATTGGCCGCGGCAATATTTCCCCGACCACCTTTGGATGAAGTACTAATCTCCTCCCTGGTACCTTTGAAACTTCGAATGACTTCATCCTGTTCGTTAAGAATTTCCATTGTCAAACTATCATTCCCGGAGACATCCTGTAGGTAGTAATCGAGGTGAACACCTTCCTGGGGATTTTGACCAAAGGCATGTTCGGTAATAAGAAAGAACTGAGCCGCCGCAATGAGACGGTAATGTACTTTGGGTTCATATAGTTCCATTTTTTTGTTTGAGAAGTTTCCTTTTGACTGCTGGATAGCCGAAAGATCATCCAATACCCAAAATGAACGACCGGCAGTTGAGATGGCCAGATCATTATCCCTGGTGACCATATCGGTTATCGGCACAATCGGAAGGTTCAATTGTAGCCTGTTGAATGAAGATCCGCCATCAAATGAAATGTAGAACCCCCTTTCCGCACCGGCATAAAGGATACCTTTTTCCTTAGGATTCTCCCTGATTACTTTGAAAAAATCGTCCCTCTCAATGTCATTGCCGATTTTTATCCAGGAAGCTCCGTAGTCGGTTGATTTATAACTGTAATTCCGGTAATCATTGAATTTATACTTGGTGGATGCAAAGTATACTGTTGCCGGATCATGAGGTGACACCTCGATCGAATGGATCATGGTTTCCGGTAATCCGGCGGGAGTAATGTTGGTCCAGTTTTTTCCGCCATCACGAGTAATCTGCATCAATCCCCCGTCACTTCCTGTATAGATTACATCCTGCTGGTGCGGTGACTCAGCCACATAATAAATGGTGTTGTAATTTTCCCCTCCGGCACCTTCGTTAGTAAAAGGGCCACCGCCTTCACGCTGTTTAGATTCATCATCCCTTGTAAGATCAGGACTGATCGGCTCCCATTTCAATCCACCATTAGTGCTTTTGAAGAGAACGTTACCGCCATAGTACATCACTTTTGGGTTATGTGGTGAATTGATAAGTGGGGCATTCCAATTGAAGCGATATTTCATATCCCTGGCTTCATAACCCAGGTTGGTCATAGAATAGGGCATGATGTCTTTTCCTTCTATTGTCTTAATGTCCAACAGACTAATGCGGCCATTAAAGCAATCGCCATAAAGAATTCGAGGATTGGTAGGATCATCAAATGCTACAGCTGCGCTCTCGCAGCCAGGCCCGTTAAACCAATCTCTGGAAATGATACCATAACCGTTTGTTCGGGTAGGTATGGCTACTGAAAAATTATCCTGCTGCCCGCCATACACCCAATAAGGCACCTGTTTATCAGCATTTATACGGTAAAACTGGGCGGTTGCCTGGTTGTTAAAAGTGGACCACACTTTTCCTTTGTTAAAAGAGACGGTTGCTCCTCCGTCCTCTGCCAGGGCAATGTTTTCGCTATTGGCAGGGTTGATGTACAATTCATGGCAATCCCCATGAATTACTCTTAAATTTTCAAAAGTTTTACCTCCGTCAATGGAACGCATCAGGGGTGCATTCAGGGCATAAACTACGTTTTCATCAGTGGGGTCGGCAAACACTTCCATATAATACCATGAGCGGGCAGTAATGATCTGGTCATTGGACATCAATTTCCAATTCATGCCACCATCATCTGACCGATAAAGCCCGGCTTTAGATTTTTCTGATTCCACCAAAGCGAAAACCCTATCAGGGTTGGCCCTTGAAACAGACAGGCCGATTTTTCCCATCTCCTCCGGTAGCCCCTTGACAATCTTTGTCCAGGTTTCTCCACTATCGGTTGATTTATATACTGATGATCCGGGACCTCCACTCTCTACTTTCCAGGGATATCTCCGATGTTGCCATGTTGCAGCATACAAAATACGGGGGTTAGTCATGTCCATACTCAAGCTGGAGACCCCGGTATTTTCATCCACATATAAAGTCTTCTTCCAGAACTTACCTCCATCCGTTGATTTGTAAACTCCTCTATCAGGACCTGAGCCATGAACTGCTCCTTGCGCTCCTATCAAAACGATGTCCGGATTGGAAGGATGGATTACCACGTCAGAGATGTGACGGGTTTTTTCCAGTCCAACATTAATCCAGGTTTTTCCCGCATCAACGGATTTATAAATACCATCCCCGTAGGAGGTCATGACACCCCGGACGGCATGTTCCCCTGTTCCTACATAGACTACATTGGGATCCGATTCACTCACACCGATATCGCCGATAGAGCCTACTTTAAAAAAACCATCGGAGATGTTCTTCCAATTGTAGCCCGCGTCTTCAGTTTTCCATACCCCTCCGCCTGTGTAACCAGTGTAGTAGATTCTATCATTACCAGCAACACCGGTGATGGTATTGGCCCTTCCGCCTCTGTGAGGTCCGATATTTCTCCACTTCAATCCCTGGAATAAGTCAGGATTCCAGTTTGATTGAGTGGATTGGGTTTTGCTTCTTGATCTTCGTTGTGCATCAATCGAATAAGAGGAGATCATAATGATCACCAAAAGGAGCAGTAATAGATTCTTCATAATAATGGGATTATTATCCTTAGTTAGTGTCTCTAAGAAAACAGCCCTTTTTTTATAAAATGAATTATTATGGATGAGATTTTCATTTTCTTTCTATGAGTTAATACCTGGTATCAATCGATAGAAAAAATGGAAAGATCGATCCATAAGAATAATTTTTAATTTAGGTGTGTTTTCTTAGAGACACTAGTTAAGGAAATCTTACTGCATTTCCAATCAGTGTGTGATGAACGAAATTTTATTCAGACTCGCGGAACCATTGGGCATACATAGGATAGTTTTTTGAAGTGCGTTCAATGATTCCCCGGGTCTTCTCGTCTGTATCTTTAACTTTTTTGGCCGGGACCCCGGCATAAATTGACCTGGGAGGCACTTCCGTGTTTTCAAGAACAACCGCTCCAGCAGCGATAATGGAGTTTTCATGCACTATCGCATTGTCCATTACGATAGCGCCCATACCTACCAGTACATTGTCTTTGAGTGTGCAACCATGAACGAGCGCATTATGACCAATGGAGACATTATTCCCAATTGTGGTGCTTGCTTTTTTATAAGTACAGTGGATTACCGCTCCGTCCTGGATATTGACATTATCACCTACCATTATGGCATTCACATCACCACGTACAATAGCACCGAACCATAACAGTGCAGTTTTTTCCCAGTTTCACTTCGCCTATGATAGTGGCATTATCTGCCAGCCAGCAACTGTCATCAATCTGCGGAGTAAACCCTCTTACTGTTTTAATTAATGCCATGGATAGAAATTACATGTACCAAGATAAGAAGGAGCTAATAATAACGTGAGTCCGAACTTAACAAAATCAACGAACCCGTCATCGCGAGGTGTAATCTCTATACTAGCGCTAGGATTGCTTCACTGCCTGCCCGTCGGTCAGGCGGGCGTTCGCAAATGAGGTGATTGAGAGTTAAAGTTTAAGTATGGAAAGGAGGAGTGGTTTATTTCACAGTCAGGTGTTCCTTGCAACAACAAATTTAATTTCTCTTTCAAATATAGGATGATGGAAGGTGACATGAAATTAATTCACGAGAGTTCCTCATGAATTAACCTTAGTCCATTTAGCGTGAGTCGAGGGTCCACGACATCAAATTCATCATGTAAGGGTTTCAGGATACTACTTAAACCACCGGTGGCCAATACCTTACAATCAGTCTGTAACTCTTTTTTAGTTTGTGAGACAATATGTTTTACCAATCCAATATAACCATGGAGAACGCCTGATTGAATGGCATGGATGGTGTTTCTACCAAGCAGTGACTCTGGTAATTCCAATGGTACTTCGGGTAGTTGTGCTGTGTGTGTGAATAGAGATTTCACGGCTGTTTGCAATCCTGGGGCAATGGAAACGCCTAAAATAGTTTTGCCAGTTGCTGTAGTCACTGTAAGTGCAGTACCAAAATCCACGATTAAGCAACAGACGTTTGGATAACTATTGGTGGCGGCTATAGCGTTGGCCACAAGATCAGAACCTATTTCATGTGGACTATTTAACTTCAGTTCAAGTTTCTCATAGATTTTGTGACCTAGTACCATGGGTTCGGATCTAAATAATTCCCTGATAAAGGTGGTGACGGTCTCTTTACTTTCCGGTACCACACTGCTAACAATGGTTGAAGTTATATTTGATGGACTCAAATTGGCTTCAAGGAGCCACTGACGCATTAAAGCTTCGTAATCAGACGTACTTTTACTGGAGGTTGGTGTGCGCCACTCTGTAACCCAATCCAAACCATCATGTAGTCCGAAAACCACATCTGAATTACCCTGATCTATGACAAGAAGCATGTTTTAAGCGGAGTTATTCAAGAAAAAGTTAAAATTACCACAGAGTAACTATTTCTATTGATTATTATTCATTTGAGTATTAAAATTCGGACGTTAAACTTGATGATGTCTGGATAATGGACAAACGACGTATTATTAAAAGTTTTGATAACCTGGATCCTGATTCGCAAAAGGCATTCGAGGAGCTGTATCCGGAAGGTTATAAGGATTACAAAGACAAGGTGTTCAGGTTAACAAACGCCCAGGAAGAGAATTTTTTCGTTGCTCCCATGGAGAATGATGATGCTATTTACCTGGTTAAAGTTGAATTGGAGAAACCAGAAGATGAGGATGAAGAAGACGATTTCAAGGATGAAGATGATGAACCTTCTAAAAGTAAGGACAAAGAAGATTCTCATGAGGACGATGACCTTGATTGATCAATAGTTGGTAATAGTAAGGACGAATCCCCATAAGATAGAAAACGATACTTTTGATCCAAGGCCTCCTGATAAACTCTTTTCCAGTCTTCTCCTATCAATGCAGCAACCAATAGTATCAGCGAGCTTTTTGGTTGGTGGAAATTAGTGATCAATCCGTGACATACCTGGAATTGATATCCTGGATAAATATAAATGCTTGAGCCCCCACTGATAGTGTCAACGCTATCCTCAGACATTTTGAAAAGTACTGTTTCCAAAGCCAATTGAATTGAGGGCATGTTTTTAAATCTTGTTTCATATGGTAATTCCTTGGAAATCCGGAACGCAGATCTCTTATCTCTTAATAATTGCACACCATACCAATAAAGGCTTTCCAGGCTCCTCATAGAGGTAGTTCCAACCGGAATAATGCGATTTTGGCACTTAAGAATGGATTCAATATTATGTTTTGAGATCACTATTTGCTCCTCATGCATATCGTGGTCTTCAATATCTTCTGTTTTGATGGGTTGGAAAGTGCCCGCACCTACATGTAGGGTTAAATAGTCTATTGCATGGCCGCTTGCCTCGAGTTCTTCTATGATATTTTCGGTGATATGTAGCCCGGCAGTCGGAGCGGCAACTGCGCCTTCATACTTTGAATATACCGTTTGATAACGATGCTTGTCATCAACGATTGGCTGCCGATTGAGATAGGGAGGCAGCGGAACTTGTCCAGTGGATTCAACAATTTCTGCAAATGTAAAGCCAGGATTGTCCCATGAAAACCGGACGTGATTCTTTGAGGAGTTGATAAGTTCTATGCTCAGCATTACCCGACTTGATCCCAGGTTTAATGACAGCATCAATATTTCTGAACTCCATTTCTTTTTATTTCCAATCATGCACTGCCAGGTACATTCGGCTTTTGACGTCATTACTTCTGAGACTATCGCACTTGGCGCCACCGGATTTAGAAGGAGAATTTCAATTGAAGCCCCTGAGGTTTTGGTTGCCATTATTCTGGCCGGGATTACCTTGGTATCATTAAAGAATAGTAAACTATGGTCAGGAAGCAGACTGGAAATTTCCCAAAACTTATGGTGAGTAATATCTCCGGCCTGATAAGCAATCAAACGTGATTCATCGCGTTTGTCAAGAGGGTGTAAAGCAATCCTTTCAGGTAACAGATGATAGTCGAACTTTTCTAATTTCATTTTTAGAGTGGCAACATGATTGCCAGCTCAAAGAATAACCAAAAAAGCCAAAGAGCAAAGCTCTCTGGCTTATAAGCAAACACTCAACCAAAAATTATCCTCTTCTACCGAATCGTTTGACTCTAAAATCCATAGTGAATTCTTCAGTTTCCCCATCTGCAGTTCTGGTAGCAAGGTCATCACAGGTTCCATCTCCGAAATCTATTAATGTTGTACCTTCTTCATTAATTGTTTCAATAGTGCCTTCAACAATCCAGAAGCAATCTCTTGGCGCAATAAGTGGCTGTATTATGGTCCGTGAATAGCTAACACCATCCCCGTCTGTGACCGATGAGAAACCAGTGATTTGATACACATCATCTTCAGTATCTTCTGTCTCTGCACCTGCAATCAAGGTTCTTTCCCGGTTCTGCTCAATACTGATTACTTCACCCTCAGGAGTGGTGATTGACCCACCAGTTAAGGTTGAAGTAAAGGCACGGTTCCCATTGTTTGTGTAGGTTTGTACACCGTCAATTTCGTAACCATTCACAACGTAATTCTCGAATGTCACTATCCTTTGAGAACCTACTATTTCCGGATCATCCGTTATAAGAATAGTAATCTGGCCGCTTTTTTCAACAAAATTTGAAGAGCACCCCTCAATATAATTTAAAGTGATTGTCAAGGGATAATCTTGTCCTTCGGGACTTTCCTCAGTTGTTTCAATACAATCTGAAAAACCAAATCCGAAGCCCCCGGACCTGTGCCTCCCAAATGAAAAACCAACTGCAGCAAGCGCATCGTTAACATCGTAGGTCAATTGTGAAAACAAATTTTCACTGAACGTAGATTCATCCGTAACGACCGTTTGGTCATTGGATGAGGTTTCCAATTGCGTATCTGATACTAATTGATCCTCTGAACATCCGAGAATCAAAAATGACAGCACCGCAAAACTCAATATTTCAATCTTCATCATAAGTTATTTTTGTTCTGATGCTTTTATAATGCTCAAATGGGTTAAAACTTGCCCCGGCTTTTTCGGTTTTCAACCTATGAGCTAATTGTTTCAACCAAAGCATTGATTATTTCAACCGTTAAAAAATAAATCAGACAAATCCTATTACCTATTTTTGCAGTTACACATGATTCCGATGTCACTTAGGTTTAGCATTTTACTGATTACTGTATTTTTTCAGTGTTGCGGTTTGAAATATGGCACTGACAAAATAGAGCATCCTACTTTCAATAGCGCCACTAATCAAACCGTATTAGCTGCTATTGACAATGAGCTGAGCCAGCGGCCCAATGATGGTGAATTGCTGAAAAGAAAAGTAAGGTTTCTTGAATCGGCTGAATGGCCGACCGGTAGTTTAAGTACTATTAAAAGGGCTGTCAATGCTTTACCGGAAGATGGGGAATTGTTTTATATAAAGGCAAGGTACCATCTGGAAAAAGATGACCTGACCCCAGCCATAATGGCAATGAGACAAGCGGGTCGGCTTGGATACCTGACTGCAGAATACTTCTCAGTTTATTCCCAGGTATTACTGATGGCAGGTGAAGCAGGGGAGGCCCTGAAACAAGCCAATCGTTTTCAGCAACTAGATCCGAATAATTATCGAAGCGAGTTTTTAAGAGGAAAGATATTTTATCAACTGGGCGATACAACCGCGGCAATTAGTGCTTTCAATTTGGCGTTTGATCTACAAAAAAAAGACGATGGGCTCAACCTGTTGTTACTGGATATTCTGCTCACCAGAAAGGATTCTGCCGGTTTCAATAAGGTAATTAAAAATATTGAATACGATGATGAAGGTTGGTTGCTAAAATTGGCCATGCTCAAGTATAGTCACGGTTTACTAAGAGATGCAAATACAGACTTCAAAAAGATACTCCGTCAAAATTCGGAGTTTATGCCAGCTATCCTGTATCTGGGCAGGAGTTATTTTGAAATGAAAGTGTATGATTCAGCTATTTTCTATTCCCGCATTGCCTTACAGTTGGATAGTCTGGCTTTAGCTGCTAGACTCATTCAGGCAATGGCTTACGACAAACAGTATCTTTTTAGTGAAGCGATTGAGGAATACCGAGCCCTCCTGACTATTGATTCTACCTATCAGAATGCTACAGAAGAACTTAATGCGGTGTACAGAAAAGTTGCATATTTGCGGCAATTAAGGGAAGAAAAGGAAGCCATTCCGCAATTTGATTTAGGGCCAATTAGGAAAAATACAAATAGCAATAATTAAAATGAATGAGTTGATTAAAGTGACCCTGCCAGACGGGACTGAACAGGATTATCCCAAAGGATCGTCAGGTCTGGATATTGCCATGAGTATTAGTGAAGGACTTGCCAGAAATGTTTTAGCTGCTAAGGTTAACGGTGAAGTTATTGATGCCACAAGAACTATCACTGAAGATGCTAAGGTGCAGTTACTGACCTGGAATGATGCGGAGGGGAAATCTACTTTCTGGCACTCCTCTGCTCACTTAATGGCTGAGGCATTAGAGGCGCTTTATCCGGGAATAAAATTTGGAATAGGTCCGGCTATAGATGGGGGTTTCTATTATGATGTCGACTTTGGCAACCAGGAGTTCAATGCAAATGATCTGAAACAACTGGAAGACAAAATGCTTGAACTGGCGCGAGGCAAGAACAACTACGAAAGGAGTGAAATAAGCAAGAAGGATGCGCTGAAGTATTTTACTGAAAAAGGAGATGAGTACAAACTCGACCTGATCAAAGACCTAGAAGATGGGACTATCACTTTTTATAAACAGGGAGACTTTACCGATTTGTGCAAAGGTCCCCATATTCCAAGTACAGGTTTTATAAAAGCGGCCAAAGTATTGAACGTGGCTGCTGCCTATTGGAGAGGAGATGAGAATAACAAGCAGCTTACAAGGCTCTACGGGATCACCTTTCCTAAACAAAAGGAACTGACTGAGCACCTGGAAATGTTGGAGGAAGCCAAGAAGCGGGATCATCGAAAAATAGGGCAGGAGCTTGAACTGTTTGCCTTTTCTGAAAAAGTGGGTATGGGTCTGCCACTCTGGTTGCCCAAAGGAACCGCACTTCGTGAAAGGTTGGAGCAATTTTTACGGAAAGCCCAGGTCAAAGCCGGTTACAGTCCGGTAATGACCCCGCATATTGCTCATAAAAACCTCTACGTGACCTCCGGTCATTACGAAAAATATGGCAAGGATTCCTTTCAGCCATTCGGTACACCGAAAGAAGGTGAAGAGTTTATGTTAAAGCCAATGAACTGTCCTCATCACTGTGAGATCTATAAGGTAAGACCACGGTCGTACAAGGAATTGCCCTTGCGTTTGGCGGAGTTTGGCAATGTATATCGTTATGAGCAAAGCGGAGAGCTCCACGGGTTGACCAGGGTGCGGAGTTTTACCGTGGATGATGCCCACATCTTTTGTCGCCCGGACCAGATGGAGGAGGAATTTATGGCAGTGATAGACCTGGTTCTCTACGTTTTCAAATCACTTGGTTTTGAAAACTTCACCGCTCAAATTTCCTTAAGAGATCCGGATAACAAAGAGAAATATATGGGTGAGGATGAAGTCTGGGAAAAAGCTGAAGCAGCCATCATTAAGGTGGCAAAAGTAAAAAACCTTACTACGACAACTGAAATAGGTGAAGCAGCCTTTTACGGGCCGAAACTGGATTTTATGGTGAAGGATGCTTTGAATCGCAGTTGGCAACTCGGTACCATACAGGTGGATTACAATTTACCGGAACGTTTTGAGTTAGAGTACATCGGAGCTGATAATGAAAAGCACCGCCCGGTGATGATCCACCGGGCGCCATTTGGCTCCATGGAGCGTTTTGTGGCGGTCTTGACGGAACACTGTGCCGGTAATTTTCCCCTCTGGCTGACCCCTGACCAGGTGGCGGTATTGCCCATTTCCGAGAAGTACCAGGATTACGCTGATTCTGTTTTTAACCAACTGAAGGAGCATGAGATAACCGGCTACCTGGATGAACGTGATGAAAAAATCGGTAGAAAGATCAGGGATGCTGAAGTGAAAAAGGTGCCGTTCATGTTAATCGTTGGGGAGAAAGAGCAGGAAACCGGAAGTGTTTCGGTAAGAGAGCATACCAAAGGCGATCTAGGTAGTTTGAAAGTGGAAGAGTTTATTGCCGAGTTCGATAGGCGGGTTGAGGCTGTTTTGGGGTAAGGTTGTAGAATCTAACGACCTGGGTAATATCGTTCCAATGAATTTTATCTGATTGTTATTTTTCAAATACTTAATCACTACAATTCCAATTCCACGTCCCCCATATGAAGGATTTTCAGGAGCCAAGCCTTGGTAGAAACAGCCTTTGCTAAAGTCTTAGAATCCGGGTTACAATACCTTTGACAGCTTCTTTTTTTAACCAGCTAATTTAGCATCCAAATCAATTTTAGCAGTGCTACCAGCATAAAGTCTGGAAACAGGACATTTTTCCTTGGCTGCCAAGGCTAATTCCCCAAATTTTTCCTGGCTTAATCCTTCACGGCTTACATTACAAATCAAATTAATATTAGTTATACAAGGACCACCATCCACTTCACCAAGAGTTACTCTAGCGCTTGTTTCCACACTTTGTGGGGTTAATTCTTCTCCGCTGATTAGTGCCGGAAAGAAACATTGAATAACACCCTGCGTGAGCAGCTGCTATTAATTCTTCCGGGTTTGTTCCTTCACCTTCCTCAAAACGAGAAGCAAAAGTAAATGGTCCACTGTAGTTACTAAAATTCATTACACCTTTACCTTCTTTTAAGGTACCATTCCAAAGGGCTTTTGCATTTCTAACTGCCATAATTTCCTTATTATTTGTTTAAAAATAAATTTAATTTAAGAAAACATTAAGAATATGTTAACCCGCATTATTCATAGGCCACCAATTTTGGGATTAATAATGGGTTGCTAACTATTTTTGATTGGAGTGTATGTATTAATTTGAAGATCAACCAGGTTTCTGGATTTCAAAGGACATTAGAGCGTTTTTTTGTTAGAATTTTTCAATTTTCAGTCAAAGCTCTATTGTGTTCTTATGGAAGAACATTTTTTTGATTAAATCAAACTGTTTAACTGATCGGTCAGTTCACCGTAAGCAAATCGCCCAGCAGGTATTGATATCTAAAGGCTCTTGAGAATTGTATTATCAATGATCTTTTCCTTTCTTTCAGGCACGCCCCAACCTTCATCAGGTAAAGCCGGATATTGTCCACTTGCCATCGTTTAGCAAAGTGGTGTTTTGTTTTGGCAATTAATAATTTAATCTGCCGGAACATTTCATAACAGAGGGTAGCGATGATTAAACGCATGAAATTGGCCCAGTAGCGATGACAGGAAAGCCGGTCGGAATAAGTCATGTTTTTGAGTTCCTTTATTCGATTTTCACTGGCATCACCTCGCTTGACATAAAAATCAAAGTAAATCTGTTGAGCGGTCATCGCTTCAAAGTTGCTCACAAAGTAACGGACATTCATTCCTTTTCCGGTAGACTCCACTTTGGCGTACAGCTTTTCAGAACGATCCCAGCTTTTGGCCTGGTAAGTAAACGGGCCAACAAACTCTTGATGTTTGATGATTTTTGAAGCATATTCCTTTTTTACTTCAATGATAGTCTGTTTGGTAAAAGTCTTTAAAACTTCATTACTACTAATACCTAAACAAAATTGAAGGTCAAACTGCTTAGCTATCCGATAAAAAGATGCTCCTGAAAAGCCACTATCCGCTCGAATAAGGATCTTTACTGAGGGCAGTTTTTTTCTGATTTTAATGACAATCCTTTTCAATAAGGCCACAAACCATTTGTTGGAGTGACAATTGCCCGGACGTAGTACTGGTAAAATGACCTGACCGGTGTTCCCGTCCTTAAAGAACAACTCATGGTACATAGTCTGTCCATAATAGCCATTATACAAACTGAGTTGTTGGGATCCATGAGTAGGGTCATCGGTACCATCTACATCAATGATGATTTGACCAGTCTTCTCTTTCAACTCCTCTACATAACGGTCTACAAACCATTGACTCATCTGGTAGATCAGACTCCGATCGGCCTTGTTTTCAAATCGACTTAAAGTAGGCTGGGAACATAATCCGCTATCTAGTACTTTACGGATCACCGGATCCTCTCGGAGTTTTTGTTCGTCATTGCAATCCTGATAGCCCTGCATCATTAAAAACACCCGTTGGCGAAGCATTTCTTCATAAGTGTATTCGATAAAAAAGGGGTTTCGATAGTCAGGAATCAGTGCGGCGAAGCTTTTTAATAGACCAGTCTTTCTCTCTACTTTTTCACTTAACAATATCGCTCCGTCTGAGCTAATCGCTGATGCTGAAAAATCAAATTTAAAAGCTTGTTTTCCTCGATAAAATACGGTATCTTTTTCCTTATATTTAGGCATAAATTAATTGCTTATTTTGTTGTCTAACTATCTCAATATAAGCAATTTATGCCTGTTTTTTATTGTCTACTATGAATTTTTCGGGTTAAGCTTTATCGTGTTTGGTCCTGTTTACTCGTTTTCTTGTTTTTATTTTGTACAACGGCAGATAATGTGAGGGGTGCACTGGCGGTCTATTTTTTATCTATTAATTTTTCTTTGATTTCTTTCCATGTGATGAGTTGAATGTTTTCTTCTTCAATGATATTTTTACACAATTCACTACTAAAAAAGTCGAGGTCTTCCTGCCTCCAATGGGCTCCAAAATCTTGATGACCTATCGTTACTGCTTGCATCTCTTCATTATCAAAAGCCGCATGCAACAATATTTCATTGAATCCAGGCTCCATATTTTTTAAAGTTTCGATATAATATTCTTTTAACCCGCCCTTTTTATCATTTGGTAGTGCCATATAAAGTTGATCAATAATAATATCATCTTCGTCCAGAAATTCATCAGGATTCACTCCTCGCATCTTTAACCAATGCCTATCTAGTAAAACGGGAAGTTTATATTCTTGCCCTAATTTTTTATATACTTCAACGTACTTCGGTTTTGAAAACACTGAAAACATATGGGAATCCAAATGTGTAATATTGATTCCAAATTTTTTAGCCATTTCAACTTGGGCTCGTAGTTCTTTCTCAACTTCTTGAGCGCTTGCATTCTCTCTTACACCAGTCCAGCCTTCATGAAAGAAGTTGTTTTCATCTACTAATCCTTTTACCTCGCTATATGATGTCAATGGCCTCCACTTGTAATATTTCCATTCGCTGGTCAACGTAAGATGCAATCCGAAATCCATTTCTGGATGGTTTTTAGCATAGGTCGCTATCTCAGGAAACCATGGACATGGGACCATGATACTTGCAGAGTTTACAGCACCTTCTTCCATTGCTTTTATACTGGCAATATTTTCCGAATGCGATACTCCTAAATCATCGGCGTGAATGATGAGTAGTTTAGCATCTTTGGGGTACCCAAGTCTTTCCTGGACACTAATGGATTGTGCATTAGCATGAAATTGAATTATTAAGATTAAAAGGAATGTGTGAAATATCATTTTCATGTTTTTGTATTTTATAGTTGCAGATAAGGAACCTATTGTAAGATCCTTAAAATTCCTTAAGAGAGCTAAGCTAGTGACACCTGCAATGGTCAAAAGAAAATTTCTCAAAGCTTTCTTTTTTCTTGAGTCGTCCTTGTTTACAAGTCCAGTGAAAAGAAACCAAAATGTTGCACCCAGTGCAACCAACACGATAGTTGCCTTTAAAACAGTACCTATGACGAAAAGAATCAACAGCATTGATAAGCTTATCGAGGATTTCTATTACCCATATCAAACTAAATGTAGTTTCTAATTCTTTATTTCAAGAGCCTGCCACAACTTATTGGTTTCAAGAGCCCCATTTTTCTCTCCAAATTTGATGATACGATTTTTTATTTCCGAGGCTGAGCGAACAGTTGTTTCGGGAGAATTCATGCCGATTTAGATGTCAGCTTTACTAATCCAAAGCAAATTCATACGCCCGTGGAGAAAATATTTTGAACTTATTCTAAGAGAGTTTTTTTCACACTTTCTATGTAATGAAAGTACTCATGTCCATCGACAATGTTTTGTTGAATGTTAAAAATGTTATTCTTATCATCCGCTTTCATTTTACCAAACCTGTCATATTTCTGTCCGGCTGTTCTCAAGAAATAAGCTTCCATATCTAAATCGTAATTTTCACTCATTCTGCGATAAACTTCGGGATGATCGCTTCGAGGTTTGCGTTGGTCAACATATTATCCATTGCTTTGGTCGCTCTTGTTATAAAAAGTTTTAGGAGATGGAATAATGGGCAATTCAAGCATGCAGATACTACCAAGCCCTACGGTTGGACCATTGCCGGTATTTTAAGTTTAATTGTCCTTGCTTACTCTATATGGTTCAGACCACCAATTCCTCTGAAACTCCGGAAATCCATATTCAGTCCGGCAGCAGGTTTAAAAACTACGGCACAGGACTATGCCAGGTTTATCACAGAATTAATGAACCCAAATCATCTTGATCCTGAATTGGTAGATGAAATGCTCACCCCACAAGTGCGGGTTAATGACCACAATGACTGGGGCCTGGGCTTAGGAATTCAAAAAGGGAAGGAAAAGGTGATTTGGCACTGGGGCGTCAATTATCCGGGATTTCAATCATTGTTTGTGGTATGGCCTGAACGCAAAGACGGAATAGTGATCGTGATGAATGGTGGACCCATATCTTTAACTGCAGGCAACCCAAGGTTCAGTGGATTGGAATTGGCAAGGGAGATCATCATCAAAACTTTTGGTGGGCAACATTATGATTACTGGCAGCAGGTGAATTAAGCAATCAATTTGTCAAACGTTATTAGCCCTATTCAATTTGTTGTATTATCCTGAATATGCGTGGATAGATCCTGGGCAACCCTGTTGAGCTTCTTTAATAGTGATGATTTGTTCTTGCCTTCATACAATTCGATCTTTCTTCCATCATCGAATTTAAGAAAGGAGATTAATTTGTGCTTTTTCACTGTATTACTCTGGTTAGTCCGTGAATAGATTGTTTGGCTTTCAACCATTGAATTGATAAAGATTTTTTCAATGGCATCATAGCGATGCCATTTACCCATCGTAAAACCCAACATGAATAGGTATTGTCGGTACACCTTTTTGTTTGGATCTATCTGAAACCCATGAATCCCTGTAGTTAAAGCCAAACCAACAATGATCAGAATAATAGCAATAATTAAATGACTTCCGATCAATGTCAGAGAGAAGAGGATGATTAAAATACCAAGAAATATTACGGGCCAGTTGGACAGAGCTCCCAACACGTATTTTAATGACTTACTCACAACAACAACTATCCTTCAGTTTAAATTTTCATTCAATATATCTAAATGTCGCAGTTTCTTCCTTTGATAAACCGACCACTATCCGACCAATATTGGCGTTATTCCAGTTTTTGCGGAAAGTACCCGCTGTCCAGTCAGAAAGTATAGTTGGATGAATGTAAGAAGACCTGCAAACAGTAGGTGTGTTGCCCAAATCCGATGAAACTGTCTTGATTACTTCGTTTGATACTCTTTTTCTGGCATGCGCCGAATCGGGATCTAATTGTTTTGAAAGCCGAAAAGCGGTCTTCCAGGTTGCAGCCCAGGTACGAAAATCTTTGGCAGTCACTTTCCGATTTTTCGGAGTAATAGCATCAAGATACTCGTTAATGTGATGTGACTTGATATCGAAATCCTTTCCGGATTTGTCTTCATATCTAAACAAATCCTGGGTTTTTTTTCTACCGCCAACTGCACCCGATGCGTCGATAAGTAATGCTAAATCGTCCTCCCAAATTCTTCTCTTCCAAAGCTTACCGGACTTTCCCGTGAATTCGAAAATGGCATCCAATTCACCTTCTGCCGTTTTTGAACGGTCTATGGTCATGCGCCCCTCCTTTATCGTTGTTAAACCGTAGGACTTGTTCTTTCTAGCATATTCATCATTGCCCACCCGGAAATGGTAGAGATCGATTAATTTGATCACTAGCGCCACAACTCGGTCTTTGGGCATTCCATTTAGTTTCAGATCAGACTCGACTTTCTTCCTAATTGTTGGGAGAATTTTGGCAAATCCCCTCATACCCTCAAATTTCTCTGTCGAACGAGCTTTGGTCCAGTCTTCGTGGTAGCGATATTGCAAGCGTCCTTTGGCATCTTTTCCAGTAGCCTGTAGATTGGCCTCTGGGTCATGAGATATCCAAACGGCTTCCCATGCTGGTGGTAGCACTAGTTTGTTGCAGCGCTCAATGGTTCTCTGATCAGATATTA
>CAXXNX010000039.1:0-9242 GCA_963664285.2 Cyclobacteriaceae bacterium
CACACAGCAGTTTACTATACTCCATAAGTATATAGTATATTATAAGCATGAGTTTAGAAAAATCATGAAAACCGGTTGGCTAATGATATTTGTTTTAATAGGGCTGCTGCAAGATAGGAGTGTCTACGAAAAGCGCAAATATGAAATGGTAGAGATTATTAAAGACAGAGGGGTGGATAATGAAGATGTTATAGATGCTTTAAAAAAGTGCCTCGTCATCTTTTCGTACCAGATAGATTTAAGGAACAGGCTTATGATGACCATGCACTGCCAATCGAAGAAAATCAAACCATTTCGCAGCCATATATAGTGGCAATAATGACTGAAGTGATTAATCCCAGGCCAGATCATAAAGTTTTGGAAATAGGTACGGGTTCGGGCTATCAGGCTGCGGTATTAGCTGAAATTGTACAAGAAGTATACACCATAGAAATCATTCCCGAATTAGGCCGAAGCGCAAAGGCCTCTTTGAATAATTTAGGATATGACAATATCAAATTCAGGATAGGGATGGGTACTTGGGTTGGTCCGAGTTTGCGCCATATGATGCTATTATTTGTTACCGCGGCACCTCCATACGTTCCTGAGGCGCTTAAAGAGCAATTAAAGATCGGAGGAAAAATGGTTATTCCAGTCGGGCCAAAGAGACAGGTACAGTCGCTTAAGCTAATAGAGAAAGCTTCTCCAACCAGGTTCAAATCCCGTGTGCTGTTTCCAGTGAGATTTGTCCCAATGAAAAAAGAAAACTGAACACTAAAAGTTCTGCAAATACATTGTTTCTTCAGACGTTGATCGCTCTTAGATAATCATAACTTTTTTTTAAACCCTCAAATACCGGTATGGGATAGTGCTCCTGCTCTACGAAAAAGTACTCCATTCCTGAGTTTTGAGCATTTTTGAATACTTCTGGGTAGTCGATTGATCCACCACCGATAAAGGTTGTTTCATCTTCTTTGGTTTTGCTCATATCCTTAACATACCATAGTATAAAACGGTTAGGATATTTATTAAAAAGTTCAAAAGTATCCCTTCCAGCTTTGGTACTCCAGTAAATATCAAGTTCCATCTGAACCATCTCTGGATCTGTTTGCTCTATGATCAATTCCATAGGTATCTGACCTTCAAGCTCCTCAAATTCAAAAGCATGATTGTGATAGGCGAATGTGATCCCTGCTGTTTTACATTTTGTACCACTGGTATTGAGTAAGTCAATAGTTGCTTTGTAATCATCTAATGAGGTTCTTTCGCTGTCTTGCAGGTAAGGGCATACAATGTATCTTTGCCCAAGGTAATGGGCATCTTCAATTACTTTTTCGAAGTTATTAGTCAGAGAACCCACAAGGTCAGGAGAAGTTCGCCCGGTTGGTATATGAGCGCTTAATACCTGTAAGCCAAGGTCGTCTAACATTTTCCTGTAATCCGCGATGGGGTAACCCAAATGATGTTTGCCTTCCATCATGTAGGTCTCAAGATACTTATAGCCTATATCAGATATCTTTTTTAATACACCTTGGCGGTCCGAAGGGAGCTCATTGCGTAACGAATAAAGTTGAATCCCAATATTCCCAAGACCTTCTCCAGTCTCGGTTCCTGAATCTGTCGATTCTATTGTATTAGTCTCAGTGGAAGCGCCGCATGACCAGAGCACTCCACCTGCGGCTAAAGTACTCCCTTGTTTTACAAATTCACGTCTTTTCATTATAGAGATATGTAAGTTCAAGTAATAAGTGCAATTTTCCTTTGTAGCACTTGCTTTGCGTTTAGGTAATTAAATTTTCTAACAGGGCGTTCATTGATTTTGTTTTCAACAACTTTGATTTGCTCCTCTGTAACAAATCTAATATCTGTTTTCTTAGGATAAAACCTTCTGATTACCCCAATCCTATTTTCAACTGTCCCTTTATCCTGACTAGTATAGGGACGAGTGAAATAGGCATCCACATCAAGGGATTGAGCAATCAACTCATGTTTAGAAAATGCCATATCATTATCAAAAGTGAGTGTTTCCAGTTTGTGTTTATCCTGAGAGAGTTCCTCCACAATAGCTTCGGCCATTTGATCGGCATTTTTACTGTGCATCTTTCTGATTCTGGTAAAAAGACTTGCTCGGTCTGTCATCACCAACAAAGAGCCTTTGTGGTTTTTACCCATCATTAAATCGACTTCTATATCTCCCAATCGTTCCCTTTTGTTAATGATCTGGGGTCGCTGTTCAATTGATACCCTATTCGGGATAATACCTCTACGATCTTTTCTGTTTCCTCGTTTGCGCCTTCGTTTGCCATGTTTTAGATATGTGTATAGTTGTTTGTATTCTTGGTTCTCCTGGCGGTTGGTGTGCTTACATTCCCATATCCATTGGTAAATCCATTCATGGCTAAGTGGACATTCTCTCGTTTTCTTTCCCTGATGGCTGATCAATTCAGGACTCCATCTATCTTCTTGGAGCCGGTTAACTATCCAGTCTTTCATGGGTTTGGTGAAAATCACTCTTTTTGGCTTTTCTTGATGACGAAGATTGGTCCTCCTTTGTGCATTTGCTGTTCGATAGACACCAGCTCCCCTACCTCTTGAACCCACATTTCGCTTAAGCTCACGTGAGATCGTAGACGGGTGAAAATGAACGATACAGGCAATCTCCTTTTGAGTAGCTCCTGTTTTCAATAATGCTTCAATTTGATACCTTTGATCAATACTGAGATGTGTGTAGTTTTTTGACATTTTGCAATCCAAAGATTGCACTGCTCAGGCTTTTGAAGGATGAAAAAGCCCTTAAAAGCTTTTTCATCCTTCAATTGCACTTATTAGTTGATCTCAGCATAGTTTTTTCTTTGAATCAAAATAAAAAGGACGAAAATGGCAATAAAAAACAGGATTATTCATTCGATTTGTTTCTTCTTCAAGATTATAGTTTAACGATAGTTCGAGATAACATTAGTAGAAAATTACTTCCGTTGATGTGAAATAGCCCATTTATTGTGAAATCGAACGTTAGTTTAGTCTATGAAAAAAATTTGGTGCACTTATTTTTAAAACGCATCACCCCATAAAAGGGCTCAATTTCCCATAATTAATTAGTGTCTCTAAGAAAACAGCGAGTTTTAGGTCGTATTAAAATATTGCTTAAAATGGAACAATGAAAAAATCACTCACCTTGCTGACTAATAAAGGGTGACTTTGCTTTTATTCATTGTTTTTGATGGTTTTTGATAAAAATAGCCGGGTTTAGCCTGACCAGGACGCACTTCTGCCAGTGCCTAATCCTTATTAAACAGCTAAAAGGTGATTAAGCTGCTTGTTTCTGGCAATTGGCTTGCTGCTGGGCGGCCAGACGGTCAGCCTGGAGTTTACGCCCGATCTTGTGAAGGTTGTAGGCAGTAATGGCCAACCCGATGTAGCTATTGAAAGTTTTGCGGGTACGGTTCGGGCATCGGTCCAATCCCCGGTGTTCCAGCTCATTAATGTTGGATTCGATAGCAGAATGCTTGTTTTTCAACCTTTTGAAGGCTGGCGCTGATTCGATGGCTTTTTCTTCTTTGTTTAACCTACCCTTTTTAGGCATGATCACTTCTGGGATGAAGGTTTGCAGAGTTGCTTTATCCTCTTTATCGGAAAACCCCTTGTCGGTGCTCAGGCTTTGGATGGGGTATTTCTCAGCGATACGCCGGGCAATTGATAGGGTAAGTTGGTTGTCGGTTTGTTTTTCAGCTATTTGCCAGTCTATGAGTAAATGGTATTGATCCGAAGTGATGGCCAGATTCTTACCGATCTCCACATTGGGGTGCAGTTTGCCTTCTTTGATCATTTCGGCATAAGGTTGAAAGATGGAAAAGACTTTTTCGGCATGAGGAATGGTCTCTGCTCTGATCAACCGCCTGTCGAGCAACTCGATGTACTTTTCCAACATCTCAAGATAATAGGTCAATGCCATCAGGGCTGCGAACTCCTCGATAGAGTTTCCCTGATGTTTTTCCAACATTTGGCCCACTTTCTTGCTCAAAGCATGGGCTTTAGTCAGATAGGAAGTGGCAGCCTGCTCTACCCGCTCCTCTTTGTTTTTTCCTCCTGAGCCGGTGGTCCTGCCCACGCTGCGCATCAGCCTTTTGAGGGATCTGCGCCAATCCCCGGACTTACGCCAGCCAGTAAAATACCTTTTTGAGACCAATAAATCAGCTACATCTATACACTTTCTGGCACTGTCCCATAGCAGGTTGTAGTCGGTAGGAAAGTGGGTGTCGGTTTCTACCACGAAACTATCGGTCTTGCAACGCAAGGCAACTTCCTCCCCTCCGGTTTTTCCTTTTTTTTTAAACACCTGGTGACCTGCTGCTACGATTACATCATTGATGCCGATGAGCAGTTCATCGTCCAGCAAGGTCACATTGTCATAAATGTTCTGGTACTTATACTGTTTGCCCACAGAGTAGTCGGTAGGTAGCACCCCCATAATGCCCCGTACCAACGTGTCGTAATTGGAGATATGGTGTAACTCATCGTAAGAGATGTTCATGCACAGGCGCACCTGGGCCAATACGAAGACCTCCCACAGACTCATACCCTCACGGCCCGTCTTTTTCTTTCCCTCAATGAGTTTGGAAGAAAGTAATTCAAAAATACGCTGGTTCCATTCAGGTTGGACATAGATATATTGAAGGGCGGCTGCCAGGGCAGCTAAGTGGCTTTTAGTTTTCACCGGAGCCTCTACTTGCTCGATGGGTGTGCATCTCAGGGTAAGTTGGGGCTGGAAGGATTTCCTCATGGTTTGTATTTATATCGGTTATATGCAATATAATGATTAATCCTGATAAACCAACCGAAAAAATCGTTTCTTTTCTACACTGAATGAACAAAAAAAGGACAGGGATTTTACTCCCCGACAGACCAAAAAGCCTGCGAATCTCAAAGTGAATTCTTTGGGGTTTTTGAATGGAAAACCTTCAAATGGCCAATTAACAGGCTACAACGCAACTGTTCTTGATAATATTTGTGAATTTGATAATTCTACTGAATCAGATTCGAGAATAATTCAGCGCTGATTTGATGGAAAAAATACGAATATGATGGATAATCAGCATATTAGCCTGTTTTCATACAGACACTAATTAAGATCTTCAAAATTGTCAATAACCATGTTGGTGTTAGATAATTCCTCTTTGGTGTGGGTTTGTAGTCAGTCCAATTACTTTACATCCCGCTGCAAGGCCTGATTTCACGCCTGACAGGCTATCCTCAATGACAATACAACGTGAAGGATCAAATCCCAGTTTCTTAGCGGTGAGTAAGTAAATCTGCGGGTCAGGTTTTCCCCTAGTTACGTGCGTTTCATTTACGACTACACTAAAATAATTCTTGATACCCAATTCATGGGTTACGAATTCGACATTTTCCGGAATGGCAGAGGTAGCGATAGCCATTGGAACTTTGTAACCATGCATTTCTGACAGAAATTCTTGTAGGCCCTTAACGGGTTCAATTATTGGTTGATAGATCTCCCGGTAAAGAGCTTCTTTTTCCTGGGAAAGTCTTTGGCATTCCACATCGGTCAGATCATTCCGGTAGAGCCGTCGGAAAGCATCTACATTAGTTCGGCCATAAAGGTCATTCTTTATCTTTTCAGGAGTAAGTTCAAACCCTAGCCGCTCCGAATATACCTTCCACGCTTCTACATGAATAGGGTTATTATCCACCAATACACCGTCCATATCAAAAATGACGGCAAAATCACTATTCATTTAATTCTAATTTATGAGATTTAATATCCAATGATGAACATCTGAAAGTATCTCCTGACGTTCGGTGTCATTGTGAGGTTCATGCTTAACGTCTTCATACAATTTAAGAGCTGCGATTTTGCCACAGTTCTTTACAAATTCTTCTGATGCCTGCCAGGACGTAAGCTTATCAGACTTACCATGTATAGCAAGTAGGGGTATAGTAAGTTTGAAAGCATTTCGGATTGCTAATTCACCGTTTTTAGTACCTCCAAAAAATAGACTCGATGAAATCTGTTTTTGAACCAATGCATCTTCATTATATGCCTTGACTATATCAGGTTCTTTTGACAGATCCTCAGGATTTATATCACTCGGCTCGGTATAAGCCGGATATATGCGTTGCATAATTGACGCTAGCTTCACTTTTATGGGTGGTGGAGCAAATGCTAGCCTCAACCAGGGGGCTGAAAGAATAGCTCCGGCTACTTCCGATGTATTTTTCCTTGTTACATAATTAGAAACAATGTTGCCCCCAAGACTTTGTCCATATAAGAATAGTAATATGTCGTTATATTCTCGCCGAGCTATCTTCAAAAGACCTTCAACATCATCAAGTAATGCATCATAGTTCCTCACATGGCCCCGTTTACCTGGTGATTTCCCATGTCCTCTTAAATCGAATGAAAAAACAGCTATTTGATTATTATTGAAGAATTGAGCAAACTCATCATAGCGTCCGGTGTGTTCACTTAATCCGTGCACCAGGCATATAACCGCTTCAGGCTCCTTTCCTTCTTCGGGCAGCCACGCCTTGCTATAAAGATTTTCTCCATCTTTTGAGACGAGATCATATTCCTCAATTCTCATGTGTTTTTTTAAGGTACCAAACGCAATCTATGACTGTTTCAGAGTATAAAAAAAAGTAACAATTTGGGGCTAAGTTCTAATTAACACAGCAATTATTATTATCTTCGCTATATGATATCAAGTCAAGAGATCAAAAATTTATTTGCACAATTGCCGATAAGTTCCCAAACCGAATTGTTGGATGAGTTGCTTCAGGAGCAGGAATTACAAGGCAAAGTATTGATTGCCGCTCAACAACAAATAGCAGAGAAAAGAAAGAAGAAACCCTGTCCAAATTGCACAAGCGAGAAGGTATATAAGAGGGGCAGACAAAAAGGTGTGCAGATGTATCAGTGCAATGAATGTAAAAGATGGTACAGTGAAACAACAGGGACACCTTTGTATGACATCAAGCTTATCCCGCATTATTCATAGGCCACCAATTTTGGGATTAATAATGGGTTGCTAACTATTTTTGATTGGAGTGTATGTATTAATTTGAAGATCAACCAGGTTTCTGGATTTCAAAGGACATTAGAGCGTTTTTTTGTTAGAATTTTTCAATTTTCAGTCAAAGCTCTATTGTGTTCTTATGGAAGAACATTTTTTTGATTAAACCAAACTGTTTAACTGATCGGTCAGTTCACCGTAAGCAAATCGCCCAGCAGGTATTGATATCTAAAGGCTCTTGAGAATTGTATTGTCAATGATCTTTTCCTTTCTTTCAGGCACGCCCCAACCTTCATCAGGTAAAGCCGGATATTGTCCACTTGCCATCGTTTAGCAAAGTGGTGTTTTGTTTTGGCAATTAATAATTTAATCTGCCGGAACATTTCATAACAGAGGGTAGCGATGATTAAACGCATGAAATTGGCCCAGTAGCGATAACAGGAAAGCCGGTCGGAATAAGTCATGTTTTTGAGTTCCTTTATTCGATTTTCACTGGCATCACCTCGCTTGACATAAAAATCAAAGTAAATCTGTTGAGCGGTCATCGCTTCAAAGTTGCTCACAAAGTAACGGACATTCATTCCTTTTCCGGTAGACTCCACTTTGGCGTACAGCTTTTCAGAACGATCCCAGCTTTTGGCCTGGTAAGTAAACGGGCCAACAAACTCTTGATGTTTGATGATTTTTGAAGCATATTCCTTTTTTACTTCAATGATAGTCTGTTTGGTAAAAGTCTTTAAAACTTCATTACTACTAATACCTAAACAAAATTGAAGGTCAAACTGCTTAGCTATCCGATAAAAAGATGCTCCTGAAAAGCCACTATCCGCTCGAATAAGGATCTTTACTGAGGGCAGTTTTTTTCTGATTTTAATGACAATCCTTTTCAATAAGGCCACAAACCATTTGTTGGAGTGACAATTGCCCGGACGTAGTACTGGTAAAATGACCTGACCGGTGTTCCCGTCCTTAAAGAACAACTCATGGTACATAGTCTGTCCATAATAGCCATTTGAAGTAGGCATATAATAAATAATGATTTTGACTCTAAAAACAGCTTGAAATACTTTGTTAAGTCACTGATATTCAGTATATTAATATCAATTAAGAGTAAAAGTTAAATTTCAAGATATGGAGAAAAAGTATGAAAGTCTAACACTTTTCGAGTTTCAGGAGAAATTCCCCGATAACGACAGTTGCCAAGAATACCTGGCCGAATTGAAATGGCCCAAAGGGTTTAAATGTGAGAGGTGTGGCCATGACCGGTATTGCGGTGGGAAGCTGCAGCATACACGGCAATGCACTAAATGCAAGTATCAGGCTACTCCCACTAGTAGCACCCTATTCCACAAGGTTAAATTCCCACTTTTAAAGGCTTTTTATATTGTTTACTACATGAGTACAAATAAAAAAGGAATTGCTTCTACTGAACTGAGCCGAAAACTGGGGTTGCGCCAAAAAACCTGCTGGCTGTTCCAACACAAGGTTATGAAAGCAATGGCCAGCAGTGGCAAATACCCGCTAATGGGCAAAGTAGAAGTCGATGAAACGGTAGTAGGAGAACAGGAAGAAGGTGTTGTAGGGCGTCAGAATAACCGAAAAAGGCAGGTTTTAGTTGCAATTGAGAAGAAAGGCAGAGGAGTTAGCCGAATGTATGCCAGGATAATTGACAATGCAGGTACCAGGCAGCTAAAGCCTTTTTTCGAAGATCATATATCCTGTCGGGCTAATATCAAAACCGATAAGTGGAGGGGATACATGCCCTTAAAAAATAAATACAGCCTCCTGGTTCAAACCGACAGTGGAAAGAAGGGTAAGAACTTCCCAGACTTACACAGGACAATTATGATGTTCAAGGCCTGGCTTAGAGGTATCCATCATTCCGTAGATAACCTTCAGGCATACATTGACCAATATTGTTATAGGTTTAACCGCAGTCAGATGAAAGGTGGAATATTTGATAATCTGTTGGACAGAATGGTGAATCATAAGCCTTGTCCTTATAAAATGATTTGTATTTATTAAATGCCTACTTCAAATAGCCATTATACAAACTGAGTTGTTGGGATCCATGAGTAGGGTCATCGGTACCATCTACATCAATGATGATTTGACCAGTCTTCTCTTTCAACTCCTCTACATAACGGTCTACAAACCATTGACTCATCTGGTAGATCAGACTCCGATCGGCCTTGTTTTCAAATCGACTTAAAGTAGGCTGGGAACATAATC
>CAXXNX010000040.1:0-388702 GCA_963664285.2 Cyclobacteriaceae bacterium
TATATCAATCAGATGCTGCAGCCTCTACTTTTTCAGGACCTCTTTATATCCCTTTACACGTTCAATATAAAGTATAGAATTTCTCAACTGTATCCCAACGTACCTGGTAGATAATTTCGTTATCGTCACTTTCCCACCGTAGTTGATAATAGTTGATCAAAGAAACAATTTCACTGCCATAAAGAATACGGAATTTGAGTCTTTTTATAAAATACGAGTTACGTGAGTTCAACCCACGAATTTTGAATTTGCCATTATTCCTGATGAGTCTGGAAGTAATGTCCGTCTCCAATTGATACATGGTCTGAAATAGTTCATCGTCGATATAATAAAATACTACACTACTCACATTTGCTCCCTCCACTTCCAAATCCGGTTCATCCTTGGTGAAGAAGCTAACCCTGTCATTATAAAATTCTCCAAATAGATCCGCGTCAATCAATTCATGCAGCTCTGGCTTCATTGCTAGGTGCTCTGGTCGGGACTTCGATATCTCCTCTTTGATCTCCACCCGTAGTCACTGCCTTTTGATTTTGTTGTTGACAAGCATTAAAAAGAACATAAAGAAATAACCAGTATCTCGACATACTGGAAAATTAAAGCATATTTCAAATACTCCCTTAAAAAGATGCCTCATTAGCTTTTCAAATAAATTAATGTTTGACAAGTTGATGTATGGCATTAATTTCCACATCAACAATTGGAATGATATTGCTTAAAAAATTAAAAAATATTGGCCCTGGTGCCATGGTTGCTGCTGCATTCATTGGTCCCGGTACGGTTACCACCGCTACCATTGCCGGTTCAAGTTATGGCTTTACCCTCCTCTGGGCCATTGTGTTTTCTATCCTGGCAACTTTCCTACTTCAGGAAATGGCGTCCCGATTAGGCGTGGTAGGGAGAATGGGTGTTGGAGAAGCTATTCGAAAAAAAGCGAAACATCCTCTATTTAAAATATTTTCAACTTTCCTAGTTCTAGGAGCAATTCTTATTGGCAATGCCGCATACGAAGCAGGAAATATTACCGGCGCTGTATTAGGTTTTGATACATACACGGAAAATCTCACGGATCTGCCCTTCAACCCCCTGATCTTTGTTATTGGAGTAGCTGCATTTTTATTACTCTTTAGTGGGAAGTACAAACTGATTGAACGCAGCCTTATAGTAATGGTGAGTGTCATGGGAGCAGTATTCCTGTTTGCGTCGATCATGCTAAAACCCGACATTGGGGAGATCATAAAAAGCATCTTCATTCCTACCATGCCTAAAGGGGCGCTAATGATGGTGGTAGGATTGATCGGCACCACTGTGGTACCCTATAATCTCTTCTTACACGCTGCAGCTGTGAAAGAACGATGGTCCGGCGCTGATCACTTATCTGACTCACGTTGGGACACAGCCTTATCCGTAATTATCGGAGGACTGATCACCATGGCTATTCTCATTTCTTCAGCGGTTGCGTTTGCCGGAAAGAATAAGGTGGTTAGCAAAGGATCCGACCTGGCTGAGCAACTCTACCCCGTTCTTGGAGAGTGGTCTGTAATATTTATCGCATTGGGATTTCTTGCGACCGGATTATCGTCTTCCGTGACTGCCCCATTAGCTGCTGCTTTCGCCACCACTGAAATTTTGGGGTGGCCCCATGATTTAAAAGGAAAAAAATTTCGAATGGCGTGGCTTTTTGTATTAGTTAATGGCCTGATCTTTTCCTCACTTGGTTTTAATCCAACCAGTGTCATACTCTTCGCCCAAGTGGCCAATGGCATGTTATTGCCTATAATCGCATTATTTTTACTATGGATTGTCAATGACAAAAATATCATGGGTGAATATGTTAATTCCAGGCTGGTGAACATCCTTGGTTTGTTAGTAATAATTTTAACCCTGATTCTTGGTATCAGAGGAATCTTATCAGCTTTACAAATTATCTAAAATATGCCTGAGATTGATATTAACTGTGATATGGGCGAAAGCTACGGGAATTTCAAAATAGGAAATGACGATGCTATTTTTCCCTATATCACTTCCTGTAACATCGCTTGCGGGTTCCACGGAGGTGACCCACTACATATAGAAGGGACCATCAAAAATGCGCTCAAACATGGTGTTCAGATCGGGGCGCATCCGGGGTATCCGGATCTACAAGGGTTTGGTAGAAGGCGAATGCATATAGTATCTGAAGAATTAAGAGCATTGGTCAAATATCAAATCGCAGCCATAAAATCAATTACAGAATCACTGGGGGGGCATTTGAGCTATGTAAAACCACATGGCGCTTTATATAACACCGCTGCAGACAACGAGGGTGAAGCAAATGCTATTGCCAAAGCAGTTCATGAAATAGATCCCGATCTGACTTTGATGGGAATGGCCGGAAGTTTTCTTGAAAAGACAGCCGGTAAAGTGAACCTGTCATTTGTAACCGAGGCTTTTGCAGACCGAAGATATGAAACCAACGGAAGATTGCGGTCAAGGGATAAGGAGGATGCTGTCATACAATCAGCCGATGAGGCAGCAGAACAAGTAGTTTCAATAGTGTTGGAAAAGAAGGTCAATAGCTATGATGGCAGTCCCGTCGATATTTACGCACAAAGCATTTGCATTCATGGTGATAACCCAATAGCCGTCTCAATACTTCGGACAATCGACACGAAGCTGAAGGAAAGTAATATCTTGAAAAAGAGCTTTTTCAAATGATGAAATTTCATCCCTATGGAGATAGCGCTGTTCTCATAAATTTCGAACAAAAGATTGATCCCGAAATCAATGCGAAGGTGATAGCCATCGCTGACACCCTGGAAAATTCGGAAATTAAAGGATTAGTAAGTTACATTCCGGCGTATTGCTCCATTACCATTATTTACAATCCTTTGGTAACAGTTTACGATGAGATTTGTGAGCAAGTTGAAGAACTTGTCGCCAAATCCAGGGATGGGAAAGTGCCTGATCCCAGAACACTGAACATTCCGGTATGCTATGAAGGTGATTGTAGCCTTGATTTGGGAAGAGGTTAGAAAACAAACCGGTCTTTCTCCCAAAAGTATCATTGAGATCCATACCTCTATAACATTCCAGGTTTATATGCTGGGGTTTTTGCCGGGGTTCGTATACATGGGCAGTTTACCGGAATCGCTGTCTTGCGCCAGAAAGCCAAAACCGAGGTTGAGAGTACCCCCGCGTTCAGTTGGGTTGGCAGGCTTACAGACAGGTATATATCCCTCCGAAGCACCGGGTGGCTGGCAAATAATCGGAAAAACTCCTTTGAACATTTTTGATGGTAAAAATGAAAATCCCTTTTTGTTTAAGGCTGGAGACCAAGTCAAATTTCATGCAATTTCAACCAAGGCTCATTTAAAGTTTGAGCTGAAAGTTGAGTCCGGCAGTTTCAACATTGAGGAAATATATGGACAATAAAGTGATATTTCATTTTAGGAAAGCGGGCCTCCAGACTCTTGTTCAAGATACCGGCAGAATTGGTCATCAAGCTTTTGGCGTACCGATTGGCGGCGTCATGGATAAATCTTCCGCACGCATTGCTAATTGGCTGGTCGGAAACAATTTTGATACTCCAGCACTTGAGATAACCTTGATTGGTCCGCAAATTGAAGTTGAGGGAGATTGCCAGATTGCGCTGACTGGGGCCGATATTTCTCCAATGATTGATGGGGCTATTGTGCCCATGTATAAAACTCTTTCAATTAATAGTGGTTCAAAACTTTCGTTTGGACCATTGAAAAGCGGATGTAGGGCTTATTTGGCAATAAGAGGAAAATGGATGGTAAAAAAGTGGCTAAATAGTTATAGTGCATTTTTACTTTCTGAAAAAGATTTGACACCCGATAGCATTCCGAAGAAAGGCAACGTGATATCAATAGAAACCAAGAATTCGATATCGGCGAGAGAATTTCCTAAAGAACTTCGCCCTCGGTTTCCTAAAACAATCACAGTCAGCATATTACCGGGACCTGAATTTGACGATTTTTCAAAACGCTCCACAGATCATTTCTTAAGACGAGGCCACAGTGTTACTGCAGATTCGAATAGAATGGGATACCGTCTTGAAACTCAACTTGAGGGCTTTGAGCCGAAACAAGAGGTAATCTCTTCAGGTATTGTTAAAGGTACTATTCAAATAACCAATTCCGGTCAACCCATCATATTAATGTCCGATGCGCAAACAACCGGTGGTTATCCGAGACTGGGCAACGTTATTACTGCTCATTTAGACAAACTGGCTCAATTAAAACCAGGGGATGAAGTGGTGTTCACTCCTACTATTTTAAAGGATGCTTATCAGGCTCTTTGTGATCAGGAGGAAACTTTAAACCTGGTATTAAGCTAAATTTAAAGTCTTTTCTTTCTTACCTATCACATCATTTCCAATAACTTAACCCGCATTATTCATAGGCCACCAATTTTGGGATTAATAATGGGTTGCTAACTATTTTTGATTGGAGTGTATGTATTAATTTGAAGATCAACCAGGTTTCTGGATTTCAAAGGACATTAGAGCGTTTTTTTGTTAGAATTTTTCAATTTTCAGTCAAAGCTCTATTGTGTTCTTATGGAAGAACATTTTTTTGATTAAACCAAACTGTTTAACTGATCGGTCAGTTCACCGTAAGCAAATCGCCCAGCAGGTATTGATATCTAAAGGCTCTTGAGAATTGTATTGTCAATGATCTTTTCCTTTCTTTCAGGCACGCCCCAACCTTCATCAGGTAAAGCCGGATATTGTCCACTTGCCATCGTTTAGCAAAGTGGTGTTTTGTTTTGGCAATTAATAATTTAATCTGCCGGAACATTTCATAACAGAGGGTAGCGATGATTAAACGCATGAAATTGGCCCAGTAGCGATGACAGGAAAGCCGGTCGGAATAAGTCATGTTTTTGAGTTCCTTTATTCGATTTTCACTGGCATCACCTCGCTTGACATAAAAATCAAAGTAAATCTGTTGAGCGGTCATCGCTTCAAAGTTGCTCACAAAGTAACGGACATTCATTCCTTTTCCGGTAGACTCCACTTTGGCGTACAGCTTTTCAGAACGATCCCAGCTTTTGGCCTGGTAAGTAAACGGGCCAACAAACTCTTGATGTTTGATGATTTTTGAAGCATATTCCTTTTTTACTTCAATGATAGTCTGTTTGGTAAAAGTCTTTAAAACTTCATTACTACTAATACCTAAACAAAATTGAAGGTCAAACTGCTTAGCTATCCGATAAAAAGATGCTCCTGAAAAGCCACTATCCGCTCGAATAAGGATCTTTACTGAGGGCAGTTTTTTTCTGATTTTAATGACAATCCTTTTCAATAAGGCCACAAACCATTTGTTGGAGTGACAATTGCCCGGACGTAGTACTGGTAAAATGACCTGACCGGTGTTCCCGTCCTTAAAGAACAACTCATGGTACATAGTCTGTCCATAATAGCCATTATACAAACTGAGTTGTTGGGATCCATGAGTAGGGTCATCGGTACCATCTACATCAATGATGATTTGACCAGTCTTCTCTTTCAACTCCTCTACATAACGGTCTACAAACCATTGACTCATCTGGTAGATCAGACTCCGATCGGCCTTGTTTTCAAATCGACTTAAAGTAGGCTGGGAACATAATCCGCTATCTAGTACTTTACGGATCACCGGATCCTCTCGGAGTTTTTGTTCGTCATTGCAATCCTGATAGCCCTGCATCATTAAAAACACCCGTTGGCGAAGCATTTCTTCATAAGTGTATTCGATAAAAAAGGGGTTTCGATAGTCAGGAATCAGTGCGGCGAAGCTTTTTAATAGACCAGTCTTTCTCTCTACTTTTTCACTTAACAATATCGCTCCGTCTGAGCTAATCGTTGATGCTGAAAAATCAAATTTAAAAGCTTGTTTTCCTCGATAAAATACGGTATCTTTTTCCTTATATTCAGGCATAAATTAATTGCTTATTTTGTTGTCTAACTATCTCAATATAAGCAATTTATGCCTGTTTTTTATTGTCTACTATGAATTTTTCGGGTTAAGTCGGCACCAGCCTAAAACATTTAGAATCCGATAATAACTTTGACAATCCTCCATTACAATAGAGATTTATATCATGGTTATCCCGTAGGTAAATGAAACGAAATGTCATCTGTTTAATAATGGGTTTATGAACTGTGATAAAAAAGAAGGATAGTGAAATATTTAGTTCGTGGTCATGTCTGTAGCCCTGGCCAGATCCCAAACACTTGTCGGATGACTTTATTAGCCACAGCGATTAGGGCCAATTTCTTGGGCCTGACAGCCTCTACCAATCGATCAATAAAGATTCCTGCATTGACTGTAATATCTAAAAGGTTTATCAGTGTAACATTAAAGAACATTGACTATACTACGGCAATAACTTGGAACCTGAAAATCTAGAAAATAAAAATTGACTCTGTAGCAAAAAATGGATTTGAGTATATTAACGGTATCAATTTCAGCAGAGGAACAGAATTCCCTGTATTTCGGAAGAAGAAATGATGAATCGATGAGAAACAACTTGGAGAGATTTTAGAACGTTTTTAGAAAAATCGGCTTAAAGGCTATTAAATCTCAACCACCGGGGAGAATTCAGAATAGAATGTAAGTAACTATGAATAAGTTTGAAGAATATAAGAAGCGAATAGATCGCAAATTAAATGTAGTGGATGCTAAACTTAGCTATATGAATGAAGGTTTGAAGGGACTCACAAAGGCATTTAAGGAATTCAAGAATGAAATGGATGATTTCATTGATTTTGCCGCAGAAAGCTATTCCGATCATGAAAAGCGGATTTCAGAGTTAGAAAAGAAAGTATCGTAACAGAATAGAAATTGAAAACTTTTTTTGGGGAAATAATTTGATGAGTTGTTTATTAAGCTTCCACTTTTATGCTATCATTCCCTAAGAGTACCGGCCGATTATACCTGCCCTCTTCATTTTTCACCTCAAGATTTAATACTCCTCGCGGACATACGGATGAACATACCCCACATCCCACACATGATGATCTTATGATATTTTGACCACGTTGGGCATACCACCTGACATCTATTCCCATTTCACAATAGGTAGAACAATTGCCACATGATATGCACTGACCTCCATTTGTGGTGATCCTGAATCTTGATTTAAATTTTTGAATCATTCCCAGGTAAGCGGCCAGTGGGCAACCAAAACGGCACCAAACCCGGTTACCCATAAGCGGATAAAATCCGGTACCTACCACACCGGCAAACCCGGCTCCAATCCAGGCACCGTAAACTTCCCGGATCTTGTATGAATCGATAATTCCAAGAAAAGTACTATCACCGGTCCAATAAGTATAAAGTACTGCAGCGGTCATCACTACCGCAAATACCAAAACACTGTGGATCATCCATCTTTCTACTTTCCACGCCTTTAGAGACTTGTCTGACAACTGACGATAAGGATCCCCCAGTGTTTCAGCCAATCCGCCACAACCACAAACCCAGCTGCAATACCACCTTTTGCCAAAGAAATACACAAACAAGGGCACACCCAGAATGATCAATGCTATGCCCCAGCCTAACATGAAAATGCCGAGCCCCCCGCCTTCAATTAAAGTATTCAGTTCGTTATCAAAGAAAAAGTCATAATCAAGAGGCCAGATATTCTTAAAGTCGAAGTAGGGTTTATTCAGTCTTAGTAAGAACTCGGGTAAAAGAAATGCAAAAGATGTTTGAAAAAACATAACCGAAGCGGTTCTAATCATTTGGTATTTACTGTGTCGATATTTGATCATCATCCTTACCCCCATTATCAGGATGCAAAGCGTGTAGAGAAAGCCATATAGGAAAAACCTCCCGGCTTCACTGCCTTTCAAAAATTCACTGATCGGATCAACCGTAATAATCCATGAAGTCATGTATTCCGGATAGAAATACAAGGACACGTAAAAGATTATAAGAAATGTCCCGGTTAAAATACCCAACCAACCCCGATTGTGCATAATACTGAAAAAGATGTTGTTGTTTTTTATTCCGGGAGGTCCACTTAATTGTTTCTTGGGCAAAATGAACATTCCAGCACCCACTATACAGAGAATATAGGTCAGCCAAATGAACAGTACCGGATTCTCAGCTATTGGACCGGTTGAAGACGACTTCGTAAGACTGTACTTAAGATCTTTGATCTTGTAGCGGTCAAATCCAAACTGATTGACGATACCATACTTCTTTATATTGTTTGCTGTTTGTAATAATTGATTCTTAAGATCTTCTTTTGAAGAGAACTCTTTCCCATCCAGCCAGCTTCCGTAATCGTTAAAAGATTTGGCTTTGTAGGCCGAGTATTCATCTGATTCAGAAAACACTTCGTTAATTGTAGCAATGGTAAACCTGACAGGGTCAGAAGCTGTCTTGTTTAAAATCTCTTCAATATCATCTTGATTAATACCATAATTAGTGAGATGCACATTGTTTACTGATTCAAAAACAGAATTAAGTTGGTCTACAAAAGCAAAGCTTGAACCGATTGATTTGCCAATAACCTCGCTACCATGACTGACGAAAAGTTCAACTTTATTGTCATCGCCTAATCTGGACTGGAGTACTTCTTCAGTGAGTTTATAGTTGCCAATAAAGAAACTACTGAGGAATATTGTAAAGCCTGTAAGAAATAAACCCAGTCCTGTTAATTGTATTGCTCTCATCATCCTAATATCCTTTCTAATAAGCCTTTTTCCCGAACATCAACCTGCATTTCCGGAAACTTATTGTTGAAATCTACCTGAATATCACTTTCATACCTACTAAAAAACTCCGGATCGAAATTGGCTTCCTCAAGATGCTCTATCACATAATCAACCTTACGTTTTTCAGTTAACCAAAGGTCACAGATCTCATGCCTGACGCGCATACCCATTATATTGAAACCTTTAACAAATCTTTCTTTCTCATCAAATACAACCCTGAAACTGATTTTTCCATTCGGATGTTCCCAGTAAAATGTTTCTTCTCCTTCTCTTAATTGCGGCCAAACATGACCATATGTCTGATATTCTATATCAAAAAACTTCGCTGAGTTGAACCAGTTACCTGGTTTATATACCGTCTTTTCTTTACAAATGGTGTGAGCCACGGTTTCACCCATCATTCTTCCCGTGTACCAAACTTGCTCAATAGGCCTCCTATTGGGCAATGGCGTCCTAAATTGGGCGCAGTCTCCAATAGCGTAAACATCTGGAATATTGGTTTCGAGGAACTCATCTACCATAATGCCTCGTTCGACATCAATCTTAGATTCCTTCAAAAAATTAACATTTGGACTTACACCAACTGTTAAGCCGACTAGTTGACATTCGATCTCATCTCCCTTATTGGTTACTACCGCCCTTGCTCTGCCGTTTTCGTCAGCTAATATCTCCTTCAATTCAGTTGCAAGACGTAAATCCACGTGATGCTCTTTAATGTGTCGGTTGATCATTTTGGCTTCTTCTACCGGAAAAATGATATCCCAAAAATTGTCTTCCCGTACCAGGAAAGTCACCGGTATCTTTCTGGAGTGCAGCATCTCGGTCATTTCAATACCTATCAGACCACCACCAACAATTACAGCCCTCAAGATTCCTTTCGAATCTTTCTCCATTAACTCCAGGTCCTGATAGCTGTACAATCCCTGAACTCCCCCTAAATCCTGCCCCGGCCAACCAAATTTATTCGACTGAGACCCAACTCCAACAATAAGCGCATCGTAATCTATAGTTCCGCCGTCATTATATATCAACTTCTTATTATCAGTATCTATTTCCTTTACGAATTTCCTGACGAGGCTTATTCTATTCTTTTCCCAAAACCAGTCCTCATAGGGTTTTATATTTTCATATTTCATGTGTCCCATATAAACGTACATAATGGCGGTCCGGGAGAAAAAGTGATCCGTTTCTGCTGATATCACTGTAATCTCATAATCGCTCATCTTTCTGATATGCCTGGCTGCAGTGATCCCGGAAATGCCATTCCCTATGATGACAACTTTTTTCATACGCCGCATTAGGCTTTAATCAAATTGTAAGTTCAAGTAATAAGTGCAATTTTCCTTTGTAGCACTTGCTTTGCGTTTAGGTAATTAAATTTTCTAACAGGGCGTTCATTGATTTTGTTTTCAACAACTTTGATTTGCTCCTCTGTAACAAATCTAATATCTGTTTTCTTAGGATAAAACCTTCTGATTACCCCAATCCTATTTTCAACTGTCCCTTTATCCTGACTAGTATAGGGACGAGTGAAATAGGCATCCACATCAAGGGATTGAGCAATCAACTCATGTTTAGAAAATGCCATATCATTATCAAAAGTGAGTGTTTCCAGTTTGTGTTTATCCTGAGAGAGTTCCTCCACAATAGCTTCGGCCATTTGATCGGCATTTTTACTGTGCATCTTTCTGATTCTGGTAAAAAGACTTGCTCGGTCTGTCAATTTCCTGATCAAATTTCTTGAGTCTATTATTTTGCAGTTCATCTACATCATAGAACCTAATTACAGACTTTTGATTTCCTTCCAAAGGAACCGCCAAAACAGAACTGATTAATCCAATACCTCCCGGGTGCCAAAACGTAGTATCTAATTGATGGCGAACCACCGCCCGATCTTTTGACGACCGCCTGCGGCTGTCCATATTGGAACCCACCGAACCCACAACAGCATCGGAAGAACCCAACTCCAACCTAAATAAGTCCGAACCTGAAGTTTCATATCTAGGGGGGAACCCTCCACTGATGAAAAAACTGGAGCCATTTCGGACCAGGCCCTGGAAATGATTACTTCGACCAAAACGGTTAAATATTGAAGCAACGAACCTGCGTTTGGGAAACAAAGTAGCCCCTCCATCTCTAAATCCGATTTTATTTCCTTTAGCTTCAAGACTTTTAAATTGTGTTTTAACGTCCTTGAGTGGTATAGGCTGTGAGTTCATTCCAGTAGAATCTTTATCTAGGATTTTCTATATAACTGTCTATTAATGCTTAACTTATTAAATTCAACTCACATCCAAAAATGAAAGATATTTTGCGCAATATTTCCCTATTCTTCAAAGATCTTTTCACCCCTGATGATATCGATAAAGAGCTAATTAAGAAGCTTGATCATGACCCGAGTAAAATCCCTGATGACGATTTTTTCGGTTGGTTTATCAGGATTGACCATGAGGAAATCCTTCCAGCCCCAACTTACCCTGAGATGCACACCCATCGAGCAAGTAGAGGCTCCGGTGAAAACTAAAAGCCACTTAGCTGCCCTGGCAGCCTTTAAAGGTCAAAGCATTATGACACGTTATCCACGCTCAGCCCTGATGGCATGACCTATTATCTTGAGATGTTGGAAAAAACAAAGCAGAAAATCAATCAGAAGGCGATCCGGAAAGCAGTGGGAAAATCAGCTTAACCCGCATTATTCATAGGCCACCAATTTTGGGATTAATAATGGGTTGCTAACTATTTTTGATTGGAGTGTATGTATTAATTTGAAGATCAACCAGGTTTCTGGATTTCAAAGGACATTAGAGCGTTTTTTTGTTAGAATTTTTCAATTTTCAGTCAAAGCTCTATTGTGTTCTTATGGAAGAACATTTTTTTGATTAAACCAAACTGTTTAACTGATCGGTCAGTTCACCGTAAGCAAATCGCCCAGCAGGTATTGATATCTAAAGGCTCTTGAGAATTGTATTGTCAATGATCTTTTCCTTTCTTTCAGGCACGCCCCAACCTTCATCAGGTAAAGCCGGATATTGTCCACTTGCCATCGTTTAGCAAAGTGGTGTTTTGTTTTGGCAATTAATAATTTAATCTGCCGGAACATTTCATAACAGAGGGTAGCGATGATTAAACGCATGAAATTGGCCCAGTAGCGATGACAGGAAAGCCGGTCGGAATAAGTCATGTTTTTGAGTTCCTTTATTCGATTTTCACTGGCATCACCTCGCTTGACATAAAAATCAAAGTAAATCTGTTGAGCGGTCATCGCTTCAAAGTTGCTCACAAAGTAACGGACATTCATTCCTTTTCCGGTAGACTCCACTTTGGCGTACAGCTTTTCAGAACGATCCCAGCTTTTGGCCTGGTAAGTAAACGGGCCAACAAACTCTTGATGTTTGATGATTTTTGAAGCATATTCCTTTTTTACTTCAATGATAGTCTGTTTGGTAAAAGTCTTTAAAACTTCATTACTACTAATACCTAAACAAAATTGAAGGTCAAACTGCTTAGCTATCCGATAAAAAGATGCTCCTGAAAAGCCACTATCCGCTCGAATAAGGATCTTTACTGAGGGCAGTTTTTTTCTGATTTTAATGACAATCCTTTTCAATAAGGCCACAAACCATTTGTTGGAGTGACAATTGCCCGGACGTAGTACTGGTAAAATGACCTGACCGGTGTTCCCGTCCTTAAAGAACAACTCATGGTACATAGTCTGTCCATAATAGCCATTATACAAACTGAGTTGTTGGGATCCATGAGTAGGGTCATCGGTACCATCTACATCAATGATGATTTGACCAGTCTTCTCTTTCAACTCCTCTACATAACGGTCTACAAACCATTGACTCATCTGGTAGATCAGACTCCGATCGGCCTTGTTTTCAAATCGACTTAAAGTAGGCTGGGAACATAATCCGCTATCTAGTACTTTACGGATCACCGGATCCTCTCGGAGTTTTTGTTCGTCATTGCAATCCTGATAGCCCTGCATCATTAAAAACACCCGTTGGCGAAGCATTTCTTCATAAGTGTATTCGATAAAAAAGGGGTTTCGATAGTCAGGAATCAGTGCGGCGAAGCTTTTTAATAGACCAGTCTTTCTCTCTACTTTTTCACTTAACAATATCGCTCCGTCTGAGCTAATCGCTGATGCTGAAAAATCAAATTTAAAAGCTTATTTTCCTCGATAAAATACGGTATCTTTTTCCTTATATTCAGGCATAAATTAATTGCTTATTTTGTTGTCTAACTATCTCAATATAAGCAATTTATGCCTGTTTTTTATTGTCTACTATGAATTTTTCGGGTTAAGAATCAAGTGGTGGAACCCTTACAATACTTTAAACCGCGAAGCCTTGAAGAGGTGAATAATATCTTATCGTCAGCTCTTCAAAATGGGCTAAAAGTCAGGGCTGCAGGCTCAGGTCATTCCTATTCAGATGTCGCCACCACACGAGACTTTTTCATTGACACTCATGATCTGAATCAGTACGCTAATGATAAGAAACCGATTGCAGGTCAGTTGAATAATGTAGATCTAAAAACTCAGTGGCAAAAAGAAACCATGATGGCCAATTGGCAATCGATGAAAGACATACCGGAGGTTGATTTTGATACCAGTTTAGAGGAAATATTAAAAGTGAGATCAATTGGGGAAAACAATACTTTGTTATTTGAAACCGAAGCGGGCATTACTATAAAAGACCTAAATAAAGAACTCACCGATAATGATCTAGGGTTGCCTAACATGGGAGGCTATGACGGTCAAACTATCATTGGAGCAATTTCCACCTCCACCCACGGGTCAGGGATTTCCCTTGGCCCTTTCCCAGATATGGTGCGTTCGGTGGTTCTGGCAACTACCGGAAAATGGAATGGTCCTATTATTTCAGGAACAAATAGTTCTGATGGGGTCAATTATTACCGTATAGAACCTTTGCATGGAATTACCGATCCGGATTAATACAAGGAGAATCAATCAAACTACCGTCATAATGATAAGGACATTCAATTGATACAGGACGACGATTGCTTCAATGCTGTTATCGTCAGTTTGGGAGCTATGGGTGTTATATACTCTTTGGTGATTGAAGTGATGCAACTCTATTACCTCACCGAAACCAGGCAACTGAATACTTTAAATAAAACCTTCAGTCAACTGAAACCTGATCCCACAGATCCTAACCATATTCCTGAAATTCTTAGGCGCTACAGGAATTATGAAGTACTCGTTCATCCATATCCAATGGACGGGAAAAAGGTGATCGAGATGGATCTCTCTGCTAACCCGTCAACTTATTACAAAGATTTTATGACGTTGGAAACGAAAAGGAATATCACACACCCGCCGGAAAGAGATGATGATCGAGATGAAGGAGATAAAAAAAGGAATCCAATTACTAAGGTGTTAGGAAAATTTGACATTTCGTTTGAAGTGCTGGCAACACTAATGAATACCATACCTAAGATCACTCCTAAAATCGTAACAACTGCAATGACAGGGCTGGAGGATCAGAACTACGTCAAAAAATCCTTCCGCATCTACAATCTTGGTCTTGATGGCGATGCGGGCTTTGCAAACGAAATCGGATTTCCACTATTTAGTGTCTCTAAGAAAACAGCGAGTTTTAGGTCGTATTAAAATATTGCTTAAAATGGAACAATGAAAAAATCACTCACCTTGCTGACTAATAAAGGGTGACTTTGCTTTTATTCATTGTTTTTGATGGTTTTTGATAAAAATAGCCGGGTTTTAGCCTGGCCAGGACGCACTTCTGCCAGTGCCTAATCCTTATTAAACAGCTAAAAGGTGATTAACCCGCATTATTCATAGGCCACCAATTTTGGGATTAATAATGGGTTGCTAACTATTTTTGATTGGAGTGTATGTATTAATTTGAAGATCAACCAGGTTTCTGGATTTCAAAGGACATTAGAGCGTTTTTTTGTTAGAATTTTTCAATTTTCAGTCAAAGCTCTATTGTGTTCTTATGGAAGAACATTTTTTTGATTAAACCAAACTGTTTAACTGATCGGTCAGTTCACCGTAAGCAAATCGCCCAGCAGGTATTGATATCTAAAGGCTCTTGAGAATTGTATTGTCAATGATCTTTTCCTTTCTTTCAGGCACGCCCCAACCTTCATCAGGTAAAGCCGGATATTGTCCACTTGCCATCGTTTAGCAAAGTGGTGTTTTGTTTTGGCAATTAATAATTTAATCTGCCGGAACATTTCATAACAGAGGGTAGCGATGATTAAACGCATGAAATTGGCCCAGTAGCGATGACAGGAAAGCCGGTCGGAATAAGTCATGTTTTTGAGTTCCTTTATTCGATTTTCACTGGCATCACCTCGCTTGACATAAAAATCAAAGTAAATCTGTTGAGCGGTCATTGCTTCAAAGTTGCTCACAAAGTAACGGACATTCATTCCTTTTCCGGTAGACTCCACTTTGGCGTACAGCTTTTCAGAACGATCCCAGCTTTTGGCCTGGTAAGTAAACGGGCCAACAAACTCTTGATGTTTGATGATTTTTGAAGCATATTCCTTTTTTACTTCAATGATAGTCTGTTTGGTAAAAGTCTTTAAAACTTCATTACTACTAATACCTAAACAAAATTGAAGGTCAAACTGCTTAGCTATCCGATAAAAAGATGCTCCTGAAAAGCCACTATCCGCTCGAATAAGGATCTTTACTGAGGGCAGTTTTTTTCTGATTTTAATGACAATCCTTTTCAATAAGGCCACAAACCATTTGTTGGAGTGACAATTGCCCGGACGTAGTACTGGTAAAATGACCTGACCGGTGTTCCCGTCCTTAAAGAACAACTCATGGTACATAGTCTGTCCATAATAGCCATTATACAAACTGAGTTGTTGGGATCCATGAGTAGGGTCATCGGTACCATCTACATCAATGATGATTTGACCAGTCTTCTCTTTCAACTCCTCTACATAACGGTCTACAAACCATTGACTCATCTGGTAGATCAGACTCCGATCGGCCTTGTTTTCAAATCGACTTAAAGTAGGCTGGGAACATAATCCGCTATCTAGTACTTTACGGATCACCGGATCCTCTCGGAGTTTTTGTTCGTCATTGCAATCCTGATAGCCCTGCATCATTAAAAACACCCGTTGGCGAAGCATTTCTTCATAAGTGTATTCGATAAAAAAGGGGTTTCGATAGTCAGGAATCAGTGCGGCGAAGCTTTTTAATAGACCAGTCTTTCTCTCTACTTTTTCACTTAACAATATCGCTCCGTCTGAGCTAATCGCTGATGCTGAAAAATCAAATTTAAAAGCTTGTTTTCCTCGATAAAATACGGTATCTTTTTCCTTATATTCAGGCATAAATTAATTGCTTATTTTGTTGTCTAACTATCTCAATATAAGCAATTTATGCCTGTTTTTTATTGTCTACTATGAATTTTTCGGGTTAAGCTGCTTGTTTCTGGCAATTGGCTTGCTGCTGGGCGGCCAGACGGTCAGCCTGGAGTTTACGCCCGATCTTGTGAAGGTTGTAGGCAGTAATGGCCAACCCGATGTAGCTATTGAAAGTTTTGCGGGTACGGTTCGGGCATCGGTCCAATCCCCGGTGTTCCAGCTCATTAATGTTGGATTCGATAGCAGAATGCTTGTTTTTCAACCTTTTGAAGGCTGGCGCTGATTCGATGGCTTTTTCTTCTTTGTTTAACCTACCCTTTTTAGGCATGATCACTTCTGGGATGAAGGTTTGCAGAGTTGCTTTATCCTCTTTATCGGAAAACCCCTTGTCGGTGCTCAGGCTTTGGATGGGGTATTTCTCAGCGATACGCCGGGCAATTGATAGGGTAAGTTGGTTGTCGGTTTGTTTTTCAGCTATTTGCCAATCTATGAGTAAATGGTATTGATCCGAAGTGATGGCCAGATTCTTACCGATCTCCACATTGGGGTGCAGTTTGCCTTTTTTGATCATTTCGGCATAAGGTTGAAAGATGGAAAAGACTTTTTCGGCATGGGGAATGGTCTCTGCTCTGATCAACCGCCTGTCGAGCAACTCGATGTGCTTTTCCAACATCTCAAGATAATAGGTCAATGCCATCAGGGCTGCGAACTCCTCGATAGAGTTTCCCTGATGTTTTTCCAACATTTGGCCCACTTTCTTGCTCAAAGCACGGGCTTTAGTCAGATAGGAAGTGGCAGCCTGCTCTACCCGCTCCTCTTTGTTTTTTCCTCCTGAGCCGGTGGTCCTGCCCACGCTGCGCATCAGCCTTTTGAGGGATCTGCGCCAATCCCCGGACTTACGCCAGCCAGTAAAATACCTTTTTGAGACCAATAAATCAGCTACATCTATACACTTTCTGGCACTGTCCCATAGCAGGTTGTAGTCGGTAGGAAAGTGGGTGTCGGTTTCTACCACGAAACTATCGGTCTTGCAACACAAGGCAACTTCCTCCCCTCCGGTTTTTCCTTTTTTTTAAACACCTGGTGACCTGCTGCTACGATTACATCATTGATGCCGATGAGCAGTTCATCGTCCAGCAAGGTCACATTGTCATAAATGTTCTGGTACTTATACTGTTTGCCCACAGAGTAGTCGGTAGGTAGCACCCCCATAATGCCCCGTACCAACGTGTCGTAATTGGAGATATGGTGTAACTCATCGTAAGAGATGTTCATGCACAGGCGCACCTGGGCCAATACGAAGACCTCCCACAGACTCATACCCTCACGGCCCGTCTTTTTCTTTCCCTCAATGAGTTTGGAAGAAAGTAATTCAAAAATACGCTGGTTCCATTCAGGTTGGACATAGATATATTGAAGGGCGGCTGCCAGGGCAGCTAAGTGGCTTTTAGTTTTCACCGGAGCCTCTACTTGCTCGATGGGTGTGCATCCCAGGGTAAGTTGGGGCTGGAAGGATTTCCTCATGGTTTGTATTTATATCGGTTATATGCAATATAATGATTAATCCTGATAAACCAACCGAAAAAATCGTTTCTTTTCTACACTGAATGAACAAAAAAAGGACAGGGATTTTACTCCCCGACAGACCAAAAAGCCTGCGAATCTCAAAGTGAATTCTTTGGGGGTTTTGAATGGAAAACTTTCAAATGGCCAATTAACAGGCTACAACGCAACTGTTCTTGATAATATTTGTGAATTTGATAATTCTACTGAATCAGATTCGAGAATAATTCAGCGCTGATTTGATGGAAAAAATACGAATATGATGGATAATCAGCATATTAGCCTGTTTTCATACAGACACTAGTTAATGAAAACGGAAAATTTACCACTTCCTATCTTGAAACGGCAATCAATACCATTCACGCTACTGCTCAAAAGGCAAGAATCCAAGGGTTACAATACCAGACATCACCATTTTCGATCAGATTTGTAGATAGCTCCCCGGCCTACTTGTCTATGATGAATCGGGGAATTACAGCAATGATAGAGTTAGACATGGTAACCGGCAGTGAAGGGGGTGTTGAAACTATAACCCGTCTTCAGGAGGCCTTATATAGTAAAAGCGGGATTCCCCATTGGGGATTGGAGTTTGATAACCTTAGTGGTAATCACAATCTTCTCCAAAAAATGTATCCAAATTTGGAAAAGTGGATTAAGGTTTATCAGCAATTAAACAGTAAAGGAACATTTAACAACAAAACCACTTCAAGACTTGGTTTTTCCAAGCTGAATTTTAAAACCTGAAGTCAGGCGGCTTCCTCTTCAATCGGCCTGTAACCAACCGTCGTTTTTAGCATTCTATTGACCGTAAGGCCCTGATATAGTATAGAAACCACCACAACAACATAGGTCATGGTAATTACCAGGTCACGTCCATCAAACTCAGGCAATGTGAGAGAAAGCGCTATTGTCACACCACCCCTCAAACTACCCCATGTCATAATGGGAACAGTATTTGGTTCAAAGGTTCTCTTCCTCGACATAATCTTAATGGGTGCAAATACGCTTACCCATCGTGCGAATAAAATTATAGCAAATGCAAAGAAACCAGCGGCAAAGTAATTTAGTTGTAGAGGAATTATGAGCATCTCCATGCCTATTAATACATAGAGAACAGCGTTCAGACTTTGCTCCATTAAGTGCCAGAATTTGAAAACATAATCACTAGCCGCTCCGACCAACCGATCGCTCTTACCTTCATTACCCACCACCAAGCCCATAACTACTGCTGCTTGTTTGCCAGAAACCTCAATTGCCTCCCAGTGCGCTAATTGGGTGGAGGACATCACTAGAGCAACTGTAACCAGTATTTCCAACTCAGATTGCTCATTATCAATATAATCCAGGAGTTTGAAGCAAATATATCCAAGAATAACGCCTATGATCACTCCCCCTGTAATATCCAGTATAAAGGTTTTAACCAGATCAGCAAAGTGTATTATATGATCCAGTTCTTTTGTTTCAAGATCTAACAAGGCCAAGGCGAATACAACAGATATCCCGTCATTAAATAAGGATTCCCCTTCAATTCGTATGCGAAGTTTTTCTGAAACATTATACCTCTTTACGGTTGCAATAACAGCAATGGGGTCAGTTGGTGAAATCAACGCCCCGAAAACAAGGCAATAAATGTAGTCCAAATGGAGGCCAATGGCATTTAAGACATAGTAAGAGGCCGTCGCGGTGATGATAGTTGATATAATGACACCAAAAATTGACAGAATTAAAACCGGTCCTTTTTCCTCGGCAAGCCGTTTAAAATCAATTTTTAATGCGCCAGCGAAAAGCAAAAAGGTGAGAATCACCTCAAAAATGACCTCCTGGTAATCATAATCCTGCAAAACACGCATCGTCCCAGACTGGAAATCAGGGATAAGCAAACCGGCCCAGGATTATTAAAGACAGCATTAGCGCCATTATCATTAATCCGATAGACGAAGGAAGTTTAAGAACGTAGGTATTAGTAAAGATGAAGAGCCCTGCCAAGAAAATAAAGAGGGCTATTACATCCGGGGTTTCGAATTCCATTCAGCCGGAATATATTAAGCTATTTAAACTGCTCCAATTTGTGCCCAAAATTACTATAATCCTATAAAACCTTCAAAACCACCTTATACGGCAACAATTTAATGCTATTAAGTTAAGGGATTATTAACTTTCCCGCACGTCGATCTCTTCTCACAGGCCGAAATATTGGTGGTTTATAAAGACACAAAACCATTGCCGTGGTGCCCTTAATAGATTTGGTTACCAATTCTCTAAATGCAAAATTTGTATTTTTAGTGAATCGAGTGGTGAAATGTCTTATATCGAAAAGGTCCTGACAAAATATGAGCAACTTCAGGATGAGAATGCTCTAATAATGCAGGATTTAAAAAAACTGGAAAGCACTGAGCTGAATTATAAATCGAATGATAAAAAATGGAATATTATTCAGGTACTCAATCACATAAAAAGTACCGAAGCTGGTACTTTAAAATACATTCATAAAAAAATGAAATACGGTGGACTGAAAATGACGAATTGGTCGGCCGGAACAAGGGCGTTTCTCATGAGATCGCTAAATAATTCATCTATTAAATTTAAGATGCCATCTGTATTGACCCAACCGTCAGTTGATGGTTCACTCCAGAGCATTCAAAACGAATGGAATGAACTTCGTGACCAGTGGAGAACTTTTATTAAGAATTTCCCTGATGAAGATCTGAATAAAGCCGTATTCAGGCACCCAATATTCGGGCGACTTTCATTACTTCAGACCATGGATTCAATGATTTCACACCAAAACCATCACAAGAAACAGATAAATCGCATCAAAAAGACAATCAACTTGAATAAGAAGATCTGAGTTTTAAATTTGGGAGAAAATTGAAAATATGAGTGCAAAAAAACTCACGAGGTCATCAGATAAGATAATTGCCGGAGTCTATGGCAGTTTGGCTGATTACTTCGGATGGGAACCTACTCTGGTTAGAATTGTTTATTTGCTGCTCACCATCTTTACCGCTTTCGCAGGTGTACTGGTTTATATTATTATGTGGATTGTAATGCCCAGGTATTAGCTATCCTCCCTTCTTCTTTATTCCCTCCAGATCATCCCGATCTTTCAGTTTTTTATCTTCCACATTTCGATTGAGGAATTGATTCAGTTTATCTATTTCAAAGTTAGATTTGATCTCCCCAAATGAGTCGATATGAATATCAAAGCCTTCATGAGCGGGTTCACTTTAGGTTTTTGCAGTTTTTTATCGATTTTTTTTTCATCTTTTTACACAATCACTCGTTTGGCCAGGTTTTGAATTGCGTTCCTTATCCGAACTGATACCTGACTCCCACCCAAAACTTTTATCATACCCATTAGGTCAGGACCAGTTGTTTCACCAGTGATAACCAATCTTAAAGCCGGCATTACTTTCCCCATTTTAACGTCTTGCTTGTCCAAAACGTTCATTAAGCTTGATTTGAATTCCTCTTCAGTAGCATTATCCACGGTCTTAATTTCCGAAGCAAAAGCGCTAAGGACTTTTACAGCTTCGGCTGTCCATTTCTTTGATACTAGCTCATTATCGTAGACAGTAGGTATCTCAAAGTAAAACTTTGCTTTCGCCAGCAGCTCCCACTCGAAGGTGACCCGGTCTTTCAACAGCTGAACTAATTCAAGCGCTTTATTTTTATCAAATTTCAAACCCTTTTCTACACCCGCAGCAAGTAATTGTTGAGCTATTTCTTTCTCGTCTCGTGTTCTTAAGTAATGCTCATTGAACCAATTGGCTTTTTGAATGTCGAATTTAGCTCCTGATTTATTTACCTTTTCCAAGCCAAAAAGATCTACCAACTTATTTAAACTAAATATTTCCTCATCACCTCCGGGGTTCCAACCCAATAGTGCAATGAAGTTTAGAACCGATTCGGGATAATAACCGCTCTCACGAAATCCTTGTACATCTTTACCATCATCAGTCCATTGCAGAGGAAAAATCGGAAAACCCTGTTTTTCGGCATCTCTTTTACTGAGCTTACCATTACCATCAGGTTTTAGTAACAGAGGTAAATGAGCAAACTGTGGTAGCGTCCAACCAAAATAATTGTAAAGGATCACATGCAAAGGGGCAGAAGGTAACCACTCCTCACCGCGGATTACGTGGGTAATACCCATCAAATGATCATCCACAATATTGGCCAAATGATAAGTGGGTATTCCACTGGACTTCAACAACACTTTGTCATCCAGTGTCGAGGAATGCACTACTACCCAACCCCTAACCAAGTCCTGCATCCTTATTTCTTCCTTGAGTGGGATCTTGATCCTGATAACGTAAGGTTCGCCGGAATTTATTCGGTTTTGGACTTCATCTTTTGACAATGTCAGTGAGTTTTTCATCTGAACCCGACTAACGGCATTGTAATTCAAAGAATTGGCCTTGGCAGCTTTTAACTTCTCTCTTAGAACCTCCAACTCGTCAGATGTATCAAATGCGTAATAGGCTTTACCCTCTTTCACCAGTTTTAAAGCATAATTTTGATAAATATCCTTACGCTCTGATTGACGATATGGAGCAAATTCACCGCCACTCACCGGCCCTTCATCAGGATTTATACCTAACCAATTGAGAGTATCTATGATGTATTTCTCAGCCCAGGGTACAAATCTGTTCTCATCTGTGTCTTCGATCCTCAAAATAAAAGACCCTCCATGTTTCCTGGCAAATAAGTAATTGAACAAGGCTGTTCTTACTCCACCAATATGTAAAGCACCCGTTGGACTAGGCGCGAAACGCACTCTTACTCTATCCATTTTATTCAATCTTAGCGTCCAATTTCAAAAAAACGTTGTATTTATTGGAATGAATTACAAATTCCAAAAATCAAACACCAAATAAATTCAAAGATCCAATAACAAAATTTCAAACTGTTTTATATAAGTGAGGTATTTGAAATTTGTTTTTTTGTGATTTGTCTTTTCAAGTTTAGGGGATAGCAATACAGGAAATTTCAACATTTACCCCTTTTGGCAATGCACTGACCTCCACTGTTTCCCTGGCTGGGTAATTTTCTCTGAAATATTCCCCGTACACCGCATTGATACGAGTAAAATCTGTCATGTTTTTTACGAATATTGAGCACTTCACAACTTTTGAGAAAGATGCCCCAGCAGCCTCCAATATTGCCTCCAAATTCTGCATGACTTGCTTTGTCTCTTGTTCTATAGTTCCCTCAATTAGATCACCAGACTCCGGATCCAGAGGAATCTGACCCGAAACATAAAGCGTACCATTAGCCAAAACTGACTGCGAGTACGGACCTATAGGTGCTGGTGCATCGCTGGTATTAATGATTTTCATAACTAAGTCTTGAAAGTGGATCTATTCAACTGTAACGGACTTCGCCAGGTTTCGGGGCTGATCCACATTGCATCCTCTCATTACGGCAATATGATAAGAAAGTAATTGCAATGGTACCACTGAAACCAGGGGCATCAGTTCATCTGCCGTTTTTGGCACTTCAATTACAAAATCCGCGATTTTTGGAATTAGTGCATCCCCTTCCGTTACAACAGCTATGACGACACCTTTTCTTGCCTTAACCTCCTGAATATTGGTAACAATTTTGTCGTAAGAACTATCCCTTGTGGCAATAACCACCACTGGCATTTGCTCATCAATTAACGCAATCGGACCATGTTTCATTTCCGCAGCCGGATAACCCTCAGCGTGTATATATGAAATTTCCTTTAGTTTCAATGCTCCCTCCAGGGCAACAGGGAAGTTATAGCCTCGGCCTAGATATAAAAAATTCCTGGCGTCCTTAAAGAGATCAGCAATAAACTCGACTTTATCGTTGTTACTTAATACCTTTTTGATCTTTGCCGGGATAGACGATAGTTCTCTAAGCATATTACTGAATTTGCTATCGGTAATAGTGCCTCTTTTCTTTGCTATCATTAAAGCGATCATGGTCAGCACAGTGAGTTGACCAGTGAATGCTTTGGTGCTGGCAACGCCAATTTCAGGGCCTGCGTGCAAATAAGCTCCTTCATGTGTTGATCTTGAAATTGAAGATCCTACAGTATTGACCACTCCAAAAATTACTGCTCCTTTGGACCTGGCAAGCTCAATGGCTGCCAATGTATCAGCCGTCTCACCTGATTGTGAAACCGCAATTATCACATCTCCTTCCTTTATAATTGGGTTTCTATACCTAAATTCTGAAGCGTATTCTAACTCAACCGGAATACGGCACAAATCTTCGAATAAATATTCAGCCACTAATCCAGCGTGCCACGAAGTGCCACAGGCGACAATGACAATCCGTTCAGCATCAACCAACTTGTCGGCATACTCTCTGATTCCGCCTAAAACTAGTCTGTCAGTTGCCACATTTATTCGGCCTCTCATGCAATCGGCTATCGAATTTGGTTGCTCAAATATCTCCTTCAACATAAAATGAGAATAACCCCCTTTCTCGATTGCCTCCAGTTCCAAATCAAGTGTTTGGATATAGGGGGTCAATTCTACATCCTGGATATTCTTTATCGTCAAAACGCCATCTTTTATGATAGCAATCTCTCCGTCATTCAAATAAACCACTTCATTGGTATATTCGACTATTGGCGAGGCATCAGAGGCCAGAAAAAACTCGCTTTTCCCAACACCGAGTACCAATGGACTCCCTTTTCTTGCGGCTACCAGGGTTTTTGGTTCATTTTTCGCAATCACTGCAATAGCATAAGCGCCAACGACATGCGTTAGCGCTATTCGAACCGCCTCATCAAGAGCGCATTTATTTTCTACTTTGATTGAATGAATAAATTGTACAAGAACCTCAGTGTCGGTCTCACTCTTAAATTCATATCCCTTTGATATCAATTCTTGTTTTAAAGAACTATAGTTTTCAATTATGCCATTATGAATAATGGCAATATCATTTTCTGAGGAAAGGTGAGGATGGGCATTAATATCTGAAGGTTCTCCATGTGTTGCCCATCGGGTATGGCCAATTCCCACACTACTGTTGAAATTTTTCCCTTTTACAAAATCCTCCAGGTCCCGTACCTTACCCTGTTTTTTATAAATTTCTAATTCATCTGAAACAATAGCTACACCAGCGCTATCGTAACCCCGATATTCAAGGCGTTTGAGTCCTTTAATTAATACATCGTACGCTGATCTGTCACCATAGTATCCAACAATGCCACACATGCTCTAATTAGTTTTTAGTTGACCGAAGTGGTCAAAGTTAAAACTATTGAATAGTAGAATAAAAGAGTTTGAGCTTAATCTTATCGGCATCAAAGATCAACTGATCGATAGCTCTGATGGCACCTAAACCACTGCTAGGTGGATTACTTACTATAGGATAGATCATGAGATCAGTTCGATCTAAGGCAGAATCTGCCACTGCCTGAAGATAGTTGCTAATTTCCGCAATGAACAAGGCCTCCTCAGGTAAATAAGTGATTCTTAAAGGGTTACTGGTTTGTGAAGTATTGTAGGATCTATCATCAAGCACAACAAACCGGACATTGCGGATGGGGTTAAACAAAAGCGAACCATTAGGCACTACTTTGTTGTCATCTCCAACAAACAATAATGAAATATTACCCAAAGTTGTAATGAAATCATCTGTGCCACCGACGTCCAAAACATCACTGATTTCTATTTCTGCCTTGTTTACGATAAATGCATCTAATGAATCTATGAAATTCCAGACTTCAGACAGATCAACTTTGGTATTGATACCGGTCAATGGTTGAACATATCTTTGCCCGGTGGTGGGTATATATTCTTCCAACAGGCCAGGAACCGCACTTAGTTCAGAAGCCGATCGATCAGTTTCAACATATGAATACTGCAAGGACCCGTTTCCAAATGCATAATCAAAGAATCTGGCGAAAATCGGGACGTCGTTTTCCAGATGATAGTAAACCCTTAAGGTTGATGTTTCTTCTACACTCACGCTGTCAGGGGCACCTTGAAGGTTATCTTCAATACCTAAAATGTAATCGTTGTCATCACCAGGAACAAACGCCAGGCCTGGAATTACGTTATTTTGAAAAAGGGGTTCCAAGCGTGTATCAACTAGTAATTGCACGGAAGCAAAGTCTAGAAGTTGCTGACCAAATTCCTCATTTATATTGATGATTATTAATGAATCGAAACCGGCAGTTGCAATAAATTCAAGTTCTCCTATAGGCTCCAGTGAAATTGGGGTTTTAATGGTGCTTTTATAGAATACGTCAAAAAGCGTATCTCTGAGCGTATGAATCTTCAAGATTTGAGGTTCTAAGAAATTATCTCCAAAGAAAAATTTGAGCTGCAAATAAAGCTTTGTAGAATCAAGAATGGCATCTTCAGAAACAAGCTGCTGGGGTCCACCTTGGAGATCAAAAACTCCCAATTGCGAATAGGAAATAATTTTGATTTTACCAAAGACAGGATCATCATAAATACCTACTAATAGCTCCAGTGGATGGTCTGTTGTTACACTATCAGACACAACGACACTTGTAGGGAGAGTAAACTCCTTAAAAAGCGTTATAAAATTATCGTTGTTTGGATTTAAATCTGAGCCAATTTCGCTTGGATCTTCACACGCAAAGAAAATGGGTACTGTAATTATCAGTGACCATCGTCTTATTCTACCCCACAAGTTCATGATATAAGTTATAATAAGAATCTAAGATGTTATCGTCCTTTTCTATTGTATCAACTTTCTTTTCCATGCCGTTGAACAAGTTGGTCAGACTCTGGCTAGTATCTTCTCCACCTTGAATAACAGCATCGGCATACTCTACCCCCATTTTCACAAAACCTTCATAGTCCGCTGACTTAAGATTAGATAGCATCTGATCTTCGATATCGATCATTTTCACCTTTTCAAGCAATAGTTCACTTTCGAACTTATGCTGGAACGGAGTGTCATATACAGTATATACGGTTTTTGCATTCTGGAAAATGGGATCGTTTTTGTAAGTGGTTTTTATATACAAAGGAATAAGGCTTGTAATCCAATCATTACAATGTATTATGTCCGGAGACCATCCCAGTTTCTTTACCGTCTCCAATACACCTTTACAGAAGAAAATAGCTCGTTCATCATTGTCCGGGTAGAAATTATCTTCGTTATCATGAAATACATATTTTCTCTGGAAATAATCTTCGTTATCAATGAAATAAACCTGCAGTTTCGCATTAGGTATTGAAGCTACCTTAATCACTAAAGGCTTTTCTTCTTCTCCGACAGAAATATTAATGCCTGACAATCGAACCACCTCATGTAAACGGTTTTTCCTTTCATTAATTAATCCAAATCTTGGAACTAAGATTCTGATCTCCATACCTCTTTCCTGCATTGCCTGAAGTAATTTTCTAACGAAACTTGCAACTTCCGAGGTTTGTAAGAAGGGTAAGATTTCACTAGCAACATATAAAATGCGAAGATTTGCCATATTTTGTGTGTGTTAGTTTTGAAATAATTACGGGAAAATTTTGGGTCACAAAGGTACATAAGTTTGTCCGCATTTCAATGTAAGGGTTTTTTATGGCTACATTTGCGCCCTTTTTAAATGGGCCCATATTATCTGATGGTTGTCTGTTACCAAATAAATGAAATAAAAAAAATACTCTCCAGAATGTCTGGTAGAAACCAAACCGTAGGATTTGTACCGACGATGGGTGCACTTCATAAAGGCCATCTAAAATTACTCAATGAGGCGAGAGGGGATAACAGTGTACTGGTAAGCAGCATCTTTGTCAATCCAATTCAATTTAATAATCCCAAGGATTATCAGAAATATCCCCAAGATATTGATAACGATCTATCTCTCATGGAAAAAGCCCAATGTGACATTGTCTTTGTTCCGAGCATGGAAGAGATGTATCCTGCAGAGTCGATTGTTTGTTTGAATTTTGGATCCTATGAAAAAAAACTTGAAGGCGCTTTCAGGCCTGGCCATTTTAATGGAGTTGGTATTGTTCTAGCAAAACTATTCAACATAATACGACCAAACAGGGCATACTTTGGTCAAAAGGATCTTCAACAGGCTGTAATAGTATCAAAATTGGTAGAAGATCTCCTTTTCGGAATTGAAATCAAGATCGTATCAACAATGAGAGAAAAGGATGGACTCGCCTCCTCTTCAAGAAATCGTCGATTAAATGATGACCAAAGAAAAGATGCGGCAAGATTCTACAAAGCACTGAAACTTGCCCAAAAAAAACTGATTGAAAAGCAACCAATTGATGCGGTGAGGGAACAAGTAACCAGGCTCATCAATGAGCAATCAAATATGAAACTCGAGTATTTTGAAGTTGTAAATTCCCAAACATTGAAACCGATCGAAACGATAAACTCCGATGAACAAATCTCGTTGTGTATTGCAGGATATGTAGGAGATATCAGGCTGCTTGACAATATATATCTCAATGAAGATCAGTAAAAATTTACGATGCTATTGAATTTTATGAAGTCAAAGATCCGTTGGATCAAAGTCACCCAGCGGAGTTACATTATGTAGGGAGAACCACAATCGACGAGGAACTTATGAAGGCTTTATCTCTATATGAAATTGAGAAAGTGCAAATTGTTGATATCATCAATGGTGAAAGAATTGAAACCTACATCATCAAAGAGCAGACTGTAAGTGGTCAAATTTACATGAATGGACCAGCGGCAAGAAACCTCATTGACCAAACTTAAAGAAGCTAAGCACAAACCAATTATCATTTTCCCCAATGAATACAATAAATTACCAGCTTAAATGAAACGGATACTAATATCCATTTTAAAGTATGTCTTCACGTCGTCTATGGCGTTTGGATTACTATGGTATGCCTTCAAGGATATTTCTATTGGTGACATGATTTCTCAGTTAGGTAAAGTACAATTTGGATGGATCTATTTATCTATCGCTTTATCAGTACTAAGTCATATTTTAAGGGCTTATCGATGGAAAATTTTAATACAACCGCTCAACTACTCAGTTCCTCTTGCAACGTCCTTCTGGGCAGTGATGATAGGTTATCTTGCCAATCTTGCTTTTCCAAGAATGGGAGAAATTACCAAATGTGGCGTGATCAAAAGAACCCATGGTGTGGAAATGTCCGCCTCAATGGGGACAGTAGTTACGGAACGAATTATTGATCTACTTGTATTACTAATGATCCTGCTTGTCACATTTATGATTGAGTTTGATCGGTTAAATCAATTTTTCATTGACCTTGTCAGTGAAAAACTTCCTGACAACAGCATCAGTATAATACTCCAAACCGTAATAGTGGCCGGAGTTGTCTTACTAACTATTATGGTTCTTGTAATTCGCTTTAAGTCTTTAATTCTTGAGAGCCGGCTATTTCAAAAACTTAAGACATCAATTTTGCACTTCAAAGATGGGCTACTGAGTGTCCGAAAAATTAAGAATGTGACCGGATTTATTGCAAGTACCTTTGGCATGTGGGTATTGTATTACCTTATGGCATATGTAATTTTGTTCTCAATGCCAGAGACCGCTGGTCTCGACTGGATTGCCGGATTAGCCATTCTAGTAGTCGGTGGTGTTGCTATGTCTGCGCCTGTACAAGGTGGCATTGGTACGTACCACTTTATGGTTGGCGCTTTACTAACACTTTATGCGATCCAATTAGAGACGGGCGTATTTTTTGCAACACTTTTACACACATCACAAACATTGGCTGTTATGACTCTTGGCTGTATAGGGTTAATCGTCATTTCCTTAACCAAAAAAAAAGCTGTGAAAAGTCCTTAAGATTGGGATGAGTAATAAATTACAAATCGTTAAAAAATGGAAAGCTTCCGGATTGAAAATCGTTTTTACAAATGGGTGTTTTGATCTACTTCATCCGGGCCATATATCCTACTTAAAAAAAGCAAAAACATTAGGCGATAAATTAATTGTTGGTATTAATTCTGATCATTTCGTAAAAAAACTCAAAGGGTCAGATCGGCCTGTTTTTAAGCTTGATGAACGGATGCAAATACTTTCATCTCTTTCCTTTGTTGATCTGGTAATTCCCTTTGAAAGTGAAACGCCTCTTCATCTCATTGAGGAAATACAACCTGACGTTTTGGTCAAAGGAGGAGATTACAATGTAGAAAACATAGCAGGGTCAAAATTCGTTATCACCAGCGGTGGGAAGGTTAAAACACTTACTTTTGAAAAAGGCTACTCCACCACAGAAATTATTAAAAGAATTAGGGGATTATAAATACTAACTGAATATGTTAATCTTAATATTTATTGTATTCGCAATAGCAAGTTGGGCGGTCAGTTCAAGGCTTAAAAGTAAATTCAAAAAATACTCACAAATAGGTTTGCAATCCGGTTTTTCCGGTAGAGAAATTGCAGAGCTAATGTTGGTTGACAATGGAATTCACGACGTAAAAGTTACTGCAACACCAGGTAGGTTAACCGATCACTACAATCCATCAAATAAGACAGTAAACCTGAGTGAAAGTGTTTACCATGGACGTTCAACAGCTGCTGCTGCTGTCGCAGCTCATGAATGTGGCCACGCCGTTCAACATGCTAAAGCCTACAGTTTTCTGGAATTAAGGTCAGCCATGGTGCCAGTCCAAAACATAAGTGGGAAAATCATGAATTTCATCATGTTGGCAATGATTTTTGGTGGCGGATTTCTTTATGGATTAGGCATCCAAAATATAATTCTGGTGATCATAGCTGCCCAGGCTGTCATGACCTTGTTTTCAATGGTGACGCTCCCAGTTGAATTTGATGCCAGTAATAGAGCTTTGGCTTGGATGACCAATAGAGGTATAGTTAACGAACCGGAGCACGAGATGGCCAAAGATGCTTTGAAGTGGGCGGCTATGACCTATGTTGTTGCAGCATTGGGCTCATTAGTAACACTTTTGTACTGGGTTATGGTCTTTCTTGGCGGAAGCCGCGACTAGATTCTATATTTGCGGCCAGTTCCACAAAAATAGAGATCATAATTAATGGACTTTAGTTTGACAGAAGAGCAACTTGCCGTACAGCAAGCTGCAAGGGATTTTGCCCAAAATGAGCTCCTCCCCGGGGTAATTGAACGCGATGATAAGCAGCAGTTTCCGGCTGATCAGATTAGACAAATGGGAGAGTTGGGCTTCATGGGAATGATGGTGGATTCCAAATATAATGGCGCAGGACTCGATTCTATTTCCTATGTTCTGGCAATGGAAGAGATTTCCAAAGTTGATGCGTCTGTCTCCGTAGTGATGTCAGTCAATAATTCATTGGTCTGCTGGGGATTAGAAACATTCGGTACTGAAGAACAAAAAGAAAAGTATCTCAAACCATTAGCTACAGGTGAAAAAATTGGAGCTTTCTGCTTGTCAGAACCAGAAGCTGGTTCAGATGCCACCTCACAACGCACAACCGCTGAAGATAAGGGAGATTATTACTTACTAAATGGTACAAAAAACTGGATTACAAGTGGTAAAAGTGCCTCCATCTATATTGTCATGGCTCAAACTGATCCGGAAAAGAGGCACAAAGGTATTAATGCCCTCATCCTGGAACGCGGAATGGAGGGATTCACCGTAGGGAAAAAGGAAAATAAACTTGGTATTCGAGGTTCTGATACTCATTCACTAATGTTCTCTGATGTTAAGGTGCCCAAAGAAAACCGAATAGGAGAAGACGGGTTTGGTTTTTCATTAGCCATGAAGAGCCTGAATGGCGGTCGAATAGGAATAGCTGCACAAGCTTTAGGGATAGCTTCAGGAGCGCTTGAACTCTCTACTAAGTATTCTAAGGAAAGAAAAGCATTTGGTAAACCAATTGCAGAACATCAGGGGATTCATTTTAAACTTTCCGAAATGGCTACAGAAATTGAAGCCGCCCGTAATCTCGTTCATAAGGCTGCATGGTTAAAGGACCAAAAGATGGACTATTCACATGTAAGCGCTATGGCGAAATTGTACGCCTCAACAGTAGCTATGAAGTGGACCGTCGAGGCGGTTCAAATTCACGGCGGATATGGCTTTGTTAAGGAATATCATGTAGAACGGTTGATGAGAGATGCTAAAATTACTCAGATCTACGAAGGCACCTCTGAAATTCAAAAAATCGTTATCGCAAGGGGATTATTAAAATAGTACAATCTACTCATTCCTGAATTTCCCGGGATATTTTTGTTTTTATTTACAGGATGTATTAGATTTATCCAATTAATCTTTTAGAAAAGTATAATTTATACTTGGATAATTGTAAACTCCACAAATGGAAGACTATAACAAAATCATAGAATCCCTTAGTGTTCGATTCAGCAAAGCCAAGAATATTCATATTTTAAAGCCACTAACCATTGAGAACTACTATGATGTTGAAAATACGGTGCTCATCGTAAACAAAGGGGAAGTAAAATTTGGCAAGGATAAGGAGATCATTAAAGAGAACGAGGTCCTTTTCATACCTGGGGGAAAGATGGTTCCCGTAAGTTATGGATCAGGAACACCAATAAGCTTGTCAAACGATAATTTTATTAGTAACAAGGAGAAATATTTTAAACAATATGAATATAATGAAGATCATCCTGATCTTGAGAATTTTAGTTTTGTAAACTTTGGAGCTAAGGTTTTTGACTCTGTTAACTTCTTTGCTTCACTTGATATTCCACCATTCACCATTCGCAGTAATTCCAAGATCAACAATCTGATTATTGAGATCATCAGGGAAAATGACTCCTCATTTCCGGGAAAGGAAAGAGTGGTAAAGATTAATACGGAGTATCTGGCAGTTGAATTGATCCGATACATTCTTGATAATGGGTTGTTCGTAGAACAACTGGCTACAAACAGCACTTATTTTAAAGATCCGCGATTAATTGACATTTTCGCGTACATCAAGGAAAATCTGGGTCACGACCTGTCAAATAAGGTCTTATCCAATGTAGCCAATGTTTCTGAAGACTATGTGGGACAATATTTCAAGATGCTCACCGGTATTAATCCCCAGGATTACATTGAATATCAACGAATGGAAATGGCCGTGGATTTACTTCGAACCTCGAAGAAAAGCATACGTGAAATTGGTAAGGAAGTGGGCTACAAAGATACTGCTTATTTCTGCCGCAGGTTTAAAATGATGTTTGGCATTCCCGCCGGGAAAATGCGAAGAAGAGAGTCACTAATGAACGTTTAAGCTATCCTTTGATTGGTAATCTTTTAAACTCCCTTGTTTCATCAAATAGCTTACGGTAAGTATTGTGGGTTTTTCCAATTTCAGCACCAATTTGTTTTACTACTATTATCATTTTTCGATTGGTATCCTGAACCCAGTTCATTTCTAAAATTGGATAGCGTCTATAGTCCTTTTGCACCATTTGAGCGGTGGCCATAACCAATGCGCCATCTAGGCCTTTGCCCTGGTGTTCGGGCGCCACACCAAAAACCAATCCCATCATTTTCTTATTGGTTTTTCTTAGCTTATGATACAGGAATTTGAGTTTCCCGATAAGGTTCATTTTGCCATTTACATATTTAAAGATCTGATTCACCTCGGGGAGGTTTATGTAAAAAGCTACCGGATCCCCTTTATAGTAAGCAAACCAAATGATCTTCTCGTCTATAATCGGCTTCATTTTTTTCATAATAGACGCCGCCTGGTCTGCAGACATCTCAGCCACCCCGTCCCTATTGGCCCAGGCTTTATTGTAAACTATTCTGAAATCTTCCCCATATTTTTTTAAGTCTTTCCTTTTCAAGTGTTCGAAATGGTAGTTCTTATCTTTATTAAGTATATCCGCCTTTTGCATTATTCGCGGATGGAACGGATCAAAAGTGTTCCTAATAAAAGTGAAGCCTTTGAAATATACCTGAAATCCATAATTCTCAAATAATTCGATGTAATAAGGAAAATTGTAGTTGCATTGATAATTCGGTTCCAAATCAAAACCCTCCGCCAAAAGTCCCCACCACCTGTCTCGTTCTCCAAAATTGATAGGTCCATCCATGGCTTCCATACCTCTTTGCTCCAGCCAATCCTTACAGGTATCAAAGAGAATATTGGCTGCCTCTTGATCATTAATGCATTCAAATAAACCTAAACCACCAGTTGGTTGGTCGTTGTCCTTGTCGGCTGTTTTTTTATTGACGAAAGCAGCTACTCTTCCAATTGTTTTTTCGCTGTCGTCTTGAAGTGCCCATCTTGTACATTCCCCATGACTAAAGGCTTTATTGATTTCAGGATCAAAGAATGCCTCGATATCCTTATTCAAAGGCCTGATCCAGTTAGACTGATCTTTATAAAGTTTTACGGGAAGAAGAATGAATTCTTTCCTGTGCCTCTTCTCTGTAATTTCAATCACTTTCATGGATTTACAAGAATAGGAAATTTCTGTCCAACAAAAGGATTCATTAGATCACTAAAGGGTACCTTCATAAACACTATACGGACCTCAGAGTAGAATAGAAGCTTAAGATTTATTTCTTTTACTTTGAAGGCATAGCGTAGTTATTTCGAGAAGAAAAAGGATTGAAGATTAAGCTTCAAATCTACTCCCATAGGGCATTACGGAGAAACACCCACTCTTCGTTAAATAACCTTCACCGTAGCTCTGCTACGCCGAAGAACATCTGCCTTGATTGGGTGTTTCTCTGTAATGCTGAGACCGAATAAGGTTTATAGAGGTGCCCTTAACCCGAAAAATTCATAGTAGACAATAAAAAACAGGCATAAATTGCTTATATTGAGATAGTTAGACAACAAAATAAGCAATTAATTTATGCCTGAATATAAGGAAAAAGATACCGTATTTTATCGAGGAAAACAAGCTTTTAAATTTGATTTTTCAGCATCAGCGATTAGCTCAGACGGAGCGATATTGTTAAGTGAAAAAGTAGAGAGAAAGACTGGTCTATTAAAAAGCTTCGCCGCACTGATTCCTGACTATCGAAACCCCTTTTTTATCGAATACACTTATGAAGAAATGCTTCGCCAACGGGTGTTTTTAATGATGCAGGGCTATCAGGATTGCAATGACGAACAAAAACTCCGAGAGGATCCGGTGATCCGTAAAGTACTAGATAGCGGATTATGTTCCCAGCCTACTTTAAGTCGATTTGAAAACAAGGCCGATCGGAGTCTGATCTACCAGATGAGTCAATGGTTTGTAGACCGTTATGTAGAGGAGTTGAAAGAGAAGACTGGTCAAATCATCATTGATGTAGATGGTACCGATGACCCTACTCATGGATCCCAACAACTCAGTTTGTATAATGGCTATTATGGACAGACTATGTACCATGAGTTGCTCTTTAAGGACGGGAACACTGGTCAGGTCATTTTACCAGTACTACGTCCGGGCAATTGTCACTCCAACAAATGGTTTGTGGCCTTATTGAAAAGGATTGTCATTAAAATCAGAAAAAAACTGCCCTCAGTAAAGATCCTTATTCGAGCGGATAGTGGCTTTTCAGGAGCATCTTTTTATCGGATAGCTAAGCAGTTTGACCTTCAATTTTGTTTAGGTATTAGTAGTAATGAAGTTTTAACCCGAAAAATTCATAGTAGACAATAAAAAACAGGCATAAATTGCTTATATTGAGATAGTTAGACAACAAAATAAGCAATTAATTTATGCCTGAATATAAGGAAAAAGATACCGTATTTTATCGAGGAAAACAAGCTTTTAAATTTGATTTTTCAGCATCAGCGATTAGCTCAGACGGAGCGATATTGTTAAGTGAAAAAGTAGAGAGAAAGACTGGTCTATTAAAAAGCTTCGCCGCACTGATTCCTGACTATCGAAACCCCTTTTTTATCGAATACACTTATGAAGAAATGCTTCGCCAACGGGTGTTTTTAATGATGCAGGGCTATCAGGATTGCAATGACGAACAAAAACTCCGAGAGGATCCGGTGATCCGTAAAGTACTAGATAGCGGATTATGTTCCCAGCCTACTTTAAGTCGATTTGAAAACAAGGCCGATCGGAGTCTGATCTACCAGATGAGTCAATGGTTTGTAGACCGTTATGTAGAGGAGTTGAAAGAGAAGACTGGTCAAATCATCATTGATGTAGATGGTACCGATGACCCTACTCATGGATCCCAACAACTCAGTTTGTATAATGGCTATTATGGACAGACTATGTACCATGAGTTGTTCTTTAAGGACGGGAACACCGGTCAGGTCATTTTACCAGTACTACGTCCGGGCAATTGTCACTCCAACAAATGGTTTGTGGCCTTATTGAAAAGGATTGTCATTAAAATCAGAAAAAACTGCCCTCAGTAAAGATCCTTATTCGAGCGGATAGTGGCTTTTCAGGAGCATCTTTTTATCGGATAGCTAAGCAGTTTGACCTTCAATTTTGTTTAGGTATTAGTAGTAATGAAGTTTTAAAGACTTTTACCAAACAGACTATCATTGAAGTAAAAAAGGAATATGCTTCAAAAATCATCAAACATCAAGAGTTTGTTGGCCCGTTTACTTACCAGGCCAAAAGCTGGGATCGTTCTGAAAAGCTGTACGCCAAAGTGGAGTCTACCGGAAAAGGAATGAATGTCCGTTACTTTGTGAGCAACTTTGAAGCGATGACCGCTCAACAGATTTACTTTGATTTTTATGTCAAGCGAGGTGATGCCAGTGAAAATCGAATAAAGGAACTCAAAAACATGACTTATTCCGACCGGCTTTCCTGTCATCGCTACTGGGCCAATTTCATGCGTTTAATCATCGCTACCCTCTGTTATGAAATGTTCCGGCAGATTAAATTATTAATTGCCAAAACAAAACACCACTTTGCTAAACGATGGCAAGTGGACAATATCCGGCTTTACCTGATGAAGGTTGGGCGTGCCTGAAAGAAAGGAAAAGATCATTGACAATACAATTCTCAAGAGCCTTTAGATATCAATACCTGCTGGGCGATTTGCTTACGGTGAACTGACCGATCAGTTAAACAGTTTGGTTTAATCAAAAAAATGTTCTTCCATAAGAACACAATAGAGCTTTGACTGAAAATTGAAAAATTCTAACAAAAAAACGCTCTAATGTCCTTTGAAATCCAGAAACCTGGTTGATCTTCAAATTAATACATACACTCCAATCAAAAATAGTTAGCAACCCATTATTAATCCCAAAATTGGTGGCCTATGAATAATGCGGGTTAAGCTTAATGTATTTAAATTTACCGTTACCAATAATTTTCAGATTAGTATTCTCAGCCATCGCATGAGGTAGAACAAAAGATGATCAGATTTTATTTACTACTCCTAACTTCACTTACCGAATCCTTGATTTTTGCTCAGAATAATGGAAAAGTCATAGATTCTTCCAACGGAGAACCTATCTCCGGAGCTACCATACAATTTTACAGAGGTGACCCGCAGGTTACTGATATCTCTGGTGGTTTTACTTATTCAACTGAAGATATCTCTATAATCATTTCTCATATAGGCTATGAGGATAAGAATATTGATCTATCGAATACTGATGGGGATCTTTTGGTACAGCTGGAAGCAGGAACTTTCAATCTCCAGGAAGTCGTAGTGACAGCATATCATGATAATCGAAAACTAATAGACACCCCAGGTCCGGTAGCGTTAATTTCGAAGAAGGAGCTCGAACGGGATCAGGATTTGATCTTCACAAACTCGCTCAACAGAGTTCCCGGAGTTTTTATGCATTCTGGTGCTTTAAATACCAATAGGATCACTATAAGAGGTATTGGTTCGAGATCCAGATTTTCTACTAATCGTGTGAAAGGTTATCTTAATGAGATCCCCCTAACCACAGGTGAGGGAGAAACGACAATGGAAGACATAGACCTGAGCCTTATTGATAGAGTAGAGATAATCCGAGGACCCGCTTCCAGCGAATTTGGAGCTGCTCTCGGGGGAGTAATCAATTTAAAGATTCAAAAGCCAGACTTTACTCGAAACAAAATCCAGACCAATACACAAATAGGTTCTTATGGTTTGATCAGAAACACAAGCTCATTCGATTTGGGGTTAAAAAATGGCTCTGTCAGATTTTTTGCATCAAAAATGGTAAGTGATGGATACCGGGAAAACAATGAATACGATAGGGAATGTGGATCTATTACCGGACAATTTAATCTTAGCGAAAAGTCGCAGGTATCATTCATTTTTAATTTTATAGATCTAAAGGCATTTATCCCCAGTAGCATTGATAGTGCTACGTTCGTGGAAAACCCCAGAGCCGCGGCATTTATTTGGCAAGAGGCAGAGGGTTTCGAAGACACCGAAAAAGCGTTTCTTGGGGTCTCTTTGGAGCACCCGCTTTCGGATAGACTAAATATAGCGTACAGTGTTTTTACTAATTTCCGCAATTCCAACGAAGTCCAACCCTTTGGTATTCTTAAGGAGAATACTAATGCTAATGGTGTGAGATTTAAGATTCAATATGACCTTGGGTCAAGTAGTGCATTACCTATTCTTACTTTTGGAACAGAAATGTTCAGTGACCGCGTCATTGCAACTAATCACAATAACGACAGCATATCGAACCTGCCGGGACTGATTGAGAGTCATGACAATGTAGATAGGAACTACCAAAATTATTTTTTACAAGGTGACTGGCAATTCAGTGAAAGATTGGCCTTAATTGCCGGTGTTAACGTCAATCAGACTAAATACGATTTTGAAGATCTGTTCAAGGAAGACGAAGATCAATCCGGAAAGATCAAATATAACCTTATTACATCTCCCAGGATCGGCTTGAATTATAAAATTAATTCAAATACGGCTATCTATACAGTGATAAGCCATGGGTTCGGAACACCAACATTTGAAGAAACCAGAGATGAACAAGGATTCATAAACCCGGACATAGAACCAGAAACTGGATATAACTATGAAATAGGCAGTCGAGGAAACCTTCTGAATAACAGGTTGACTTATGATGCCAGCCTTTTCACTCTAAGGGTGCGAGACTTATTGGTGTCTCGAAGGAGAAGGGAGGGTAGTAATGAACAAATCGGTGTTAATGCAGGCAAAACAACTCACAATGGCTTCGAAATGGCTTTAGGGTATCGACTGTATGAAAATCCGGCAACTTTTTTTCGAGGCTTAAGCATTCATTTTAACTATTCTTATGCTGGTTACAAGTTTAACACCTTCATTGACCAGGAGAATGACTTCTCTGGTAACAGGTTAACCGGAGTTCCACGAAATACCATTAATGGTATAATGGAGTTTACTACTTCAATTGGAGTTTATGGGAACCTAAATTATCGTTTCGTAGATGAAATCCCCATTTTAGATGACAATTCAATCTTTTCAGATAGTTACCAGGTGGTGAATCTTAAGGGCGGCTTTCAACATTCCCTTGGTAATTTCAGTTTTAACATTTATGGAGGCGTTAATAACGTCTTTAATGAAAAGTATACTTCCCAAATATTGATAAATCCTCAATTTAATCAACGATATTTTTATCCAGGGCAAGCTCGAAACTATTTTGGAGGAATATCCCTGTCTCTAACTATATAGTCTTAATTAATTGATGTTCTCAAGAGCCATTTCCTCGCTCCCACTTTGCCCCTATCGCTGGCGCAAGAACTGGCTACAGGACATCGCAAATGGGAATCTGTTCACATTTTACAGACGGTGCTGGCGAAGCTGGACCGGTTGCTCCCAGGAATTCATACATATTAATACAACGCTTGCAGTTATTTATTAAGGAACGTTTGAATCTTTTCTTTAAGTGCGCTTTTATCTGCACTTAAATCAGGGTCGCTATATATTTTGAGTATTAATTCGAAGAGTACATCCTCATTATATCCGAGCTTTGAAGCCATTTTTGCACAAAACTTGATCTCATCCTCATATAATCTACCATCAATCTTCATTAATTTAACGATACCATAGATGTACTCATATTTCTCATCATCTGGCAAATGAGAGAGTGATCCTATATCACTGGGTTCATCAAAACATTGTGTAATCTCTTCATCACTCATCGAATTGGCCTTTCCAACTTGATTAATGAGATCAATTTCCTCCTGAACGACTACACCATCTACCCGAGCTAATTGGACGAGGATATTTAAATATGTTCTGGTGTTGGACATCAGTTCACAATAACCGGTTAAAGTATAGTTTGGAACCAAAAGTAATAATTTAAATTATATTTAATTCTCTAAAGACGAATCTGGCAATTACCAGTTAATAAATCAGGTATTTTGAACTTTTTGGCTCATCTTTTCCTGTCAGGCAATGACGACGATATCAAAATCGGTAACTACATAGGAGATTTTGTTAAGGGAAATCAATTAAATAAATACCCAAAGGGAATTAGGGACGGCATTTTACTTCATCGTAAAATAGATCATTTTACTGACAATCATCCGGTTGTCTTGGAAAGCAAGAAGCGATTGAGGCCCAGATACAGACATTATGCACCAGTTATTGTGGACATGTATTACGATCATTTCCTGGCAGCCAACTGGAAAGATTATTCTTATCTAGAGCTAAAACAATTCACATCCGGATTTTATGACCTGGCCTGGAGTAAATCAGATTTACTACCTGATCAGGTGATCCATTTATTGACCCATATGTCATCAACCGACTGGCTATTCCACTATAAAGATCTAGAGGGAATAGACAGAGCCTTGAAAGGAATGGCAAGAAGAACAAAATTTCATTCAGGGATGGATGAGGCAGTGAGAGAATTGGAACAGTCTTATCAATTGTTTTTAAACGAGTTCCAGCAATTCTTTCCAGAACTTATGAATTATTGCAGGTATGATTAAGACATTGTTAATTATTGGTTTGGGTGGTTTTGTAGGTAGTGTAACAAGGTACATTCTTTATCACTATTTTGCCCAGAACTATCCCACTGATTACCCCTTGGGCACTTTTGTTGCCAACTTACTTGGATGCTTTATTATTGGTATAGTTTTCGGTCTGGCAGCAGAAGGAAATGGCCTGAATAAAGAGTTAATCTTTTTCTTATCAGTTGGTTTTTGCGGAGCGCTTACCACATTTTCTACGTTCTCCTATGAAAACCTATTAATGATAAATCAGGGAAAAGTATTCCTTGCCCTAGTATATTCCGGGCTAAGTTATACCATGGGATTAATCTTAACCCGCATTATTCATAGGCCACCAATTTTGGGATTAATAATGGGTTGCTAACTATTTTTGATTGGAGTGTATGTATTAATTTGAAGATCAACCAGGTTTCTGGATTTCAAAGGACATTAGAGCGTTTTTTTGTTAGAATTTTTCAATTTTCAGTCAAAGCTCTATTGTGTTCTTATGGAAGAACATTTTTTTGATTAAATCAAACTGTTTAACTGATCGGTCAGTTCACCGTAAGCAAATCGCCCAGCAGGTATTGATATCTAAAGGCTCTTGAGAATTGTATTGTCAATGATCTTTTCCTTTCTTTCAGGCACGCCCCAACCTTCATCAGGTAAAGCCGGATATTGTCCACTTGCCATCGTTTAGCAAAGTGGTGTTTTGTTTTGGCAATTAATAATTTAATCTGCCGGAACATTTCATAACAGAGGGTAGCGATGATTAAACGCATGAAATTGGCCCAGTAGCGATGACAGGAAAGCCGGTCGGAATAAGTCATGTTTTTGAGTTCCTTTATTCGATTTTTACTGGCATCACCTCGCTTGACATAAAAATCAAAGTAAATCTGTTGAGTGGTCATCGCTTCAAAGTTGCTCACAAAGTAACGGACATTCATTCCTTTTCCGGTAGACTCCACTTTGGCGTACAGCTTTTCAGAACGATCCCAGCTTTTGGCCTGGTAAGTAAACGGGCCAACAAACTCTTGATGTTTGATGATTTTTGAAGCATATTCCTTTTTTACTTCAATGATAGTCTGTTTGGTAAAAGTCTTTAAAACTTCATTACTACTAATACCTAAACAAAATTGAAGGTCAAACTGCTTAGCTATCCGATAAAAAGATGCTCCTGAAAAGCCACTATCCGCTCGAATAAGGATCTTTACTGAGGGCAGTTTTTTTCTGATTTTAATGACAATCCTTTTCAATAAGGCCACAAACCATTTGTTGGAGTGACAATTGCCCGGACGTAGTACTGGTAAAATGACCTGACCGGTGTTCCCGTCCTTAAAGAACAACTCATGGTACATAGTCTGTCCATAATAGCCATTATACAAACTGAGTTGTTGGGATCCATGAGTAGGGTCATCGGTACCATCTACATCAATGATGATTTGACCAGTCTTCTCTTTCAACTCCTCTACATAACGGTCTACAAACCATTGACTCATCTGGTAGATCAGACTCCGATCGGCCTTGTTTTCAAATCGACTTAAAGTAGGCTGGGAACATAATCCGCTATCTAGTACTTTACGGATCACCGGATCCTCTCGGAGTTTTTGTTCGTCATTGCAATCCTGATAGCCCTGCATCATTAAAAACACCCGTTGGCGAAGCATTTCTTCATAAGTGTATTCGATAAAAAAGGGGTTTCGATAGTCAGGAATCAGTGCGGCGAAGCTTTTTAATAGACCAGTCTTTCTCTCTACTTTTTCACTTAACAATATCGCTCCGTCTGAGCTAATCGCTGATGCTGAAAAATCAAATTTAAAAGCTTGTTTTCCTCGATAAAATACGGTATCTTTTTCCTTATATTCAGGCATAAATTAATTGCTTATTTTGTTGTCTAACTATCTCAATATAAGCAATTTATGCCTGTTTTTTATTGTCTACTATGAATTTTTCGGGTTAACCTGGATTGGGCTAAATGCATCAAAATTATTCGCATAAGTTACCAAAATGGGTCCATATTACAGCAGGGCTCCGAATCCGATAGTAATAATGATGCTGGCAGTTAAAAAAGTGCTCTCATCCATAGCGGAAATTAAGATCCACGGACCTGGGACATGATATTGATCAGCAAGAAAAGGTGATGGTTATTGGTGCCATAAGTGCGCATGAGAGGACTCGAACCTCCACGAGCTAAACGCCCACTAGCCCCTCAAGCTAGCGTGTCTACCAATTCCACCACATGCGCATTTTAGGGTAAGCAAAATTAGATAAATCCTGTTATTAAAGAAACCTACAAGTCAAGCTTAATTGACAATTCCTTCAGTTGGTCGCCAGCAATTACAGAAGGAGAATCAATCATGACATCACGGCCAGAGGTATTTTTAGGAAATGCAATGCAATCACGGATAGACTCCTGACCAGAGAAAAGCGCACAAAGCCTATCAAATCCAAATGCAATTCCACCATGAGGAGGAGCGCCATATTGAAAAGCATCCAATAGAAATCCAAATTGAGATTGCGCCTCCTCCTCACTAAAGCCTAGAGCCTTAAACATTTTTTGCTGTAAATCCCTGTGGTGAATACGTATTGAGCCCCCTCCAATTTCAACACCATTAATAACCATATCATAGGCATTCGCTCTAACGCTCCCAGGATCTGAATCTAACAATTCGATATCATCCGGATTAGGTGAGGTAAATGGATGATGCATCGCATGGTATCTTTGACTTTCTACATCCCACTCCAAAAGTGGAAAATTAACTACCCATAAAGCTTCAAATTCATCCTTCTTCCTCAACCCCAACTGGTTACCCATATGCAATCGTAATACGCTCAGAGCATTTCGCGTTGTTTCTGAAGCTCCAGCCAGAATTAAGATTAAATCTCCCGGTTTCGCGTTGAATACTTCTGCCCAGCTTTGAAGATCATCCGAGGAGTAGAACTTATCAACAGATGATTTGAATGTTCCGTCTGTATTGTATTTAAGATAAACCAAGCCCCTAGCGCCAACTTGTGGTCGTCTCACAAATTCTGTCAACTCATCCAGTTGTTTCCTTGTGTATTCCGCACAACCCACGGCATTAATACCCACAACAAGTTCGGCCTGATCAAATACATTGAACCCTTTACCCTGAGTTAATTGATTTAGCTCAACAAACCTCATGTCAAAACGGATATCAGGTTTGTCCGATCCATAGTTTTTTATAGCCTCGTCATAACTAATCATAAGGAAATCCTTGATCTCGATCCCTAACACAGCCTTAAATAAATAGCGCACCAATCCCTCAAACATTTCGAGCACATCTTGCCTTCTAACAAAGGACATCTCGCAATCAATCTGCGTGAATTCAGGTTGCCGATCAGCTCTTAAATCTTCATCTCTAAAACATCTAACCAGTTGAAAATACCGATCAAAACCAGAGACCATCAAAAGTTGTTTGAAAGTTTGTGGAGACTGAGGTAAAGCATAAAATTCTCCGGGATTCATCCTTGATGGAACAACAAAGTCTCTCGCACCCTCAGGAGTTGATTTAATCAAAACCGGGGTTTCAATTTCAATAAAATCCCGACTGTTAAGATACTTTCTTGTTTCCTGCATCAACTTGTTACGAAATTCAATGTTTTTCCTAATAGGATTCCGACGCAAATCCAGGTATCGATATTTCATCCTCAATTCTTCCCCCCCGTCAGTTTCATCTTCAATAAGAAAGGGAGGCACTTTTGCCTTGTTAAGATATTCTAACTTTTCTACCCTGATTTCAATATCTCCGGTTTGAAGTTTAGCATTTGATGCTATTCTTTTCGCAACCTGACCAGTGGCGGAAATCACATCTTCTCTACCCGCTTTCTTTGCCTCTTCAATTATATCTTTCTTGGTGACCCCCTCTTCAAAAACTAACTGAGTAATACCGTATCGATCTCTCAAATCGATCCACACCATACCCCCTTTGTCTCTCAACCGCTGAACCCAGCCACATAGGGTTACACTTTCTCCAATCTGTTCCTTTCTCAACTCGCCACAGTTATTTGTTCTCAACATTTTTTGACTAGTAAATTTTTAAGGCGGCAAAGTTAGTCTTCAAAAGGAACTAAGCAGATGGAATGCGCAATAGTTTTTGGTGTAAAGTTTGTCAAGCTATTAGTTTTACAGAAAAGTAGGTCTAATGAAACTTCTAATAATATTACCTTTTATAGTCCTTTTCATGCAAAGCCCGAAATTCATTAGGGTTAAGATTACTGACGATATCTCAATCAAGGTCCCACAAGATTTTAACCCTGTCCCGGAAGGACAAATGATCAATAGACATGTCCATTTCAGAAGACCACTGGCACTTTTTACCGACCCAATGAACGAAGTTGATCTTGTATTTAATCAAAACCCCACACGATGGAGAGAGGCAGATATTGAAATCCTCAAAGATTTCTACAAATCCAATATCCTTAGTCTTTATGACGACGTCGAGTTTATAAAAGAAGAAGTTGCTGACATTAGAGGTAAGAAATTCGCAGTTTTTGAATTCATTTCTTCAATTAAAGGCAATCAGAATTCATTCCGCAATACTTCCGCGCTAAGAAAATACACTTACATACAATATACAATATACCATGGTTCGACATTAGTTTCTAATCTGAGCACACCAGCTCGAAAGAAACTTCAATGGTCAGGGCTGGCCCACGAAATTATGAGCAGTATCGCATTCAAATAAAAAATAATGAAACTGAGTGTTTTCTCAAATGAACATTTCATGAAGGAAGCTTACAAACTGGCGCTACAAGCCCGGGACGAAGGGGAGATCCCAGTGGGGGCCATCATAGTTAGCAATAAACGTATAATTGGAAAAGGATACAATCAGACTGAAAAATTGAACGACGTAACTGCTCATGCTGAAATTTTAGCAATCACGGCAGCTCAAAATTATCTTGGGGCCAAGTACCTAAAAACTTGTGAAATCTATGTAACACTTGAGCCCTGTGTGATGTGTGCAGGTGCGCTATTCTGGGCACAAATTGACAGGCTGGTTTTTGGGGCCAGCGACGTCAAGAGAGGATTTACCATTATTAAACAAAATTTACTGCATCCTAAAACAAAAGTTGATAGTGGATTGCTTTCAAATCAATGTTCAGCCCTTGTATCTGATTTTTTTCGCGGATTAAGAGAGTAGGGTTTATCACAAAGACTAATAATTAACGGATATTATGCTTAATAAATTAATTGGGAATTAGTAATTTTATTTTCTTCTTTGATCTACATTTCTGATCAATTATTTATTTTGAATCAATTGTTTAAATAAAAACAGCAATAAAAATGGCTTTTGAATTATCCTCTTTACCTTATCCGCACGCTGCTCTAGAACCTCATATAGATGCCAGAACAATGGAGATACATCATGGCAAACATCACAATGCTTATATAACTAATCTCAACAAAGCATTAGAGGGCACTGATTTGGCTAATCTGTCACTAGAAGACATACTGAAAAATATTGATCAGCATTCTGCAGCAGTTAGGAATAATGGTGGTGGCCATTATAATCACTCCTTATTTTGGACAATAATGTCACCAAATGGAGGGGGACAGCCATCTGGAGATTTTGGTGATGCTTTAGACAGCGCTTTAGGTTCTTTTGATACTTTTAAAGAACAATTTTCTAATGCGGCTGCTACTCGATTCGGTTCCGGATGGGCCTGGCTGTGCGTTCATCCAGGAGGTAAACTGGAGGTTTGCTCTTCTCCTAACCAGGACAATCCCATCATGCCAAATGTCGGATGCGGTGGGACTCCAATTCTTGGTCTGGATGTCTGGGAACATGCCTATTACTTGAATTATCAAAATAGAAGACCGGACTACATCAGTGCATTTTTTAATGTGATCAACTGGGGCGAAGTTAGCAGAAGATACAACGAAAGTAAGTAATCAATCAATTGGCACTCAGAAGAAGGGGGTTTGAGGAAAATCCTTTTTTGTGGATCGAAACAATCTTACTCACCTCGCTTTGTATAGGCAATAATTTTAAATAGCCTAGGTGTTTCTCTTAAATTATAACTTTTAGGGCTGCTTATTGCACAAAATCATGATTTAGTATTGTAATTTGTACTATAATACATTATTCCCTAGCAGGGCTAAGTGGGAAGCCAGTATTTAATATATCCAGGCCTCAGTATTTTATCACTGCTTAAATTATCATTATGCTCAATGATTCTGGACCAGTATTAATTGTAGATGACAATAATTTGGAGGTCTTGTTGGTAAAGAAATGCTGAGATCAACTAATAAGTGCAATTGAAGGTGAAAAAGCTTTTAAGGGCTTTTTCACCTTCAAAAGCCTGAGCAGTGCAATCTTTGGATTGCAAAATGTCAAAAAACTACACACATCTCAGTATTGATCAAAGGTATCAAATTGAAGCATTATTGAAAACAGGAGCTACTCAAAAGGAGATTGCCTGTATCGTTCATTTTCACCCGTCTACGATCTCACGTGAGCTTAAGCGAAATGTGGGTTCAAGAGGTAGGGGAGCTGGTGTCTATCGAACAGCAAATGCACAAAGGAGGACCAATCTTCGTCATCAAGAAAAGCCAAAAAGAGTGATTTTCACCAAACCCATGAAAGACTGGATAGTTAACCGGCTCCAAGAAGATAGATGGAGTCCTGAATTGATCAGCCATCAGGGAAAGAAAACGAGAGAATGTCCACTTAGCCATGAATGGATTTACCAATGGATATGGGAATGTAAGCACACCAACCACCAGGAGAACCAAGAATACAAACAACTATACACATATCTAAAACATGGCAAACGAAGGCGCAAACGAGGAAACAGAAAAGATCGTAGAGGTATTATCCCGAATAGGGTATCAATTGAACAGCGACCCCAGATCATTAACAAAAGGGAACGATTGGGAGATATAGAAGTCGATTTAATGATGGGTAAAAACCACAAAGGCTCTTTGTTGGTGATGACAGACCGAGCAAGTCTTTTTACCAGAATCAGAAAGATGCACAGTAAAAATGCCGATCAAATGGCCGAAGCTATTGTGGAGGAACTCTCTCAGGATAAACACAAACTGGAAACACTCACTTTTGATAATGATATGGCATTTTCTAAACATGAGTTGATTGCTCAATCCCTTGATGTGGATGCCTATTTCACTTGTCCCTATACTAGTCAGGATAAAGGGACAGTTGAAAATAGGATTGGGGTAATCAGAAGGTTTTATCCTAAGAAAACAGATATTAGATTTGTTACAGAGGAGCAAATCAAAGTTGTTGAAAACAAAATCAATGAACGCCCTGTTAGAAAATTTAATTACCTAAACGCAAAGCAAGTGCTACAAAGGAAAATTGCACTTATTACTTGAACTTACAAATCATTTTCCAGGCTTAATTTGAATAAGAAAATCGATAGCGTCAGCAATGGATTAGAGGCTGTACAAAACCTGGAGTCCGGGATGCACCCTTCCATTATATTGCTTGACCTTAATATGCCGGTGATGAATGGTCTTGAATTTCTTGAAAAGAGAATCGAAAATCCCGATTGGCTTAAAATACCAGTTGTTATCCTCTCCGCATCTCATGAACAAAGTGATAAGGAATCATCGCTTAGACAAGGCGCTTGTGGCTATATGATAAAACCCATAGATTTTGTTGAGATGACCAAGATGTTGAAAGCCATAATGGATAATTGGTCACTCAGCGAGGTTATTGAGTAATTAATCCAATTCAATCCTCTTACTAATAAGAGCGGAAACTTTTTTGAAGAGCTGGATCGGTTTTAAGGTTCTCCAATTGTCCATATTAAGCGTACCCCCACTATTAATAAACGAATCCACGTTGTAATTAGACCATTCGTCAGTCACGAAATCTCTGAAATTTACGGCTGCAATCCACCCATCTTCAACCTCTTCAAACCACTCTTCATAATAGCAGTCATCAGATCCATGAAAATTAAAAACGTATTCACCTATTAAAATGAACTTGTTAACCTTATTCAGGATCAATGACTCAATTACATTACGTTTTAAATGCATTATGTCATTATTAATCGCATCATTCCATTCGCCCATAAATTCGATAATGGCAAATCCATGAATGTAGTCGGCAAACAGGATTTTTAAAAAGAGGGATTCAGAACCCATAAAATCCCAGGCGGGATCAATATAATAACCGTAAATATTTTCAGAGTAGAGATTATAATTGTAGTCCTTACCGTAAAATGGAGTCGCTTGATCAAGAGCAGGATCATAGTAATTTAACCAACGATGATATGGTTGAATTTTATGCATTTTTATAGCCAATTAGCGCCTTCCTAACTGATCCGTGATCATTTCAGGGGCGACCTATGATTTATTACTCAACTCCTTTTTAAGCAGATCATGATATGATCCACATGTGGCTGCAAGCAGACCGGCGCTTTTATTTTTGCCTTGTTGATCCTTCTTCTCAACGTATTCTATATAATCGTCCAATAGTAATTTAAAATCATCATCCTTAAGAATGCGAAATGTCGATTTCAGCTTGTGGGCAACAAATTTCAGTGAGTCTAAATCAGTGGTTTCGGTTTTTATCATCTTTACAAGATTCTGAATGCTTAATTCCAGTTCCTGAAGGATCTCCCAATAAAGATCATCCTCCTGACCACAGAATTCATAAACCGATTTGAAGGGTTGAGAATTAGTCATATTACGAATTTAATTCCTTCTTCTGGGGATTGTGAAATAAAACGTAGTACCAGTGCCAAGCTGGGAGTCCAGCCATATCTTACCTCCCAAATCTTCAATAATTTTTTTTTGTAATAGCTAATCCAATACCGCTGGCTTCTACCTCATCCCGGGGATTTAGCGTTTGGAAAACTTCAAAAATCTTTTCGAAATAGGCTGACTCAATACCTACGCCATTGTCTTTGATCGAAAAGACGAAACCATCATCCGAATTTTCAAAGCCAAGATCCACTTCAATTTGATCCTTATCACAATATTTAATGGCATTCCCGATCAGATTTTGAAAAACCTGCTGCATTCTCACCTTATTGGCAAATAAGGTTGGTAACTGTTCATTAACCTTAAGATTGAAATTCTCCGCAGGTGCCAGTAAATCAATGACTTCATCAAGCACAACATTAAGATCAACGTCCCCTCTTTTCGTGTTCTTTTTTCCTACCCTTGAATATTCAAGGATACCTTCAATGAGATTTTCCATCCTTGAGATCCTCGATTCCATCAGCCCAAAATACTCCTCGGCCGTTTCATTCAACTTACCATTTAATTCGGTTTTAATAAAGGCAATCAAAGATGACAATGATCTTAAGGGCGCTTTCAGATCATGAGAGGTTACATAAGAAAACTGGTTCAATTCCTTGTTTATCATTTCAAGGTCCCTCGAATGCTCTACCAGCTTTTTATGAGATTCGTTCAAGCGATCAACCATTTTCTGAAAATCAATACCTAAGGCGCCTATCTCATCTGTTGGATGAAAATCAATTTTCAGATTGCTGTCCCCTGCGACGAAGTGGTAAGTGGCATCTTTCAATGCACTAATGTGTTTGGTGATCTGGGTACTTAGTAAAAACGCTATGGCTGTCCCCGATCCAATCATTACTAAACAAATTATAACAGTTGTCCACCGCTGGTCAGCAACCTGTTGATAAACACCCGTAAGGTCATAAACGATATATAGTGTTCCAATATCCTCCGATCTGAAAATGATCGGGTAGCTAATCCACAGCGCCTCTTCTGCTTCTTTCAATTGACTGTTATCCACCAGGGCTGACAGGTCATAGGATAATTCCCGAGGGTCATATCTCGTAATAATTTGATCCTCAGGGTCATATAGCGCAATGAACACAAATGAAGGGTCATTTTTAGATCGACCCAGCACCTCAGATAATGCAATGATGTCGCTAGAATGGAAAGCGGCCCCTATTCCCAGTGCCATGAGTTCAGCCAAACTATTTACTTGAATCTCGATCGATTCAATGGCCTGTTTTTTAAATCGCGAGGGGTAATAGTAGAGAATAAAGGCAGAAATTAATAAGATAATCGAAATAGCCGACGCAGCCATTTTAAATCTTATTGGGAAATAAAATGGTCTCGATTTGCTCATCTTTTAACTTTGTTATCGGGTCTATTAGAAACTTTAAAAACACTAAAACGGGCTAACCATTTCTTTCCAGTTAGTCGATTGATTCACTAAGTGTCCAATAGACATTAATCGCTCGCATAACTTCCACAAACTTCTTATAGTCTACCGGCTTTATCATATAACCCGCAATATGGAGCTTAAATGTTGCTAATTTATCACTATCAGCTTTCGAAGTTGATAAAACAATAACTGGTGTTGTGGTAAGCTCCTCACTTTTTATTCGCTCTTCCAAAAACTCAATGCCATTCATTTTCGGCATGTTCAAATCAAGCAAAATAATACACGGTCGCGTGTTGCTCTCGTCATTCAAATAGTCCAGTGCTTCAAGCCCATTTGTAACGTGAATTATCTCGTTAGACACTTTGATCTCTTTTAGTGCCATCTTGACGGTTAAAGCGTCAATTTTATCATCCTCAACAAGCAATATTGGGCTGTTGCTTTTCATAACTTCCATAAAATATATTTAGGATACACATCAGCTGATATTGGGCTAAAACTAAGTCAAAATCAATATTATCACAATCAATCTCCATTCGTTTTGTCTTTCACCTATTAAGCTCTTCCTGCAAAATTGTAACAAATTCATATACATCCAGAAATGTATTATATAATGGCACTGGCGCAACCCTTATGACATTAGGTTCTCTCCAGTCTGCAATGACCCCTCTTTCAGAAATCCTTCGGAAGATATCATTACCTCCACCACGAACAAGAAGTGAGAGTTGACATCCACGGAATTCAGGTGTATCTGGAGTAATTATCTCAAGTTTATCGTTACATTTTAGTTTAATCAGATACTCCATATAAGAAGTAAGTGACAAGCTCTTCTCACGAAGTCGATGCATTCCAGCGCTTTCGAAAATCTCCAAGGATGCCAGGTGCGCAGACATAGTAAAGACAGGTGCATTACTTATTTGCCACCGATCAACACCCACAATCGGTCTAAAACCACTTTTCATAAGAAATCGCTCTTCTTCATCGTTTCCCCACCAACCGGCAAATTGTGGTAAATTGGATTTATGATGTTTTTCATGAACAAATGCGCCGCCTACAGCTCCCGGGCCTGAATTCATATATTTATAACTGCACCACACGGCAAAATCAACATTCCAGTTGTGCAGGTCTAGGGGAACATTACCTACTGCGTGCGCCAGATCAAACCCCGCTATCGCTCCTACTTCATGGGTTGACCGGGTAATGGCTGGAAGATCAAAGTATTGACCGGTATAATATTGAACTCCGCCAAACATTGTTAGAGCTAATTGGTCACCTAAGTCATCGATCGCCTTAAGAATATCCTCATTTTTCAAGAGGTGTTGGCCCTTTCCAGGCCGCATTTCTACAATGGCATCTTCCGGGTCATAACTATGAAATTTTACCTGAGTTTCAAGCGCATACTGATCACTGGGAAAAGCGTCCGATTCACATAGAATTTTGTATCGATTTGCAAACGGACGATAAAATGAAACCATCATTAAATGAAGATTAACAGTGACACTGTTCATGGCCACTACTTCACTCTCCTTAGCGCCGACCACTTTAGCAAGTGTGGGTGTTAAATTTTTGTGATAAGGCATCCAGGGCCGTGTACCCATGAAGTGCGCTTCTACACCATACTGTGACCATGATTCTAGTTCAGTTTCGAGATGTTCTTTAGCAGTTCTTGGTTGTAATCCCAGGGAATTACCACCTAAATAAATAACTTCTTTACCTTCTCTAACCGGAATATGAAATAAATCTCTGAACGACTTGAGTTCGTCTTTACTATCGCATTGAAGGGCAAACTCCTCAGCAGGTTCAAAACTTGTCATGAATTAATCAGCTCTTTTTTTCCCAGGCCCAGCCAAGTAAGTGCGTTATCAGACAATATTGCCCGCTTGTGCTCCTTCGAAAGAGAGGAATTTTCAATTAATTGTCCCGGGACTGCCTCTCCTAGGGGAAATGGGTAATCTGATCCCAGTACGACTTTATCTGCCCCTATTAGATCGACAACATAATCAAGCATGGCTTCATCGTGCAACAGAGAATCCAAATAGAATTTACCTAAATATTCTTTGGGATTGACATCATTGTCGACGGCACAAAGATCAGGCCTAACGTTAAACCCATGTTCGATTCTACCAACGGTAGCAGGAAAAGAACCTCCTCCGTGCGCAAAGGCTACTTTCAAATTAGGCAATTTTTCAAAAATCCCACTGAAAATCATACTGCAGATAGCCCTGGATGCTTCTGCAGGCATTCCTACTAGCCAAGGCAGCCAATATTTTGGCATTTGATCTTTACCCATCATATCCCAGGGGTGGACAAATACGGAAGCTCCTAAAGAATCGGCTGCTTCAAAAATTTGAAAAAGGAAAGGCGCATCAAGGTTCCAATCGTTGATATGTGTGCCAATCTGTATCCCTCGAAGGCCTATTTTCATGCATCTTTCCAGTTCTTTGACTGCCAGTTCCGGCGCTTGCATAGGCACTGTTCCCAGGCCGATAAACCGATCAGGATAATCCTTAACAATGCCGGCAATATGATCATTTAAGATTTTACTCAATTCAAGGGTATGCTGAGGCTTTGCCCAGTAACTAAACATAACTGGCACCGTAGATAACACCTGGACGCCAATGTTTGTGTGATCACAATCGAAAATTCTTTTTCCCGGATCCCAACAATTGTCCTGAACTTCTCTGAAAAATTTATCATCCATCATCATACGAGCACGACAAGGTTTATGATGCTCAAGTCGCACCCATCCACCATAACCAAACTTCTCGCTTAAGTCGGGCCACTTTTCGGGCAAAATATGCGTATGAATGTCAATCTTAAAAAATTTGGGCATTTTGCTAATTTGTCATTAGTCTAAACCTATATTTTGACAGGCGGCTCCATCACCGATCCACAATTTTTACAGGTTCTGTTCTCCTCCGATTGATAGAATCTTTCCATTAATGGAGGTAATTGCTTGACAATGTCAGTCAACTCAAAATACTCGTCATGCAGTTTTTCATGACAATTTTCGCAAAACCAGATAAAACCATCCTTTTCTCCATGTTTGCGATATAGCTCCATTACAAGACCCACTGTGTTAGCAGGTCGCTGGGGAGAATGCGGAACCTTTGGTGGCAAGAGAAAAATTTCTCCCTCTTTAATTTCTAGATCAACAGGTTTACCCTCCTCCATTATTTTCAATTTAATATCACCTTCAATCTGGAAAAAAAATTCCTCTGTCTCATTGTAGTGATAATCCTTACGAGAATTTGGACCTCCAACTACCATAACAATGTAGTCTTCATTGCCTTTATATACTTGTTGATTACCTACTGGTGGCTTGAGTAAGTGCCGATTTTCTTCAATCCACTTCCGAAAGTTGAAAGGTTTTCTAATTGCCATATCTAGAGCTCTAATTTTGTCCTTAAGTTAATAAATGTTGCCATGAGTTAGTGAGTTTTTATAGCTTAGATGCTTTAGGAACTTAAACCAATATGGATCTAAATCTAAAAGGAAAAAGAGCAATTGTCTGTGGTAGTACACAAGGTATTGGCAGATCAGCGGCTATTGAAATTGCGAAACTCGGTGCAAGTGTTACCCTTGTATCCAGGGATGAAATCAAGCTCAAAAAAGTGCTTGAAGAACTTCCGGCAGAAGCCCAACAAACGCATCAAATCCTGGCCGTCGATTTTCAAAATCCTGGAATGCTAAAAGACAAGGTTAGTCACCATATCAATGAGGGAAACCTGGCTACGATACTAGTAAACAATACCGGTGGTCCTCCAGGTGGGTCAATTATTGATGCTGAGTATGGAGATTTTCTTAAAGCATTTGAAACGCACTTACATTGTAGTCACATCCTTTTAAAGGCGCTTTTACCCCAAATGAAATCCTCGAAGTTTGGTAGGATTATTAATGTAATTTCTACCTCAATCAAGATACCCATCCCCGGGCTGGGGGTTTCAAATACCACCAGAGGTGCCATGGCTAGTTGGTCAAAGACTTTATCGCTGGAACTCGCACCTTATGGAATTACTGTAAATAATGTGCTCCCGGGTTTTACAAAAACGGGCAGATTGGACAGCCTAATTCAAAGTAGAGCAGAAACATCCGGTCAATCAGCTGAAGAGGTTGAGAATGCCATGATTTCTACTATCCCCGCAGGCAGATTGGGCAAATCAAAAGAAATTGCAGCACTAATTGCTTTTTTGGCTTCTCCAGCTGCCGGGTACATTTCAGGCACAAATATTCCAGTGGATGGAGCAAGAACGGGAGCCTTTTGAGGCCTATACTATTTCCTTCGTTAAGTTTGGTCCAAGTAGTGTATAAATATAATAATTGGAAATTGATCTTAGTTCTATGACGACTGGCACTCAGTATATCGTTGCAATACCTGCTAATAAACTTTTTCGATAAGCTCAATATCCCTTCGAGCCAAGTCAAACGTGAATTGCGGATCTTTACCTAGTCTCAACGCTTTAAAAAAGTCCCTAAACATGCCCTTATATCCCGATATGTCCGTCAAACCGGGCCAGATGAATCGATTTTTCTTCCCCCGTACTATAATAAATACACCATTCGACTCAAATGTGATTGAACCTCCGGTTCCGTAGATTTTGGACAGTCGTAAGCCTTTTAAGGCAGTATTTACCTCCCATGAGTAGATTAATGTGCCAACCGGCCCGTCAGTATATTTGAATGTGATGTGATAACTGCGTTCAATATCCTTCTTGGACCCTGGTTGAAATCCTTTAATTTCTTCCACCTCGGGCCCTAGGTTAGCCATAAAATTCACCCAGTGAATACCCCCTTCAAAAAGCGCTCCTCCTCCTGCCAATGACAAATCATCCCGCCAGTCGCCGGTTTTCTGGGTCTTAGTTGCATTAACAAATAGAAATAGCGGTTCCTCAATTAGACCCGAAGCAATAATCTTTCGAAGTTGCTTAGCTAATGGTTTGTAAAAATAATTTTCAGCAACAAGAACTTGTGTTCCTGATTGCTCTTGCGCCTTTTTAACAATGTCAAAATCCGTGGATTTCAGAAAAGGAGGTTTTTCAACAATTACATGTTTCCCGGCATTTAAGGCGTTCAAAGTAAGTTCAAGATGATTGACCGGTGGTGTGGCAATTAAAATTACATCTATTGATGGCTCCTCAAGTATTTCATCGTAAGATCCGTATGCTCCCTTGCCGTAGTATTTTTTATTGTATTTCTGAGCTTTTTCAAGATCAGTACTGGCAAAGTAGAGAAAAATATTATCAAATCTGGAGAGTGTCCTGCTGTGTATTCTTGTAGCATATCCGCATCCCAGAAACGCAATCCTAATTAAACCTTGTCGGTCGATCTTTTTGTATTTCATCAATTAAATGACTCAATCCCCAAGATATAAATTCAATGTAAGATTTGGGTACACCATGAAACCCTGAGATGAAGATATAACTAAAATTGAGGACGATTCCTGGATTTCGCTTGGATTATTTCCTGGACAGGGCGCCCTTCAATTTTACTCTCCAGCCATGAAATAATATCCAGGTATAAAAAAGGGCGACGTTCGTAGGGGTCTTTTGAAATCTCGATCAAACGGTCCTTTAACTTAACAAACTCTTTTTTGATTTCTGACGGAACAACTTTAGGGAGTTTCTTTAGAAACTTAAAGATTTCTGTTTGCATTTTTTGCAGATTATCCATCTTAGCCAGAAATCGATAGACCGATTTCACCTGATAATCTACAAGGTCAGTGTTTTGTAGTTCATAATGAGCGATGAGACTTAAAATTCTGGCGAAACAATGCAAATCCTCCCGTAGATTGAGGTCTCGGTGATTGATGATTTTATTTAAATAAGAAATAGCTTTTTTGTTATCCCCACTTCCAAAATAAAGGCAGGCTACTTTGTAATAATAAAGCAATAGCCAATGGTCATCTAATTTGTCGCGGAAAGAGACCAGTTCTTTTTCAAAAACAGGCACCAATGGTAGTCCCTCAGTAAATGTGCCTCTCAGAAAATATCCGTTAATAATACCCAGGTAACTGTAAAGAAACAGCAATACACGATTATTTTCAGTAAGGTTCCGACTTCTATCATTCTTAAGATCTACTAACTTTTGGACTACTTCCTTGTGTTTTTTATGCGATCTGGTATTGAAGAGCGCCAACTGTAAATTATGAAGACCTTTAATGTAAAGATCCATTTGATTTTCAATCATTTGGGGCTGCTGATCAAACAAATCGACCCAGTATTGAGCGTTTCGATAACAATTGGGGAAATCCTGTATAATATAGAAATACCACACTTTCAATTGAAAGAGATATAGCTTCTCAAAAAATGTCAATTCTTCTAATCGATAATTGGGAAGACTATTTTGAAAATAGCTTTTCACCAATTGGAAATCATGCTCATTCTTCACATATCCCACCTTCAGGTAAAGACCATACAGTGACAATCCCAGGTTGGACAATTCCTGGGCTCTTGAAACTATTTGACTCACCTGCCTTGATTCACTTGTTAGCTCCTCTGCCCGGGTTTCCATACTTCTGGTGATGTATTGTGATTCAATCATCTTTTCAAAATCGATGATTTCAAGCCGTAGTATCTGTTTCTGCTCTTCCTCAGCCTTGTGCTTGATTTTATCAAGAACTTTCAAACTCTGCCTATAAAGGCCTTTGTTGTAAAGAATTCTGGCATAATCAATATTCTCCCTGATCTCAATATCTGCATTGTGATTGATGTGGTTTAATCGCAAACTGGTGAGAATCTGTTTATAAAGGTGTGCCTTCAGATTAGACAATTGACTTGACTTAATCCCAGATCCTTTTTGCAGAATTTGGTCTTCATGGTACTCCTCTGATTGATCAATGATATTGAATAAACGAACGAATTTTGATTCCTTATTAAGACTGATCCTTTTTGCATAAAGCTTAAAGTTGCGTTTCTCTGACTTGGTCAAAGATTTAATCAACTCAAACAGTGGATCAATCGAAATTTTGGGCATTGTAATAATGCGCTAGCACATTAGCAATAAGTTCTTGAAAATCAGTTAATTAAGTCCGTCCTAATCATCTTTGGGCATCGTAAAAGGGGACCTATTTTGTCTCTTACAATCTACCAAGTTAAGCTACTTTCGACAATAGAATATAATGAGAGCTTAGAATAACATGTCGAAAAATAGGATTTACATTTTTGATACAACCCTAAGGGATGGAGAGCAAGTGCCCGGTTGTCAGTTAAATACAAAGGAAAAAGTGACTGTTGCGAAAGCGCTTGAACTACTCGGAGTGGACGTAATAGAAGCAGGATTTCCAGTTTCAAGCCCCGGTGACTTCAACTCCGTACAAGAAATTTGTAAAGCGGTAAAAGAACCAGTGGTCTGTGCACTGACAAGGGCAAAAGTTGTTGACATTGATTGTGCTGCCCAGGCGCTTCATTTCGGAAAACGAAAGCGAATCCATACAGGTATCGGATCATCTGACATTCATATTGAGTATAAATTGAAATCTACCCGGGAAAAAGTACTTGAACAAGGTGTGGCTGCAGTAAAATATGCTCGCAAATTTGTGGGTGATGTAGAATTTTATGCTGAAGATGCCGGGCGGGCAGACCAGGAATACCTAGCCAGAATGGTAGAGGCAGTTATTGACGCCGGTGCTACGGTTGTGAACATTCCCGATACAACTGGTTATAATCTACCAGAGATGTTTGGCGCAAAAATTAGTTACCTAATGAATAACGTTCCAAATATTGACAAAGCCATTATATCAATTCATTGTCACAACGACCTCGGTCTTGCAACTGCAAACAGTATGGCCGGTTTGATCAATGGTGCAAGACAAGTAGAAGTAACAATTAATGGAATCGGAGAACGAGCTGGTAATACTTCACTGGAAGAAGTGGTGATGATTGCAAAGAGTCATCCCTATCTCAATTTTGAGACCAATATTGATACCACGCAGCTATACCCACTCAGTGAATTGGTGTCGGAAATGATGGGAATGCCCGTTCAGCCAAACAAAGCAATTGTGGGAAGTAATGCCTTTGCTCATTCTTCAGGCATTCACCAGGATGGCGTGATAAAACATCGCGAGAACTACGAAATAATCGATCCCGCCGATGTTGGTGCATCGGCTTCAAGTATTGTTCTAACCGCACGAAGTGGTAGAGCGGCTTTGCGACATCGATTAGAAAACCTGGGATATAAGATCGATAAAGATGAAATGGAGGTTGTTTACATCAGGTTCCTCGAAATGGCCGATATGAAAAAGCAAATCGAGGACGAAGATCTACATGAATTAATAAATCTAAGGGAAGCAGTTGCATCCTAGACCGACTAGTTAACATCAAATACTTTCTTGCATTACTTAGTGTTCAGCTTTAAATTAATGGTTGAAATGCTTTCACAATGACAAAAACATTATTTGACAAAATCTGGGATGATCACGTTGTAAAGCAAATTGAAAACGGTCCTAGTGTAGTATACATAGACCGACATCTTATCCATGAGGTGACCAGCCCGCAGGCTTTTGCCGGACTTGAAAAAAGAGGGATCCCGGTTTTCAGGCCTGAAAACACTATAGCTACAGCCGATCACAATGTACCAACAATTGATCAGCACCTGCCAATCAAGGATAAGCTTTCCAAATTCCAGGTTGACAAGCTCACGGAAAATTGTGAAAAATTTGGAGTCACGCTTTATGGCCTCAACCACCCTTACCAGGGAATTGTACACGTGATTGGCCCTCAATTGGGGATTACACAACCTGGTATGACCATCGTATGTGGAGATAGTCATACATCCACTCATGGTGCTTTTGGGGCTATTGCATTTGGCATCGGAACCAGTGAAGTGGAGATGGTTTTGGCCACTCAATGCATAATGCAGTCAAAACCCAAAAAAATGAAGATAACAGTTGGTGGCAAACTTGGAAAAGGAGTAACTGCCAAGGATGTTGTTCTTTATATCATTAGCCAAGTTTCAACCAGCGGAGGAACCGGCTACTTTATCGAATATGCTGGTAAAGCAATAACCGGCTTAACCATGGAGGGCCGAATGACCGTGTGCAATATGAGTATAGAAATGGGAGCACGAGGTGGACTAATTGCTCCCGATCAGACCACCTTCGACTATCTGAAGGGCCGGGAATTCACACCCCAGGGAGCATCATTTGATAAAGCCGTTGAAAATTGGAGTAATCTATATTCTGATTCAGAAGCAGTCTTTGAAAAAGAATTTCATTTCGACGCCACGGACATTGAACCAATGATCACTTATGGGACTAACCCCGGAATGGGTACCAAAATCACTGGAAAAGTTCCATCCTATGGTGAAATGAACAAATCAGTTGAAAAATCATTGAAATATATGGGCTTAGAGCCTGGAGAAGACCTGATTGGCAAAGAGATAGATTATGTTTTCGTCGGTAGTTGCACTAATGGTAGAATTGAAGACTTAAGAGAGGTGGCTAAGTTCGTAGAGGGTAAACAAAAAGCTGAGAATATCACTGCCTGGATTGTTCCGGGATCTAAGCAGGTCGAAAAACAAGCCCAGGAAGAGGGCATTAGTAAGATCCTGGAAAAAGCCGGTTTTCAACTTCGCCAACCCGGATGTTCGGCCTGTCTGGCAATGAATGACGATAAAATACCCCAAGGGAAATATGCAGTATCCACCTCCAATAGGAATTTTGAAGGACGTCAGGGACCAGGAGCAAGAACCATGCTGGCTAGTCCGTTAACAGCGGCTGCAGTGGCAATAGCAGGAAAGATAGTAGATCCCAGGGAAGTGATTTGAATGTGATGTTTAAAGAATAAAAATGGCAAGAGGAAAATTTAAGAACCTAGTTTCCACCGCTATTCCATTACCCATGGAGAATGTGGATACAGACCAAATAATACCAGCAAGATTTCTAAAGGCGACCAGCAGAGAAGGATTTGGAGAAAACCTTTTCCGGGACTGGAGATATGAAGCAAATGGTCAACCCGTAAATGATTTTGTACTGAATGACCCCAGTTTTTCAGGTGAGATTTTAGTCGCGGGGAAAAACTTTGGTAGTGGTTCCAGTCGTGAACATGCGGCCTGGGCTATCTATGATTATGGTTTTAAGGTAGTAATCTCTAGCTTCTTTGCGGATATTTTTAAAAATAACTCCCTCAATAATGGGCTCCTGCCCCTACAAGTGAGTGATGAAGACCTCGTTGAGATCTTTGCTTTGATAGATACAGATCACCAGGTTGAATTTGAAGTCACCCTGGCATCCCAGTCTTTGATTCTACCTGGAATGGGGAAGACCATCTCCTTTGACATTAACCCCTATAAAAAGGAGTGTTTACTTAACGGATATGACGAGATAGATTATTTGCTCAACCTCAAATCAGAGATTGCGGCATTTGAGCAAAGCAGGGTTTAATAATGAGAATCAAAATACTGGTCACTATACGGGGTGATGGTAAACAAACCTGGAGGAGACATATGTTGGAGGAGAACTACATTATCCGCAAACCACCAGTATATGATGCGCTGAAAAGGTCGCAAAAAGCGAAACAAAGAATTAAAGATGAATATTAAAATTGCCAAATTACCAGGTGACGGAATCGGGCCGGAAATTGTGGAAGAAGCCGTCAAGGTACTCAACACCATCGGTAACAAATTCGGGCACCAGTTCGATTTTAAATTTGGACATGTAGGTGCAGCAGCCATAGATGCAACCGGAGATCCTTTTCCCGATGAGACCTTACAACTTTGTATGGAATCAGATGCAGTATTGTTTGGTGCCATCGGAGATCCAAAATATGACAATGACCCAAAAGCTAAAGTCAGACCTGAGCAGGGGTTGTTGGCAATGAGAAAGGCATTAGGCCTTTATGCTAATATTCGCCCAGTTACCGTTTTTGAATCTCTTATTGATAAAAGTCCTTTAAAATCAGAGCTTATTTCCGGAGTTGACTTTGTGGTAGTAAGAGAACTGACTGGTGGCATCTACTTTGGAGAACCCCGAGGACGATCTGAGCAAGGAGATAAGGCTTTTGATACCTGCGTATACACAAAACCTGAAATTGAAAGAATATTGGAATTGGCTTTTGATTACGCAGCTAAACGTAGAAAAAAACTGACAGTAGTTGACAAAGCCAATGTTTTAGCTACATCACGCCTTTGGAGAGAAACCGCACAGGAAATGGAGCCCAATTATCAGGACATTGAAGTGGATTATATGTTTGTAGACAATGCAGCTATGCAATTGATCCAATGGCCAAAGAAATTTGACGTTATGGTCACGGAAAACATGTTCGGTGACATACTGAGCGATGAAGCAAGTGTCATTTCAGGTTCACTTGGACTTTTGCCGTCGGCGTCGGTGGGAATACATACTTCTGTTTATGAGCCTGTTCATGGTTCTTATCCTCAGGCTACGGGGAAAAATATTGCTAATCCCATGGCTACAATCCTCTCGGTAGCTATGATGCTTGAGATATCACTTAATTTAACAGAAGAAGCAGAGGCGGTCCGATTAGCGATTAATGCCTGTCTGTCTGAAAATGTGTTAACTGAAGACTTGAGCAAAGAAAATGCTTCATCAACATCTGAAGTTGGTGATTTTATCGCCAAAACGATCACCAGGAAGGAATTAGCAGTATAGTTTGCCATTATTTGAGCTTCAAAGGAAATGCATCAGCAACCCTAACTAACAACTGTGAAGCTTAACCCGGAATTGTCATTAGAAATTTACTGCGCAGCCTAATTTACTGCAATTCAGGAACTTGCCTGCCTAAAGGGCAAGGCAGGCTCGAAATTCGAAACTCACCATAATGATACTATGCCTCCACTTCAAAATCCTGTGCGAGTACCTGTCTCACAGCAACTTAGACTGCTCACTACAAAGTCCAATGACAAATCCGGGTTTAAATTCATTTCAAAAAGCCAAAAAAAGAAGCCGCGGTATTAATTGCGGCTCTTTCATGATAGCTCGTTGAGTTTATCTTTAGAATTTACCAATCTTCACGGTTACATTTCCTGCAAAATTGCTGAGGTCGTCATCAGTAAACCCCTGAAGGTTACTACCTTGAATAAATCGGTAACTAGCCCCGAAGTTCAAACGGACACTGTTACTGATATTTAATTCCAACTGTAGTCCAGGTTCTACTACTGCAAAAGATGAAGACTCTAAAATGACATCTCTTGTGAAATTATTCAAGTCAATGCGTTCATCCACGGCATGAAATGAACCCGCACCAAGAAATAAGGGAATCGTCACGTGCACTACCTCTCTTGGGGCAATTATAAAGCCCAGCATCAAACCACCGTAACCTCCTTCAATATCAATGTTCTCACCGTCAGGTCTGGTTACATCAATGTTAGTCGTGAAACCATATCCTCCGAGACCAAGCATTACTTGTTTGTTGACAATCATCCCTCCATAGGCGCCGATTGCCATAGCCTGCTTGGAGGCCACATCAGTGAGTTTAAAATCTAATGCACCAAATCCCTTGATTTCATTGTATTTGCTAAGTAAAGTTTTGATTTGCTGCTGATCATTCTTTTCATTTCCCTGGGCCATAGCGCCTATTACCACGCAATACAACCCTAACACTATCCCTAATATTTTCATACTTATACCTTAAAAAATGTATTTAAAAGAAAGTGCAGAATCCCAGAATATTAACCTGGTAGACCTCATACCTACAAAATCAAAATAAGGCTTGAGGTCAAAACCGATGGTCATTGGTACAGTTAACCAACGATATTCGAGACCAACTAGAGCATCGATCCCCATAGTAAACTGATGGCGATTTCGATTGCCTACTTCGGTTTGACCGAAGGGATCGAAAAAAATCCGAATACTTCTTTGTCTTTCATAACCAAAGTGTCCACCAACACCATAATTCAAATAAATCCGGTCAGTGAAATTCCAATCCATGGGTTTGTGGAATTGATAGAGGCCAGTCAACTGCAAACCATCATTTCTTCCACTCAGTAAAAGTTCAATCGCCTCTTCCTCATGTACGAACTTTTTGAAAGTAACTCCGGAGGAACTCCCCAATCTCATACCAATTGATTTGTCATACTGGGCAAAACCCACGGACGAAATCAGCCCTAACAGCAATAGCAAGTAAATTTTTCTCATTATCCTCATTTCCAGTTTTTGATCACTTTCATTATTTCAGGGTAGATAGTGTTTCTTCCAATAGTTTAATTGAAACATCTCCCCCCTGCGCTTTAATAGTTACTACAGAAGCATCACCCACTCCATAGTTTCCCGAAATGACCGTAAATCCTTTGCGGTTTTCATGCGAAGTTCGGCTAAAACCATCAAAGATCCGATCCAGACTGAAGTTGTCATCACGAGCAATCCAGTGAGCCTTGAAGGAAGAACGGTCGCTAATTACGAGATTGATATCGGCGGATCTGCTTTCTATTTCCACTTTAGAAAACTTAGACCTCACATGATCTATTCGAACTTCTCCGTAACTCAAATCAAGATCGATCAAGCTTTCTACTTCACCGAGCCTAAATTTTGAGAAGACGCCTTTTCCCTGGATAACCTGAAGTTTATCGATCTCAATTTTGTCATTTCGAGAATCCACTTTAATAGAAAAAGCCTCTTTAATATCAATCTCCGACGAACTCGAAGTCAGCGATAGATTTGCTGTCTTTTGAATTTCTACGTCGGATGCTCTCAGGTCCAATTGAGAATCTTGCAAGGTCTTGATCGATGCATTACCGAAACTTAATTTTGATTGCTGAACTGCCTGTGAGATCATTTGCTTTGAAATCTCCATGAGACATTACCAGCTTCAGCCTACCTTCATGTCTATTAATATAAACGTCTCCAAACTTATTCCTCCAGGTCCAAAGAGCTCTTTTCCGGTATATAAATCTCGTAATCAACCTGCAGCTTGTTTTTGCTAAGCAATGATTTAGAGTAATCACCAATACTATTAAACAACTCTCTAAACGTCCCTGTTCTGCGATCAAAGATAGTTTGAATAGTCAAAAAATTACTGACGTGATTAAAATCAAAATCCACCCGGTTGAGGGTTTTCTCCGTGTCCGAGAGCTTTTTCCCAAAAGCCGTCACTTCGATAAGCACAACCACTGAATCCTTATTCCAGGTATTGACAATTATCTGCCCATATTTATTATCTATGTCAATATTAACATTGGAACTTACCTTATATTTCTTCTCAATCGACTTCGTTAGCTTGGTGTCGTCTGCTGCTAATAAATTGAATGATAAGCTTGCAAATATGACCAGGTAGCTAAAGTTTAAAATTCTCTTCGTCTCCATTCTCTTCCTTTTCCTTAATTTCCATTAAAATCTTCTCGAGTATTTCAAGCTTGATCTGATAATTGCTGATCATGGCATTGATTACTTCTTCACTATCAGCCCCATCAGACAGGTCATTTTTCAACTCCGAATAAGCCTGGTCTAGTAATTTGATATCTTCAAGTATCAAGGGATCCAATACTATTTGGCTTGTATTAATAGCATCCAGCTTTTCATCAATTCTGAGAGAATAATACTGTTCAGTTTCTTCCCATTCAGGAGATATTTGGTAAGCTAACTCATCGCCGCCAATCGAAGCTTGGTTCAATGTATTCATCATCACTGTAAGACCAACCCCCACCACTAAAGCAGCCGCCACACGCCAAACCCATTTGATCCGGATGGTTCTTTGTCTTCTATCAATAGCTAACTCTATGTCAGGCCACATTTGATCAATATCTGTCTCATAGATATCAAACTCCGACCTACGCTCATCGATGATATTTTTCAGTCTGTCACTCATAGCTTATTTTTTCCTGGTCGATTAATTTTCTTATTCTCGACTTCGCTTTGCTGTACTGCGATTTTGAGGCAGCCTCACTGATATTTAGTATTTGTCCAATTTCCTTATGATCATAACCCTCAAAGAGGTAAAGATTAAGTACTGTTCTGCATCCTTCGGAGATATGATCTATAGCACGCATTATTTTCTGAACTTCATTACTGGTAAAATCATCTTTGATCCAACTATCATCTACAGCTGGTATATCAAAATCATCTTCAAGATTAAAAGCGTCCAGTTTACGTTTTCTCAAAGCATTGATGCAATTGTTGACCATGATGCGTTTCAACCAGGCACTAAAGGTTATCTCCTCACGGAGTTTATGCATTTTTGTAAACGCGTCAATGAACGATTCTTGCATCACATCTCTCCCATCCTCTTCATTTCCCATCATCCGTCGGCAGATATTAAACATTGCATTGGCAAATATCCGGTACAACTCATTTTGAGCCCTTCGATCTCCTTCCTTACACCTGACGACCAGGTATTTATGTATAGATTGCTGCCCGGGCTCCAATCCCCCTGAATGCTTTGTTTGTAAAGACAAGGTTGTTAATGAAAGGTTTCCAATTGGAGTGTAAAAATGGGAAAAAGATCTATGAGAAGGGAATCCTCTCAAAGACGAGGCTTAGCACAATTTATAAGGTTTCGCTTGTGAGCTAGATCTTATGAAGCACCAATAATGATACTGTTCATAGATGCGATCCATTTCAAATTCCATAAACAAAAACTCGAAGTCGATTAAATACCTGGATTCCAATCGTGTGATCTGTTTGAAAAACCAAGACATAAGCTCTAACAGGGGTTTTTGCCAGAGTCTTCGATACCAGGCCTGGCCAATTTTAAAATCAGTAACGTACCAATAGCCACCTGGTTTCAAATAATCATACAAAATACTCATTACCCTCCTTAATCGCTCTTCCTTAAAACAATCGAGGAAAAAATTAGTAATGATAGCGTCATACTTTTGGTCAGGGATTGTAGTCTCATCTCCTAATATGAATTCAATCTTTCTTTGTAATACCACCGGGTATTTCCCTTTCGCTTTTTCCAACATCTTCTTGCTCGCTTCCACATAATAGAGTTTTTTCGCATGCCCATTTTCAAAAATGTAGGGAATAATCCAACCTGTTCCTCCACCGATAATCAGTACGTTACCCCGAGGGGTACAGCTCTCAAACATTCAACCTGGCTATTCTTTATGCTTCCGAAAAAGACCAGGGAAGCAAGGAAGTCATAATAAGGGGTGATGTGGTCAAAGTTCATTAATCCACTATTTTCAAATTTTCCGGCACTTCATATCCCCACTTCTCCATAGCAAAATTCCACTTATCCAGAATTCTATTAAGTTCTTCCCTCTTGATAGTATAGTATTTATTCTTCTGATAAGTATTCATACTGTCCACATACGCCTTTAAGTAAGGAGTCGCCTCTTCAAAACCCGGGAGTCCGAGTTCTTGATAAATAGACTCCAAATGTTTCATTGGGTTTTGTTCAAAAGTTTCAAAACCTATTTCCACAAATCTGTCTTTCGGAATACTTTCAAATTGCATAAGATAATCCCCCATCACCTTCTCATAATTTTCAAAAACCATTTCCACAATTTCATCTTCTTCAATTGGTTGAAAAGTAAGAGTTGGGAAAAGTTCAATAAAAAATTTCCTGGTCGAAAGATAAACCACAATAGGATTGCGGTGAATGTGAATAAACCCGGCATTCGGGAAAACTTCTAACAATTTCTCTATTCTTGCCGTACTTACCGGATTTTTGAATACTGCCCTTTCTCCATTGGTATTAATAAGCGCTTTATACCACTAACTCGTAATAGCTCTTGTTCCACTCTTTCCTGACATTGTCTGAAACTCCATTAAAGCGAACATACTTTTCATAATAATCCTGCCAACGTCTTGGAAAATACCAAAATAGGTAAAATGCATAGGGTATCATGTTACTCAATGAAAAATCATCCTCCTGTGGATAGTCGACAGCCAGTTCGACATTATCACTTGGCCGTTTTTTAGGCATAGCAATAGACATGAATGTCTTAAAAATGAGCTTACTACCTAAATTTTTTGGCCACAGCGAATGATAAGTAGTCATGTAACCAGCCTTTGGGTCCCGGCAAAGCACATTATGAAGATAAGTGGTACCACTACGCCAATGTCCAAGAATAAAAATCGGCGGTTCTTTGAATTTATAGTCCTTCACTTTGTTTCTAAAAATGATCCAATCATACCAGTGGAACGGAGTGGCAATAACAATAATAATGAAGGTAAGAAGAGTCTTCAACCAGTGGCGAGGATGAATAGGATTTCCATTCAAAATCCTGACGTAGTTAATCAATGAAGTCCCGGCTAATGGGGATATAGGAGGAAGTTTAAAATCTGCCATTTATTAGCAGCGAAAATAAAGACTAAATCATTGAATAGAATAGGATTAGGCCTGAGGTGGGAGTAAGGTGCTTTTTATATTTCAAATATCTTCTCCATCATTCTCCACTTCTCACCCGGCTTTGAATTGGGAATTGCTTGTTGATATTTCCACATCAACTGCTCCCACTCCTGTACCTTCGGATTCCGGCCGTCCATTTGACTTTTACTCTCAAATGAGAATGAATCCTTAGCAACATAATCATAAATAAGCGATTTTCAACTCTATAAATTTCCATGGAGTCTATTCCAGACTCAGTAATAGACGCAAGTATTTCAGGCCACACATTTTGATGGTATTCTTCGTATTCTTTGACCAGTTGTGGATCGTTTTTTAAATCCAGAGCCAGGCAATATTTTTTCATACTATTGATTGAATCTATTGAAGTAGGCATATAATAAATAATGATTTTGACTCTAAAAACAGCTTGAAATACTTTGTTAAGTCACTGATATTCAGTATATTAATATCAATTAAGAGTAAAAGTTAAATTTCAAGATATGGAGAAAAAGTATGAAAGTCTAACACTTTTCGAGTTTCAGGAGAAATTCCCCGATAACGACAGTTGCCAAGAATACCTGGCCGAATTGAAATGGCCCAAAGGGTTTAAATGTGAGAGGTGTGGCCATGACCGGTATTGCGGTGGGAAGCTGCAGCATACACGGCAATGCACTAAATGCAAGTATCAGGCTACTCCCACTAGTAGCACCCTATTCCACAAGGTTAAATTCCCACTTTTAAAGGCTTTTTATATTGTTTACTACATGAGTACAAATAAAAAAGGAATTGCTTCTACTGAACTGAGCCGAAAACTGGGGTTGCGCCAAAAAACCTGCTGGCTGTTCCAACACAAGGTTATGAAAGCAATGGCCAGCAGTGGCAAATACCCGCTAATGGGCAAAGTAGAAGTCGATGAAACGGTAGTAGGAGAACAGGAAGAAGGTGTTGTAGGGCGTCAGAATAACCGAAAAAGGCAGGTTTTAGTTGCAATTGAGAAGAAAGGCAGAGGAGTTAGCCGAATGTATGCCAGGATAATTGACAATGCAGGTACCAGGCAGCTAAAGCCTTTTTTCGAAGATCATATATCCTGTCGGGCTAATATCAAAACCGATAAGTGGAGGGGATACATGCCCTTAAAAAATAAATACAGCCTCCTGGTTCAAACCGACAGTGGAAAGAAGGGTAAGAACTTCCCAGACTTACACAGGACAATTATGATGTTCAAGGCCTGGCTTAGAGGTATCCATCATTCCGTAGATAACCTTCAGGCATACATTGACCAATATTGTTATAGGTTTAACCGCAGTCAGATGAAAGGTGGAATATTTGATAATCTGTTGGACAGAATGGTGAATCATAAGCCTTGTCCTTATAAAATGATTTGTATTTATTAAATGCCTACTTCAATGAATCTAAATAGTACTCTCATAGGAAACGGCTTCCTGCCTGGCTTCTCCCAACCCGGTAATGCCCAGCTCCACCACATCACCGGGATTCAAATATCTAGGCGGATTAAAGCCCATCCCAACTCCGAATGGGGTTCCCGTAGAGATCACATCACCCGGTAGCAATGTCATGTATTGACTAATATAACTCACCAGGAAAGGTATCTTGAATAACATATCTGAGGTATTACTCGATTGAAGGATCTCACCATTTACTTTGAGCCACAAATCAAGATTATCGGTATCGGGTATTTCGTCTTTAGTGGCTACCCACGGACCTAAAGGCGCAAAAGTATCTGCGCTTTTCCCCTTCACCCATTGACCGCCTCTTTCTAATTGAAAGGTTCTTTCACTTACATCATTATGAAGAGTATATCCAGCCACAAATTCCAACGCATCCGATTCCTCCACATAAGAGGCTTTTTTACCGATAATAATGGCTAATTCAACTTCCCAATCAGTTTTCACACTCCCTTTAGGAATGACAATATTGTCATTGGGACCAGTTAAAGAAGAACTTGCTTTGAAGAAAAGAACCGGCTCTCCCGGCAGATCCATTCCAGCCTCTTCAGCATGCTTTGTGTAGTTCAATCCCACGCAGACAATCTTGGAAGGTCTGGCAACCGGAGATCCCAATCTAACACCAGGATCTAATTTCTCCTGATTGTTAAAAATGTCAATGTCGCCCTCAAGTTGAGATAGTCCACCATTTGCAAAAAAGGTCTCGTCATAATCATCGGTTACACTACTTACGTCAACCATCCGGTTATCTTCCAAAATAAGACCAGGCTTTTCGCTGCCTATTGGTCCAAAACGAATTAGTTTCATGTTTAGATATTTTTAAACGTTCAGTTTAAGAAAACCACCATCAATTGGGTAATCTGTGCCGGTTATAAATCCAGCTTCATCAGAACAGAGAAATACAGCCAGATTAGCCACTTCTTCCGGTTTTCCCATTCTCCCTATTGGTTGAGTTTTGGATAGTTTCTCATACATTTCTTTCTCCTTACCAGGATAGTTAGCTGTCAGATATCCATCCACAAAAGGGGTATGAATTCTGGCTGGTGAAATGCAGTTACACCTGATATTGTGACCCACATAATCTTTAGCAACCGAATAAGTCATACTTACAACTGCGCCCTTGGTCATGCTATAGGCAAACCGATCAGGTAATCCTACCCACGCAGCTACAGACGCCATATTAAGAACAACACCACCACCATTGTCGACCATTAATTTAATGCATGCCTGAAGACAATTGTATATACCCTTAATATTCACATTGTAAAGTTTATCCAGGTCTTCTTCGTCAGTCTGAAGTAGATTACCAATATGAGCAATACCAGCATTATTCACCAAGATGTCGATAGGATCCAACTTCCATATTTCATTTATCACCTGGTTGACCTGTTGTCGATTAGAAACATCGCATGAATGATAGATTTTCGAATTATCGTTTGCCAAAGATGTTGCCAGGTCAAGTACATGAACCCGTGAACCATTTTCTACAAATTTGTTCACTATAGCTTCTCCAATCCCACTGCTTCCACCGGTCACTACTGCGACTTTGTTTTCCAATTTCATCTTTAAAATTTTCAGGACAGGCAATATAAGATGTTCCTCATAAAATGAAGGTTCTGCACTAAAATTACAACAATCATGTGCTTCATTATTAGAAATATCCGGACTTGATTAGTTTGGCGACACCAATCGATTCTGACCTTATGACCGGACCCCAAAAGAAGTATAGCAAAGGAATTTCATTGCTAATAGTATTAATAGCTTACACCATAGCTATTCTCGTTGGCATTTTTACAGCCCAGCAGTTTAATTACCAAAATCCCTTTTTGGATGTGGCGGTTGCTGATGTTACGGCAACGGTGGTAATATTTATTTTCAGCTATCTATTAAAAAACTCCAGCATGTATGACCCCTATTGGAGTTTGATTCCTATCCTGATCGCCTTTCTTTGGATGACAATTTATTCGGAAGGCAATTCAACCCGGCAGTGGATCATTTTTCTATTAGTTACTTTCTGGGGGCTCAAGTTAACTATTAACCCGCATTATTCATAGGCCACCAATTTTGGGATTAATAATGGGTTGCTAACTATTTTTGATTGGAGTGTATGTATTAATTTGAAGATCAACCAGGTTTCTGGATTTCAAAGGACATTAGAGCGTTTTTTTGTTAGAATTTTTCAATTTTCAGTCAAAGCTCTATTGTGTTCTTATGGAAGAACATTTTTTTGATTAAACCAAACTGTTTAACTGATCGGTCAGTTCACCGTAAGCAAATCGCCCAGCAGGTATTGATATCTAAAGGCTCTTGAGAATTGTATTGTCAATGATCTTTTCCTTTCTTTCAGGCACGCCCCAACCTTCATCAGGTAAAGCCGGATATTGTCCACTTGCCATCGTTTAGCAAAGTGGTGTTTTGTTTTGGCAATTAATAATTTAATCTGCCGGAACATTTCATAACAGAGGGTAGCGATGATTAAACGCATGAAATTGGCCAGTAGCGATGACAGGAAAGCCGGTCGGAATAAGTCATGTTTTTGAGTTCCTTTATTCGATTTTCACTGGCATCACCTCGCTTGACATAAAAATCAAAGTAAATCTGTTGAGCGGTCATCGCTTCAAAGTTGCTCACAAAGTAACGGACATTCATTCCTTTTCCGGTAGACTCCACTTTGGCGTACAGCTTTTCAGAACGATCCCAGCTTTTGGCCTGGTAAGTAAACGGGCCAACAAACTCTTGATGTTTGATGATTTTTGAAGCATATTCCTTTTTTACTTCAATGATAGTCTGTTTGGTAAAAGTCTTTAAAACTTCATTACTACTAATACCTAAACAAAATTGAAGGTCAAACTGCTTAGCTATCCGATAAAAAGATGCTCCTGAAAAGCCACTATCCGCTCGAATAAGGATCTTTACTGAGGGCAGTTTTTTTCTGATTTTAATGACAATCCTTTTCAATAAGGCCACAAACCATTTGTTGGAGTGACAATTGCCCGGACGTAGTACTGGTAAAATGACCTGACCGGTGTTCCCGTCCTTAAAGAACAACTCATGGTACATAGTCTGTCCATAATAGCCATTATACAAACTGAGTTGTTGGGATCCATGAGTAGGGTCATCGGTACCATCTACATCAATGATGATTTGACCAGTCTTCTCTTTCAACTCCTCTACATAACGGTCTACAAACCATTGACTCATCTGGTAGATCAGACTCCGATCGGCCTTGTTTTCAAATCGACTTAAAGTAGGCTGGGAACATAATCCGCTATCTAGTACTTTACGGATCACCGGATCCTCTCGGAGTTTTTGTTCGTCATTGCAATCCTGATAGCCCTGCATCATTAAAAACACCCGTTGGCGAAGCATTTCTTCATAAGTGTATTCGATAAAAAAGGGGTTTCGATAGTCAGGAATCAGTGCGGCGAAGCTTTTTAATAGACCAGTCTTTCTCTCTACTTTTTCACTTAACAATATCGCTCCGTCTGAGCTAATCGCTGATGCTGAAAAATCAAATTTAAAAGCTTGTTTTCCTCGATAAAATACGGTATCTTTTTCCTTATATTCAGGCATAAATTAATTGCTTATTTTGTTGTCTAACTATCTCAATATAAGCAATTTATGCCTGTTTTTTATTGTCTACTATGAATTTTTCGGGTTAAGTGGATTCGCGGTTGGCCCGGATTGCACCATGAAGATTGGAGGTACGTAGATCTGGCCAAAAAACACGGAAAATTGTATTGGCTGGTGAGCTTCTCCGGCATTCACATGTTTCCAACTATTTTGGTCTATGCGAGCATGGTTCCGGTGGTGTTTGGGATGGCTTCAAAAGCACCCTTTAATCTTATAGACTACCTAGCCATTATTGTCACATTTAGTGCTGTATTGATAGAGTGGATCTCTGATGAACAGTTGAAGGCCTTTAAACTTAAAGTCACTGAAAAAGGTGCTTTTATAAAATCCGGCTTATGGGCCTATTCCCGACATCCCAATTATTTTGGTGAAGTCTCGTTTTGGTTTGGGTTATTTTTATTCGCAATTGCCAAATCACCATTTTTCTTCTGGACTGGAATTGGCGCCCTGGCAATGATCATTTTGTTCGTCTTCATCAGCATCCCGATGATGGATGAGAGACGCCAAACAACCAGAATAGGATATGAGGAACATATGAAAAAGGTTTCGGGATTGGTGCCGTGGTTTAGGAGGGGTTAGTTTGGACAAAACAAAGTAGTTCTTTTTCATTTTTTGTCTTGACACAAAAAACGAAACCAAAAAATCATGGCCTTTGAATAAATTTCTGAAATTCATTCAAGGCCAATAATTCTTGCTCAATGCTACAACCAGGGATCGAATTTGTTTTCCATGTAAGGTTGCTGCTGGATGATTACCACTTTCCGGATTCCTTTTTGATCGACGATTGCCATAAAACCATACTCATAAGCAAAATAATAGCTGTTTTGGCGGTGAACGTAGGTTGTAGTTGACAGTGAGAAATCAAACCCTAAATCAGATAATATGGACTTTCTGATGGTGGCCTTTCCTGTGGGGCACAATTTTTTTAAAATGGTGCGGTTTTTTCTTAGTTGCCGGTTAGTGGTATTGATTAACCTTTCGTGGGCGCGTTGTTGCCGATTGTTAAATGTGGCTCTACACTGATCATCACAAAACTTCTTATCAATTCTTCCTGATAGCGACTTGCCACATTCTATGCAAGTTTGACGGCCAAAGGTGACATCCTGATTCATAGTCATTGATACTTACTCATATTATTATCCGGATATATATGGATTTAAACGGATAATAATACGTAAAGTACGAATTAGTTCAGTTTATTGCAATCATGCAATTACCATCAATGACCTCCGAATACCAGTATGTATTAACTGAATTTGTGAAGAAATTGCAAATCCGGCGTTACAGTGAGGCACCTGCCGTATTTATTACTTTATGTTCAGGGATTTTTTACGGCACTACTATCCAACACCATTACACCAGTTGGGCAAACAGGACATACTGGATTACCAATTGTACCTGGTTAATGACAGGAAAGTCTCGCGATCGTATCAAAATCAAAGTATCAACGCTATTAAATTCTATTTAGAGGGTATTTTGGGTCAGGAGAGATTGCATTATGAGCTCGAAAGACCAAAAAAACAACGGCGATTACCAATAGTGTCACAAGAGGAGATCAGCAGGTTATTAAATAGCATTCCCAACCTTAAGCATAAGACGATATTATCAACTATTTATGGAGCAGGCCTGAGAAGATCCGAAGTGATTCATTTGAAAATATCGGACATCCAAAGTGATCAAATGAGGATCCATATTAAGGAAGCAAAGGGTCAGAAAGACCGAATAACAATCCTGTCTAAGGAGCTACTGGTATTGTTACGCAAGTATTATTTGAAGCACAAGCCCAGAAAATACCTTTTTGAGGGTCCTGACGGCGGCAGATATTCAACCAGTAGCATTCGGCAGATCATGAGGCGTGCCCTTCAGAAGGCGAAAATCAACAAACCGGCCACTATTCATACCCTTAGGCATAGTTTTGCAACTCATTTGTTAGAGAATGGAACCAATCTGAGGTACATACAATCGTTGTTGGGGCATAACAGTGCAAAAACGACAGAAATATATACTCATGTTTGTACAAACAGGCTGACAGATGTAGTAAGCCCATTGGACACTTTGCACGAGAAGGGGTATATTTGAAAGGTATATAACAGCAACAGTGCACTTACACAGTTGTTGTATGGAATAGGCTAGATTATGAATAGAACAATCATCTTAATATTGACTGTAGTTTTTATTTCTGCTTGTAACTCAAAATATGATTCGTCAAAGTATGATATCATAATACAAAATGTGAAACTCTTTGATGGAGATAATGTATTTGATAATGCAACTGTCATTATCAATAACAATATTGTAGAAAAAATTATTGCCAATAAAGAAACATCTTACTCAGGTGAAAATGTAGTGGATGGTAAGGGTTTTACATTAATTCCAGGATTGATTAATGCACACGTTCATGCCCGTGAAAGGCAACATTCCGAAGAAGCGGTTAAAGCAGGTGTACTTACTTTACTCGACCTATTCAACAAAAGTCCTACTGTTGCAGATTCTCTCAGAAAACTTGGGAATTAGAGGTATTATCTGAACAGCGACCCCAGATCATTAACGAATTCGCTTTTTATTATGCCGATCAAATGGCCGAAGCTTTTCGGCAGGACCTACAGTGACAGTTCCTGGAGGTCATGGACTCAGGTGAAAATGTAGTGGATGGTAAGGGTTTTACATTAATTCCAGGATTGATTAATGCACACGTTCATGCCCGTGAAAGGCAACATTCCGAAGAAGCGGTTAAAGCAGGTGTACTTACTTTACTCGACCTATTCAACAAAAGTCCTACTGTTGCAGATTCTCTCAGAAAACTTGGGAATTCCTCTAGCGAATTCGCCTATTACTTTTCGGCAGGACCTACAGTGACAGTTCCTGGAGGTCATGGATCACAATTTGGGTCTGTCCCTTTGGTTTCAAATGCTGATGAAGTACCTCAGTTTATCGAGGACAGAATTGCTGAAGGATTTGATTATATAAAATTAATAATTGAAAGAGTTGAAAGAGGTAATGCATCATATCCAAGACCAACCCTAAATGATGAAATGATAAGACTAGCAGTCGATAAAGTCCGGGAGAAAGACATCATCTCAGTAGCACATATTTCTTGGCGCGCAGATGCCATTAAGGTTGCTGAATTGGGAGTTAATGGACTTGCGCACATTTGGAGTAGAGATTCAACTGGAATAACAGATGTGGAGCTAAAGATTTTGAAGGACAAAAAAATCTTTATTATTCCTACGTTGTTGGTTCGACAAAAAGCATCTGAAAATAGAAGCGGTATCAATATGGAATTAATAACGAATGACCTCTTAAAAGTCCATCGGGCAGGGATTCCAGTCCTAGCAGGAACTGATCCTCATAATTTTGGTATTAACTACGGAACTGATTTGTTTAGAGAATTGGAACTTCTTGTGGAATTAGGGTTTAATGATTTAGAAGCATTAAAATCAGCAACATCTACCGTTTCTAAAGCTTTTAGGCTAGGTAATAAAGGATATATAAAACAGGGGTTTCCAGCAGACTTCTCCTTAGTTCTTGGTGATCCAACCAGTAATATTAGTGCCATTCATAATATGGTTAGCATCTGGAAACAAGGAAAAAAAGTAACTCCATACAACAAATATGTATGAATGCATGTGCGACTTGAGCACTTTACGATCCTCACTTCAAATTGCCCGTTCATCTGCCGCCGAGTCCGCCCATGAGAAATTTACCTTCGGGAATTCCGGAGGATTTGACTTGTGATACGCAGTGCTGTTTGAGACATTGTGAGCATCGGCAGATTTCACTACATTGTGTGAAGTTTACTGAGTGTGGCGCACACGCATCATACACGGACGTCAGACTGTCTAAAACCTCATATTTCATTATTAATTTATACAGTTATATGTTATATTTACTACATGAAATTCATACAAGGAATAGATCGATCACAGACCTCTCGCTTTCCTGTTTCCCTTGAAGATACAATTGATCAGAATAATGAGGTAAGACTCATTGACTTGTTTGTAGAAAGCCTTGATTTGAATATCATAGGTTTTTCTATTGAATTTGTTGATAATGGTCGGCCGGCCTATCATCCAAAGGATCTACTGAAGTTATTCATTTATGGATACCTGAATCGGCTGAGATCGTCAAGGTCATTAGAGAAGGAAACAAAGAGAAATATTGAATTGATGTGGTTATTAAAAGGACTCAGTCCTGATCACAATACCATCAATAATTTTCGAAAAGATAATCCAAAGTCTATCAAAAGAGTATTCCGTAAAACGGTAGATATTGCAAGAAACTTTGATTTGATTGGTGGACTGCTCCTGGCAGGAGATGGGACCAGGCTAAGGGCGCAGAATTCTAAGAAGCACAACTATAATCAAAACAAGATCGATCGTCATATAGGATATATCGATTCCAAATTGGAAGAGTATACAACGATGTTAGCGGATGCTGAAGGTAATGAAGAGAAAGAAGAGATTGAGAAAAAGATAGCTGAAAAACAACAAAGGAGGGTATCTTATCAAAAGCTGGAAAAGGAGCTAAAAGAAACAGGAGAGAAGCAGATATCAACTTCAGATCCACAAAGCAGGCAAATCATGGTTCGTGGTGTGATCTCCGAAGTTTGCTATAATATACAATCCACTGTTGATGCTAAAAACAAAATTCCCATAGATTATCAGGTAACCAATGAAAATGATAACGGAGCAATGGGCAACATGGTCAGAAGGGCCAAGAGTATCTTAGGTAAAAATGATTTTTCAGTGTTGTTTGACAAAGGATACCACAAAGGCAAAGAGTTGGATATAGTGCAAAGGCTGGGGATAAAAACCTATGTGGCTATTCGAGATATACCAAAGACATCACAAGCCCCTAACCCAGATTACAATGCAGAAACCTTTGAATATGATTATTCATCGGACACTTATACTTGTCCATCAGGTCATACTATGCATAGTAGTAAGCGTTGGTACAAGACCTCAAACTATAGGTTTAAACACTATAAAACATCCGCCTGTAAAACATGTCCTGTGAGGGACCAGTGCACCGAGTCAAAAAATGGCAGAGTTATTCATCGTAGTGAATATCAACCCGCAGTTGAGATAAACAAAGCCAACATCAAAGCCAATCCTGACCTATACAAGCAGCGACAATCCACCGTTGAACATCCGTTCGGTACGATGAAACGACAATGGGGATTTGATTATATAATTACTAAGAAAACCATGGCCAGGGCCTCTGCAGATGTAGGATTTATCTTTATTGCTTACAATATCAGAAGGATCATAAACATAGTAGGTGTAGAAAAACTAATGATCTTCCTGAGAATCTTTTGGCTATATATATTGGATCCAACAGCCTTAATCAAGCCATTAAACAATGTTGGAAGTCACTTAAGGAATCATTCAAACAAAGTTAAAAAACACTTGAAATTCCAACTTTCATCTTCTACAAATAGTTATTCACCACCATTCCTTATTTTTAACGGGAGTTTTTAGACAGACTCTCGTTAGCTTGAATGCCCTCACGGATCAACTTTACCACTTATTCCGTAACTTTACCAAATGAATCGAGAGGAGGTAAAAACCGCAATAAACGAGCTTCTGGATAATACTCCTGAAAATGTTATGGAAGAGGTGTTGGAATATCTCAAATCATTTGAAGGAAAGTCCAGTAATGCCATATCTCTGTCCAAGAATCTTAAAACAATCTTGTCCGAAGACAAAGAGCTCCTGGAACGCTTGGCTAAGTGATAACGATCCAAGAGGCTCTTGAAATTCATGCCATTTTAATCGAGCGCTTTGGTGGCACTTCTGGAGTGAGGGATCAAGGATTATTAGAAGCTGCTCTACTCCGACCTTTCCAAACTTTTGATGGTAACGATCTATATCCGACTGTAGTGGACAAGGCAGCAGCAATTCTTGAAAGCGTCGTCAAGAACCATCCATTTATTGACGGAAATAAGTGGACTGGTTATGTTCTGGCTCGATTGACATTAATGGCAGAACAAATGGATATAAGCGTTGGACAAGAAGAAAAGTATCAATTCATAATCCAGGTAGCGAATGGAACTCTCGACTTTGAACAAATAAAGGGGTGGCTAAGAAAACACTCAAGCTAATCGAGTAGCCCGACGTGACGGGCTATAAACCCATCACGTTGAGGCTCTCACACCACCGTACGGTTCGCGTATACGGCGGTTCGTTAATCATCACAATACCGCTCTTTGCACCAGTGAGGCTATTCCTTAATTTCGTAAAGGGCTAAGCAAAGCTCTCCCAATTCAATTTCAGGAAGATTAACGTTCAGTCCTTCATCAACCCGTGAGTATTCCGACATTATCATTCCGGTGTCGGCTCATGTCCTGTTGACTACTATGACCTCTGCTGACTTCTCTGCTTAACCCGCATTATTCATAGTAGACAATAAAAAACAGGCATAAATTGCTTATATTGAGATAGTTAGACAACAAAATAAGCAATTAATTTATGCCTGAATATAAGGAAAAAGATACCGTATTTTATCGAGGAAAACAAGCTTTTAAATTTGATTTTTCAGCATCAGCGATTAGCTCAGACGGAGCGATATTGTTAAGTGAAAAAGTAGAGAGAAAGACTGGTCTATTAAAAAGCTTCGCCGCACTGATTCCTGACTATCGAAACCCCTTTTTTATCGAATACACTTATGAAGAAATGCTTCGCCAACGGGTGTTTTTAATGATGCAGGGCTATCAGGATTGCAATGACAAACAAAAACTCCGAGAGGATCCGGTGATCCGTAAAGTACTAGATAGCGGATTATGTTCCCAGCCTACTTTAAGTCGATTTGAAAACAAGGCCGATCGGAGTCTGATCTACCAGATGAGTCAATGGTTTGTAGACCGTTATGTAGAGGAGTTGAAAGAGAAGACTGGTCAAATCATCATTGATGTAGATGGTACCGATGACCCTACTCATGGATCCCAACAACTCAGTTTGTATAATGGCTATTATGGACAGACTATGTACCATGAGTTGTTCTTTAAGGACGGGAACACCGGTCAGGTCATTTTACCAGTACTACGTCCGGGCAATTGTCACTCCAGCAAATGGTTTGTGGCCTTATTGAAAAGGATTGTCATTAAAATCAGAAAAAAACTGCCCTCAGTAAAGATCCTTATTCGAGCGGATAGTGGCTTTTCAGGAGCATCTTTTTATCGGATAGCTAAGCAGTTTGACCTTCAATTTTGTTTAGGTATTAGTAGTAATGAAGTTTTAAAGACTTTTACCAAACAGACTATCATTGAAGTAAAAAAGGAATATGCTTCAAAAATCATCAAACATCAAGAGTTTGTTGGCCCGTTTACTTACCAGGCCAAAAGCTGGGATCGTTCTGAAAAGCTGTACGCCAAAGTGGAGTCTACCGGAAAAGGAATGAATGTCCGTTACTTTGTGAGCAACTTTGAAGCGATGACCGCTCAACAGATTTACTTTGATTTTTATGTCAAGCGAGGTGATGCCAGTGAAAATCGAATAAAGGAACTCAAAAACATGACTTATTCCGACCGGCTTTCCTGTCATCGCTACTGGGCCAATTTCATGCGTTTAATCATCGCTACCCTCTGTTATGAAATGTTCCGGCAGATTAAATTATTAATTGCCAAAACAAAACACCACTTTGCTAAACGATGGCAAGTGGACAATATCCGGCTTTACCTGATGAAGGTTGGGGCGTGCCTGAAAGAAAGGAAAAGATCATTGACAATACAATTCTCAAGAGCCTTTAGATATCAATACCTGCTGGGCGATTTGCTTACGGTGAACTGACCGATCAGTTAAACAGTTTGGTTTAATCAAAAAAATGTTCTTCCATAAGAACACAATAGAGCTTTGACTGAAAATTGAAAAATTCTAACAAAAAAACGCTCTAATGTCCTTTGAAATCCAGAAACCTGGTTGATCTTCAAATTAATACATACACTCCAATCAAAAATAGTTAGCAACCCATTATTAATCCCAAAATTGGTGGCCTATGAATAATGCGGGTTAACCATCTCGTGGTTGCATGAATATCCTTGTGCCTATCGCTGCTACATCTACTATTTCGGTACTCTCCTGTTGCCAGGCGCTGGACTTCGGTACCATGTGCTACCTCATCCGACCTAATAGCCTCTCTATGTAGTTTCTGTTCAGCCTGCCCCGTAGCTTTAGTGTATCGGGGTCAGTACAGACAACTGCAGTCTGGCTTACTTCAGTGCATACCTCGCGGGTAAACCACCTTGCCACTTGCTTGGCTTCCGGGCACCACCCCAGCGCTTAAGGGACTCTCACCCTTTGGAACGCTCAACTTCATGAGCTATATTCATCATTCAAGGCACACACATCGTATAAAAAAATAGCTAAGAAAGTGCAAGCCACCATGGTTTGTGCTTTTTTTGGATTTTTATGCTAGTAGAAAACTAGTGCTAATAAATCCGCCTACTTTTCATATTCTAAACGTCGATTGTCATTTATAAATCCTGAAAAAGATCCTCAATCATAATGTTGTAGGAAATCTATTTTGCCCATGTATTAAGCCTGTGCAGTCAAATTCTTCAATTATTAACTAAAAAAATAGTCAATTTATTGGATTCCAATTTCTTTCTCAGCCATAAGTAATTTTAGCTCATCCAAAACAGCAGGATCCTCGATGGTGGATGGAAGGCTGAATGATTTGCCATCAGCTATAGCCCGCATGGTACCTCGTAATATCTTACCGGATCGGGTCTTTGGCAGTCGCTTAGTGATTACTGATTGTCTAAAACTAGCTACCGGTCCGACATTCTTTCTAACCATGCTGATCAGTTCGGATTCAAGATCCTCCTCACTGATATCCACACCACCTTTCAGTATCACAAAACCAACAGGCACCTGACCTTTCAATTCATGGGCGACTCCTATTACAGCACATTCAGCCACCATATCATGAGCTGCGACCACCTCTTCAATATCTGATGTTGACAATCTGTGTCCTGCCACATTAATCACATCGTCAATTCTACCTGTTATAAAAATGTAGCCATCATCATCCTTATACCCGCCATCGCCTGCGAGGTAATATCCCTCATAACGAGAAAGATATGATTCTCTGAAACGGGTATCATTATTCCATAGCGTAGGCAAACAACCAGGTGGAAGCGGTAACTTTACTGCGACCGACCCTTCAACATTGCTTAGTTGCTCATCGCCATTTTCGTCCAGGATCCGGATATCATATCCGCAAACCGGTACAGTAGCCGATCCCGGTTTTACCGGCAAAACACCATAACCCAAAGAATTGCTGATCATAGGCCAACCTGATTCACTTTGCCACCAATGATCAATAACTTCAATGTCCAGCAGGTCACGCAACCAACCATAGGTTGCTACATCACATCGCTCTCCGGCCAGAAATAAATTTCGTAAACAAGAGGTGTCAAATCGTTGATGTTTTGAACCTTTAGGGTCTTCTTTTTTTATCGCCCTGATAGCAGTAGGGGCGGTGAACAATATGTTCACCTTGTAATCCTGAATAATACGCCAAAACGTACCGGCATCCGGTGTTTTCACTGGTTTGCCTTCATATAAAATTGTAGTGCATCCATGAAACAATGGTGCATAAACAATATAGGAATGTCCGACAATCCATCCTACGTCAGAAGCAGCCCAATAAATTTCACCGGGATCCACATCATAGATGTGCTTCATACTGTATTTTAATGCTACCGCATGACCTCCATTATCACGAATAATCCCTTTTGGTTTTCCTGTCGTTCCGGAAGTGTACAAAATATACAAGGGATCGGTAGCATCCAGATGTACACATTCACAAGGAGAGGCTTGTTTTAATAAAGTGGCCCAATTATAATCCCTTCCTTCTTTCAACCCGGCTGTTACGAAGGGTCTTTGCCAGACAATTACTTTTTCTATTTTATGGTTGGCAAGTTCTATGGCCTCATCAACGAGCGGCTTGTATTGAATGACACGGGTAATTTCAATGCTACCACTCGCTGTAAGTAATAATTTGGGTTCTGCATCATCAATTCGTATGGCTAGTTCCCGAGCTGCAAATCCTCCAAAAACTACTGAATGAATAGCTCCAAGACGTGCACAGGCAAGCATAGCAAAATCTATTTGGCTTGCAGGAACGAAGAAAAAGCGAAAGCAGCCAAATTGTCGCTCGAGCACGCGCCTTTTACACAGTTTCGGTTGAATGTAATTATGACTGCATGAAATATCTGTTCTATGTAACAGTCTTTTTCCTCTCCACAAACTAAACTCCCACAGCCTCAACAGACTTTATCTCAGGCACCATTCTTTTCAACAAATTCTCGATACCCGCTTTAAGTGTGAGTGTAGATGATGGGCACCCGCTACACGAACCTTGAAGCAATACAGTTACAACACCATCTTCAAAAGAGTCAAATGCAATTGCACCGCCATCTTGTTCTACTGCTGGCTTTACATATTCGTCCAAAATGGATTTGATCTTTTGCTCAATTTCAGGCTCATCACTTACTTCCTCTTCAACTTGAGGTTTCTGATAATCATCTCTTAGTAATGGCTTTTCCTCCTCGAGGTAGTTCTTGATGTGTAACTTTAACTCATCCTGAATTTCAATCCATTCAACTTCGTTTGACTTTGTTACAGTTACGAAGTTGCTCATATAAAACACTCGCTTTACATATGGATAGTCAAATAATTCATCTGCCAAAGGAGCGTTTGTCGAACTTTTCTTATCAGGGAAATCATAGTTCTCACCTTCCTGCACCAACATGAAATTGGCCACGAATTTCAAGGAGTTAGGATTAGGATTAGCTTCCAGGTATATATTGACAATATTTTTATTCGCCGTTTTCATATTTCAATCTTTAGATTCTCTTACGAAAGTTTCGTAGATATGATTCTGATAAAAAGGATATATCACAAAGCTAATGGTAATAAAATAAAAAGACTAAATTGGTAGCATACGTGGTAGCATACGTCAGAATTCATAGGAATATCATTCATTAATTGTAGGTGATCAGTTGTCTATAAGCGAATCACAATTAGTTGAGCTTCTTCAAGAAACAGAAGAAAAGGGTATGGACTACCTCTATAATCGCTATTCCTCTGCGCTATACGGTATTATATTACGAATCATTGGAGAAGAAGAAATCTCCCGGGAAGTGCTCCAAGATGTCTTCTTAAGGATCATTGACAGGATAGAGGCCTACGATCCAAAAAAAGGTCGGTTGTTCACCTGGATGTTAGTTATTGCCCGCAATCTGGCAATTGACAAAACTCGATCAAAAGAAATGAGTCAAGCCAGGCAATCTGATATTATAGGTGACAACGTATATAAACTGGATAGCCAGACTACAGAAATGAAAATCGATGATATTGGGTAGCGCCTCCGGCGGCCGTAGCCTCTGGCGAAGGACTCACGAAGGCACAGCAGGATTTCGACGTGGAGGCATAGTGTCAATTATGGTGAGCATCGAAATTCGAGCCTGCCTTGCAGGCAGGCAAGTGCCTGAATTGCTGTAAATTAGGCTGCGTAGTAAATTTCTAAAGACAATTCTGGGTTAAATTCAGCCTAAATAATTTCTCGAATTGATCTCTCTATAACCGGACCCAATTCATGGGCACTGGTAAGCGCTTCTTGCAAATAATGCCTTCCTAGGGGTTGATCTTTTATTACCTACAGACATGTAGATCATGCCCAGGTGATAGGTCGCTTCTGGTTCGAAAGTCTTATGCTCTACATACCTAGATGCAATCTTTAGAGCCTCATTTATTTCACCCTTTTTAAAATGAGTCCAGGCTAGGAGGTCATAGGACTGAGGAGAAGGACGATTTCTTATTTCTCTCAAAGACATTTCCCTAGCCTTTTTATAATTGCGATTTTCCTCGACTTCCAGCAGCGCTAGGTATTTTTGATACATTTTATGACACGTTTGACTTTTGACCTTCTCCAGGAAAGCATCCAACTGAAATTTTCTTTCAGAGTAGTCTCCTTCAAACTTGGCAATATCTGCAAGCAGTAAATTGAGGTCGGGCGAATCTTTAACTTGTTGCAAATAGGTAATAATGTACTTGGCTCCTTCCGGATCTTTGTCGTACGAATACGCAATCCAGGCTATTCCCCTCAAGGCATAGTCGTAAGTTGGTTCTACTTCTAATGCTTTCAGATAAAACTGATATGATTTTTGAACATCACCCGAATGACCATACATATCGCCAAGGTTTGACAGCGCCCAGGCGTGCAATGACTTGTTTCCGAATTTCTCCACTAAAGCAGCAGCTCTTTCCATGGACACTATTGCTGAATCAAGGTCCCCCTGATAATCCTGGTATTTCGAGAGCCTAACCAGGAAATCAAAATTGTCTTTCGTAGGATAATTTTTCAATTGATAATAAGCGAACTTATATTCACCCAACTCCATTAAACCATCAAAAAGCATCAAATGGCTCTCCGGCTTCGATTCATCGAGTTCAATCGCTTTAAGGGCATATTGCTTGGCCAATCGAAAATCATGTCGGCTAATCGCATTTGACACCTGTTGGTAAGTGAAGCTCACTTTAGTTTTCAAAGGGGCATAATTAATCACTTGTTCGAGTACTTTATCTGCTTTAATCAGATTCTCAGGGTCTAATGTGAGTTCAAACTTTCTTTTGAAAGCAATGGCTATTTTCTGAAAGAATGAGTATCCGTTGGACCGTTCTTTTACTTTGCCCAACCAAAAATCAATTTCTTCATTAAGTTTTTTAATTTTCTTTTCTGTGTTCTCAGGACTAAATAAATATCCTTCATAGTCGGTTAGGTTAGTCACTCTAACGACTTCAGTTTCATTTTGGCATTCGATAACACTCAAAATGAGGACCAAACACAAGGTAAATAAGGTGAACTTCATAATGATGGATTTGATAGGTTAAACCCCCGAATTGTTCATTCGAGAGACAATTAGAAATAGAAGTAAGTCCGGCAAGCAAGCGCTTAACCGGACTCATCCAACTAACAATGGATCCTACCTAATTTGGATCTGTACTACCGTCAAGATTTACGGTCTTGTCCAAATCGACTGACTGATCAGTTCCGGAATTAGCCCTAATGGCAATCATATCGTCATCATCATCATCTCCGCAGGAAGAAAATAGAATCAATCCAGAAATAAGTAGTATGGATAATAAGCTTAATTTTTTCATAATTATTATTTTTTATAAGTACTAGATTATGGATGAACTATCGGCGCTTGGCTTCTGCCCAGCTGCCAAACGAGGTTACTGATGCGCCCCCAATCATATCTTTATTAGGTACTTCTACCACCAGGGAAAGTACATGGTGCCTGCAAAAGTGTCAGCACCGGGGCTGCTGAAGGAAGTGGCGTAAGCCGTGTCGTCGGCAGGGTCAGCAACATCAAATCCTAGTGAAGCGCCCGCACCGTTTACTACGTCTACGAACCTAAAGAAATCCATAAAGAAAGGATCGTCCCTTGGGCCTGCAAACAATTTGATGCTATTGGCTTCACCGACAACTGCAGTTGATTGATAGGCTGTGACTTCCACTTCTGTTCTGGGCCCCGAGTTTTCGATTTTACTTGACGTTCCGGAGGCAGACGGAGCTACAGGTCCGTAAACAATTACTTTACCATCTCTAAAGATGGCTTGAATGACAAGGTCTTCTACATTATCAGCATCAGTATCAATATTGACCTCATACATCACATCCTCGTTGAAGCTCAAATCGGCTGATGCTGACGGTGCAGTCAAGCCTTGTACATTGCAGACGAAAACATAATTGTTGCTTGTTAGAAGGACTCTCAAACGCGTAAAAGTCGGTGATATCAGTATCACCACTTCCGGTTGCTAGTGATCCGACGGCCGGAGCATCTACGTGATCAGCAGCAATGATCGCCGTCGCAATGGCTATAATTGCCATTAAACAAAATAGGATTACTCTTTTCATAATCATTCGTAGTTAGTTCTTTTAAATTGACTTAGCCGAGATCTCTCGGATCTCAAACTCAGCAATACCTACGAAGTGAATGGATAAAGTGGATTTAGGTACAGGAAAAATTCTCCGCCACTATGGCTAAATTGCTGTTGAATGCAATCAGAAATGAAGAGTTTAAGCTAGCTATCTGTTGAGCAGGCTCTTCCTCTGAGCTAAGTTGTCCTTCTGAACTTGCAACCAAAGCGGAAACGGTAGCATCTCCGGTTTCACTAACAACTTGTTGTTCTGATCTTAATTTCGTCTATTTCTTATTGTGTAAATGAAAAAGTTCGAGCAACCTTGAAAGAACTAAGAATATTTGGGGAGCTCTCCTTCTGATTTTGCGATCAAAGTTGAAACAGTTGCGTCTCCCGTTACATTCACCACTGTTCTCAGCATGTCAAGTGGTCTATCGATTGGAAAAATAATTGCAACCCAGGCAGGATTTAAGCCTACCGATTGCAACACGATGATCATCATGATCAGACCAGCACTTGGCACAGCAGCTGCACCTATAGACGCAAGAGACGCAGTAAGTACAATAATAAGCTGCTGTCCAATGGTCAGGTCAACCATGTGCAACTGGGCCATGAATATTACCGCCACAGCTTGATGTAAACTCGTCCCATCCATATTAATCGTCGCTCCAATTGGAAGTACAAAACTTGAAATGGTCTTAGGAACGCCCATGTTGTCCTCTACACATTCCATGGTAACCGGGAGTGTAGCCGCACTAGAGCTAGTAGAAAAAGCCAAAAACTGGGCTGGACTCAGGTTTTTAAAAAGTTCTTTATAGGTAAGTTTTGGAACAAAAGTTTTCAGGATGAGGGGATATAGGACCATAATTACAAAAAACAGTCCCCCAATCAGTGTTAAGGCGTACGATCCAAGCCCGAGGAACAATTCAAACACTTCACCAGGCGAATCGGCCATCTTTGCAACAATACCTGCCAGCAAGGCAAAAACGAAGAATGGGGCAGCTTTCATTACCAAGTCCACCATTTTCAGAAATATTGCATTAATGCCCTGAATAAAACCTATCACAGGTGCGGATTTGTCCTTCGGAATTAAAACGATACAGATTGCGAAGAAGATTGCGAAGAAGATGACCTGGAGCATCAATTGGTTATTGGAGATAGAGAAAATGATATTTTCAGGTACCATATCTACCATGAACTGAAGTGGTGAAACTTCCTTTTGCTGCTGAGCTGAACTCATTTTCTCTTCAAGATCTTTTCTTTCAGCTTCACTTAGCTCCCTTCCCTTCTGGGCCTCTGATAGATATTTTTCGTATTGAGGATCGGATAAGAAAGATTGTCCATCCTGGGATAAACCTATGTTATTGTCTTGTAACCAGATCTCATACGACAGCCTGTTCTTGATGCGCTGTTCTTCATCCATGTAGGAACCAGGCTTAATGACGTTCACAATCGTGAGACCCACTGCCACAGCCAGAACAGTTGTTGTAATGTAAGCAAGTAGTGTTTTACCTCCTAGTCGACCGAGTTTTGTTACATCACTTAATCCGGAAACACCACTTATGATAGAAAAAAGAACGAGTGGTACTGCAATGAATTTGAGCAATCGAATAAAGATGGTACCGAAGGGATCGATCCAGTTTATGGTGAAAGTGTTCCAACCCATTGCGCTTGACAAGAAGGCCCAGATTACACCAAGAACCAGCCCGATTAGGATCTTAAAATGTAGAGGTAGTTTTTTCACGTGATAAATTCTTGGTTACTCGCCTGCATGTTTCCGGGCAAAATCTGCATCTAATTTCCCCTCAGTGGAGGCTACCACCACCGAAACCGAAGCATCTCCCGTAATATTAACCATTGTTCGTATCATGTCCAGTATTCTTTCAGGAGCCATTATCAATGCAATGCCTGCTGTAGGAATCCCGACCGCTTCGAGTACGACAACCAACATCACCATACCGGCTCCCGGAACACCTGCTGTTCCGACTGCCGCCAAAGTGGCTGTAAGCACGATCATGATTTGTGAGCTGATGGAGAGTTCCAGTCCGAGAGCTTGAGCAATAAAGACCGCTGTGACTCCCTGGTAAAGACTGGTACCGTTCATGTTGATCGTCGCTCCAAGAGGCAAAACAAAACTCGCTACGTCTTCAGAAACGCCTAAATGCTTTTCGACACGGTCCATGGTCACAGGTAGGGTTGCAGTGCTGGAACTCGTACTGAACCCAAGCAACATAGCAGGACGAATACCTTTGAAAAAATCCATGTACTTAATGGAGGAGAAATACTTGATCATTAATGGGTAAATCACGATCATCATCACGAACATACCGGTTATCACCGTCAGCGTGTACCAGAGAAGAGCATATAGTAGTTCCCAGGCTTTGTTCGGATCATTCCCTGCGATTTCGACAATCAATGAGGCAATAAGGGCAAAAACGCCATATGGGGCGATCATCATGATGTATTGCACGATTTTGATGACCACATCATTAATGCCATTAAAAAAACTCAATACGGTGACCCCTTTTTCTTTGGGGATTTGGAGTAATGCAATACCAACAAGAAGCGCAAAAAAAACGACCTGCAGCATGCTTCGATTTTCGGTCGTAGCTTTGAAGATATTATCCGGTACCATATCGATAAGCGGTTGTAACGGTCCCTTTGTTCTGAAATTATCAGCTTTTGATACCTGATTTTCAACGTTGGCATCATAGAGCTCCATCAGGTTGCGGCGGGTTTCGTCGGGGAGTTTATAACCAGGCTTGACAATTGCAACCAGTGATAAACCTATCATAATGGAGATAACGGTGGTAACGATAAAAATACCCAGTGTCTTGCCACCCATCCTCGATAGCTTAGAGATATCGCCAATATTGGCAACTCCAACAATCAAAGAGGCTAAAACAAGTGGAACGGCGATCATTTTGAGTGCCCGGATGAAAATTGTTCCAATAGGTTTGATGAAATCAACAACGAAACCTGAAAGACCGGGAGATTCTATGGAAATAATGCCAACAATAAGACCCAGCATCATTCCAATCAGAATCTGCGTATGCAGCGCAAGCTTTTTCATGTGGTTTAATTGATCTACAATGGTCACATGGAATCAAGATGAGATGTATTCATTATAGGTTGGTGTGGCTTGTTCATCTTGATTTCATATGGTAATCCTTTAGCCAACCGGGATGCTAGTCCAGGCTAATGGGATGAAAAGGGGTTGAAGTTAGGCGCGTAATTTATTCGTTCTGCTGATCAAATAGAAATCTGCAATGACAAGAGCCGCCATAGCTTCCACAATCGGTACAGCTCTGGGAACAACACAGGGATCATGACGACCTTTTCCTACAACTTTCACTGCAATTCCTTCGGTATCAACGGAGTCCTGATCCATCATAATTGTGGCTACGGGTTTAAAGGCCACATTAAAATAAATATCTTCCCCGTTTGATATCCCCCCTTGCACTCCTCCGGAATGATTAGTTTTTGTGCGAATCTTACCGTCAACATTAACGAACTCATCATTGTGTACGGAACCATTTAGTTTCACCCCGTCAAATCCGCTGCCGTATTCAAACCCTTTGACCGCATTGATGCTTAACATGGCTTTGCCCAACTCAGCATGAAGCTTGTCAAAGACTGGCTCACCAAGTCCAACGGGAAGGCCAGTGATAACACCGGTAACCACTCCACCAACAGTATCTCTATCTTTTCTTGTCCTATCAATAAGCTCAATCATTTGGCCTGCCATCTTAGGATCGGGACATCGGATTATATTTTCATCCGTTTTTGATAAGTCCAATTCCGTATAGGATTTTGATAATTTCAAATCCCCAACCTGGGATACATAAGCATAAAATGATACACCTATTTGTTCAAGCAGCTGCTTCGCAATAGCTCCAGCGGCTACTCTGGTGGCAGTTTCCCTGGCGGAACTTCTGCCCCCACCTCTATAATCCCTGATCCCATATTTTTCCTGGTAAGTATAATCTGCATGAGAAGGTCTGAAGGAATTGGCGATATGAGAATAGTCCTTACTCTTCTGATCTTTATTACGAATCACAATGCAGATAGGAGTTCCCGTTGTTTTGCTCTCAAATACACCGGACAGGATCTCAAAAATATCAGGTTCCTTTCGTTGGGTAGTTATCTTAGATTGCCCGGGTTTCCTTCGCTCAAGATCTGCCTGAATCTTAGATTCATCGACAGTAAGACCGGCCGGGCAGCCATCAATTATGACCCCGATCGATGGACCATGTGATTCGCCAAACGTCGTAATTCTGAAAAGTCTTCCAAACGAATTTCCCATCCCTATCAATAACTATAACATCCCTAAAATACTTATGTTTTATCTCTTTAGTGAGAGATGGTGTGAAACTGTCTGTTTAAAAACAATTAGGAAGGTTTTCTGAAAATTGTAATTGTGCTTATCACAAGCATTGCAAGAATGAAAATGTTAGCGATGATCTCGATATAGTCATCATCGTTAATACCTAGAATTTCATTTTGTTCAAAGGGGATAATGTCATAGAACGAACCTAAATCATTGGCTTGAATCATTTCATTCTTTTTACTCTCACCACTAATTAAAAGCGTAATGTCAGATCTGAGTGTATCATAAACCTCCCGTTCCGGATCAAAATAAATCAATCGGAAATAATCCCCAAGATTGTATTCCCCGGGCTCATTAGGAACACCGAAGTAATTAAATGTTTTTAACCCGGTTACCCGATTATTGCCCCTGTTGATATTTTGCCGAATATTTGGTGAGTAAATATCAAAGTTTTCATCCTCAACAAGAGTCGGATTACTAATCGCGGAAATATTACCAATTCCTTTGACAATAAAATTGTAACTGAAACTTTGTCCCGTTCTGAGTTGCTGTCCGCTAATTTTATGTTCTAATTTATACTGGCCAACCGGTACACTGGCTTTATGAGGATGTGGCGGTAGATCTCTTACTATTACTCTCTTCGGTATTGATCGAAATGTCTCGAAATCCTCCTTTCGATTCTGACCAAAAAATGTTCTGCGCTTTGCAATTTTGTATTTTATCAACTCAAGATCAACTGAAGGAAAACTGATCGGTTCCAAATTCAACGGGAAATAAGCTGCTTGAAATATTTTGTACTGACTATAGCGTTTACCATTTAATATAACCGGCTCCTGGGTGATGTTGTCGATGTTGAAGTTCTCCTCCCAACAATTCGCTGGCTTTATTTTCTTAACAATTTCAGTTAGTTGTTTGCCCAACTCGTAAAATTGCATCTGTGCACGATTATCTTCTGACACATAAAAGGACAACGTCACAGTAAATCCTTCTCCAAGATAGACGTCTCCCTTATCAGTGGTCAGCGCCAAAAATGCATCCGCGTTGATATCGATATATTCCTGCGGTTGCTGCTGTTGTCTTCCAAAAAGGTCCTCAAAAGGATCGTGAAAGAATGGATCCCTGCGTTGTCGACTTTGTACAGGAGGTCCGACAGTTACTGTCTTGCCTGGAGATCTCACTTTCTGATTGTTTATTGTCATTATAAATGGCAGCAATTTGAATGTCCCTTCCTTACTTGGCAGATAATTCTGGATTATACTTTGAGTAGATGACACACGCCCATTTACAAAATTGGTCGAGGAGGAGGACGAGGTGCCTCGTTTGACTAACCCACGAATATCAGGAAATTGATCATAGCTCTCCAGTTTGTCATTCTCTACCGTAACTGTTATGGTAAAAGCCTGATTCATCCCAATGTTGTCCGGCCCCAGTTCTATGCTTATGTTCTGGGAAAATGACATTGACATGCAACCAATATCAATCAATAAAAATGCTAATATGAATTTATTATTAGGCATACAAGACACCAACAACTTTTTGGACTTCAGTAGCGTTAAGTTATAACGATTAAGCTTGCAATTAATTTACAAAGTTACTAAATTCAGTTGCTTTTCTTATGTATCCAGAAATGTGAGAGGATACAGCTTTTTGTAGACTTAAACCAGTTGGCATGTTAGAATACTTTAAAACAATCCTGTCTAAAGTCAGTTTCGATAAGAAGCTTTTTGAAAAAGAATTGTTAAAAGCTATCAAACATTTAATTACTGAAGAATTGAAAGTTTTCAAAAAATGGTGCTATGAACAATTTGAAAATGTCCACGGTGCTATTTTGAACCGATGTTTTGCAGCTGTTTAAAACATAATAAAAAAGGGATCACTAAGTGATCCCTTTTTTACTTTTTTTCAAAATTTCTATTCCTTTTCTTTCTCCGATTCCTCTGAATCGTTATTGTCCTCTTCAGTTGGTTCCTCCGGAGCCTCCTTGATTTCGGCCTCTTGTACTGGTTCGTGTCAGCAGGTTCTTCAACTTCTTCCACTACGTCAGCTGCTTCCTCAACTAGATCTTCAGCAACTTCCGTTACCTCTTCAGCATTTTCAACAGACTCAACTACACTTTCCTCTTCGACAACTTCTGTTGACTCGTCCGCTACTTCATCTGAAACGTCTTCTACAGTATCTTCATCTACAGTCTCTTCCTCCGCAGTATCCTCCTCAACTGCCTCTGCCTCAACATCTACTACCGCAGCCTCGGTTGTTGCCTCAACAGTTGTTTCACTTCCCGACTTTTTCTTTCTTCTGCCTCTTCTTGTCTTAGATTTTGATAGAGTATCTTCGAGGAGCAATTCATTGAAATCCACAAGTTCCATTACGCACATATCCGCATTATCACCTAATCTGTGGCTAGTGCGTATAATTCTGGTATAACCTCCCGGGCGACTTGCCACCTTTTCAGCGATATAGCCGAACAACTCCTTAACAGATTCTTTATCCTGAAGGTACTTGAAAGCCATTCTTCTAGAATGTGTAGTATCATCTTTTGACCTAGTAATGATAGGCTCCACATATTTTCTAAGGGCCTTGGCCTTTGCAACTGTGGTGTTAATCCTCTTATGCAAAATCAATGAAGATGCCATATTAGAAAGCGTAGCTTTCCTGTGTGCAGGCTTACGGCCAAGATGATTAAATCTTTTTCCGTGTCTCATTTTAGTCTTCTTCTAACTTATACTTTGACAAGTCCATCCCAAAAGTAAGATCCTTCTCTGCTACTAGTTGCTCCAATTCGGCAAGTGACTTCTTTCCAAAGTTCCTGAACTTCATCATATCAGAGATCTCGAGCCTTACTAAATCGCCAAGGGTTCTTACATCTGCAGCTTTAAGACAGTTATAAGCTCTTACTGACAAATCCAGGTCATTCAATGCCGTTTTGAGTAATTTTCTCATATGTAGCAACTCTTCGTCAACCGCATCAGGTTCTGCCTGTTCGGCTGTCTCCAATACCATACTCTGATCGGAGAACAACATGAAATGTTTTATAAGAATGTTCGCTGCACCTTTTAAGGCTACTTCAGGATGAATAGAGCCATCAGTTTCAATATCCATGATTAATTGTTCATAGTCCGTCTTTTGTTCAACCCTGGTATTCTCAACACTGTACTTCACATTTTTAATTGGCGTGAAGATGGCATCAATCGGAATGTATCCGAAAATTTGCTCACTCGGTTTATTCTCTTCAGCAGGAATATAACCGCGTCCTTTTTCAACAGTTAACTCAATCTCTAGTTCGGTATTCTCATCGAGAATACAAATCACATGATCCGGATTTAAGATCTCAAAGGAAGTAGTGAACTTAGCAAGATCGCTAGCCTTAAATTCCTTCTGGTTACTTATTGTGACATTTATTTTATTATCAACAACATCGGATATCTTCTTAAATCTCACCATTTTGAGATTCAATACGATTTCCGACACATCCTCAACTACACCCTCAACGGTAGAGAACTCGTGAAGCACTCCGGGGATTTTTATACCTGTAATGGCATAACCTTCCAATGAGGATAGTAAAATTCTCCTTAATGCGTTTCCAATTGTAACACCATAACCGGGTTCAAGTGGTTTGAATGTAAAAAGTCCATAGAAATCGTCTGCCTTTTCCATGACCACTTTTTCTGGCATTTGAAAGGCTAAAATTGACATAGTACCAGTCATATTTAATTAATAAATTATAAGAATTATTTAGAATAAAGCTCAACTATCAATTGCTCCTGAATATTTTCAGGAATTTCTTCCCTCTCAGGAACATTATTGAATTTACCGGTCATTAAACCGTTATCCCACTCCAGCCATGAATATTTCCTGGAAGAATGAGATGCCAAACTTTGTGTAATAGCTTCCAATGATTGAGATTTCTCTCTTACAGCAATTAAGTCTCCACTCTTCAACAAATAAGAGGCAATATTAACAACACGTCCATTAACAGTAATATGTTTGTGCAATATGAACTGCCTGGCGGCTCTTCGGGTAGGAGCTATTCCTAATCTGAAAACCGTATTGTCTAGTCTCGATTCCAGCATCTGCAATAAAACAGTACCGGTAATGCCCTTCTTTCTTGAAGCCTTATCAAACAGGTTAGCGAATTGCCGCTCCAATACACCATAGGTGTACTTTGCTTTCTGCTTTTCTGCAAGTTGAATAGCATATTCAGATTGCTTCCTCCTACGAGACCTGCCGTGTTGACCCGGTCCATAGCTCTTTTTTTGCAATGCTTTGCTAGGACCAAAAATTGGCTCATTAAATTTTCGGGCAATTTTTGCCTTCGGGCCTCTATATCGCGCCATCTATAATTATTCTTTAAATAGCTTAAACTCTTCTTCTTTTTGGTGGACGACATCCATTATGAGGTAGTGGAGTGATGTCCTTTATCATTGTAATCTCAATACCTGCATTCTGAATTGTCCTGATTGCTGATTCCCTACCTGATCCGGGTCCCTTCACAAATAATTCCACTTTTCTCAATCCGGCCTCATAGGCTTTTTGGCATGCATCCTGTGCAGCAATCTGTGCAGCATAAGGAGTATTTTTCTTAGATCCCTTAAACCCCATCTTACCTGAAGATGACCAGGAGATAACCTGTCCCTCATTATTGGTAAGAGAAATAATGATATTGTTGAATGAAGCTTTTAAGTGGGCTTGTCCTATAGCCTTTACAATAACTACTCTCTTCCTTGCTTTATCTTTTCTTTTTTGCGCCATGTTAACTAAGCCTTATTTCGTAGCTTTTTTCTTGTTAGCAACAGTTTTTCTTTTCCCTTTTCGGGTTCGAGCATTGTTCTTGGTTCCTTGTCCACGCACTGGTAGCCCCTTTCGGTGCCTAAGTCCCCTGTAACACCCAATATCAAGCAATCGCTTAATGCTTAGCTGAACTTCAGATTTTAAAACACCTTCAACTTTGAAATTCTCTGTAATAATCGCTCTAATAGCATTCGCCTCTTCGTCAGTCCACTCAATTGCCTTTTTATCCCAATCAATACCGGCTTGTGTCAGTATTTTTTGAGCCGTACTCCTACCAATACCAAAAATGTAGGTAAGGGAAATTTCTCCTCTTTTGTTTTCCGGAATGTCTACGCCTGAAATCCTTGCCATATTATCCTTGTCTTTGCTTGAACTTAGGGTTCTTCTTATTTATTACATAGACCTTACCTTTTCGGCGAACGATCTTGCAATCAATACTTCGTTTTTTTACGGATGCTCTTACTTTCATCTGTTTATAATTATTTTCGATAGTCAGATGGAATCTCCATGTTAATAATCATCCTATTGAATTCATTACTTTAGTACATGTCGATTTCATGGCTCCTTATTTATAACCTGAAATTATTTATATCTATAGGTAATTCTCCCTTTACTCAGATCATAGGGAGACATTTCCAATTTCACTTTATCTCCAGGTAAGATCTTAATATAATGCATCCTCATTTTTCCTGAGATATGCGCTATTACCCGGTGTCCATTTTCTAGCTCAACCCTGAACATGGCATTAGACAACGCATCTACGATTGTTCCGTCTTGTTCTATCGATGCCTGTTTTGCCATACTGTTCCTTATGCTATTGCCGCCTGAGATCTACCCTTCACTCTACCTGACTTCATCATACCTTCGTAGTGTCTCATCAACAGATAACTTTCAATTTGTTGCAATGTGTCCAAAATGACACCCACCATGATCAATAACGACGTTCCGCCATAGAATTGGGAGAACTCCGTACTTACTCCTGCAATACTTGCAAAGGCCGGCATTATAGCCACAAGAGCCAGGAACAATGATCCGGGTAAGGTGATCTTTGTTAATACATTATCTATAAATTCTGAAGTTTGTTTGCCAGGCTTAATTCCTGGGATAAAACCTCCGTTTCGTTTCATGTCATCAGCAATTTGATTAGGATTAATGGTAATTGCTGTATAAAAAAAGGTGAACAAGATGATCATAATGGCAAAAACTGTATTGTACTGCCAGGACTGAAAATCTGAAAAAGTAGTACCTATATACAACGCCACATCACTTGAGTCCGCCCATAAACCAGCAATTAGCGCTGGCAGGAACATCAAGGACTGTGCAAATATTATGGGCATTACACCCGCAGCATTTACTTTAAGCGGAATATATTGCCTTTGACCGCCGTAAACTTTATTGCCCACTACCTGTTTTGCATACTGGACAGGAATTCTTCTGATGGCCTGCGTTAGCATAACTACTCCCATCACTACAAAGAATAGTGCTACAATCTCAATTACAAAAAATAGCGCTTGACTTAAACCTCTTGAAGCAGCCTCTAAGATAATACTCTGGGGGAATCTTGAAATGATCCCAATCATAATAAGCATGGAGATACCATTGCCAATTCCTCTGTCTGTAATCCGCTCACCAAGCCACATGCAGAAAATCGTCCCCGATGTAAGTATGATGATTGAAGACACATTAAATAAGAACAGATTATTAACCATTATGGCCTCTCTCGGGATAGTACCATTGATATAGGCGGAACCTTGAGCAATGGTAATGGCGATTGTCAAAACTCGTGTAATCTGGTTTATTTTCTTCCGTCCACTGTCCCCTTCTTTCTGAAGCTTCTGGAAATAAGGAACAGCCACGGTTAGCAACTGCAATACGATTGATGCAGAGATGTATGGCATTATCCCCAAACCGAATATCGAAGCTCTCTGGAAGGCGCCCCCCAAAAACGTATCAAGCAATCCAAAGATTCCCTGCGCACTCCCGGCCAACAGGCTGGGATCAACCCCGGGTAAAACCACAAAGGAACCCAATCGAAATATAATTAACAGACCAACGGTGTTAAGAATCTTGATCTTTAGCTCCTCAATTGAGAAAATGTTCCGTATGGTGGTGAAGAATTTCTTCATTTAAAGTATTGTGACCGTACCACCTGCCTTTTCAATGGCTTCTTTAGCTGTTTTAGAAAAATAATGGGCGCTCACATTTACCTTGGCCTTTAATTCTCCCCTTCCAAGAACCTTCACGGTATCTTTTTTACCGACAAGTCCATTTTCAATCAAAAGTTTAACATCCACAACCTTTGCTTTAGAGGCATCCGTCAATGTCTGGATAGTATCCAGATTGATAGGTTTTGTCTCAATTCTACCTGGATTTTTAAAACCGAATTTGGGAACTCGTCTTTGAAGAGGCATTTGCCCTCCTTCAAATCCCCATTTTTTTGAGTAACCAGACCTGGACTGAGCGCCTTTATGACCTCGTGTTGAAGTCCCTCCTCTTCCAGACCCTTGACCTCGGCCAATCCTTTTCCTTGTTTTGATTGATCCTTCTGACGGTTTAAGAGTATTAAGCTTCATATTAAAGTTCCTTAACAGACACTAAGTGACTTACCTTGTTAATCATTCCTGCAACCTGGGGAGTTAGTTCCTTCTCAACCATTCTGTTCATCTTTCCCAAACCCAGGGCCTTGATGGTTAATTTCTGATCCACCGGACGTTTAATAGTGCTTCTTACCTGTGTAACTTGTACTTTTTTGAGCGCCATTACTATTAACCATTAAATACTTTATCTAACTCTATCCCTCTTTGCTGCGCAATGGTAAAAGCATCTCTCATTTTACCTAGTGCATTAAAAGTGGCTTTTACAACGTTGTGCGGATTAGATGAACCTTTTGACTTCGCCAGCACATCATGAATACCAGCACTCTCAAGTACCGCTCTCATCGCACCACCGGCAATTACACCGGTACCGGGAGCAGCGGGTTTGAGTAATACGAACCCTCCGCCAAATTTCCCAATAGCTTCATGAGGTACAGTTCCCTTGAGAATAGGCACCTTAAAAAGATTCTTTTTAGCATCATCAATTCCTTTTGTGATGGCATCCGTAACTTCGTTTGCCTTTCCCAAGCCGTAACCAACCACGCCCTTTTCATCCCCGACAACCACGATTGATGAGAAGCTGAATCTTCGACCACCTTTAACAACTTTTGCAACCCTTTTAATGGCTACTACTCGCTCTTTCAGGTCGATTTCGCTTGCTTTTATTGATTTTATATTGCTCTGCGACATATCCTTAAAATTTGAGTCCCCCTTCTCTGACCCCTTCGGCCAATGCCTTTACACGACCATGATAAGGGTACCCACCTCTATCAAATACTACAATTTCGATACCTAACCCCTTTGCCTTCTCTGCCAATGTCTTGCCAACAGTCTTTGACACTTCAATGTTTCTCTTTCCATCTTGTCCAATTTCTCTTGAAGAGCTGTAGGTTAGTGTATTGCCATTTTGGTCGTCTATCAACTGAGCATAAATTCCTTTATTACTCTTGAATACTGATAACCTTGGTCTCTCAGAGCTACCAGAAATCTTTCTTCTAATACCTCTTCTTATTCTTAATCTTCTCGCTCTTTTGGAAATAGCCATTTGACCTATCTATTACTTAGCAGCAGCAGCTTTACCCGCTTTTCGCCTAATATGTTCACCTACAAACCTGACTCCCTTTCCTTTATAAGGTTCAACCTTTCTCAGGGATTTAATTTTTGCCGCCATTTGGCCAATCAACTGCTTATCAATACTTTCCAACGTTACAATTGGGTTCTTACCTTTAGCTGTTTCAGCGGTCACCTTAATTTCAGGCGGGATCCCTACAAAAATGTTGTGTGAATACCCAAGACTCAGCTCAAGTACATTATTTTGAGCAGTTGCCTTGTATCCCACACCCACTAACTCAAGTTCTTTCTTGTATCCATCACTAACACCAACAACCATATTGTTGATAAGTGACCGATATAAACCATGTAGTGCCTTGTGCCTTTTCTGATCAGTAGGTCTTTTAAGTTTTGCACCACCTTCTTCTATTTCCAATTCGAAATCCTGATCTATTACTTCGCTCAGCTCGCCTTTTGGTCCTTTTACCTTGACTTCACTTTTTTCGATCGCAATCGAAACGCCATTGGGGATTGTAATAATCTTGCTACCTATCCTTGACATCTTATTGGTCTCTTAATAAACGTAACACAGAACTTCACCTCCAATATTCAGATTCTTGGCCTCTTTATTGGTCATTACACCTTGAGAGGTAGAAAGAATCGCAATGCCCAACCCGTTTAAAACACGAGGAAGTGCATCCGCTTTGACATACTTTCTTAAACCTGGTTTGCTGATCCTTTGTAATTTTTCAATAGCCGGTCTTTTACTAGTTAGGTCATATTTCAAGGCAATTTTTATCGTCCCCTGCGGGCCTTCATCAACGAATTTATACCCTCGTATGTACCCTTTTTCCCGCATCACTTTAGTAATCTCTTTCTTGAGATTAGACGCGGGAATTTCAACCACGCGATGGTTCGCACTAATTGCGTTTCTTACCCTAGTTAAATAGTCTGAAATCGGATCAGTTACCATATTTACATAAAAAATTTAACCCCGCCTAAAAACAGGGCTGCAAAGTTAATTAAATTACACTATTATAAAAGGTTCTTAACCTACCAACTGGCCTTAGTTACACCCGGAATTTTCCCATCGGAAGCCATCTCACGAAATGTAACCCTCGAAATCCCAAACTTCCTCATATAGCCCTTGGGCCTACCCGTTAATTTGCACCTGTTGTGCAAACGAACAGGGGATGCGTTCCTGGGGAGCTTATCCAAACCTTCATAATCACAAGCCTCTTTTAAGGCTTTTCTTTTTTCCGCGTACCTGGCAACTAGTCGTTCTCTCTTTCTTTCCCTTGCTATTAATGATTTCCTTGCCATATTCTTAGTTTTTGGATACGAATGGCATCCCAAATGCTTTCAACAATTCAAGACTTTCTTCGTCCGTCTTAGCTGTGGTCACAAACGTAATATCCATTCCTGAAATCCTATTAATTTTATCAATACTAATCTCAGGGAATATGATCTGCTCCTGAACCCCCATTGAGTAGTTACCTCTACCATCAAAACCTTTGATCTTTAGACCTCTGAAGTCACGTACCCTCGGAAGTGCTACTGTCATTAACCGATCCAGGAATTCATACATCTTATCTTTTCTCAAAGTCACCCTGGCTCCGATTGGCATACCTTCTCTCAGTTTAAAGTTGGATACTGAGATCTTTGCCTTAGTTTCAACAGCTCTCTGCCCCACAATTTGGGTAAGCTCTTCAACTCCTACATCAACTAGCTTCTTATCAGTCACAGTATCACCAATACCTCTATTAATACAGATTTTACTGATCTTGGGTACTTCCATAACTGAAGAGTATGAAAATTTCTCCATCAATAGAGAAATTATCTCGCTATGATATTTTTCCTTTAACCTTGGACTAGCCATTTGTAATGAATTCTCCGGTTTTTTTAGAATATCTCTGAAGTTTACCCTTGTCATTTAATTTTCTGCCAATCCTGGTTGGTTCTCCTGATGAAGGATCTACAACCATTAATTTGCTTAAATGAACAGGTGCTTCCTGCTTATTGATTCCACCTTCAGGATTGTTAGCAGACGGTTTAACATGCTTGAAAACCATGTTAGCGCCTTCAACAATCGCTTTGTAGTCTTCAGTATACACATCAAGAACTTTTCCAATCTTTCCCCGGCTGTTGCCTGACAACACTTTAACAGTGTCCCCTTTTCTGATATGTAGTTTAATTTTCTTAGTCATGATTACAATACTTCAGGAGCTAATGAAACTATTTTCATAAACTGTTTTTCCCTCAATTCTCTGGCCACTGGTCCAAATATCCTTGTTCCACTTGGTTCACTCTGCTCATTAAGAAGAACTGCCGCATTATCTTCAAATCGGATATATGAACCATCTTTCCTACGAACTTCTTTTTTCGTTCTCACTACCACAGCCTGAGAAACAGTTCCTTTCTTGACCGCACTAGAGGAAACAGCCGATTTAACTGAAACAACAATCTTATCACCTACTGATGCATAGCGTCTTTTGGTTCCACCCAGAACTCTTATGCAAAGCACTTCTTTTGCTCCACTATTATCTGCTACATTTAACCTTGTCTCTTGCTGAATCATTATTACTTAGCTCTTTCAATTACTTCAACCAATCTCCATCTCTTGGTTTTACTCAAAGGACGTGTTTCCATAATCCTTACAGTATCCCCAACATGACCATCATTCTTAACATCATGGGCATGAAACTTTTTATACTTTTTGATGAATTTACCGTAAACAGCATGTTTCATCTTCCTCTCCACAGTAACGGTGATCGTCTTGTCCATTTTGTCGCTGACAATGATCCCAACTCGTTCCTTTCTTAAATTTCCTTCCATGTTAAGAATCAGTTTGTGTGTCTTTTAATGTTATCTGAGTAAGAATCCTCGCAATTGTTTTTTTCGAATGCTTAATTTTCATAGGATTCTCAATCGGGGTGATGGCATGAGCAAACTTCAGTTTTTGAAGAGTGTCTCTTTCTTCATTTAATCGACCCCTTAACTCATCCATTGTCAAAGACTGCAATTCTGTGTTTTTCATAGTCTATTGAATGTCTTGATAATCCCTTCTTTTAATGAACTTCGTTTTGATAGGTAGCTTCTGAGAAGCCAATCTCAAGGCTTCTGAAGAAAGCTTAATATCAAGTCCTGATGTCTCAAAAAGTATTGTGCCCGGTTTTACCACTGCTACCCAATATTCAGGAGCGCCTTTCCCTTTTCCCATTCTCACTTCCGCCGGCTTTTTAGTAATTGGCTTATCCGGAAAAACCCGAATCCAAACTTCACCTTCTCTTTTCATAGCCCTAGTTACTGCGATTCTAGCCGCTTCCAATTGACGGCTAGTAATCCAACCTGGCTCTAATGCTTTTATTCCAAAAGTCCCAAAGGCCAGTTCATAGCCACGTTGAGCTATTCCTTTAACCCTGCCTTTCTGCTGTCTTCTGAATTTTGTTCTTTTCGGTTGTAGCATCCTACTAGGTCTTTCCTATTTGTTTCAACAATTACTTTCTCTTCTTCCTTCTTAGCGACCGACCCGGCCCCTGGTTATCGCTAACCATCCCAACGTTTGGCGACAAGTCTCGCTTACCAAAAATCTCTCCTTTAAAGATCCACACTTTAATGCCAATCTTACCATACACAGTATCAGCCTCACCAATGGCATAATCAATATCAGCTCTTAAGGTATGAAGTGGAATTCTTCCCTCCTTATATTGCTCAGTTCTTGCCATTTCAGCACCACCTAATCTTCCGGAAGCTTTGATTTTTATTCCTTCTGCACCCACTCTCATTGACGAGGCAATAGCCTGCTTCATTGCTCTACGATAAGAGATTCGAGCTTTTAGCTGCTGAGCAATTGATTGAGCAACTAGTTTTGCATCTAGCTCTGGTCGCTTTATTTCAAAAATGTTAATCTGTAAATCCTTACCCGTGATTTTCTTTAACTCCTCCTTGATCTTATCTATCTCGGTTCCACCTTTACCTATCACAACTCCGGGTCTGGCCGTATGTACCGTCAGGGTAATTCTTTTAATGGTACGTTCGATGATTACTCTTGCAATTCCTCCCTTGGGAATTCTTGCCTGGACATAGTTTCTGATCTTATGATCCTCAACCAGCTTATCTGGAAATGTCTTTCCACCGTACCAATTGGAATCCCAACCTTTTACGATTCCTAACCTGAACCCTACCGGATTTACTTTTTGTCCCATATTAAGACTTTTCTTCAGTTTTTTCTTCAGTAACAGTTGTCTCAGCTTCAGGAGCACTAGCATTAAGATTGTCAATTACCATAGTAACATGGTTAGACCTCTTTCTAATTCTATGAGCCCTTCCTTGAGGTGCAGTCCTGATCCTTTTCAGCATCCTACCGCTATCAACAAAAATTTCTTTTATAAATAAGTCTGCGTCCTCCAACTTTACGTCTTCATTTTTCAGCTGCCAGTTAGCTATAGCAGATAGTATAAGTTTCTCCAGCTTTCCAGCGCCCTGGTTTGCTTCAAATTTCAAAACTGTAAGCGCCTTATTGACTCGCTCCCCTCTGATCAGATCTACTACTAGCCTCATTTTTCGAGGTGACGTGGGCACATTTTTCAATCTTGCTAATGCTTCCATTTTTACCTTTTGTCCTTTTTGCCGGTATGTCCTCTAAAATTCCTTGTGGGAGCAAACTCACCAAGTTTATGTCCAACCATATTTTCAGTGACATACACAGGAATAAACTTATTACCATTGTGAACAGCAAAAGTATGCCCGACGAAATCGGGTGAGATCATAGATCTCCTAGACCAAGTTTTGATCACAGACTTCTTGCCCGAGTCATTTATTCCAGCAACCTTGTTCTCTAATCTGAAATCTATATATGGACCTTTCTTTAAAGACCTAGCCATCTTTCAATTATTTTCTCTTACTAATAATCAATTTGTCTGAATACTTCTTTACTGATCTAGTTTTTTGTCCCTTGGCGTACACACCATTTCTTGACCGTGGGTGACCACCAGAAGCACGACCTTCACCGCCACCCATGGGGTGATCAACCGGGTTCATAGCCACTCCTCTAACTCTCGGCCTGTTACCCAACCATCTGTTTCTTCCGGCTTTCCCTAGTCTGATACTCATATGGTCAGAATTAGAAACAGTACCAATGGTTGCCAAGCAGGTTACTAGTACCATCCTCATCTCACCTGATGGCAATTTCAAACTTGCATATTTGCTTTCTCTGGCAACTAATTGTGCATATGAACCAGCACTACGTGCAATAGCGCCACCTTTACCTGGTTTTAATTCAATATTGTGAACTATCGTACCTACCGGTATTTTACTTAACGGGAGTGTATTACCCACTTCGGGTGCCGCCTTCTCACCAGAAATGATCACCTGATCAACTTTCAAGCCCTCCGGAGCAAGAATGTATCTCTTTTCTCCGTCCTTATAGTATATCTTAGCAATTCTCGCAGATCTGTTAGGATCATATTCAACTGACTTGACAACTCCAGGAATATCGAATTTATTCCTCTTGAAATCAATATCACGCAATCTCTTCTTATGACCTCCCCCGATATTTCGGACAGTCATTTTCCCCTTATTATTTCTTCCTCCACTACGATGATGACCTTTCAATAAAGATTTCTCCGGTGTGCTTTCAGTAATGGCTGCAAAATCGGGCGCCATTCTGAAACGCTGTCCTGGAGTGGTTGGTTTTAATTTTTTTACGCCCATTGCTCTCTCATTAAATGCTACTGTAAAAATCAATTACCTCGCCTTCAGCAAGGGTAACAATAGCTTTCTTATAAGATGATGTCTTACCACTGATAACCCTTGATTTAGAGTACCGCTGTTTCGACTTGCCGGGCTGTATCATTGTAGCCACTTTCTCTACATTGACACCGTATATCTTTTCAACCTCCTTCTTAATCTCGATTTTATTGGCGCTTTTAGACACCACAAAACCGTACCTGCCCTTTTCGTTAAGAGCAGAGATCTTTTCAGTAATCAATGGTTTTACCAGTACGCTCATCTTAGCCTAATAAATTTTCAATTTTCTCAAATGACCCTTCAGTGATAACCAATTTTTTGGCATTAATAAGATCATAAGTATTTAATTCATCACAAGTAGTCACTTGCGTTTGCTGCAAGTTCCTGCTGGAGAGATAAATGTTTTTATCGTTCTCCTTTAGAACAATAAGTGTTTTTTGGTCCTGAAGCGATAAATTGTTCAATATTCCAATAAATTCCTTTGTCTTGGCTGCTTCAATGCTGAAATCCTCCAAAACGGAAATCGAACTTTCCTTTGCCTTGTATGAAAGCGCTGATTTTCTAGCTAAAGCTTTCAGTTTTTTATTAAGTCTTAAATTGTAATTTCTCGGCCGCGGGCCGAAGGTCCTTCCACCTCCTCTGAATATTGGGTTTTTAATGTCACCGAATCTCGCAGTTCCAGTACCTTTCTGACGCTTAATCTTTCTTCTTGAACCGGTTATTTCCCCTCTTTCCTTGGCTTTGTGTGTGCCATGTCTACCGTGGGCTCGGTACTGCTTAACATCGAGGTAAATAGCATGGTCATTTGGCTCTATTCCAAAAATTTTGTTTGAAAGCGAAACTTTTCGTCCCGTATCTTCACCTTTAATATTTACTACTGCGATTTCCATTTTTATTTCTCTAAAATCACATATGAGTTTTTTGAACCGGGAACTGCTCCACTCACTACAATCAAATTCTTTTCAGCAACAATCTTCATCACTTTCAAATTGAGCACCTTCACTCTCTCACCGCCTGTTCTTCCAGCCATCTTCATTCCTTTAAATACTCTTGACGGGAAAGAAGCAGCGCCGATAGATCCTGGCGCTCTTAGCCTATTGTGCTGACCATGAGTGGCCTGACCAACTCCCGCAAATCCATGTCTCTTCACCACTCCCTGGAAACCCTTACCCTTTGAAGTTCCGATGGCATCAACAAAATCATTTTCCTGGAAAACCTGATCCACCGTAATCGAATTACCCAGATCAACCTGACCCTCATATTCAACACGGAAATTCCTAAACTCCGCCACTTTGTGTTTGGCAGTCGTACCAGCTCTTTTGAAATGACCCAGCATAGCTTTCGAGGTATTCTTTTCCTTCTTCTCTCTATAAGACAATTGAACTGCGTTGTAACCGTCAGATTCATTGTTCCGTACCTGCGTCACAATGCATGGGCCAGCTTCTATAACGGTACATGCAACGTTATTGCCGTTTTCGTCATAAATACTGGTCATTCCGATCTTTTTTCCAATTATGCCAGACATCTTCCTGGAATCTTATCTTTTTGAATTAAATTGAATCTTTTCGTTTCCAAAAAAAACGAACTGCAAAGGTAGCTATTTCACCCTCATCTGCAAACTGAGATTTTCAAAAAACTTTACCTATTTAACACACAAAAAAAGAACCAATCGAGTTGGTTCTTTGGATGTTGATAGTGTATTCTGTCGTTACACTTTAATCTCTACGTCTACACCACTGGGCAGCTCCAATTTCATAAGCGCGTCAACGGTTTTCGTGCTGTTAGAATAAATATCTACTAGTCTTTTGTATGTGCACAACTGGAATTGCTCCCTGGATTTCTTATTTACGTGAGGCGATCGTAATACGGTGAATTTTTCCTTTACAGTCGGTAAAGGAATGGGACCACTTACAATTGCTCCTGTAGATTTCACTGCTCTCACAATTTTTTCACTGGATTTATCCACCAAATTGTGATCGTAGGACTTAAGTTTTATTCTTATTTTCTGAGTCATTTTCTTAAGATTTTATGCTGTAGCCAGACCTTTAACTTTAGCAATCACGTCTTCAGAGATATGTTGAGGAACCTGATTATAATGTGAAAATGTCAAAGTTGCGGTTGCCCTGCCAGAACTAATAGTTCTCAAGTCAGTGACATATCCAAAGAGCTGCGATAACGGTACATCCGCTTTAATGATCTGGGCTCCACCCTTTGTATCCATGCCTTTCATGATACCTCGGCACTTATTCAAGTTACCAGTAATAGATCCGGTATACTCATCCGGTGAAATCACTTCTACTGACATGACCGGCTCTAGTATAATTGGTTTACATTTATCACTTGCAGTTTTAAAGCCAATTCTTGCCGCCAATTCAAACGAAAGTGTATCGGAGTCGACATCATGGAATGAGCCATGGAACAATCGCACCTTCATATCTTCAATTGGATATCCGGCCAAAGGACCGTTTTTCATTGACTCTCTAAATCCCTTTTCAATTGCCGGAATGAATTCTCTCGGAATAACACCACCAACAATGTTGTTCACAAACTGAAGTCCTGGCTCCTTAAACTCTTTATCTTTCGGACCGATTTCGAATAGAATATCGGCGAATTTACCCCTACCACCTGTCTGTTTTTTGTACACTTCTCTGTGCTCAACCATATAAGTAAGAGCTTCTTTGTAAGCCACTTGAGGCGCACCTTGGTTAATTTCCACTTTGAATTCCCTTTTCAAGCGATCGATGATGATCTCAAGGTGAAGTTCTCCCATACCTCTTAGTACCGTCTGTCCAGTTTCCTGATCAGTTTGTACCTGGAGTGTAGGGTCCTCTTCAAGAAGCTTGGAAATCGCAATTCCCAATTTGTCAATATCAGCTTGAACCTTAGGTTCAATTGCATAACCAATCACAGGCTCAGGGAAGGTTATCGATTCAAGCACAATTTTGTTCTTTTCATCGACAAGGGTGTCACCCGTCTTTATATTCTTGAAACCAACACCTGCACAAATATCTCCCGCTTCAACGCTATCAATAGCATTTTGCTTATTAGAGTGCATTTGCATCAATCTAGATATTCTTTCCTTTTTATCAGTTCTCATGTTATGTACATAAGAACCGGCATCTAGTTTTCCGGAATAAACTCTGAAAAAACATAATCTGCCGACGAAGGGATCAGTGGCTATTTTAAAGGCCAAGGCACTGAAAGGCTGGTCGACAGAAGGTAATCTTTCCTCTTCTTTATCGGTATATGGGTTAACACCAATAACCGGAGGCAAATCAAGAGGTGATGGCAAGTAAGAACATACGGCATCAAGTAAAGCCTGTACACCTTTGTTTTTGAAAGCAGATCCGCACATGACCGGGAACATATCAAGATTGATTGCAGCCTTCCGAATTGCTGCCATCATTTCTTCTCCAGTAATTGAGTCTGGATCTTCGAAAAATTTCTCTAACAGTGCATCATCGTATTCGGCAACACTTTCTACAAGATTTTGTCTCCATTCAGCTACAGTCTCAACTAAATCAGGAGGTACATCCTCGATTCTATAAGTCATGCCCAGGTCTTCCTCATTCCAATAAATTGCTTTATTGGTGATCAGATCAACTACTCCCTTAAAACCTTCTTCTGCCCCGATTGGTATCTGTACCGGAACGGGTTTCGCCTTGAGTTTTTCTTTTATTTCATCAACTACATTGAAGAAATCCGCCCCTGCCCGGTCCATTTTGTTGACAAAGCATATTCTCGGCACCTTATATTTATCGGCTTGCCTCCATACAGTTTCCGACTGAGGCTCTACTCCTGATACTGCACAGAAAAGCGCCACGGCACCATCAAGTACTCTTAATGACCGCTCAACTTCAACAGTAAAGTCTACGTGACCGGGAGTATCAATTATGTTGACTCTATATTCCTGGGTATCCGGAAGAGCTTGTCCCTGGAAAGTCGGGTACTTCCAAAATGTTGTCGTAGCTGCAGAAGTAATAGTGATGCCTCTTTCCTGCTCCTGTTCCATCCAGTCCATAGTTGCGGCACCATCGTGAACTTCACCAATTTTGTGACTAAGTCCGGTATAGTACAAAACACGCTCAGTAGTCGTTGTTTTGCCGGCATCAATGTGGGCCATGATGCCAATATTTCTTAGGTATTTTAAATCCTTAGCCATTGCTGGTATTAAAATCTAAAATGTGAAAAAGCTTTATTTGCGTCAGCCATCCTGTGAGTGTCATCTTTCTTCTTCACAGCAGATCCTTCGCCGGTAGATGCCGCCACGATTTCACCCGCCAATCGTTGTGTCATGGTTTTCTCACCTCTCAACCTGGCGAAACGAATCATCCATTTAATACCAAGTGAAATTTTCCTGTCAGGACGTACTTCTAAAGGAACCTGAAATGTCGCACCACCAACTCTTCTACTTTTTACCTCTACTGAGGGCATAATGTTGCCGAGCGCCTTCTTCCAGGTCTCGAGTCCATCTTCCTTAGTCTTCTCTTCAACTATATTGATCGCGTTATAAAATATTGCAGCAGCAGTATTCTTTTTTCCATCCAACATCAGGTTGTTGATAAATCTGGTGACCAACTCATCCTTGTATTTTGGATCGGGAAGTATATATCGCTTCTTAGGCTTTGCTTTTCTCATTACTGAATAATTTCAATATTATTTTTTGGCCTTTGGTCTCTTGGCGCCATATTTTGATCTTCTTTGCAAACGACCATCCACTCCTGCGGTATCTAACGCGCCTCTAATAATGTGGTATCTCACACCGGGCAAATCCTTAACCCTTCCGCCTCTTATGAGGACAATGGAGTGTTCCTGAAGGTTATGGCCTTCTCCCGGAATGTATGCGTTAACTTCCTTACCATTGGTCAACCTTACTCTTGCAACCTTTCTCATTGCTGAGTTTGGCTTTTTCGGAGTAGTAGTATAAACCCTGGTACATACACCACGCCTTTGAGGACATGAATCCAAAGCGGGTGATTTTGATTTGGAAGTCAATGTTTTCCTTCCCTTTCTAACTAACTGCTGTATAGTAGGCATTACAAAGAATTATGGTCATTCTAAATTTAGGGATGCAAAGGTAGGAAATGAGATCTTAAAATAAAAGACAGAAAACGTTATTCATAGGATAAGTTCAGACCATAAAGGAACCTATCCCACATATGGTGAGATAGGTTCCTTTTCATTCAAAATTATTAATCAGGCCTCTCCCACTGTTCCCCCAAAATTGATTGGGAATTTAGGAGCTTCGTCAGTTTGTTTGATTGGACCGAAAGTCTTTTCATATTTCTTGATGTTTTCGTCCAGGGCTATCAAAAGTCTTTTAGCATGCTCCGGAGTCACCACAATTCTAGCTTTCACTTTGGCTTTCGGAACACCCGGCATCAATCGGATAAAATCCACTACGAATTCGCTATTCGAGTGAGCGATCATTGCAAGATTAGCATAGATACCTTCAGCGATTTCTTCTGAGAGTTCTATGTTAATTTGGTTTGTTGCTCTTCGCTGTTCTTTCTCTTTTTCAGACATAATACTATTGGTTAGCCTGGAATTCTATAGTTTGACTGTATTGCTTTTTTGCGGCTACGAGATTCTCATACTCTTCTTTAGAAGCAACAATCGATGTAGCGAACTTTCTCTGACCAGTACCTGCTGGAATTAAGTGACCAACAATTACATTTTCTTTCAAGCCGATCAAACTATCAGACTTACCTCTAATGGAGGCCTCACTTAATACTTTGGTTGTTTCCTGGAAAGAAGCTGCTGAAATGAAACTTTCAGTTCCCAGTGACGCTTGCGTGATACCTTGAAGTGTTGGCCTGGAAACAGCTGGTTCAGCATTTCTCACTTGTGCCAATTTCAAATCCTTACGCTTCAAAATAGAATTCTCATCTCTTAATTGTCTTGAAGTTATTATCTGACCGGGTTTGAAGTTTTCAGAATCACCCTCATCAGTTACTACCTTTTTGTCAAGTATTAAATCGTTCTCCTGTCGGAATACCCATCTGTCGACCTGCTGATTAGGCAGGAAGTTGGTATCACCGGCATCGAGTATCATCACTTTCTGCATCATCTGACGAACAATGATTTCAATATGTTTATCATTGATCTTTACACCTTGCAAACGATAAACTTCCTGAATCTCATTTACAAGATACTCCTGAACCGCTGTCGGTCCGCTGATAGCCAAAATGTCAGCCGGAGTAATTGCACCATCAGACAAAGGAATGCCAGCTCTTACGTAGTCATTGTCCTGGACCAGTATGTGTTTAGATAGTGACACGAGGTATCTTTTTTTCACACTATCCTTCGATTCAATGAAGATTTCCCTATTACCTCTTTTGATACCACCATAACTAACGACACCATCAATTTCACTGACCACCGCTGGATTTGAGGGGTTCCTTGCTTCAAACAATTCCTGTACTCTTGGCAGGCCACCAGTAATATCTCTTGATTTACTAAGTGTTCTTGGGATCTTAGCCAGGATCTGTCCTGGCTTGATCTGATCTCCTTCAGACGCCGCTAAGTGTGCACCTACCGGAATGTTATATGCTTTAGAATCGTCTTTGTATTCAACAATGATCGCAGGGTTCTTTGTTTTATCTTTTGTATCAATTATTACCTTTTCCCTGTGACCCGTTTGTTCATCCGATTCCTCCTTATAGGTTACTCCCTCTTCTATGGCCTCAAATTGGATCTTTCCATCAAATTCAGAAAGTATGACTGCATTATAAGGGTCCCAATCACATAATTCCTGTCCCTTCTCTACTTTATTACCTTCCTTCACTTTAAGGAATGCACCATATGGAACGTGGTTATTAATTAGGACCTTCCCCTCTTTATCAACAATTCGGATCTCGCCAGATCTACCCATGATCACTTCCACCTTTTCTCCCTCGGGCGTAGTAGTCTTGATGGATCTAACCCTATCAAATTCAACTTTACCGTCAAACTTGGCCTTAATGTTTGCTTCAACGGCGATATTAGAAGCAGTACCACCTACGTGAAATGTTCTAAGTGTTAACTGGGTACCTGGTTCACCAATAGATTGAGCGGCAATAACACCTACTGCCTCACCTTGATAAACCATTTTACCAGTGGCCAGATTTCTGCCATAGCACTTGGCACAAACACCTCGACGAGTTTCACAGGTGAGGGCTGATCGAATTTCCACTTCTTCGATACTGGTCTCATTAATATATTCCGCGATCTCTTCTGTGAACTGCTCCCCTGAAGCGATGACCAACTCTTCAGTTATCGGATCATAGATATCGTGAACTGATACTCTTCCTAAAATTCTCTCTGACAAAGGTTCTACAATATCTTCGTTATCCTTAAGCGCCGACGTGGCTATTCCTCTAAGAGTGCCGCAATCCTCTTCGATGACAACCACATCTTGGGATACATCTACCAATCTCCTCGTTAGATAACCCGCATCTGCAGTCTTAAGAGCGGTATCAGCCAACCCTTTCCTGGCTCCATGGGTTGAAATAAAATATTCTATTACATCCAATCCCTCTTTAAAGTTAGACAGGATAGGGTTTTCGATGATCTCACCTACAGAACCCTGAAGATTTTTCTGGGGCTTTGCCATAAGGCCTCTCATACCACCGAGTTGCCTTACCTGCTCTCTTGATCCCCTCGCACCTGAGTGCATCATCATATATATGGGGTTGAAGCCACCCTGATCTTCGCTTAACTGTTTCATAAGGGTATTAGTGATCTGCGAATTAATCCTTGTCCAGATGTCAATTACCTGATTGTACCTTTCATTATCGGTAATTAAGCCTATGAGGTAATTGCTCCAGACTGCATCCACTTCTTCCTTGGCTTGCTGTACCAGTTTAACCTTTTCTTCAGGGACACCAATATCCGCAAGCCCGATAGATAAACCACCCATATAGGCCATCTTGAATCCGAGCTCTTTGATATTGTCTAGGAATTCAGCCGTTTTGGCCATTCCTGAAATTTTAAAGACTTGGGCAATGATCTTTTGAAGCTTTTTCTTAGTCAAAAGCTCATTCACATATCCGACTTCCTCGGGAATGTACTGGTTGAAGATCACCCGACCGGCCACAGTTTCAATGGTTCTGGTCACCAGCTCATCGTTCTCTCTTATTTTTCCACGAACTTTTATGAGGTCATGCTGGGAAATCACTCCTTCATTGATCGCAATGATTACCTCTTCAGGTCCATAGAAGATCTTTTGTCCATCACTACCTTTATCCTTTTTACCCTTTGCTGGGGTTGCTTCTCGGCCTCTGGTAAGGTAATATAGCCCGAGTACCATATCCTGTGAAGGAACAGTAATTGGGTTGCCATTGGCAGGGTTCAGAATATTATGAGAAGCTAACATCAATAAAGATGCTTCAATGATAGCTTCATGTCCCAATGGAACGTGAACTGCCATCTGGTCACCATCAAAGTCGGCATTGAAGGCCGTACATGCCAATGGATGTAGCTGAATTGCTTTACCTTCTATCAACTTAGGTTGGAATGCCTGGATACCAAGCCTATGGAGTGTTGGGGCCCGGTTCAGAAGCACAGGGTGTCCCTTGAGTACATTCTCCAATATATCCCAAACAACAGGATCCTTTCTGTCTACAATTTTCTTAGCAGATTTTACAGTCTTGACAATTCCCCTCTCAATCAGTTTTCTGATAATGAAAGGTTTGAAAAGCTCAGCAGCCATTTCTTTCGGAAGACCACACTCATGCATTTTTAATTCAGGACCAACAACGATAACTGAACGACCTGAATAGTCAACTCTTTTACCTAGTAAGTTCTGACGGAAACGTCCTTGCTTACCTTTAAGCATATCACTTAAGGATTTTAACGCCCTGTTACCGTCAGACCTTACTGCATTAACTTTTCTAGAGTTATCAAATAATGAATCTACTGCTTCCTGAAGCATTCTTTTTTCATTTCGAAGAATTACCTCGGGAGCTTTGATATCAATTAGACGCTTAAGCCTGTTATTTCTAATGATTACCCTTCTGTAAAGATCGTTCAAGTCTGAAGTGGCAAATCGGCCACCATCGAGAGGAACTAATGGTCTTAATTCAGGTGGAATAACTGGCACCATTCTTATCACCATCCAATCCGGACGGTTCTCAATTCTAGTCCTTGCATCCCTAAAGGCTTCTACAACCTTCAATCGCTTGAGCGCCTCAACTTTTCTCTGCTGAGATGTATCAGTAGCCGCTTGATGACGTAATTGGTATGACAGCTCATCGAGGTTGATACGTGAAAGAAGCATCTCCAACGCTTCGGCACCCATTTTTGCGATGAACTTGTTGGGATCTTCATCTTCAAGCAACTGATTCTCTCTCGGAAGCTTATCCAATATATCGAGATACTCATCTTCCGTTTGGAAATCCAGATAATTGACTTCATCCTCGGCCTTTACACCTGCCTGAATCACCACATATCTCTCATAGTAAATGATCTGGTCAAGCTTCTTAGTTGGTAAACCAAGTAAGTAGCCAATTTTGTTTGGCAAAGATTTGAAATACCAGATATGGGCTACCGGAACAACCAGTTCTATGTGACCCATTCGCTCGCGGCGAACTTTCTTCTCGGTAACTTCAACTCCACAACGATCACAGATGATTCCTTTATATCTGATCCTTTTGTACTTGCCACAATGACATTCCCAGTCCTTCACGGGACCAAATATCCTCTCGCAGAATAATCCACCCATTTCAGGTTTGTAAGTTCTGTAGTTAATGGTCTCGGGTTGGGTGACTTCTCCGTGAGAGCTTTCCAGTATCGACTCAGGCGATGCCAGACTGATTGTCACTTTAGAAAAGTTATTACTCAGCTTTTTGTTTTTCCTGAATGCCATATTGTTTTTATAGTGTGATTATGAATAGGCTTTCACCTTATAATTAATCCAAAGTTATTTCTAGTACCAGACCACGAAGTTCATGAACCAATACATTAAATGATTCAGGGATATTTGGTTTGCCCATATTTTCCCCTTTTACAATCGCTTCATACGCTTTCGCTCTGCCAATTACATCATCTGACTTAATGGTCAAAATTTCTTGAAGGACATTTGATGCTCCAAAAGCCTCGAGAGCCCAAACTTCCATCTCACCAAAACGCTGACCACCAAATTGGGCTTTACCCCCCAATGGTTGTTGTGTAATCAGTGAATATGGTCCGATGCTCCTTGCATGCATTTTATCATCAACAAGGTGACCAAGTTTCAACATATAGATCACTCCTATGGTAGTTGGCTGATCAAACCTGTGACCTGTAAGGCCGTCAATCAAGTGTGATCGCCCGAATTCTGCAAAACCGGCTTCAGCCAACTCAGCCTTTACCTGATCTAGCGAAGCCCCGTCAAATATTGGTGTCGCATACTTTCTTCCAAGCTTTAATCCGGCCCATCCAAGTACAGTTTCGTAGATCTGTCCAATGTTCATCCTGGACGGTACACCAAGTGGGTTAAGTACAATGTCCAATGGTGTTCCATCTTCCATGAATGGCATATCTTCTTCCCGGACAATTTTGGCTACTACACCTTTATTACCGTGACGACCAGCCATTTTGTCTCCAACCTTGAGTTTACGCTTCTTAGCTATATAAACTTTTGCCAGTTGTACGATGCCTGCAGGTAATTCATCACCTACTTCCAATGTGAACCTCTCCCTCTTGAATTCGCCAGCGATCTCATTTCTCTTCTTTAGATAATTTTTCACCATCGAGACAAGCATCTTATTCACTTTTTCATCTTTGGTCCAATTATCGAGATTGAGGTCTGAGATCAGGTTAACTTCTTCCTGAACATTGTAAGTACTCTCGTCCTTGTAGCTATTTTTAGGAGGAAAAATGTCTTGTTCTATGCACTTGGTATTGAATTTCACTCCCTTAGTTATGATTACGTCCCCAAATTTGTGTTTAACACCTTGTGACTCCTTTCCATTCAAGAGTTCAATCATTTTATCGATCATCACTGATCTCAACTGAAGAAGCTCCTGGCCATATCTGTTCTTCAGAAGCTCAACTTCTTTCTTTGATTTTGCCCTTAAGTCTTTATCTTTTCTCGGTCTTGAGAACAATTTAGTCCCAATTACAACACCCTTAACTGAGGGTGGCGCCTTAAGTGAAGCATCTTTAACGTCACCTGCCTTATCACCGAAAATTGCTCTCAATAACTTCTCTTCGGGGGTTGGATCAGATTCGCCTTTTGGGGTGATCTTACCAATCAGGATATCACCTTCTTTAATTTCAGCGCCTATCCTAATAATACCATTTTCATCAATATTCTTAATCGCTTCCTCGCTTACATTCGGAATTTCAGAGGTGAATTCCTCCTCTCCTCGTTTTGTGTCTCTAACCTCTAACTCAAACTCCTCAATATGGAGTGAAGTAAAGGTGTCATCTCTTACAACTTTCTCAGAAATTACAATTGCATCTTCAAAGTTGTATCCCTGCCAGGGCATAAAAGCTACCTTAAGGTTTTGGCCAAGTGCAATTTCACCTCCCTGGGTCGCAAATCCTTCACACAATATCTGACCCTCTTTGACCTTGTCACCCTTATCCACAATGGCTTTAAGATTAATACAAGTATCCTGATTTGTCCTTCTGAATTTAACCAGATCGTAAGTAATCTTTTCTTCATCAAAAGAAACTAAGCGCTTCTCGTCGTTAAGTTCATATTTTACGATAATTTTAGTGGCATCTACATAGTCAATTTTACCATTACCCTCAGCAATTATTAGTGATCTTGAATCCCTCGCTAGCCTTTCTTCCAATCCAGTTCCTACAATCGGAGATTGAGGTTTTAATAGCGGAACGGCCTGACGCTGCATGTTAGATCCCATCAAAGCCCTGTTTGCATCATCATGCTCAAGGAATGGTATCATTGAAGCGGCAACTGAAACAATTTGATTTGGAGCGATATCCATATAAGCCACATCACCGGGCGCTACTATTGGAAAATCACCCTCGAATCTCGCCTTTACCTTATCGTTAATGAAATTACCCTTTTCATCCAGGGGTGCATTCGCCTGAGCAATATTGTATGTATCTTCTTCTTCAGCAGTTAAAAATGCTACCTGATCAGTTACATGACCCTTCTTCACCAACCTGTACGGAGTCTCAATAAAGCCCATACTATTCACCATCGCATGAACGCAAAGTGATGATATCAGACCAATATTCGGACCTTCCGGGGTTTCAATAGTACAAAGCCTGCCGTAGTGTGTATAATGAACATCACGGACCTCAAAACCTGCTCTTTCCCTTGAAAGGCCACCTGGACCGAGAGCTGACATCCTTCTTTTGTGAGTAATCTCGGATAGTGGATTAGTTTGATCCATGAACTGAGACAACTGGTTTGTGCCAAAGAATGAGTTAATTACTGACGACAATGTCCTTGCATTGATAAGATCAACCGGCTTAAAGTCCTCGTTATCTCTAACGTTCATTCTTTCCTTGATCGTTCTCGCCATTCTGGCCAAGCCAACACCAAACTGGGAGTAAAGCTGCTCCCCTACTGTCCTTACTCTTCTGTTGCTTAGGTGATCAATGTCATCCACAACAGCCTTGGAGTTGATCAGGCCAATAAGATACTTAACAATCTGGATGATATCCTCTCTTGTCAAAACCTTGGTGTCGGCATCGATATCCAATCCAAGTTTTCGATTGATCCTATACCTTCCAACTTCCCCGAGGTCATACCTTTTATCACTAAAAAACAAGCTCTGAATGACATCCCTGGCCGTTTGTTCATCGGGAGCTTCAGTATTTCTCAGCTGACGATAAATCTGCTCAACCGCTTCTTTGTCCGAGTTGGAATTATCTTTTTGTAGCGTGTTGTAGATAATTGAGTAATCAGTCACATTTACATCTTTCCTGTGAAGAATGATGGACTTAGTACCAGATTCTACAATTGTTTCAATATCCTCTTCTACGAGGATTGAATCTCTTTCAAGAAGAACTTCATTCCTGTCGATAGAGACAACCTCACCGGTATCTTCGTCCACAAAGTCTTCCGTCCATGTGTGGAGTACCCTTGCAGCAAGCTTCCTACCTATAACTTTCTTGAGGTCCTTTAATACGGCATTTATTTCTTCTGAAAGACCGAATAAGTCAAGAATATCTTTATCCGTGCCATAACCAATCGCCCTTAGCAAAGTGGTTACCGGAAACTTCTTTTTTCTATCAATATAAGCATACATGACGTTATTGACGTCTGTAGCAAACTCTATCCACGAACCCTTGAAAGGAATAATCCTTGCAGAGTAAAGTTTGGTTCCATTGGTATGCTTACTCTGAGCAAAAAATACACCGGGTGATCTGTGTAACTGTGAAACAATCACTCGTTCAGCTCCATTGATAACAAAAGAGCCTTTATCGGTCATGTATGGTATATTTCCCAAGAATACTTCTTGCTCGACGGTCTCAAATTCCTCATTGTCCTCATCATTACAAAGCAATCTTAATTTTGCTTTGAGTGGAACGGAATTAGTAAGTCCACGATCAATGCATTCATCCACGTTATATTTCGGTGGATCGACCAGGTAATCTACGAACTCCAAAACATAGTTTTCCCTCGAGTCACTGATTGGAAAATTTTCCGAGAACACTTTGTAGAGACCCTCCTGTGCTCTTTTTTCAGCCGGCGTTTCCAATTGAAAAAAGTCTCTGAAAGATCTTATCTGAACATCAAGAAAATCTGGGTAATCGATTACTCTTTTAATGGAGGAGAAGTTTTTCCTTCCTGAACCTGTTATTGCCAAGGTTTATCAGTTTAGTTACAAGAAATTAATACTACAGACGTTCTGCAGCTGGTCATCCAAAGACAACCATAGTATAAACAGGAAAAGACCTGATCCCAATTGCTGTCGGGACCAGGCCTGGATATCCTTTCTAGGCCGGTATTGAGACCGTTTGATTATTTCAGCTCTACTTCTGCTCCAGCCTCTTCAAGTTGCTTTTTCAAAGCTTCAGCTTCGTCTTTAGCAACAGCTTCCTTGACTGCTTTAGGAGCACCGTCAACCAACTCCTTAGCTTCTTTCAAGCCAAGTCCAGTCAATTCCTTAACCAATTTAACAACAGCTAACTTGGCTTGACCTGCTGCCGTGAGTACTACATCAAACGATGATTTTTCTTCACTACCACCCGCGGCGTCTCCACCACCTTCACCACCAGCTACCATAATAGGAGCTGCGGCGGCAGCGGGCTCAATGCCGTGCTCATCCTTCAAAATATCAGCTAATTCACTAACCTCTTTTACGGTTAAGTTGACTAACTGCTCAGCGAACGCTTTTAAATCTGCCATTTTTACTAACGATTAATTTTTTTAAATATTTATACCTACTCTCGCTCTGACAAAGTCTTGATAATACCAGACAACTTGTTTTTCCCACTTAATAATGCAGATATGACATTTGTTGTAGGGGATTGTAATAGACCAATAATTTCACCAATGAGTTCATCTTTCGATTTGATCTCACTAAGTGCGTTTAAATGTTCTTCACCGATAAACAGATCAGAATCTATGGAAGCAGCCTTTAGTTTTGGTCTTTGGGCTTTGTCAGTCCTATGAAATTGTTTGATAATCTTCGCCGGTAAGTTGCCGGATCTAGGTGAGAAAAGGATACCTGAAAATCCAGCTAAGGCTGAATCCATTTCAGTAAAATCCTTCTCCTGCTTCTCTAATGCTTTTCTAATAAGAGTATTTTTCACTACCCTGTACTCTACTCCTTTTTCGAAACATAACCTCCTGAAAGCATTAACTTCAGCAACAGTGAAACCAGATGCATCAGTCAAATAGAAAAAATTTGTGTTAGCCAACTTCTCAGCCAGTTCTTCAATAACGTTACTTTTTTCTTCCCTGGTCATGATGATATACCGCTAATAGTGCTTTGGTCTATTGTAATCCCCTTACTCATGGTACTTGAAATAGAAATACTTCTTAAGTAAGTGCCTTTTGCCGACGCAGGCCTGAGCTTATTTATGGTTTGGATCATCTCAACTGCATTCTCCCTGATTTGATCATGAGAAAACGACACTTTGCCGATACTGGCATGGATGATACCAAATTTGTCGACCTTAAAATCTATTTTACCAGCCTTTACTTCAGTAACGGCCTTTCCAATATCCATGGTTACTGTACCGGATTTTGGGTTAGGCATCAAACCTCTCGGGCCGAGCACCCTACCTAGTTTGCCTACTTTGGCCATTACAGTTGGCATTGTCACAATAACATCGATATCAGTCCAACCACCCTCAATCTTCTTAATGTAGTCATCCAAACCAACGTGATCTGCGCCAGCATCTTTAGCCTCTTGCTCTTTATCCGGGGTGCATAAAACGAGAACCCTTACTTCTTTTCCAATACCATGTGGTAAGGAAACAACACCTCTAATCATCTGGTCTGCCTTCTTTGGGTCTACCCCAAGCCTGACATCAATATCAACTGATGCATCGAATTTGCTAAAAGTTATTTTTTTAACAAGTTCAGAAGCTTCTTCCATCGAATAAAGCTGCTCCGGATCGTAGAGTTTAAGTGCTTCTTTTTGATTCTTACTTAATTTTCCCATTCTACCACTAAATTATGCCCAGGGAGTTTTTCCTTTGATATTTATACCCATACTTCTGGCGGTTCCAGCCACCATTTTCATTGCTGATTCCGCTGTAAATGCATTCAAATCTACCATTTTAGTTTCTGCTATTTGCTTCACCTGATCCCAAGTTACAGAACCAGCTCTTGTTCGATTAGGCTCTCCAGATCCTTTCTTAACTTTTGCCGCTTCTAACAACAACACAGGAGCAGGGGGCGTCTTAATTACGAAGTCAAATGACTTGTCGGTATAAATGGTGATCAATACCGGAAGTAATTGACCCATCTTATCTTGAGTCCTGCCATTGAATTGCTTACAGAACTCCATAATGTTGAGTCCTTTACTACCTAAAGCAGGTCCAATGGGAGGTGATGGGTTGGCCGTGCCACCTCTCGCCTGAAGCTTTAAATACCCACTAATTTCTTTTGCCATCGCTTATTAATCCTCTTTTTCTACCTGTATATAATTAAGTTCTACAGGTGTGTTTCTACCGAATATTTTTACCATAACATTCAGCTTCTTTCTCTCTTCGAAGATTTCCTCTACAGATCCTGTAAATCCACTGAAAGGACCATCCATTACCTTAACCGGCTCCCCTACAATAAATGGTCGATCCAACTTCTCCTCAAATTCATCCACTTCCTCAACCTTACCCAGTATCCTGTTTACCTCATTTTGCCTGAGAGGCACTGGTACTCTATCCGATCCCTTGTCATGAGTCCCCAGAAAACCGATAACTCCAGGGATACTATTAATAGCATGTACAGTTTCACCTTTGGACAAGTCGGCTGATACCAGGATATACCCGGGGAAGAAGTTTCTCTCCCTCACTCGCTTCTTTCCATTCCTCATTTCATAGACCTTCTCGGAAGGTATTAAGACCTGAGTGATTTCATTCTCCAGTTTCTGCCTGGAAATTTCATTCTCCAAGTAGATTTTAACTTTCCTCTCCTGACCACTTATAGCTCGTATTACATACCAATTATACTCCGCCATCTTCCTATTCTTTAGTCAAATTAGAATGCAGTATAAAACCATTTCATCCCATTCTCGAACGCCAGATCAATTATGCCAATCAGCAAAGCAAAAATCAAAGAAGCCACCAAAACAAGTACCGAGCTACTTTGTAGCGCTGCGTATTTTGGCCATGAAACTTTAAGTCTCATTTCATCATAAGACTCCATAATAAAGGCTTTTAATTTTGTCATTACTACTTCACTCTTTATTTAACCCATAAGCACGGGTGGTAGGAATCGAACCCACAGCCTACGGTTTTGGAGACCGTCGCTCTACCAATTGAGCTACACCCGTATCCCCGCCCCTTCCGAAAATGGGACTGCAAAGGTATCCTCTTTTTAAGAAAGAAACAAGTGCGTTCCATTGGTTATGGAACGCAACTCAAACCTTTGAATTTGCTTTCTTATTTAGTGTCTCTAAGAAAACAGCGAGTTTTAGGTCGTATTAAAATATTGCTTAAAATGGAACAATGAAAAAATCACTCACCTTGCTGACTAATAACGGGTGACTTTGCTTTTATTCATTGTTTTTGATGGTTTTTGATAAAAATAGCCGGGTTTTAGCCTGGCCAGGACGCACTTCTGCCAGTGCCTAATCCTTATTAAACAGCTAAAAGGTGATTAAGCTGCTTGTTTCTGGCAATTGGCTTGCTGCTGGGCGGCCAGACGGTCAGCCTGGAGTTTACGCCCGATCTTGTGAAGGTTGTAGGCAGTAATGGCCAACCCGATGTAGCTATTGAAAGTTTTGCGGGTACGGTTCGGGCATCGGTCCAATCCCCGGTGTTCCAGCTCATTAATGTTGGATTCGATAGCAGAATGCTTGTTTTTCAACCTTTTGAAGGCTGGCGCTGATTCGATGGCTTTTTCTTCTTTGTTTAACCTACCCTTTTTAGGCATGATCACTTCTGGGATGAAGGTTTGCAGAGTTGCTTTATCCTCTTTATCGGAAAACCCCTTGTCGGTGCTCAGGCTTTGGATGGGGTATTTCTCAGCGATACGCCGGGCAATTGATAGGGTAAGTTGGTTGTCGGTTTGTTTTTCAGCTATTTGCCAGTCTATGAGTAAATGGTATTGATCCGAAGTGATGGCCAGATTCTTACCGATCTCCACATTGGGGTGCAGTTTGCCTTTTTTGATCATTTCGGCATAAGGTTGAAAGATGGAAAAGACTTTTTCGGCATGGGGAATGGTCTCTGCTCTGATCAACCGCCTGTCGAGCAACTCGATGTGCTTTTCCAACATCTCAAGATAATAGGTCAATGCCATCAGGGCTGCGAACTCCTCGATAGAGTTTCCCTGATGTTTTTCCAACATTTGGCCCACTTTCTTGCTCAAAGCACGGGCTTTAGTCAGATAGGAAGTGGCAGCCTGCTCTACCCGCTCCTCTTTGTTTTTTCCTCCTGAGCCGGTGGTCCTGCCCACGCTGCGCATCAGCCTTTTGAGGGATCTGCGCCAATCCCCGGACTTACGCCAGCCAGTAAAATACCTTTTTGAGACCAATAAATCAGCTACATCTATACACTTTCTGGCACTGTCCCATAGCAGGTTGTAGTCGGTAGGAAAGTGGGTGTCGGTTTCTACCACGAAACTATCGGTCTTGCAACGCAAGGCAACTTCCTCCCCTCCGGTTTTTCCTTTTTTTTAAACACCTGGTGACCTGCTGCTACGATTACATCATTGATGCCGATGAGCAGTTCATCGTCCAGCAAGGTCACATTGTCATAAATGTTCTGGTACTTATACTGTTTGCCCACAGAGTAGTCGGTAGGTAGCACCCCCATAATGCCCCGTACCAACGTGTCGTAATTGGAGATATGGTGTAACTCATCGTAAGAGATGTTCATGCACAGGCGCACCTGGGCCAATACGAAGACCTCCCACAGACTCATACCCTCACGGCCCGTCTTTTTCTTTCCCTCAATGAGTTTGGAAGAAAGTAATTCAAAAATACGCTGGTTCCATTCAGGTTGGACATAGATATATTGAAGGGCGGCTGCCAGGGCAGCTAAGTGGCTTTTAGTTTTCACCGGAGCCTCTACTTGCTCGATGGGTGTGCATCCCAGGGTAAGTTGGGGCTGGAAGGATTTCCTCATGGTTTGTATTTATATCGGTTATATGCAATATAATGATTAATCCTGATAAACCAACCGAAAAAATCGTTTCTTTTCTACACTGAATGAACAAAAAAAGGACAGGGATTTTACTCCCCGACAGACCAAAAAGCCTGCGAATCTCAAAGTGAATTCTTTGGGGTTTTTGAATGGAAAACCTTCAAATGGCCAATTAACAGGCTACAACGCAACTGTTCTTGATAATATTTGTGAATTTGATAATTCTACTGAATCAGATTCGAGAATAATTCAGCGCTGATTTGATGGAAAAAATACGAATATGATGGATAATCAGCATATTAGCCTGTTTTCATACAGACACTAATTAGTCAAGATTTAGTCAAGAATTTCGGTTACCTGGCCAGCTCCTACTGTTCTTCCACCCTCCCTGATCGCAAATCGAAGGCCTGTTTCGAGGGCAACCTTGTTAATAAGAATTACCTCAATTGTGATGTTGTCTCCAGGCATTACCATCTCCACACCGTCAGGTAATTTGATCTCACCGGTCACGTCTGTGGTTCTCAAATAAAACTGAGGTCTGTACTTATTAAAGAATGGAGTGTGTCGACCACCTTCTTCCTTTGACAATACGTAAACTTCAGCTTTGAAGTGAGCATGAGGAGTGACCGAACCGGGCTTACAGATGATCATACCTCTTTTGATCTCAGTTTTTTCAATACCTCTCAACAGCAAACCAACGTTATCACCAGCTTCACCCCTATCAAGGATCTTACGGAACATCTCAACACCGGTGATAGTAGACTTCATGTTTTCAGCGCCCATACCGATAATATCTACCGGGTCACCAGTGTTAGTTATACCTCTTTCGATCCTACCAGTACCAACAGTACCTCGACCAGTGATTGAGAATACATCTTCAACAGGCATCAAAAAGTCTTTGTCGATCAATCGCTCAGGAATAGCTATGTATTCATCTACTGCAGCCATCAACTCAACAACTTTTTCTACCCATTGAGCTTCGCCGTTTAAGGCGCCAAGAGCTGATCCCTGAACAACCGGAATGTCATCACCTGGAAATTCATAGAAGCTTAATAATTCTCTAACTTCCATTTCCACAAGTTCCAACAATTCAGGGTCATCAACAAGGTCTACTTTGTTCATAAAAACAACCAAAGCAGGAACACCTACCTGACGAGCCAGAAGAATGTGCTCTCTTGTTTGAGGCATAGGACCATCTGTTGCAGCTACAACGAGAATAGCACCATCCATTTGTGCGGCACCAGTTACCATATTCTTCACATAGTCAGCATGACCAGGACAGTCAACGTGAGCATAATGTCGGTTTTCTGTCATATACTCAACGTGTGCGGTGTTAATTGTAATACCCCTTTCTTTCTCTTCAGGAGCATTGTCAATAGAAGAAAAATCTCTTACTTCAGATGAAAAACCCTTGTCTGCCAGTACCTTGGTAATAGCAGCAGTTAATGTCGTCTTACCGTGGTCAACGTGACCGATAGTACCAATATTAACGTGGGGTTTGGAACGATCATAGGTTTCTTTAGCCATGTTTGAAATCTTATATTAGGTTAAAATAATTTAATAGTTACAAAACAATTTCGAGCCAACGAGGGGATTTGAACCCCTGACCTCTTCCTTACCAAGGAAGCGCTCTACCCCTGAACTACGTCGGCCACTGTATGTGAGTGTGAGTGTGGGTTTGAGCGGGCGACCAGGCTCGAACCGGCGACCTACAGCTTGGAAGGCTGTCGCTCTACCAACTGAGCTACGCCCGCGATCGGGTGTGAGTTTGGGTTTGAGAGTAATTTAACACTCCCAAAATCCACACTCCCACTCACACCTCACACTCGACAGTGGGGAGAGCAGGATTCGAACCTACGAAGGCTGAGCCAACAGATTTACAGTCTGCCCCGTTTGACCGCTTCGGTATCTCCCCCCATCACTTCAAATTCACACAAAAACAAGAACTTTTCCGCTAAAACCAAGTCACTCGATTTTAAAGGAACGGCAAAAGTAGGGGCTTTTTTATTCTAATCAAACTTTTGTCCATAGGTAAAATTGGCTTTCAAATCAGGACTAGTATTGGCTATAATAATCAGTAAGACGGGAGTCCTTTTCCTTAGACTTCACCCTCGAAATAATTTCCTCGACACCTTCTAATTCCAATAGGAAGATTAGTCCCTGAAAAGCAGCCAACCTTACATAGAACAGATGATGCTGAAGTGCTAACTGCTCCAGGGATTGTACGCTAGATCTCCTTTGCTCCTCAGGTGCAATCACAAGATACTGGTTGAAATATTGTAAAAAGAAGTAGAGACTCTGGCCTTTTAAGTTAGAGATCTTTTCCGCAAACCAGTCATATTTCTCAAAGTCCCGCTGCGCTAAGTAATAATCTGCAACTGGGATTAATACATTAATATTATTTGACTCTGCAAAATCATTAATCATTGCAACATCAGGCGATTCCTCAAAAGTAAGCAGCGCCGATAAAGCCACTCCAGCCACACTATATGAACTGTCCTGTAAAGATGACTTAATCAAGTCTTTATAATCACCCGGGCTTGATTGCGTCAAAGCTGCTAAGGCAGATGCCCTAACCAGCGACTTCTCATCTCTGCTGAGTTCTTCAAGAATTGAAATAACTTTCGGGTCATCCAACATTCTATTCTCGTCACATAAATCAACTGCTTCCGATCTGATTCGCCATGAAGGATCCCGTAACGCTGCTTTAACAATACTTCTTTTTAAGGAATCATTTAAACTTTCCTGAATTTCAAAAAGCGCAAAAAATCTCGTTAGAAAATTTTCGCCATTAAGAAACTGATAGTGGAGCTCTTCTGCAGACTTGGGGTGGTTAACCTCCCCAACTAGCTGCTGTTCCGAATCAAATAAAACAAGGTCGGGTTGATCAGGATAGTAAAAACTGTATTGTTCAGCCACTTCTTCAATCATCAATGCATACCTATCAATCTCGTCAGCAGAGAAAACGTCTAGGTAAAGGGGAAGTTTGAATACCGGAGCCAAAGTAGTATCCTGAAACTGACCAATATATATATGCAGTGAATCTTGCTCGTATAGATGAGACACATTAATTATGGGATGCCCGGATAATAGAAACCACTGATCAAAAAACCAGTTCAGATCTTCGCCGGTTACTTCTTCGAAGGACAGTCTGAGATCATCAATTTCTACTGATTGATATGCATTGGCCTTGAGATAATGGTTAAGCGCCATAAAAAATGCTTCGTCACCTACATACTTTCTGAGCATATGTAGCACCCTTCCCGCTTTTGCGTAGGAATGGCTGTCAAACATATCCTCTTTATCTTCATAGTAATATCGTATCAATGGAACCTGTTTCGATTCAGCTTCCGACAGGTAATTCTGCAATTCCACCCAGCCATTGTAGTCAGCTTCATCTATGCCATACTTGTACTCATTCCATAAGTATTCTGAATAATTTGCGAAACCTTCATTCAATGGGAGATTAGACCATGATTCGCAAGTGACCAAATCTCCAAACCACTGATGCATTAACTCATGGGCAATAATATGGTCCCAATGTTCATCTAATAACTCCCGGTCTGTAACCTGTAGGTCCTCCATAAACACAGAAGCCGTGGTATTCTCCATTGCCCCTGAAACATAATCTCTAACTACCACCTGGGAATACTTTTCCCATGGATAGGGATAATCAAACAATTCTGAGAAAAAAGCCATCATCTCAGGTGTATTTCCAAAAATATCATCAGCGTATTCCTCAAATTCCGGTTCTACCCAATAGTCAATGGGGACTTTGCTTTCTTCTTCACGAACGACGCTAAATTCTCCAATGGCCATCATAAAAAGATATGGCGCATGTGGTTTATCCATTTTCCAATAATCCGTGCGTGTACCATCCTCATTTTTTCGAGAATAGACCAAAGTACCATTTGAAAGTGTTTTTAATTTATCCTTAACCGTGATGAACATCTCTTGCGTACATTTTTCATTGGGAGAATCAATTGTGGGAAACCAGACTGAGTTGGACTCCGTTTCTCCCTGGGTCCAAATCTGTTGTGGTTTGTTGGGTTGTGAATTATCCGGATTAATAAAGTACAACCCTTTATCAGATGAAATTGCTTCACTACCACCTTCACCTCTTTCGTTGGGTTTGGCTATGTATTCAATTCTTATTTGAACCTTTTCACCTTTTACATACTCGCGATCAAGCGCAATATTCACCTGGTCGCCATCGTACTCATATACCAGATCCATCTGACCTTCTCTTGTTAATTTGGTTATCTTGAGAATATCAAACCCCTTTGCATCAAGTATCAAATTCTCCTGGGAATAGAAATAGGGTGTCAACTCCAACTGGGCTATTCCATTTACATACTGATTTTCCCAATCGAAACTAATCTCTAACCTGGTGTGCAAAAGGTCCCAGATTTTTGATTTTGCCGCCCTGTAAATTGGAGATGGAGTTTCTTCTACCCTTAATGCCCCATTAGCAACCAACTGAGATGTACGATTTTGCTGTGCATTCGGGCCAGATTCCTCCGGAATTGATCTCGTTGTATTTGAAGATTTACATCCGTTTAGTAGGACAACTAATATCAAGAATCCTGAAAGATGAAGAGTGAATCTGAAAAACTTAGGCATAAATAATTTTTGAGTCTTTAAATAGAAGGGCAAACAAACTAATTTTAGCTGATTTTACCTTACCATAATTTATGTACTTAGTAAAAGTGGACCCTGGGAAAGAATTTCAAATTCAAACAAAGAACAATCAGGTTCTAATTGATAATGAGAATGTCAACCTTGATTTTCAAAGAATTGGGTCAAATAAGTACCGTGTGTTCTCGAAGAATAAAGTACATCTCGTAGAGATTATAGACCTCAATAAGGATGATAAAGTACTCAAATTGAAGGTGAATGATAAAACCGCCGAGGTCAAACTTAAAACTAGCATGGATCTACTGCTTGAAAAGTTGGGAATGGACAAGGGCTCGGCTGCAAGCATGAAAGATCTAAAAGCTCCTATGCCCGGCCTGATTCTTCAGGTGAGTGTTTCCGAAGGTCAGGAAGTGAAGAAAGGAGATCCACTACTCATATTGGAAGCAATGAAAATGGAAAATGTTATCAAAGCACAAGGGGATGCAACGATCAAATCAATACTTGTCAAAGAAAAACAAAGTGTCGAAAAGAATCAGGCACTAATGCAGTTTTGAGCAGGTGAAAAAAAGAAAGCTCTTTATATATTTGCCCGAATGATAGACCCAATATCGCCAACAAAATACAAAAGGATTCTCCTCAAGCTCAGTGGAGAAGCTCTCATGGGTTCCAAGAACTATGGAATCGATGCATTACAATTAGAACAGTATGCCAACGAGATTCAAAAAGTTAAAGAGTTGGGAATTGAAATATCCATCGTCATTGGCGGGGGTAATATATTCCGAGGTGTACAAGCGGTAAGTTCAGGTATTGATCGAGTTCAAGGAGACTACATGGGAATGCTGGCAACTGTTATCAACGGCATGGCCTTGCAAAGTGTGCTTGAGCAAAACGGGCTCTTTACACGCTTAATGTCTGGTATTAACATGGAGCAGGTATGCGAACCATTTATACGCAGACGGGCCATACGCCATTTGGAAAAGGGACGGATTGTAATATTTGGCGCTGGAATTGGCAATCCCTATTTCACTACTGATTCTACCGCCAGTCTCAGAGCCATAGAAATTGAAGCAGATGTGGTTCTGAAAGGCACCCGGGTTGATGGCGTCTATTCTGATGATCCGGAAAAGAACCCTGAAGCCGAAAGATTTACGAATATTACATTTCAGGAAGTCTACGAAAAGGGCTTGAACGTGATGGACATGACGGCATTTACATTATGCCAGGAAAATAATTTACCAATTATTGTATTTGACATGAACCGACCCGGTAATTTGAACAAAATTGTTACAGGCGATAATGTTGGAACTCTTATTACTTAAATGATGACTCGCAGATCTATCTTGAAATCCTCTCAGACCCTTTTATTTCATAAAAGGAGCCCACACAATAGGGAAATGCGGGTTGATCCACCTTCCGATATCTATCGGAAAGGGGCAATGCCTGTCCGCCGTACAACTTTGGCAGGCAAGGATGAGCGAGGAAATGCTCTTTACATAGCATCAATTACTTAGATTATAGAGTAATGGAAGAAATAGAATTTTATTTAGAGGAAGCAAAGGAAATGATGAATAAGGCGGTAACACACACCGCTACAGAGTTCGGTAAAATAAGAGCTGGTAAAGCCATGCCTTCCATGTTGGATGGAATTATGGTAGAATATTACGGCAATATGACTCCGATTAACCAGGTAGCGACCATCAATACGCCTGATGCCAGAACACTTGCCATCAAACCCTGGGGAAAAAGTGTGATCCAGGAAATCGAACGAGCTGTTATTAATAGCGACTTAGGACTAAATCCACAAAATGATGGCGAAATGGTACGGATTAATATTCCGCCCTTGACAGAAGAAAGAAGAACTCAATTGGTGAAACAAGCGAAGAATGAGGCTGAAAACGGGCGAATAAGTATTCGCAATGATCGAAAGCAAATCATGGATCTGCTGAAGCAACTGATCAAAGAACATGTGTCAGAAGATGAGGTTAGACGAGTTGAGGATAATGTCCAGGAACTTACCAATAACTACATCAAGAAAATAGACGAACTCCTGGAGAAGAAAGAGACTGAGATCATGACCGTGTAGCCAATTTGATCTTTAGAGGCGCCTTAGTAATTAGTCTCCTAAAAGAACCGTTCTTTCATCCGGTAAAAATAACGGAAGGTAAGTGGTCGGCCATGAAGACAAAGTTCAGAATATCGAATATCAAACTCGAACAAGGGTGTCGATTTATGAACTTCGATATTCGGCTTTGGATGTTCAGTGTTCGACATTCAATTGAAACCACGTCTTATTATTAACCTTAAAAAAAGGAAGAATGAATTAAAAACGGTCAACACTAATCAGGGAAGTACTGTATGTTTGCCGTACTTCTCATTTCTAATTTTTTCATTCTGACTTCTTACTTCTTTTTTGATTCTGCAATCAGAACTTTAGCAAAAAGCCTACTGCTTAACCCGCATTATTCATAGGCCACCAATTTTGGGATTAATAATGGGTTGCTAACTATTTTTGATTGGAGTGTATGTATTAATTTGAAGATCAACCAGGTTTCTGGATTTCAAAGGACATTAGAGCGTTTTTTTGTTAGAATTTTTCAATTTTCAGTCAAAGCTCTATTGTGTTCTTATGGAAGAACATTTTTTTGATTAAACCAAACTGTTTAACTGATCGGTCAGTTCACCGTAAGCAAATCGCCCAGCAGGTATTGATATCTAAAGGCTCTTGAGAATTGTATTGTCAATGATCTTTTCCTTTCTTTCAGGCACGCCCCAACCTTCATCAGGTAAAGCCGGATATTGTCCACTTGCCATCGTTTAGCAAAGTGGTGTTTTGTTTTGGCAATTAATAATTTAATCTGCCGGAACATTTCATAACAGAGGGTAGCGATGATTAAACGCATGAAATTGGCCCAGTAGCGATGACAGGAAAGCCGGTCGGAATAAGTCATGTTTTTGAGTTCCTTTATTCGATTTTCACTGGCATCACCTCGCTTGACATAAAAATCAAAGTAAATCTGTTGAGCGGTCATCGCTTCAAAGTTGCTCACAAAGTAACGGACATTCATTCCTTTTCCGGTAGACTCCACTTTGGCGTACAGCTTTTCAGAACGATCCCAGCTTTTGGCCTGGTAAGTAAACGGGCCAACAAACTCTTGATGTTTGATGATTTTTGAAGCATATTCCTTTTTTACTTCAATGATAGTCTGTTTGGTAAAAGTCTTTAAAACTTCATTACTACTAATACCTAAACAAAATTGAAGGTCAAACTGCTTAGCTATCCGATAAAAAGATGCTCCTGAAAAGCCACTATCCGCTCGAATAAGGATCTTTACTGAGGGCAGTTTTTTTCTGATTTTAATGACAATCCTTTTCAATAAGGCCACAAACCATTTGTTGGAGTGACAATTGCCCGGACGTAGTACTGGTAAAATGACCTGACCGGTGTTCCCGTCCTTAAAGAACAACTCATGGTACATAGTCTGTCCATAATAGCCATTATACAAACTGAGTTGTTGGGATCCATGAGTAGGGTCATCGGTACCATCTACATCAATGATGATTTGACCAGTCTTCTCTTTCAACTCCTCTACATAACGGTCTACAAACCATTGACTCATCTGGTAGATCAGACTCCGATCGGCCTTGTTTTCAAATCGACTTAAAGTAGGCTGGGAACATAATCCGCTATCTAGTACTTTACGGATCACCGGATCCTCTCGGAGTTTTTGTTCGTCATTGCAATCCTGATAGCCCTGCATCATTAAAAACACCCGTTGGCGAAGCATTTCTTCATAAGTGTATTCGATAAAAAAGGGGTTTCGATAGTCAGGAATCAGTGCGGCGAAGCTTTTTAATAGACCAGTCTTTCTCTCTACTTTTTCACTTAACAATATCGCTCCGTCTGAGCTAATCGCTGATGCTGAAAAATCAAATTTAAAAGCTTGTTTTCCTCGATAAAATACGGTATCTTTTTCCTTATATTCAGGCATAAATTAATTGCTTATTTTGTTGTCTAACTATCTCAATATAAGCAATTTATGCCTGTTTTTTATTGTCTACTATGAATTTTTCGGGTTAAATCAGGCTGCTCGCCCTTTAGTTGTTGTTTAAAATTTCAATTAGTTTTTTGGCAACATCTTCAGCAAAGGGGATAACTCCTCCGGCATGATCTTTACCTTCAAAAATGGTCAGACTCAAAATCTCTTCATTTGCTCCATTGGCTAAGAGTATATTGTAAGTATCAACGGAGTTTTGAAATGGAATGAATGTATCTGCATCTCCATGATATAAATAGGTAGGAACTGATGGATGCCAGTCTATTAGGCCGTTTTCATTGAGTAACTGTTTGAAAGGAGCAAACTTCAGGTCAGTATCCAAACCTTCAAGGAATTCTGACCTCAACAGAACATCAATTTCATGTGACAACTGATTGTTAATCGCAGACCCTGACAAGCTCCCATCAAAAAGGTCAGGAATAATGCTATCATAGGGTGGGTTGAATATATCTGACAATGTAATATCCAATGTGAAATATTCCTTATAGGCTACGCCAATGTACCCCAAATAGTAAGGTTGCTCGTATGTATCGAGTGTAAAAAAATACTCCTGCAACCCTTTGACGTCGTATGCCCCAGCGGCAGGAAATGAGGCGATTAATTCCAAGCCATTGATCGGAGTTTGTTCGATACTTTGTTGCGCAGCCATGGTTATATAGCCCCCCTGTGAGTAACCCGCCAGAAATAGATCACCACTCACGGATACTTCGCGGTCCTGTAGGAATTCCGTGGTTGCAATAATTGCATCTCTCACGGTTGAAGCCGTAATCTCTTTGATGTAATAAGGATGTGTCATGCCAAGGGATGTTCCGAAACCTATCATGTCAGGGAATACCGCAGCCAGGCCCAGGGAAGATAGTCCCCCATAAAGGGTAATTAAAATATTAGTTGTGGATAGCTCTGAGGGTGCCTCATGATTTGCGGTTATTGTTCCGCGATGAAAACTGATAATACCCAAATCTTCTTCAGTATCGGGAATGATGACTAATGCCGAGGCATCAATCTCTTCCCCTTCAAGGTTGGTTTTATAATTTATTTTGAATAGCTCGACATCATACCGCCAGTTTTCAGCATCGATATCAATACCAGCGAGCTGTAAAAATGGGATTAATTGTGCGGTAGTTTTAGAGCCAATCACTTGGCTGGAAACAAACCTGGGACTCTCCGTATTCGCACCAGGATCGTCATCTGATGAGCAACTTACAATGAACAAGAGCAGCAAACCAATACTCAGTTTTGAGCTCATGGCGCGACTAAATATAGCTAATAGTTTGTGCGACATTTTAATTATTAAATAAATGTCGGTTATCAATTATATCAATAACCGGCGCTGGAAGCAAATATTTTACAGATTTCCCTTCACGAATGAGTTTTCTGATATAGGAAGCCGAAATATCCAACAAAGGCGCTTCTACTACCTGTACATTTTCATGATCAAGCAGCGGTGATTCCTTATCTCCGGGGCGCGGATAAACCAACAGGCCATAATAGTTGAGGATCATTTTGTAATTCTTCCACTTCTTAAATGATCTGAGGTTATCAGATCCAATGATCAGGACGAACTCTTTATCGGGATTTTTTTCTGACAAGTAAGTCAGCGTGTCAATTGTGTAACTCGGTTTTGGTATCCTGAATTCAATATCGCTTGCTCTGAACTGATATTGATCATCAACGGCGGTCCTGACTAAATCGTATCGATCATGTTCGTGAGCCAATGACTTCGAGCTTTTCAAGGGGTTTTGTGGAGTAACGACAAACCAAATTTCTTTGCAGTCAGTACTTTCGTACATCACATTGGCGATAATCAAATGGCCAACGTGTATGGGATTAAATGAACCGAAGAATAGGCCTACCTTCAAAATTAAGATATCAAATTAGTATACAAGATTAGCGGTTTCCTCTGGTATATCTGAAAGATCAGAACCTCTAATAGATTAATCGTTCAAAAATTTAGCAACCACGCTTTCAGCCTCTTTCAAGGCTTTGTCAAGGTTCTGGTTTAGCAGTATACAATCAAATTGATCTGCAAATGACATTTCGTACTCGATCCTGGAGAACCTGGCTTCGAGGCTTTTGTTGGACTCAGTTTTTCTGTCAGAAAGTCTTTTTTTGATGATTTCAATATTCGGCGCTTTCACGAAAACAGCAAGTGCCTTATCTCCAAAATAGTTTTTCAGACTGACCCCTCCCTTAACATCTACATCGAAAATAACTGACTCCCCTTCCTTCCAAATTCTTTCAATTTCTGACTTGAGTGTTCCATAAAAAACACCCTCATAAACCTCCTCGGATTCGACAAATTCTCTTTTTTGAAATTCTTCTGAAGTCAGAAAGTAGTAATCCTTACCGTCTGTCTCATAACCCCGGAGTTTTCTGGTAGTGGCAGAAATTGAGAATTTGAGTTCAGGAAACACGTTAATCAAATGACGAACAATGGTTGTTTTCCCTGAACCGGACGGAGCGCTAAAGATTAGGGCTTTCCCTTGCATTTATCCAATTTCCGAAATTTTGTCCTTTATTGTGTTAATGAGGTCAAGTGGAACTTTTTTATTTTCCAATCTATTTCTTAAAGCCGTCCTGATCTCCTTTTCAATATTGTAGTTTTCCAGACATTGTATACACATCTCGAGATGTTCTGTCAGGTAGTTCTCCTGTTCCGAAGAAGCTTCACTGTCTAAAACCAGATGTATCAATTCGAGGCACTTTTCAACCTCGGGACATTTGGTAGTTTGCATTTGAATGTAGTTTAGTAGGTATCAACAATTTCAATTCAAAATATCTCAGCTTTGGTTTTTATAACCCATACTGCGGGCATATTGAGTTAGTTTCTCTTTTAACAAATTTCGTGCTCTATGTAATCGCGATCTCACTGTACCAATTGGAATGTCAAGAATCTTGGCCATTTCGTCATAGGTAAAACCTTCGAGATCACATAAAATGATCACTGTTCTAAAATCGACAGCTAGTGAATTTAATGCTGTAGAAACTTCATCCCCAATCATATGCTGGAGGGTGTCTACTCTAAGGTCAGTTGTTATTGGGTCATCAACTTCGTCTGAATTATAAAAAGTTTCAACCTCCTGGTAATCAACCTTCGACGGCTCTTTACTTTTCTTTCGGAACTCGTTGATGAAACTGTTCTTCAGGATTCTAAACAACCATGCTTTGGCGTTAGTTCCCTGCTGGAACGAATTGATAAAACGATAGGCCTTCAGATAGGTCTCCTGAACCAGATCTTTGGCGTCATCATCATCAAAACTCAGCCGGTAAGCAAAGTTGTACATGGAATCGATATGAGGCAGAAACTCACTATTGAACAAATTGTCTTTCTCAGTAAGGCTATAGTAGTTGCTCTTTGTTAGTTTCTCCTCATTCTCATTCTCAGACCTCAATTCCTGGTGTTCTTCCATGGATGTTTTGGTTTGTCATTTTAATTCTAAAAAAAGATCTGAGTAGTTCGAAAATTAAAAAATTGAAGGGTTAAATAACTGCATTTAAACCTTCGTAATAATTCTAGTATCTGTAGTAGTCAGGTTTAAAAGGACCTTCGACCTTTACACCGATGTAGTCCGCCTGATCTTTTGTTAATATATCTAATTCAACACCAACTTTTGCTAAATGAAGCCTGGCCACCTCTTCGTCCAGGTGCTTTGGCAGCACATATACCTGATTATTATAATTGTCGGTATTTTTCCAAAGCTCCAATTGCGCCAGTACCTGGTTAGTAAATGAATTCGACATAACGAAGGAAGGATGCCCTGTGGCACATCCCAAGTTCACTAATCTACCTTCGGCTAAAACAATGATTTCATTTCCATCAACGTTGTAAAGGTCAACCTGGGGCTTAATCTCCTCCCGTGTGTGACCATAATTTTCATTCAACCAGGCCATGTCAATTTCATTATCAAAATGACCAATGTTACAGACGATAGCTTTATCTTTCAAAGATTGGAAGTGTTCAGGCCCAATGATGTCTTTATTACCAGTTGCGGTGACCACAATATCTACTTCTTTTACCGCATCAATCATTTTCTTAACCTGATAACCGTCCATAGCCGCTTGTAATGCACAGATTGGGTCAATTTCACTGATAATTACCCTCATTCCGGCACTTCTCAATGAAAGAGCCGAACCCTTACCAACGTCACCATAACCGGCTACAGCTGCTACTTTACCAGCAAGCATTAGGTCAGTGGCACGTCTAATGGCATCCACTAAGGATTCCCGGCATCCGTATTTGTTGTCAAACTTGGACTTGGTTACTGAATCATTCACATTAATAGCCGGCATTGGTAAAGTTCCTTCCTCAACCCTTTCATAAAGTCTGTGAACTCCAGTAGTTGTTTCTTCGGAAATTCCTCTTACACTGGGAATTAGCTCCGGATATTTGTCCAAAACCATATTGGTAAGATCTCCACCATCATCCAGGATCATGTTCAATGGTTTCCTCTCCTCACCAAAGTATAAAGTCTGCTCAATTGCCCAGTCAAATTCCTCTGCACTCATACCTTTCCATGCATAAACTGCTATTCCCTCTGCCGCTATAGCCGCCGCCGCATGATCCTGTGTCGAAAAAATATTACAAGAAGACCATGTCACTTCTGCGCCTAACTCTAAAAGCGTTTCTATTAGCACTGCAGTTTGGATAGTCATATGAAGACATCCGGCAATTCTTGCTCCTTTCAGGGGCTTTTCTTCACCAAATTTTTCTCTTAAGGCCATCAAACCAGGCATTTCAGCCTCCGCCAACCTGATCTCTTTCCTACCCCATTCTGCAAGAGAAATGTCTTTAACTTTGTATTTAAGATACGTTTCAGTCATTTTGAATTATTGGTTATCAATGTATGTTTAAAAACGAGGTGCAAAGGTATTTGTTTTTGGTAATGAATATATCCGAATTGGAGAAAAAAGAAGCTATCAATGAATGAGCCTGAAACAAGCAAACACAAATTTTCGACGGAAGACGAGGGTGAATTTAAGCCGAATCTTATCAGGAAAATTTTTGCGTTACCCATTTTATTCTACCAGTATAGTATTTCACCATTGATACCACCATCATGTCGTTACCAACCAACCTGTTCAGAATATGCCAAACAAGCCATATTCAAATTCGGGATTTTCAAAGGAACCTGGCTAGGATTGAAAAGATTCAGCCGGTGCCATCCATGGGGTGGTAGCGGGTACGATCCCGTGCCTTAGATTAACTCAACTTTGATAAAACTTCTTTTATCCTCCTGATAGCTTCTTTCAACTCATCATCCGAAGCTGCATATGATATACGGACACAATTTGGAGAGCCAAATGCATCACCGGTAACTAGAGAAACATGCGCTTCATTCAAGATATAGAGGCATAAATCACTCGCATTATTAATGGCAGTGTCCCTAAAAGACTTGCCGAAATAGTCACTAAAATCAGGAAAAATATAAAAGGCGCCGGATGGAGTATATGTCCTGATACCAGGAATTTCAGTTAGCAACCCTAACACAAGATCTCTTCGCTTAAGATATTCATTGGCCATCTCCCTCGTAGGACCAAGATCAGATTTCAGAGCTGATAATGCAGCCCTTTGAGCTATTGAGTTAGCACCGGAGGTAACCTGGCCCTGTACTTTCTCACAGGCTTTAGCTATCGCTACGGGCGCTGATATGTAACCTATTCTCCACCCGGTCATGGCGAAACCTTTTGAAAAGCCATTGACAGTGATCGTTCGGTCCTTGACTTCTTCGAAGGAGCCGATACTTACATGGCCGCCGGAAAAATTAATGTGCTCGTAGATCTCGTCAGAAATAATCAGAACATCCGGATGTTTTTGCATCACTTTAACAAAAGCCGCTAGCTCTTCCCTGGTGAACACCGAGCCCGTGGGATTGCTTGGTGATGAGAATAAAATGGCCTTTGTCTTATCGGTAATGACGGCATCTAATCTGTTAGCAGTTACCTTAAAATCATTCTCGATTGTCCCCTCAGCAAAAACAGGCTTAGCGCCTGCGAACAAAGCAATATCACGATAGCTCACCCAATAAGGTGTCAGAATGACAATCTCATCACCGGGGTTTGAGATCGAAATGATTACGTTGGCGATGGACTGTTTAGCGCCTGTGGACACCACAATATTTTCGGATTTCGACTCAATCCCGTTTTCATTTCTCAGCTTTTCAGCAATCGCTTCCCTTAAATCCATGTAACCAGGGACTGGCGAATAGCCAAAGTATTTTTGCTCATCAATGGAAGCCTTTGCAGCCTCTTGGATATGTTTTGGTGTTTTAAAATCCGGCTCGCCGATACTCAAATTGATGATGTCAATACCCTCGGCTTTCATTTCGCGGGCCTTTCTTGCCATGGCAAGCGTGGCCGATTCAGCCATGTTTATTATTCGGTCGGCCAGGATAGAATTAAAATCTGTCATTGGATACGAATTTGAACGCGAAAATAAACAATATGTAAAAGGTCTCCTATGCTATTATTCTTATTAAATCCTGACGGCTATTTAATTAAAAATCTGGGCAAAAAAGTGTTACTTAAAATTCTCACCTCTTATAAATGTTCTAAACAAAAATTAGTCAGCATATTTAGTAATCAACACACTAGGGCATTCGAATTTTTCTTACCGCAGTAGGGATGAGAATTCTGGGAGAACCTAAAGAGTCGGATGCTTCATTTACATAGAGGTATTTTCCATCGGGACTGAATCCGAGATCATTTGGCAGTGAAAAAGAAGCTTCGAGTCTAGACCCATTTTTTCTACCCCTCTCCCCATTTCCTGCAAATAACTCAACATCACCAGTCAATGATACCTTATAAACCTGGTGAGCACTTCTTGCCACAACATAGAGATAGCCCTCCCTGTAAATTAAGTGTCCGTTGTTGTTACCAGGGATGGTTGCAAAGACTGAAGGGCTCCCATCTGGTTTGATTTTGATAACATCACCGTTGTAGAAATTAGCAGTGTAGAAATTGCCATTTTCATCCTTAGTAATGCCATTGGGACATTGAAAAACTTCTCCTTTGCTAAAAAGTGTATTTTCCCCGGATGCCGTCACTCTTCTGAGCGTATTATTACCGCAATTGCAAACAATGAGGTCACCGTTCGTGTCAAATTCCAGACCAACAGGAGATACAACACTGTCACTAACATATTCGCTGATCTCCCCAGTGGGGCTAACTTTCGAAATGTAACCTCCCCTGATGTTAGATTGATAAAAATTACCATCCTCATCAAACTCACTCCCGGAAGCTCCTTGCAAACTATCCAGGAAAACACTTACTATTCCGTCCGGAGTTATTTTGAATACTTTACTAACGACTTTAAAATCAGGGTTGATTTTCCCTAAAAAGGGACCAAAATCTGATGAGTATATATTTCCTTCAGCGTCAATTGATATACCACCAGTCCCTCCATATAAATCGTCGACCAGTGTTTCAACTTCTTTCTCGTAACGATCAGAACTCTTATTACCTTGGTGTGAACTACATGCGGCGAAAAGTGCAATTAATGCAATATGATGAACAAATGGGTAGGAGATACGATTCATATTCTCTATTTTTTTTGACTGTTCCGAAAAACTATGACACCAAAATCAACTGCAATAGACCGGATATCGAAATTAAAGTGTACCAAGTATTCTTATGATGCTCATTAAGCGGCTGTACTCCATTTATTGCCTGGCGGTTTTCGGTGGCCTTTTCCTGCTGCTTCTCCCCGCTTTTCTTTTCCTTGCGCAAAAGCGTGCGTGGCGAAGAAGCGCTGTATGGTTGAACCATTATTGGGCATGGGGGTTTTTCCGTTTGTGCTTTATTTCCGTGGATCTGGAATTCAAGGAAAAGCTTAGCCCTAAACAGCAATACATATTTTGTCCCAACCACTTCTCTTTTCTTGATATCGCTACCATGGGCCTGACCCCGGTACCATTTGCTTTTGTAGGAAAGAATTCCATGGCAAAAATTCCAGTTTTCGGATACATGTATCGGAAACTTCATATCCTGGTAGATAGGGACAACATGAGGAGCAAATATGAAATGCTCCACCGTTCAATCGAAACGCTTAACCAGGGGATCAGCCTAACAATTTTTCCTGAGGGAGGAATCGGTACACAAACCCCACCAGAGATGTCTCCCTTTAAACCAGGTGCATTTAAAGCGGCCCTTGAAAATAATACACCTATTATACCTGTCACTATAGCCCATAATTGGTTATTCCTGCCAGATGATAATAAAAACTTACTAAATCATCGGCGCCTCAAGATCATATATCACGAATCAATAGACCCCAGCACTTATTCAATTGAAACGATAAATGAACTTAGCAACAGGGTTTTTAATATTATTGTGGAGGAATTAAAGCGATGGAACGCAGATGAAGGTAACCAGAAAGACCTTACTGAAGATAGCGCACTTAGCCAGATTGGAAGTCAAGGCGGAAGATGAGGAACGATTATTAAATGATCTTAGTGAGATACTCACATGGGTAGAAAAACTAAAAGAAGTAGATACAGAAGGCGTTGAGCCACTGTCGCATATGTCCAGGGAGATCAATCTATTTCGAGAAGATTTGGCCAGCAACAACCTCAATCGCAAGGATGCACTGAAAGTATCGCCACAACACAACGGGGAGTTTTTTATTGTACCAAAGGTGATTAAGAATAAGGGTAAATGAGGGATTTGCTTTTTTGGAAGGAATGGTCTTCGTCAGAACGTACCATTTATTCAATATTATTAACACTTTTCCTGGCTACTATAATTTATTATTGTTATGCAGTCATACACGGAAATTACAATGCACTTGATTGGAATATTACGAGTACTGCAGAAACTATAGAAGTCCCGGTAAAAAAAATTCAGGTTGGACTTTTCGAATTTGAACTCACTGCTGACAATTACCTGATAAACCAATATTACAGTGGCAGCGCTCATCAAATAACTCCTGCAAGCGGGTATGTTTTTTTGATCATTTTCTGTAGTTGTATAGTAGTCTTGTTCGCAATCGCGACCTGCCTCAAGCGTTTTTGGTATTTAATATCAACGGCCACTGGAAGTTTCATATTTGTAAATTTTCGTTTCGAGCAACTTGAAATTTTCGGCTGGATTGATAATACTTTTCTAATTATAGCCCTGTCCTTAATTCTTCCTTTAAGCTATTATATCCATGCTTATAAAACCGAAATGGAATTTGTCCCCCGATTAATTTCATTCGGAGGAATTTTTATCTTATTAGCGATTCTCATCGCATTTTTTTCCAGAAATCAGAACCCTTTTTATTTTTTAGTCCACTATAACTACACCGCTCCTGTTGTTATTAGTATTCTCTTTATTTTTCTGGTCTCTCACGAGATTATTTACCTGATACTCTTCCTCATTTCTGGATCCAAGAGTCAAGGTGGAAAAAATAATCTTGTCCATTTTATCGCTTTAAGCTTAATCTACCTTCTCAATATTGGGCTACTTTATTTGAAAAATGCTTCCCATATAGATTGGGATTTAATCTATATCAACGGCTTCCTACTACTTGTCATGTCAACAATCATCGGGCTTTGGGGGTTCAAGCAGAGAGAAATCAGGTATGAGAATATTATGCCATTCAGGCCTTTAGGAGGTTACCTTTTCTTATCACTTGGCATGATTTGTTTTGCAACGATATCCTATCATACAATTACTTTAAACGACCCGGTTCTGGAAACTTTTGAGGATGCCATCGTTTACTCGCATATAGGTTTCGGAATCATGTTTTTGCTTTATCTATTGTCAAATTTCATTGACCTAATTAGTGAAAAACTAGCAGTTTACAAGATTGCCTACAGAGAGGTTAACATGCCTTATTATTCGTCCAATATTGCTGGCCTTGTAGTTATAGCCGCCTTTTACTATCTATCCAATCAGGCGGCTTTGCATCAAGCGATTGCCGGCTATTATAATGGGTTAGGAAGTGTTTATTATCACGACGGAAATAACTTTTTAGCCGAAGAATATTACAAACGGGCAGCAATCTATGGCTTTAACAATCACCGATCAAATTATAGTATTGGAGAACTGGGCAATCAACAAAATGATCTGGACAAAGCCATTGCAAGATTCAAAAATGCTACAAAGAAAAATCCCACGGAATTCGCATATATTAATCTCGCCAACGCCCAGAAAGCTGACTTACTGTTTTTTGATGGTTTGTTCACCCTCAGAGAAGGGGTTCGGAAGTTTCCTGAAAGTGCACAAATCAAAAACAACCTTGGACTGTTCTTTAAAAATACCAGCCTGTTAGATTCCGCTATTTACTATATGGAATATGGCGCCCACGGCAGTTGGGGTAACAAAACCAATACTACAAATATTGTTGATTTACTGACACGAAACCGTGTCGAGTTACCTGTTGATTCTTTAAAAGAACTATATGATGGATCAGATCATTTGCCTCTTAAAAGCAACTTACTGGCTTATAGTAACAATACCACAAAATGGCTTGATGTTAAAATTGATGGCAACCAGATCGATTCAACACTTGATCTGCATCAGTTCGCTTACCTGTACAACCATGGCTTCTCGAAATTATCGAATCCAACTGCGAGTGACATTTACCGGGTCCAGGGATATGGTGAGGAACAAAATAATGTTTTATACAGTCGCCAATTAAGCTACCTGACTGCTTTGCTGAAGTATAAGAGCAATGACCTGAGTGCTTGTTTCAGAAGTCTTGACCAATTACTAAATGATCCCCTAAAAATGGGTTATTACAATCACGTACTGGGAGTAATTTCACTGGAACAGAACGCCCCGAGGTTAGCGATAGATTTTTTTAGAAGAGCTTCGGCAGAAAACTATGAAAGTGCCAATGTCAACCTTGCAATAGCCCTTACAGAGGCTGGCGAAAAAGGGGAAGCACTAGAAATGTGGAACCAATTACTGATGGAAGATTCAATCGAAATAGCAAATGATGTTATCTTAGCTTTGACGGCGCCCGTTAGTGTAATTGCCACCAGTAATTCCGATGCGATTAAATATCAGGCCATCAGATACCGGTCGGATGACTTTGACAGATCAATTCGCGAAATCCTTCTTTCTTCAATCGATGATGTCACTTTCTTGATTGGGGCCTATATCTCGAATGTTGAAAGCCAGATAGAAAAAGGAAATTTTATAGAGGCAGCTGATCACCTGAAGGAAATACAATCAATTGATGAATCATCATCTTACCGAGACCTCGTTTCCAACTTGCGAAACAAATTGATGATATGTCAAGTGGCAGATGGTCAGCTACAAATGGAAAAATCAGATAACGAGGACCTGAAAGCATTCTGGTCAAATGTAAGTGATCCCATATCAAGAGAATTTTTTAGTGAAATGGGTATGAAAAATCCTTTCGGGGAAGCGGAAGTACTAATTGCAAGCAGGTTCTTCAATGGACAATTAAAGGATCAGGACTTGGCTTATAATATTTTGTTGAATGCAATAGAGATCAACCCCTACTCAATAAGGCTACGTAAAGCGTATGTTTTGCAAGCAGTTGGGATAGGCCAATCCAATTATGCTCAAACTGAGCTGTTAAAACTGAAAGAATTGATTTCTGATAATGAATATGCTGACTTTGAAAAACAAGTGAATGGAGCGATCCGGGATTTCGATAATTTCACTTTCTCTTCCCCCTGCTAATTAGAGCGTGTTTATAAAGTCAAAACGAGTATTGAAAAAGCACCAAAGAGCAAAAAATAAATTACAGACAAATTCAAATTATCAATGATCAGTGTCCTAAACAGCTTAGTATATTGAGAATTCGAACATAGAAATGTGTTTGCTTTTCGGGTACTTTTTATTTGTTATTTCATGAATTCTAATTTATAGACAGACGCTAATTAGTGTCTGTATGAAAACAGGCTAATATGCTGATTATCCATCATATTCGTATTTTTTCCATCAAATCAGCGCTGAATTATTCTCGAATCTGATTCAGTAGAATTATCAAATTCACAAATATTATCAAGAACAGTTGCGTTGTAGCCTGTTAATTGGCCATTTGAAGGTTTTCCATTCAAAAACCCCAAAGAATTCACTTTGAGATTCGCAGGCTTTTTGGTCTGTCGGGGAGTAAAATCCCTGTCCTTTTTTTGTTCATTCAGTGTAGAAAAGAAACGATTTTTTCGGTTGGTTTATCAGGATTAATCATTATATTGCATATAACCGATATAAATACAAACCATGAGGAAATCCTTCCAGCCCCAACTTACCCTGGGATGCACACCCATCGAGCAAGTAGAGGCTCCGGTGAAAACTAAAAGCCACTTAGCTGCCCTGGCAGCCGCCCTTCAATATATCTATGTCCAACCTGAATGGAACCAGCGTATTTTTGAATTACTTTCTTCCAAACTCATTGAGGGAAAGAAAAAGACGGGCCGTGAGGGTATGAGTCTGTGGGAGGTCTTCGTATTGGCCCAGGTGCGCCTGTGCATGAACATCTCTTACGATGAGTTACACCATATCTCCAATTACGACACGTTGGTACGGGGCATTATGGGGGTGCTACCTACCGACTACTCTGTGGGCAAACAGTATAAGTACCAGAACATTTATGACAATGTGACCTTGCTGGACGATGAACTGCTCATCGGCATCAATGATGTAATCGTAGCAGCAGGTCACCAGGTGTTTAAAAAAAAAAGGAAAAACCGGAGGGGAGGAAGTTGCCTTGCGTTGCAAGACCGATAGTTTCGTGGTAGAAACCGACACCCACTTTCCTACCGACTACAACCTGCTATGGGACAGTGCCAGAAAGTGTATAGATGTAGCTGATTTATTGGTCTCAAAAAGGTATTTTACTGGCTGGCGTAAGTCCGGGGATTGGCGCAGATCCCTCAAAAGGCTGATGCGCAGCGTGGGCAGGACCACCGGCTCAGGAGGAAAAAACAAAGAGGAGCGGGTAGAGCAGGCTGCCACTTCCTATCTGACTAAAGCCCGTGCTTTGAGCAAGAAAGTGGGCCAAATGTTGGAAAAACATCAGGGAAACTCTATCGAGGAGTTCGCAGCCCTGATGGCATTGACCTATTATCTTGAGATGTTGGAAAAGCACATCGAGTTGCTCGACAGGCGGTTGATCAGAGCAGAGACCATTCCCCATGCCGAAAAAGTCTTTTCCATCTTTCAACCTTATGCCGAAATGATCAAAAAAGGCAAACTGCACCCCAATGTGGAGATCGGTAAGAATCTGGCCATCACTTCGGATCAATACCATTTACTCATAGACTGGCAAATAGCTGAAAAACAAACCGACAACCAACTTACCCTATCAATTGCCCGGCGTATCGCTGAGAAATACCCCATCCAAAGCCTGAGCACCGACAAGGGGTTTTCCGATAAAGAGGATAAAGCAACTCTGCAAACCTTCATCCCAGAAGTGATCATGCCTAAAAAGGGTAGGTTAAACAAAGAAGAAAAAGCCATCGAATCAGCGCCAGCCTTCAAAAGGTTGAAAAACAAGCATTCTGCTATCGAATCCAACATTAATGAGCTGGAACACCGGGGATTGGACCGATGCCCGAACCGTACCCGCAAAACTTTCAATAGCTACATCGGGTTGGCCATTACTGCCTACAACCTTCACAAGATCGGGCGTAAACTCCAGGCTGACCGTCTGGCCGCCCAGCAGCAAGCCAATTGCCAGAAACAAGCAGCTTAATCACCTTTTAGCTGTTTAATAAGGATTAGGCACTGGCAGAAGTGCGTCCTGGCCAGGCTAAAACCCGGCTATTTTTATCAAAAACCATCAAAAACAATGAATAAAAGCAAAGTCACCCTTTATTAGTCAGCAAGGTGAGTGATTTTTTCATTGTTCCATTTTAAGCAATATTTTAATACGACCTAAAACTCGCTGTTTTCTTAGAGACACTAATTAATCTATATCACTCTTTCGAGAACCGTTCTGAAAGCCACATGCTTGTGTTTGTATTTATCAAGATGTTCTTTGACAAGCTCGGGAGCATATTTGTCAAAGTATAGATTCAGATCTTCGAGTGACCTGGCAAAATATTGAAAAGAATAGGTTGAGCCCTCTTCTTCATTAAGTAATCGGAATATCTTCTGGTCAAAAAACAAACCAGTCGCCATCACATTAGGAATATGCTCCTTCTTCATCCATTCCAACTCAACATCCTGGTCAATATTTACGGTGACATTGTAAAGAATCATTAAGGTTTTGATCTTAAAAGAACCAATCTAACAATATTATGACTTCGAACCGGTATGCTTGTATTTGTTGGAAGATCGAAAATCAATTAACTTTGAGGTTACAAAAAGATACTCCGCAATCAGAAAGACGGTTTCACTCCTGGAGCCGTTATTTTATTTTTAACAGGACTGAAGATTAGCGAGATTGATATGGGAAATATTTCTTATTACACTGCCGAAGGTTTACAAAGGTTAAAGGATGAATTAAATCGTCTAAAAACTAGCGGCAGAACCGAAATTGCTAAACAAATTGCCGAAGCAAGGGATAAAGGCGATTTGAGTGAGAATGCTGAATACGACGCAGCTAAAGATGCACAAGGCTTGTTAGAGTTGAAAATTTCCAAATTGGAAGGAGTTGTAGGAAACGGCAGAGTAATTGATGAAACTAAGGTCGATACTTCCAAGGCTTCAATTTTATCGAAGGTTAAGATCAAGAATACAAAAAATGGCATGACCATAAGTTACACGCTCGTTTCCGAGGAAGAAGCGGATCTCAAATCAGGAAAGATCTCTGTAAAATCTCCAATTGGTCAGGGCCTACTGGGTAAAAAGGTGGGAGAAAAAGCAACTATTGACGCTCCTGCTGGTCAAATTGAATTTGAAATACTTGACATTAGCTTAATGTAGTTATGTCAACCATATTTACCAGGATCGTTAACAGAGAAATTCCTGCACATATTGTTGCCGAAGACGATCATTTTCTGGCCTTTTTGGACATCAATCCATTAGCTAAGGGACATGTTCTGGTAATTCCTAAAAAGGAAGTGGACTATTTCTTTGACCTCGATGATGACACTTTATCCGGTATCAACCTTTTTTGCAAAAAAGTTGCCAAAGGCCTTGAAAAGGCGATTCCCTGTTTGAGAGTGGGTGTAGCCGTAGTTGGATTGGACGTGCCTCACGCCCATCTTCATTTGATTCCTCTCAATAGTATGGAAGATATTAATTTCAACAAACCCAAGTTGAAACTTTCCCCAGAGGAATTGGCTTCCATTAGTGAGCAAATCAGGATAAGCATCAACTAATTCCTGATTTAGATTTCTTTCTGACATTATGTCACAATTCTGATCTCTTTTAGCGGTTGGCACAACCATTGATTCACCTGTAATTGTTAAATAAATATAAAACAACTGAGGCGGCACCTGAAAAAGAGACAGTTTTTTGGATTTGTGTCGATAAAAAAATTATAAAGAAAATGGGAAAAATTATTGGAATAGACTTAGGAACTACCAACTCATGCGTAGCTGTAATGGAAGGTAATGAACCGGTAGTAATTCCTAATAGCGAGGGCAAAAGGACGACACCCTCCATTGTAGCTTTTTTGGACAGCGGTAAGGGTGAAAGAAAAGTAGGTGATCCTGCTAAAAGACAGGCAATTACCAATCCAAAGAATACAGTCATGTCTGTAAAAAGATTTATGGGTAAAAAGTTTAAGGATGTATCTGAAGAGATGAAGAGTCTTTCCTATGACCTTGAATCAGGTAATAACGACACTGTAAGAGTTAAAATCGGTGATAGAAAGTACACCCCACAAGAAGTATCGGCTATGATTCTGCAAAAAATGAAATCTACTGCGGAGGATTACCTGGGCACCGAGGTTAAAGAAGCGGTAATAACAGTACCGGCATATTTCAACGATTCCGAGAGGCAAGCAACTAAAGAAGCAGGCACCATCGCGGGCCTTGAGGTAAAGCGTATAATCAATGAACCTACTGCTGCTGCTTTAGCTTATGGCCTGGACAAAAAGAATGAGGATATGAAGATTGCCGTCTATGACCTGGGTGGTGGAACTTTTGATATTTCTATCCTTGAATTGGGAGATGGGGTTTTTGAAGTCAAGTCGACAAATGGTGATGTTCATTTGGGTGGTGATGATTTCGATGCAGTTATTATTAACTGGCTGGCAGAGGAGTTCAAATCTGATGAAGGAATTGATCTCCGAAAAGATCCAATGGCATTACAACGACTCAAAGAAGGAGCTGAAAAAGCCAAAATTGAACTCTCGAGCTCTACAAGTACTGAAATCAATCTGCCTTACATTATGCCTGTTGATGGGGTACCGAAACACCTGGTAAGGACTTTATCACGAGCTAAATTTGAGCAGCTTTCGGATTCACTGGTTCAAAGGTCACTGAAACCGGTTAAAAAGGCTTTGAAAGATGCTGACCTGTCACCATCCGATATTGATGAGGTTATATTGGTTGGAGGATCGACCAGGATTCCAAAAATTCAGGAAGAAGTTGAGGCAGTCTTCGGTAAAAAGCCATCAAAGGGAGTTAATGCTGATGAAGTAGTAGCGGTTGGCGCCGCGATCCAGGGAGGTGTCTTGACCGGAGAAGTTAAAGATGTACTTCTACTCGATGTTACTCCACTTTCACTCGGTATCGAAACCTTTGGTAGCGTGTTTACCAAGTTGATTGAATCAAACACCACTATTCCAACGAAAAAGAGTGAGACATTCTCAACTGCGGCAGACAACCAGCCCTCAGTGGAAATTCACGTTCTGCAGGGTGAAAGATCAATGGCCAAGGATAATCGAACAATTGGCAGGTTCCATTTAGACGGCATTCCACCGGCGTCAAGAGGTGTTCCACAGATAGAAGTTACTTTTGACATTGATGCCAATGGCATTATGAGCGTCTCCGCAAACGATAAGGGTACTGGCAAAGAACAGAAGATCAGGATTGAGGCTTCTTCAGGATTAACAGATGAAGAAATAGAAAAAATGAAGAGCGAAGCCCAGGCTAATGCAGAATCTGATAAGGCTGAGAGAGAGAAAGTCGATAAACTGAACGGCGCTGACTCTTTGATCTTCCAGACAGAAAAGCAGTTAAAAGAATACGGTGACAAACTTTCTGATGACAACAAATCTAAAATTGAAAGCGCGGTAGAGCAGCTTAAGGAAGCGCATAAAAACCAGGACATTGCCGCGATTGATGCTGCTTCAGAGACGCTCAATCAGGCGTGGACCGGAGCTTCCCAGGAGATATATAACGCTACACAAGGCCAGGATGGCGCTACTGCTGATGCAGGAGCTCAGTCAGATACGGAAGCAACGGATGGAAGTGGTGATGTGTCGGATGTAGAATATGAAGAAGTGAATGACAAGAAATAGTCAAATACCGACCGGAATAATTAGAAGGCTGTCTCAAAAGGACAGCCTTTATTTTAGACTGCAATAAACCCGAATTGTTCATTCGGGAGATAGTTAGATACCTGCCTTTGCCCGATAAGCAGACAAGACAAAAGATAGTAGACTTCATTCCACCTATTAATAATTGTTAAGAATACTTACCGTAAAAAACGCATTTTGTCAAGCAATCTAAATCTCAGTCGATAAATGTGCTTCTACCATGAATTTGCTGGAGGTTCTGAAAAGACAAATCTCAAAAATCCCAAACAATAAATAACACTCAATGTCAAAAAATCCCAATAAATTAAAAACTCAGATTAGGGAAAGAAGCTTCTCATTACAATTAGTTGAGTTTTTGAAAATTGAATATTGTGATTTATTTGCCTTCGCAAACTTAGTTTAATTTGGCAAACGCAGGTTTGAAATTTGGGATTCGTAGATAGGATGGCAAGCCATTGGGGCGTGAGCCGAGGGGTAATGTATAAAATAAAAAATAGCCGCCCCAGAATGAAACGGCTAAATGATTTTTTTGGTGATATTTAATTCTTAGGAAGTAGCCCCTTCTTTTTTAGTCTGGGTTATTTTGAATGATTTACGCTCTTTGTGACTACAATATCCGCAAGTGTAATACTTCATCAGCTCACCCTCCTCTTCAGCTGTTGCCTCCTTGATTACCTCTTCTTTAGTAATCCTCAAAGTTTGGTAGTTACATTCAGAACATTTCAGTGCATGCAACCTGCCATTATATTTTTCAATTTGAGTATAACCGGTCTCTTCGTCGATCCACACATCATAATCAACAGAAAATGCGTCTTCTTCCGCTTGCATACCTTCATCCAGGTAAACATCTTCTTCTTCCTCGCTCAATAACTTCATTTTATTGCCATTTTGAGGATTCATTCGAGGAGCATAGCGTAGACCTTTTAATCTTTTTTCGATGTAAAAAGGATAGTAGAATTTAAGGATCTGTTGCACCACTACACCTACAATGCCTGCCATCATGGCGCTTACGACAATCCAGATTATGAAAATAATCACAGTTGATTCATCTCTGACGGTATTTGAAAAAATGGCCCCTCCAAGAATGATAAGCAAAGTGCTGTACCAAAGAAGTTTGATTTCATTCAAATTGATGTAATCGTACTTGGTCTTAAAATCTTTTACAGTCATCAATTTAATCAAGTGCCCTAACAAGATTAACACCCCAATACCGATAGCCGCATATGCGGCCATTTTGCCGTACATGTTCCAATTCGCTAATAGTTCTGGTGAAATTTTTTGCATAGCAATAACTCTTTAAATGTTAATTTGTTTACCTCAATATAACTTAACCATGGCCGATTATACAAATATATCGAAAATTGGGGCAAAATATCCTCATACAAAAATTATATTAGATCGTAATCAAAGTCAATAAAGGAGCCCATTGATACTAATACTTCCTTTTTCTCGTTTTAAATTTTATTTCATCGTTCAGGCACAATGGTATGATTTGTGCATGAAATTAAATCGATAAAAATACTTTTCCACTAACCCTTTGAAGGTGAAAAAATATTATTTAAATATCTATATTTTTGTTTTTTAAATCTTAAACCATTGTAAGTTCAAGTAATAAGTGCAATTTTCCTTTGTAGCACTTGCTTTGCGTTTAGGTAATTAAATTTTCTAACAGGGCGTTCATTGATTTTGTTTTCAACAACTTTGATTTGCTCCTCTGTAACAAATCTAATATCTGTTTTCTTAGGATAAAACCTTCTGATTACCCCAATCCTATTTTCAACTGTCCCTTTATCCTGACTAGTATAGGGACGAGTGAAATAGGCATCCACATCAAGGGATTGAGCAATCAACTCATGTTTAGAAAATGCCATATCATTATCAAAAGTGAGTGTTTCCAGTTTGTGTTTATCCTGAGAGAGTTCCTCCACAATAGCTTCGGCCATTTGATCGGCATTTTTACTGTGCATCTTTCTGATTCTGGTAAAAAGACTTGCTCGGTCTGTCATCACCAACAAAGAGCCTTTGTGGTTTTTACCCATCATTAAATCGACTTCTATATCTCCCAATCGTTCCCTTTTGTTAATGATCTGGAGTCGCTGTTCAATTGATACCCTATTCGGGATAATACCTCTACGATCTTTTCTGTTTCCTCGTTTGCGCCTTCGTTTGCCATGTTTTAGATATGTGTATAGTTGTTTGTATTCTTGGTTCTCCTGGCGGTTGGTGTGCTTACATTCCCATATCCATTGGTAAATCCATTCATGGCTAAGTGGACATTCTCTCGTTTTCTTTCCCTGATGGCTGATCAATTCAGGACTCCATCTATCTTCTTGGAGCCGGTTAACTATCCAGCCTTTCATGGGTTTGGTGAAAATCACTCTTTTTGGCTTTTCTTGATGACGAAGATTGGTCCTCCTTTGTGCATTTGCTGTTCGATAGACACCAGCTCCCCTACCTCTTGAACCCACATTTCGCTTAAGCTCACGTGAGATCGTAGATGGGTGAAAATGAACGATACAGGCAATCTCCTTTTGAGTAGCTCCTGTTTTCAATAATGCTTCAATTTGATACCTTTGATCAATACTGAGATGTGTGTAGTTTTTTGACATTTTGCAATCCAAAGATTGCACTGCTCAGGCTTTTGAAGGATGAAAAAGCCCTTAAAAGCTTTTTCATCCTTCAATTGCACTTATTAGTTGATCTCAGCCATTAACAATGAAAAAACTTAATAACTATCTACTTAGATTCCTGGCAATAGCAGGCATCGTTTTCCTTTACAGTTGCGGCGATGATGATCCTGTAACAGTGGGGAACCCAACAATTTCGATTAGCTCAACTGATTTTGATGATACCACGCTAGAAGCCACAGGCCAGCCCGGTGATGTTGTTACAGCCACTATCACCATTTCTGCAGAAGGAGGTTTTAATACTTTGAGAATAAACAAAACCGGTGGAGAAGCTTTCACTGAAATTGTGGAAAGTAAAACTGTCGGTGAAGATGGACCAGCAACATTTACGTATAACTTCACCTATACACTAGTAGCAGAGGAAGTTGGCGTGACTGTGACATTCAATATTGAAGCGGTGGATGATACTGCTGATGGCAATAGAACAACTGAAACACTTACTGTGATCACCACATCACCAGACGCACGGATTTATACGACAATACTTCTTGCACCTCCATTAGGTGACAAGTCAGCTGAGACATTCTTCTCAACCAATACGGGTTTAAAATATACACCTGCAGCAGTAGTTGCCTCATCCGATCCTCTTTCAGCTGATATCGACTTTGGTTATTATGAGGGCAGCGTATCGGGCGCTAACCTGGCGTCGCCACTGTCATTTGATACTAATAGTAACGCAGGCATAAGTGCCCAAACAGACAGTTGGGGTACTCTCAATGATATCACTTTCAGAGAAACTACTTTGACGGATGCGGAGTTCCTCGAGTTAACGTCATTTGCTGATATTGATGCAGAATATGACTTAGGCACTGCTCCAAGCGATCCAAGTATTGTAAGCGGTTTGGCTGTAGGCGATGTAATTGCCTTTTGACCAAAACAGGTGGTTCGAAGAAAGGCCGTCTCTAAGACCTTTTTTTATAAAATGAATTATTATGGATGAGAATTTTCTTTCTATGAGTTAATAGAGTATCAATGATTAGAAAAAATTCGACCATAAGAATAATTTTTAATTTAAGGACACTAATTAGTGTTGTTAGCATTACAACTGGCACTGGAACCGGCGGATCAATTGAATTAGAGATTATTGTTCAGGAAGACGCCATCTAAAATCATAAAATCCCTTATTTAAAAAAGCACTGCCGGAAGCGGTGCTTTTTTATTATTTAATTTTCATCACTCCATCTTTTATCATTCATTTGAAGCTATTAAATTGGACTATTATGAAGAAAATTGTAGCCGTATTGCTCGTTATCATTGCTTTAGCAATGTTTTATCTTTCTTACCAGATAGGTGTCTTACCCCCGGGACTAACAGGTGTTGGTTTTATTTTGATCGCAATAATCTTTCTCAAGGATAAAAGTTCAGATTGATGCAGAGCAGGTCTTGATAGTCCCTCTGAATGTCTTCTATTTTGCGGTAAACCTCCTCAATAAACCAGAAGTTGAGTAGTGATCAATTATTGAAGAGTTGACGAACTCTACATCATGGGACGTTACTTTTTTAAATTCATATACCAACAGAGTTGTGTTATGGTCCTTATATGATATATCCCGAACGGAATCGGATAATTTATACGAACCTGCTTCCAATAGATTCAATCTAGGATCATGTCGTAATTCTGAATTGGGATCGTTTACTACCGCCTCCCCTTTGGTCACAAGAATGGCGATTACCCTGTAGGAACCAGTGTGACCAGCAATCAAAGACTCCATATAATTGCGGATAAAATCAGATTGATTAGAAACGTATTTGTGTTTAATCTCTGGCTCCCATCTGTTTGGAGGAAACTGTGAATAACCCGCTGCATCAATTTGTTCAAGTCTTGCTAAAGTCACAAAACCGCCAATTGAATCCGGCAGTTCGAAAAAGGTCAAATCCCCATTATTGGTCCATTCCAGATCAATCAAGGCATCTGTAAGGAAGTCCTGAACTTGACCATAGTTCTGAAATGAATTGAACTTATCATTGTTAATTTCTATTTTGAAGGAGGGTTTTGGAACTGGATATGAGAATACGGGAAGCTGATAAGTATTTAATTTCTTGAAACTGCGAACAGGTGTCTTGAGGCTGTCGGGGTATCGGGGAAATAGTATCTTGTTAATATTCTCGAATTCATAATCCTTGTGAAAATAATCGTTGTACCGGGGATTGATCCGAAAAACAGCCGACAAATACTTAACCCGAAAAATTCATAGTAGACAATAAAAAACAGGCATAAATTGCTTATATTGAAATAGTTAGACAACAAAATAAGCAATTAATTTATGCCTGAATATAAGGAAAAAGATACCGTATTTTATCGAGGAAAACAAGCTTTTAAATTTGATTTTTCAGCATCAGCGATTAGCTCAGACGGAGCGATATTGTTAAGTGAAAAAGTAGAGAGAAAGACTGGTCTATTAAAAAGCTTCGCCGCACTGATTCCTGACTATCGAAACCCCTTTTTTATCGAATACACTTATGAAGAAATGCTTCGCCAACGGGTGTTTTTAATGATGCAGGGCTATCAGGATTGCAATGACGAACAAAAACTCCGAGAGGATCCGGTGATCCGTAAAGTACTAGATAGCGGATTATGTTCCCAGCCTACTTTAAGTCGATTTGAAAACAAGGCCGATCGGAGTCTGATCTACCAGATGAGTCAATGGTTTGTAGACCGTTATGTAGAGGAGTTGAAAGAGAAGACTGGTCAAATCATCATTGATGTAGATGGTACCGATGACCCTACTCATGGATCCCAACAACTCAGTTTGTATAATGGCTATTATGGACAGACTATGTACCATGAGTTGTTCTTTAAGGACGGGAACACCGGTCAGGTCATTTTACCAGTACTACGTCCGGGCAATTGTCACTCCAACAAATGGTTTGTGGCCTTATTGAAAAGGATTGTCATTAAAATCAGAAAAAAACTGCCCTCAGTAAAGATCCTTATTCGAGCGGATAGTGGCTTTTCAGGAGCATCTTTTTATCGGATAGCTAAGCAGTTTGACCTTCAATTTTGTTTAGGTATTAGTAGTAATGAAGTTTTAAAGACTTTTACCAAACAGACTATCATTGAAGTAAAAAAGGAATATGCTTCAAAAATCATCAAACATCAAGAGTTTGTTGGCCCATTTACTTACCAGGCCAAAAGCTGGGATCGTTCTGAAAAGCTGTACGCCAAAGTGGAGTCTACCGGAAAAGGAATGAATGTCCGTTACTTTGTGAGCAACTTTGAAGCGATGACCGCTCAACAGATTTACTTTGATTTTTATGTCAAGCGAGGTGATGCCAGTGAAAATCGAATAAAGGAACTCAAAAACATGACTTATTCCGACCGGCTTTCCTGTCATCGCTACTGGGCCAATTTCATGCGTTTAATCATCGCTACCCTCTGTTATGAAATGTTCCGGCAGATTAAATTATTAATTGCCAAAACAAAACACCACTTTGCTAAACGATGGCAAGTGGACAATATCCGGCTTTACCTGATGAAGGTTGGGGCGTGCCTGAAAGAAAGGAAAAGATCATTGACAATACAATTCTCAAGAGCCTTTAGATATCAATACCTGCTGGGCGATTTGCTTACGGTGAACTGACCGATCAGTTAAACAGTTTAGTTTAATCAAAAAAATGTTCTTCCATAAGAACACAATAGAGCTTTGACTGAAAATTGAAAAATTCTAACAAAAAAACGCTCTAATGTCCTTTGAAATCCAGAAACCTGGTTGATCTTCAAATTAATACATACACTCCAATCAAAAATAGTTAGCAACCCATTATTAATCCCAAAATTGGTGGCCTATGAATAATGCGGGTTAACAGTCAGGTTACGGTTACCTGATCTATTGGCTGCTATGGCCTGGGTATAGAGCGTCCTGGAAGAGTCGGCACCTCTATCCATCGCTGTATTAAAAAATTCTAGCGCCGAATTATACTTACCCGCCAATAAATTCGCCAATCCAAGATTATAGGCTAAAACCCTCTTGTCTCCTGTCGATTGATTAAATGAACTGATGGCTCCTTCATAATTTCCAGATTTAACCTCTGCAACTGCTCTCGATTGATGATAAGCGTTATTGATACTGGAATTGGAACTATTTGATATTGAATTCGCTCTTTCAAAGTAAGCCAGTGCCAAATCAAATCTACCTGCAATTGAATTCGCAATACCTAAATTGATGTTTGCTTCCCTTGACCGCTTAATCTTAATTGATCGTTTCAATAGATCATAAACATTAGCTAAGTGTCTCTTCCCCCTGGTTTGATTCCATTGATTATAGGAGTCTAAATATGTAGCAGCCCAATCATTATACAATTCCCACGACGTTCCCCGCCCCGTTGCTGATTCATAAAGTTGAATGCGTCTTCTGGCATTGGACTCTTGTTGAGTGATTGCCAGAATATCCCTAAATGAAATGGACTCTTCAGCCTGATTATTAAGTATCTCATCGACAATTTCTGAGAATTTTTGAGGATCTTTAATGGTTCTTCCATAGGCTATTTCAAGTCGGGACATTTGAAGTTTTGGAAAAACCTCCCTTGATATCTCAGCAATATCTGACAGCTTTAGAAGTTGTGATTTTACCGTTTCGTAATCAGAGGAATCTGTAATGATTTCTGAAATAATATCTTTATCCCTCTCCCAGAGGGCTGTAGCTTGAAATTTCTCAATGAAAATTGCCCATGAATTAAATTCCACTTCCAGTTCAAGCCCAAGCCTATCCAGCTCAGTCGAAGGATGATTAGCGATCTTATCGTCGAAAATTTTCTTAACCTCCAAAGCCCGTTTCTCTGACAAAACTCTATTGACAGCGTCTGACCCGACAGGTGAATGCGTTCCAATTACTCTACTTCCCAATATGATTTTATCCGATAAAACCAAGGAGTCTAACTTTCCATTAAGCTGATTATTTACCTGATTTTGAAGTAATTCGTAACCACCAAGAGCGAATTCGTAATCCAATCGAAGGGTATCTCTTTCGAAATAGTAGGGTTCCAATTGAGAATAGGCAGGTACATAATCCTCCTCCAGGAGCCGGGAGGTTGTGATGACCCCTTTAGTTGATGACAAGGGTAGCCTGTAAGATGCTTTCTCCCCGGATTTAGTATCGGTGAAATTCCCCACTATCTCTAACTTCCCATCTTCCATACCTGGTAAATATTCAAGGGAATAGCTTTTAGCAATATTTTGAAGATGCCTGGAACCGTTGAATTCCATAGGAACCAAAACGATCTCAGTGTTCTCATAGGTGAATCGGGGTGCCAGTCTGTAAACTGCTCCGGGAGATAAGGTTCCGGCTGGCACAGTAGCGCTAGCATTAAAGTTGATCTTATCTCCATGAACTTCCAATCGTGTAGGTGAAATTACCGGCCTTTTAGGATTACTTATTCCAGCTAAGTTCTAATTATAACAGCATTTTGTTTAAATAGCTCATACAGATGATAGGCTTGATCCGTTAATAGCATAGTCAGAAACCATTGTTTCAAAGTTGTTTTACTCTCTCTTATTCGGTCAGCATAAGCATACCAATTCAGGTAGTTTTGCAAATATTTGGAACTGACACCATTGAATGGGCGTAAGAATGTCCTAAGTTGAGTGTGAACATTGTTTACTTTTTGCAGATGGATTGTTTTATCATCTCTATCCACATGATCTTTGGCCAATAGCGCTTTGTGCTTTATGGAGGGGTTGTCTTTGGCAAAAGCCTTATAAGAAGGGTGCTTATCTGTAATCAAGGTTGCACCGTAGGCCAACTTCCCATCCAATGCCTTTGAAATTTCTTCTTTGCTCAGCCGTTTTGATGCAACAGCTTTAAGGTACTTCTCCCCCTTGCGTTCAACCGCTGTTACTACCTGGACAACTGTGACCTCTTCCTTTCCCATATTCCGTATGAAATCGTTTCCCCTCTTTCTTGCTGCCCTATCTAAATTTCGACTGCCCTTGTTGTTAAGTGCCAGTTCCAATTCATCACATTCTACTTCCGAGGATAACTGTTCGGGAACAAACTCATTTAGTGAACTCAATATCTTATGCCGCCAGTCGAAGCTTGTCTGGATGCTTATTCCGATTTGTTTTGCTATCTTTTTTATCGGCATGCCCTGCTCCATGCAGCGCAGATAAGATTGCCATTTTGATTTAAGCTTGATGTCATACAAAGGTGTCCCTGTTGTTTCACTGTACCATCTTTTACATTCATTGCACTGATACATCTGCACACCTTTTTGTCTGCCCCTCTTATATGCCTTCTCGCTTGTGCAATTTGGACAGGGTTTCTTCTTTCTTTTCTCTGCTATTTGTTGTTGAGCGGCAATCAATACTTTGCTTTGTAATTCCTGCTCCTGGAGCAACTCATCCAACAATTCGGTTTGGGAACTTATCGGCAATTGTGCAAATAAATTTTTGATCTCTTGACTTGATATCATATAGCGAAGATAATAATAATTGCTGTGTTATTTAGAACTTAGCCCTTATCATCAACTCTCTCGAGCAGCCCAGGCTAAGCAAAGAAATAGATAGGATGATCCTCAGATAAAACCGCATTTCATAAGTATTAAATTGATTTTAAAAGGTCACATGCCCGCTTAAAGGGCAAGGCAGGCATTTCGATGACAAATCGACGCACATTGTCATTTTCAGTGCATCTCGATTTCATATTAGAGCATTTGGAGAAAGATAAGCAATTTATAACAATAGCAGTGGTTGGGCAGAATCAGGGATAACCTCCAGATTCAACCGGGATACTCAGCCTAAAACGGTTGATTTTCTATACTAAAATTCAAGGTAATACTGATCAAGAAAAGAATTGATCAAGAGCCCGCTGTCCTAATTACGAAATTGATCTGTAATGTCCAGTGGATGAAGTGATAAGAGTTGGTGAAATAAAAGTAGAAATCTGAATTAAGAACTGGTCTCTTTGTGGTTCTGAGAAATTATTAGGCCACCGTAATTGGTGATTCAAGAGAGAATTAATCTAGTCATCCGGTGAAACTAAATATAGCTTATTAATTGTAAAATAAAATGTACATCCGGATCCCAATTTAGGTTCAACCCAGATTTCGCCACCATGAGGAAAGACAACAGCACCCAGAGTATTCTAGATACTGACTCTGGTAATACTTTTATCACTTTCAAGGGTAACATTCTCGCTGACGGGATTGGGTAACATATTAATCCCTATTTTACTTATCTCCAACTTTTTAAGTCGACGATGTAAACGATTGTATTTGTCATATTTTGATTTGGCAGCCCTGATTATTCGGTGAAAGCCAGGATCATTACGGTGAAAGCCAGGATCATTACGAGCAACCTTGAAAAGACAACAAGAAAATATCTAATAGACAAGAATTAATAACAATCAAAATAGACAAATATGACAATCATTGACTTCTTAATCGGACTGACATTAATGAACGCTATGCCCCACTTTATACTTGGGACTTGGAAAGGAAGAATATTGAGTGCATTCGGTTTTGGCGACAAACAAAACATTGCTTACGGACTTTTGAATTTCGCCATTTCAGTTGGACTTTTCATTTACAAATATGGAGCAACCAAAATTCTTGATAACGGAATTTATGTTGGTGCATTGACTGTACTCATTATCTATTTCCTTACCGGGCAATTTTTGCGTAACCTCTTCGATAAAAAAACATTTTAACAAAAAATACCACGGCATGAATGTTCCTGGTAGACTGGATAGACTCTCAAAGGCTTCAGGGTAACCACTTAGTTAAAGAAATGACGGTGTGATACCCTAATAGAATTTTGTTCGACACCCTAATCGCTTTTTGGTGCTCATAGAGGAATTAAGTAAAGTTGTCTGGAGGGGGGGATGAGGGGAAATTTGGCAAGGGGCTATCAAAGCTTCAATAATTCATCCGGCACTTCTTTTATGGCTCTTAATTTAATGTCACGATAGAATATCTCAGCACCTTCAGATTGTAATTGAATCTTTCCCTTTGTCAACGGAATCTCCTTACCATCTACTATCTGACGACTGTTGAATAGACGCATATTAACTTTTCCATTGACTACATGGAACACTTACCTCCTGCAGTATAGATTTCCATAGTGTTCCATTTTTCCAGTAGGGTTTTCAAAATCGTCCGTCTTATTACAATATGATCTTCCAGGTTTGAAAGTAAGGGTGTCCGCAGTTGAGTCATAATAATACCTTCCATTTTCTTCGTTCTTGTATGCTGTGATATCTGTAAGAACCGTATCTACGCTGATGTAATCTCCACAATCAGTTTGCTGTACTGACATTCCAGTGACTTCATCCATACCCCACCCCAGGCACCTTCGGGGCCAACCGAATGATACATAATTCCACTATCCATCTTTTTGTCCTCTCTGGGTGGAAACTTCTCATCTCCCCACTTGAACTCAAGCTTAAGGTGATAATTCTCAAACTCCTTCTCCGTCACTAATATTCCAAAAACTTCTCCTGACAATCGAATGGCAGGTTCGCCATCTTCCGTCACAACAGTAAACACCTTCAGAGGATCTTTATTGATACCAATAGGATCCAGATATTTGTTCTCATCGTCTCGCCTTAATCCAGGCACTTCGGATGTTGGTTCTGGCTGCTTCTGGTAGGTATATCAGCCGATGAGATCTTCCCCATTAAACAAGTTAAGCCATTCATTGGTTTCAGCTTTGGCGCTTCCCTCTGACGATTGGTTTGTACATGAAAAAACAAACGTAATCAAAACGAAAAGAGCAAAGAATGCTTTTAACTTTATACTATTCATGCTTTATAAATTTGAATTGGTTTGTTAAATCTCTTAACCCGCATTATTCATAGGCCACCAATTTTGGGATTAATAATGGGTTGCTAACTATTTTTGATTGGAGTGTATGTATTAATTTGAAGATCAACCAGGTTTCTGGATTTCAAAGGACATTAGAGCGTTTTTTTGTTAGAATTTTTCAATTTTCAGTCAAAGCTCTATTGTGTTCTTATGGAAGAACATTTTTTTGATTAAACCAAACTGTTTAACTGATCGGTCAGTTCACCGTAAGCAAATCGCCCAGCAGGTATTGATATCTAAAGGCTCTTGAGAATTGTATTGTCAATGATCTTTTCCTTTCTTTCAGGCACGCCCCAACCTTCATCAGGTAAAGCCGGATATTGTCCACTTGCCATCGTTTAGCAAAGTGGTGTTTTGTTTTGGCAATTAATAATTTAATCTGCCGGAACATTTCATAACAGAGGGTAGCGATGATTAAACGCATGAAATTGGCCCAGTAGCGATGACAGGAAAGCCGGTCGGAATAAGTCATGTTTTTGAGTTCCTTTATTCGATTTTCACTGGCATCACCTCGCTTGACATAAAAATCAAAGTAAATCTGTTGAGCGGTCATCGCTTCAAAGTTGCTCACAAAGTAACGGACATTCATTCCTTTTCCGGTAGACTCCACTTTGGCGTACAGCTTTTCAGAACGATCCCAGCTTTTGGCCTGGTAAGTAAACGGGCCAACAAACTCTTGATGTTTGATGATTTTTGAAGCATATTCCTTTTTTACTTCAATGATAGTCTGTTTGGTAAAAGTCTTTAAAACTTCATTACTACTAATACCTAAACAAAATTGAAGGTCAAACTGCTTAGCTATCCGATAAAAAGATGCTCCTGAAAAGCCACTATCCGCTCGAATAAGGATCTTTACTGAGGGCAGTTTTTTTCTGATTTTAATGACAATCCTTTTCAATAAGGCCACAAACCATTTGTTGGAGTGACAATTGCCCGGACGTAGTACTGGTAAAATGACCTGACCGGTGTTCCCGTCCTTAAAGAACAACTCATGGTACATAGTCTGTCCATAATAGCCATTATACAAACTGAGTTGTTGGGATCCATGAGTAGGGTCATCGGTACCATCTACATCAATGATGATTTGACCAGTCTTCTCTTTCAACTCCTCTACATAACGGTCTACAAACCATTGACTCATCTGGTAGATCAGACTCCGATCGGCCTTGTTTTCAAATCGACTTAAAGTAGGCTGGGAACATAATCCGCTATCTAGTACTTTACGGATCACCGGATCCTCTCGGAGTTTTTGTTCGTCATTGCAATCCTGATAGCCCTGCATCATTAAAAACACCCGTTGGCGAAGCATTTCTTCATAAGTGTATTCGATAAAAAAGGGGTTTCGATAGTCAGGAATCAGTGCGGCGAAGCTTTTTAATAGACCAGTCTTTCTCTCTACTTTTTCACTTAACAATATCGCTCCGTCTGAGCTAATCGCTGATGCTGAAAAATCAAATTTAAAAGCTTGTTTTCCTCGATAAAATACGGTATCTTTTTCCTTATATTCAGGCATAAATTAATTGCTTATTTTGTTGTCTAACTATCTCAATATAAGCAATTTATGCCTGTTTTTTATTGTCTACTATGAATTTTTCGGGTTAAGTTTCTATTCTTATGATACACATTTTCTTGGACAATCTTCTTAAAGCACCAAGTTTGTGAGAGAGTACTCTCACTTCCAGCACTATAGACAATTCAAACTTTGTCATGGTAAGAAGGATTGGTTCACCAATAAGTTAAAGGATTTCTACTTACTGACCATCCCCCCTTATTTTCGACGATCTCTTTACTTAGTGGCCTATAATACATCAGGTGATGAAAACTATTCGATAGTATGTATCTTTTGGTGTATTTAAATATTATTCAATTATGGGAGCATTTAAAGAACCTCATGGTGGCATATTAAAGGAGCTTTACCTTGGTGAATCTGCAGCTGAAAATGAGAAGATCCAAGCGAAGGACTATAAATCATGGGATCTCACAGAACGTCAGCTTTGTGATATTGAATTAATCCTTAATGGAGCTTTCTCACCGCTTGAGGGATTTCTTACCCAGAAGGATTATGAAAGTGTATTAGCAGATATCCGCCTCTCTTCCGGTATTATCTGGCCTATGCCAATAACCCTGGACGTCAATAAAGAGTTTACAGACAAGGTTAGCAAAGGGGAAACAATTGCGTTGAGGGACAGGGAAGGGGTGATGGTGGCTACTATAGAAATCACGGATATATGGACCCCGGACAAAGCGAAGGAAGCAGTTTCTGTTTTCGGCACGGACAATATCGCCCATCCCGGGGTGGACTATTTGATGAATACGGCCAGAGAAGTCTACATAGGTGGTAAACTTAAAGGGATTGAGCCTCCTACTCACTATGATTTTAAGTTATTGCGCGATTCACCTTCTGAGCTTCGAGGGCGCTTTCGTAAATTGGGATGGCGCAAAGTGGTTGCCTTTCAGACCCGCAACCCAATGCACAAGGCCCATATGGAACTGACCTTTAGGGCAGCCAGGATACATGAGGCGAATCTTCTTATCCATCCGGTTGTGGGCCTGACTATACCGGGAGACGTGAATCACTATACAAGGGTGCACTGTTATGAACGTATCCTTGAAAAATACCCCGAACAAACCACCACATTAAGCCTACTAAACCTGGCAATGCGAATGGGCGGACCCAGAGAAACTTTGTGGCACGGTATCATTCGAAAGAACTATGGCTGCACCCACTTTATTGTAGGTCGAGACCATGCCGGGCCAGGAAAAGACCCACAGGGAGAACCATTTTATGGCCCTTATGAGGCTCAGGAGCTTTTTAGTAAGCATGAGGAGGAACTTGACATAACAATGGTGCCCTTTCAGCAGATGGTATATGTGGAAGACAAAGCCCAATACATGTCAGTAGATGAGACTACTCCGGACATGAAAATACAAACGATCTCAGGAACCGAATTTCGTCGCCGATTGCACGATGGCCTGGACATACCCGAGTGGTTTTCATTTTCCGATATTATTGAAGAGTTGAGAAAGATGTATCCTCCGAAGCATCGGCAGGGATTCACAATATTTTTCACGGGGTTATCAGGATCAGGTAAATCGACTATTGCAAATGCCCTTCTTATTAAATTACTAGAAAACGGAGGACACAAGGTAACCCTTCTCGATGGGGATGTGGTCCGCAAAAATCTTTCAAGTGAACTTGGATTCTCTAAGGAACACCGGGACCTGAACATTCAACGTATCGGCTATGTAGCTTCTGAGATTACGAAAAATGGGGGTGTTGCCATTTGTGCACCGATCGCTCCTTATCAAAACACCAGACGGATGGTGAGGGAAATGATCGAAGCGGAGGGCGGCTTTATAGAAGTTCATATCTCTACACCTATCGAAGTATGTGAGCAACGGGATCGGAAAGGGCTTTACGCGAAAGCAAGAGCCGGTCAACTCAAAGGATTTACTGGTATTGACGATCCTTATGAGGAGCCGGAAAACGCGGAAGTGGTTATCGATACCGTGAACTTATCTCCTGAGCTGGCGGCACACCGTATTTTGGTGAAACTGGAAAGTCTGGGCTACATCAGGTAGAGATACGCAATTTATAGGCTATAATTGAGGCAGGTTATATGTATTCACAGTTATCCCTAAGAACTAATTATTCGGCATCGTATTCAATAAAATCCCAGGAAATTTCTTTTTTTAAATATTTCAATGCATTCTTCCAATAGTTCCAAACTTATTCCGATATGGTATACCAGAGAATCGGTTTCTTTCAAGTTCTGAATGGGATGAGGGGAGATTGGGGGGGGAATGGTTTGATTATAAATAGCATCAGATAATCTTAAATACTCCTTCCAAAGAGTTGCCGGAAATACTTGAAACATGAAAACATGAAGAATTTATTGAAACTTCTTTTTATAGTAGTCTTACTTGCTTTATTCGGATGCTCTCAGTCAAAGGACTTATACATTCAATCTGTTACTGGTCGTCAAAGTCCATTGCCAAGTGATACCTGGCTCTCTCATGAACATATTTTGGTAGATTTTATCGGCGCTGATAGTATCAATCCAGACTTGTGGGAGCACGAAAAAGTAATCGAGGAAGTCCTACCTTATATTCTAAAACTCAAAGACCATGGTGTTAAATATTTTGTTGAAGCTACCCCCAACTTTCTGGGAAGAGATGTTGTCCTTTTGGAAAAAATATCCAAGCAAACCGGATTAAAAATCCTCACTAATACCGGTCTTTATGGCGCTGTAGATAACAAATATATTCCTGAATATGCATACAGGAAAACGGCAGAAGAACTGTCAGAAATGTGGATCAATGAATATGAAAACGGCATTGGAGGAACATCAATTAAGCCGGGGTTTATCAAAATCAGTGTGGATGCCTCGGATACTTTACATTCTATGCATCAGAAGTTGGTTGCAGCAGCAGCACTCACTCATTTAAAAACTGGACTCACCATTGCCTCACATACAGGAGAAGCCAAAGGATTGTGGCCCCAATTAGGAAATACTACATAATTATGGCGTTTCTCCAAAAGCCTTTATTTGGGTCCATGCGCAAAATGAAAATGACCATAATAACTATTTAAGAGCAGCTGAAACAGGATGCTGGATAAGCCTCGATGGATTGGGTTGGGAACTGGAAAAATATGTAGAGAATCTCCTGTTTGCAAAAAAAACAATGAAATGCTTGATCAGATTCTCATATCCCACGATGCTGGTTGGTATGATCCTCAAAAAGAAGAACAGCCCATACAGCCATATACCAATATATTTGAAAAACTGTACCCCAAACTCATATCGAAGGGCTTTATTGAAGAAGATTTTCATCAGTTATTAAGTAATAATCCATCCCATGCATTTTCTATCAGAATCAGAAAGGGGAGTTTTTAGGTGATGAGCACAATAATCTCACCCTTAGAGTTCGATTCCCATCCCATCCCCCCATATTTTCAACGATCTCTTAGGAGGTGTAAGGAAGGTACATCTGGAGGGGAAAGTGGGGTAATTGGGGTCTCTACTTGCTTAGTATTTAGGTTTTTGGCATGTTCCTCATAGTATAACTATATTGAGCATAATGTCGCATTGGCAGTAGAATAATACGTCAACAACTAATAGAAGGAAGACATGTTGTGGGACACTACGCCGCCAGCTTAGCACTTAAAGGCGTTGAGAAAAACGCCTCACTCGGGATGCTCTTTCTGGCTGTGCAGTTTGTTGACATTTTGTTCTTCCCCTTCGTCCTTCTTGGGATCGAACGGATGAATATCATCGAGAACTACACCGCATCAACACACTTCGAGTTGGTGTTCATGCCCTATACGCACAGCTTGCTTGCTGCATTTCTATGGGCAGGAGCGATTTACGCCATCATCAGGTTCATGCCATCAAAGTGGGTTGTCAAGAAGAGTTCGGTTGCACTGGTGATAGCCATAGCTGTAGTGTCCCATTGGTTTTCTTGATCTCATTGTTCATACACCAGACTTACCACTGGTAGGCGACAGTACCCTCAAACTGGGGTTCGGATTGTGGAACAGCGACGGTAGCGACGTATGGGCTGGAAGCGCTTCTATTAGTTGGGGGCTTATGGCTCTACTTGAGATCAACGAAAGGCGGAGACTATGGTTGGACGTTATGGAATGATCGGCTACGTAGTCGTGCTCCTACTTGTAAATGCGTTCAACATCTTTGGCCCGTTGACTGATGATAGTATAGTGGTCGGGGCCATTACTGCACTCGTGTTTTATTTCCTGTTTGCGGGCATAGCGTATTGGCTGGATGGAAAGCGTGATGCACGACCGACTGAAGGCAGCGAATCTGTTCCTTCAGACTATTGAGTTTTTTCGCCAGAAAATGTCGAGAGTGGAAGCTGCCGCTGATAATGAACTGCAATCGTTATTTACCGGGCTGCCTGCTGGCAGACGAACTGATGACGCCAGAAATTATCCGAGCCCCTATTTCACGCATCAAGGATATAATGCATTATTCTGGACGAGTTCCGCTAGTTTTATAAGTTCGTGGTTTTTTGGATTGCGGAGCAATGATACGAACAGTGACGGCGTATCATTTGGCAAACGTGAGCGTATCCAGGGGTTGTCGGTGCGATGTGTGAGGGACTAATCAAATTGGCCGCGTGGTAGAGAAGGATTCATCCGGTAAGGGAGAAGTGAGATTGACCTTACAAAGAAATGAGTAAAAAGTGACCAATTTTCCCAATTGTCGGCACTATGCCAACATTATAAAATAAAAAAACACCTTAACTTTTGATTATTAAATAGTTAAGGTGTTATAATGTGGAGCCGGCGGGAATCGAACCCGCGTCCAGAAAGGGAAACAATGGACCCTCTACATGCTTAGTTATCACTTTGGTTCTCGATAATGAAGCCGGTGGATAACGACCTACTTCAAAATCCAGTTACTTAGATCTCGCCTTTGGTTAGCAACTTCACCTCCGACCAGCCCTGAGTTTCGACACCTCATAATCCCATCTTCAAGGCAAGACAGGTGAGATGTGGCCGGGTTCAGATCTAATCAGAACTCCTTTAAGCCGTTAATCTAATCCAAACGGATCAAGATTAGGCAGCCATGGCGTAATTAGATTCGCCAAGTATAGTTTAAGCGCATTGATTACGGATGTACACTCATCACCCGGCATGCAAGCACATCATTCGCACCCACTGTCGAAGCCAGTCGGCCCCATGATAAATAATAGTACAAAATTAAGAGATTAGCTTGAAGTGCGGTTAAAGTATACGAATTATCGCTTATTCTGTTTATTAAAACCCAAGAACAAAAAACTTCATAGTCAGGCCGCCAAAGGTTTGATCATGCCGATATGGTTCTGAATATCTAACCCGAACGAGCCCGCCTGCAGCAGCCAGGGAGGTCGATTTAAGAACTTCGATACTCGGCTACGGCCGAGGTACGCGGAGTTTCACCGAGAAAATACATCTTATCTTAACAGTAATAATATTTATTAACCAAATAAATCTTCAAACACATCGGTGAGTTTATCAAATGACTTGATTTCAATTTTAAACTTGCCAGTATCCAGCCCTTTCAAGCTAAATTTCGAAATGAAAATTTCCCTAAACCCCAACTTTTCCGCTTCCATAATCCTGTTTTCTATTTTTGAAATACCCCTGACTTCTCCTCCAAGGCCTACTTCTCCTGCAAAACATTTAGAACCATCGATTGCAATATCCTGGTAAGATGACAGCAAGGCACCTGCTATAGCCAGATCCAAAGCGGGATCTTCCACCTTCAGGCCACCGGCAATATTGAGGAAGACATCCTGAGTGCTAAAACGGAGCTCGACTCTTTTTTCTAATACCGCCAGGAGCATGCTTAGCCTTTTCGAATCATATCCAGTTGACGTCCGTTGTGGTGTGCCAAAAGTGGCCGGGCTTACCAGGCCTTGAGTCTCAATAAGAAGCGGTCGGTTACCTTCCATGGTTGCACCAATCGCAACACCACTCTGAATTGAATCTCGATGGGAAAGAAGCACTTCGGACGGATTCTGAACCTCTCTCAACCCCTCGGCCAACATTTCATATATACCCAATTCAGATGTGGACCCAAAACGATTCTTAATTGTCCTTACGATTCTATAGGTCATATGCCGATCTCCCTCAAACTGAAGTACTGTATCCACTATGTGCTCCAATACCTTAGGTCCCGCAATCATTCCATCTTTAGTGATGTGACCAATAAGAAAAACAGTTACCCCCGATTCTTTTGTAAACCTTTGAAGTTCTGCGGTACACTGTTTCAGCTGGGATACACTCCCCGTCGAAGATTCCACCTGATCAGAATACAACGTCTGAATGGAATCCACTATCACTATATCCGGCACAATTTCTCTGATTTCTTTAAAAATCCTGCTCAAGGATGTCTCAGCCAGAATAAAGCAGTTGCTTTTAACCTCACCAACTCTGTCAGCCCTCCTTTTAATCTGCTGTTCACTTTCTTCCCCTGATATATAAAGTATCCTGGAGTTTAGATTCAGACCCAATTGAAGCATCAATGTGGATTTTCCAATTCCTGGCTCACCACCAAGAAGTACTAATGAGCCTCTGACTATTCCTCCACCCAAAACCCGGTTAAACTCCTCATCCGGAGTAACTATTCTTTCCTCTTCATCATATTCAATCTGATTGAGAGGTATGGCTTTTTTGTCTGTTTTTGGTTTACCGTTCGCTTGATTCCACTCCGTCGATCGGCTGGTCTTTTCTATTACTTCCTCAACATAGGTATTCCATTCCTGACATGATGAGCACTTTCCTACCCATTTTGGAGATTGGAATCCGCAATTTTGGCAAACGAAAAGAGTCTTAGTTTTTGCCACTACTCTCCTTTGGTTCGGTACTGCGAGGGTTTTTTCCCATATTTAATGGTTAAGAAAACTAAAATAATCCTTTTCGGAGGAAGTCAGAAGGAGAATTACTACTACAAAGTATTTTGACTCAATTTTTCAATCACTTCATTTTTATAGTTTCTTCCAATAGGAACATATTTCTTATTGATCTCAACCTCAGTAGCAGAAAAAGCATCGATTTTGTCGAATGCTACTATAAATGACCGATGTATGCGGAGAAATTTGTCCTCCGGAAGTTTGTGTTCTAAGTAACTTATCTGCTGGTGTGTGACAATTTCTTTTTCGGCTGTTTTAACCTTTACATAATCCTTAATACTCTCTATCACCAAAATATCATTCAAACGAATTTTCACCATTCTTTTGTCGACTTTAAAGTAGACAAACGGTTCATCATCAGTTGCAACAGAACCATTTGATTGAAGACCTGGACGTGTTGCAGCGTCACCAAAAACCCTGGAAATCGATTTCAGAAATCTTTCGAAAGAGATTGGTTTTAACAGATAATCAGTCACCTCCAATTCAAACCCTTCTAACGCATATTCCCGAAAAGCTGTAGTGAAAATAACCTTCGGAGGATTCCTCAGAGTTTTGAGAAAATCTATGCCAGTTAGTTTTGGCATTTGGATGTTAAGAAATATAGCTAAGTTCTAATTATAACAGCATTTTGTTTAAATAGCTCATACAGATGATAGGCTTGATCCGTTAATAGCATAGTCAGAAACTATTGTTTCAAAGTTGTTTTACTCTCTCTTATTCGGTCAGCATAAGCATACCAATTCAGGTAGTTTTGCAAATATTTGGAACTGACACCATTGAATGGGCGTAAGAATGTCCTAAGTTGAGTGTGAACATTGTTTACTTTTTGCAGATGGATTGTTTTATCATCTCTATCCACATGATCTTTGGCCAATAGCGCTTTGTGCTTTATGGAGGGGTTGTCTTTGGCAAAAGCCTTATAAGAAGGGTGCTTATCTGTAATCAAGGTTGCACCGTAGGCCAACTTCCCATCCAATGCCTTTGAAATTTCTTCTTTGCTCAGCCGTTTTGATGCAACAGCTTTAAGGTACTTCTCCCCCTTGCGTTCAACCGCTGTTACTACCTGGACAACTGTGACCTCTTCCTTTCCCATATTCCGTATGAAATCGTTTCCCCTCTTTCTTGCTGCCCTATCTAAATTTCGACTGCCCTTGTTGTTAAGTGCCAGTTCCAATTCATCACATTCTACTTCCGAGGATAACTGTTCGGGAACAAACTCATTTAGTGAACTCAATATCTTATGCCGCCAGTCGAAGCTTATCTGGATGCTTATTCCGATTTGTTTTGCTATCTTTTTTATCGGCATGCCCTGCTCCATGCAGCGCAGATAAGATTGCCATTTTGATTTAAGCTTGATGTCATACAAAGGTGTCCCTGTTGTTTCACTGTACCATCTTTTACATTCATTGCACTGATACATCTGCACACCTTTTTGTCTGCCCCTCTTATATACCTTCTCGCTTGTGCAATTTGGACAGGGTTTCTTCTTTCTTTTCTCTGCTATTTGTTGTTGAGCGGCAATCAATACTTTGCCTTGTAATTCCTGCTCCTGAAGCAACTCATCCAACAATTCGGTTTGGGAACTTATCGGCAATTGTGCAAATAAATTTTTGATCTCTTGACTTGATATCATATAGCGAAGATAATAATAATTGCTGTGTTATTTAGAACTTAGCCAGAAATATCAAATCAACTTCAGCTGATTGTAGGAAGTCGAACGCTGAGATTGCATTGCGAAATTTACCCACTAAATTGAGTCGTTCAACTTTCTCAACATATGATTCGAGTACTTCTATTGCAAGGGGCTCGTCATCTACGATCACACACTTTAGTTCCATTCTACGCAGGTAGTTCTTGTGTTCTTTTTCGTAGAGGAATCTTTAAGGTTACAAGAAAACTCTCTTTTTCTTGTAATATGATAAGTTCATAGTCCTCTTTGTAAAGCAAATCCAATCGTCTCCTGACGTTCTTTAAGCCTATACCTTTTTCTTCGCCACTACCATTCTCGATTTCTAGTTCACTGTTGTTTTCAACTTTGAAAGTAAGCTCTTCCGATCGAATTTTCAGTTCAATTGAAACCCATGCTTTCTTTAACTGGCTATTGGCCCCATGCTTAAAAGTATTCTCCAAAAAAGGAAGAAAAATTAGAGGAGCGATGGTCTTTTCTTCACTACCACTCTCAATATTCAAATTCAATTCAAGAAGATCACCATATCTCATTTTCTCAATTTCGATATAGTCGTGAATAAACTTTACTTCTTTGCTCAACGGAACATTCTCAACATTGCACTCATAGAGCATATAGTCGATCATATCGGATAACTTCAACACCATTGCAGGAGCGAGGTCAGATTTTTTCAAGGTTAGCGCATAGAGATTATTTAATGTATTGAATAAGAAGTGCGGATGAATTTGAGTTTTGAGGAATTTCAATTCCGCTTCGAGTTTCTCTTGAACAAGTACTTGATGATCCTCTTTTCCCTGATACCAAAATTTTAAAAGTTTGATGGCAACCGCTAAGCCGACTACCGGATAAATCCCTACAAATTCCTTTATGATTTTGGTTGGAATGAAAATGGCATATGCCTGACCTTCAGGAGCCCAAATAGGATAATAAACATAGTAGGTAACAAACCTTTGTCCCAAGCCGGAAATTAATATTAGAAGGATAACCCAAAGACCAAAACGAACATGCTTTCCCTGGAGTAAGTATTTGGGCAAAAGAAAGTAAAGGGTGAAATAGGTAGCGAGTATTTTGACTGGTAGAAATATCAATTCTGAACTGAAAGATCGTTCGAAATTCTCTTCATAGGCACCATACAGTGTACCAAAAAAAGAGGACATAACAAAGCCAAAAAATCAAATGACTGATGATTCCACCTTCAAAAAGCTTCCTGAGATTATATCTAGTAACATATCAAGCTATCCTCAAAAATATAATCCGAATAACATCAGATTGCCATCATTATGGATAAATCCATCCAGATAGCTATTTGCCTCCAATGAACACAGTAAAATTCGTGATAAACGGGTCAAATTAATGGGCTGAGTTTTTTCCAAAGTTGATCAGCATCTTTAAAATGAATTGCCTGAAGACCTGCTTCTTTTGCCGCCTGAACGTTTGGTACCGAATCATCAATAAAAACGGCATTTGATGGCACTAAAGCATATCGTTTAATTAGAAGCTGATATATCTCAAGATCAGGCTTTTTCATTCTCTCTTCACCAGATACCAAGATTCCTTCAAACAACTCAAGAAATTGATATCGATCCATTGCGATAGGAAATGTTTGGTGGGACCAGTTTGTTAGAGCAAGTAACCGACACTTATTCTCAGTCTTTAGTTCTTCAAGTAATTGGACTGTTTCAGTTATTGGCCCGCCGAGCATTTCACTCCATCTTTTGTAGAATGCAGTAATTTCATCTTTATAATGGGGATGAATCGGTGCTAATTGCTCAATCGCCTCCTCAAAAGTCCTCCCTGCATCTTGCTGAACATTCCAATCTGAATTGCATACATTTTCAAGGAACCCTTCCATCTCTTTTTCTTCTTCGAAAATCTTGTTGTACAGGTGTCTAGGATTCCAATCGATAAGAACTCCTCCGAGGTCAAAAATTATAGTATCAATTTTCAAGTTACCCCAGTAAATTGTTTAAGGAAACGTATGTCATTTTCAGTGTAGAGCCTTAGATCATTGATTTCGTATTTCAACATGGCAATGCGTTCTATGCCCATTCCGAAGGCGAATCCGGTGTATTTCTGAGAATCAATACCACAGCTTTCCAAAACATTAGGATCGACCATCCCGGAGCCGGCAATCTCTACCCAACCACTGTATTTGCATATATTGCAGCCATCACCTTTACAAATCAAACATGATATGTCTATTTCAGCGCTGGGTTCCGTGAATGGAAAATATGAAGGGCGATACCTGATTTCAATATCCTTGCCGAACATCTCCTTGGCAAAATGATAAAGTGTTTGCTTTAAATCCTTGAAGCCAACATTTTCATCAACATAAAGACCCTCTACCTGGTGAAATACACAATGTGCTCTGGCTGAAATAGCTTCATTCCTAAAAACTCTGCCGGGCATAATTGATCTGATTGGTGGTTTAGTGCGCTCCATCAGTCGAATTTGTACATTTGAAGTATGAGTCCTCAATAAAATGTCCTGGCCAATGTCCTTTCCATCAGCCTTTTTAATAAAAAAAGTATCCTGCATCTCTCTGGCAGGGTGATTCGGCGAGAAATTAAGCGCTGTGAAATTGTGCCAATCATCCTCTATCTCCGGGCCGTCAGTTACATTGAAACCAATTCTTTCAAAGATTTTAATGATCCTATTCCTTACTTTAGTAAGCGGATGAAGAGAACCCAATGACCCAGGAATAGATGGTAAAGTCAAATCAATTGTCTCAGATTTTCCTCCACTCTTATCTGTATTCAGGCTTTTTGATAATTCCTGGAATTTCTCCTGCGCCTGGGTTTTTAGCTCATTGAGGGCGGCACCAAATTCCTTTTTCTTTTCATTGGGTACATTCTTGAAGTCGTTGAACAAATCCGTGACGACGCTTTTCCTGCTGATAAAGCGCAGGCGAAACTTCTCCAGGTCTTCCTCCGACCTGACGACAATATCCAACAATTCTTTTTTGAGTTCTTCTACTTTCTCAAACATCTATTCTCCATTTGAAAAAAACCTTAGTGACAAAGATTCTTCGTTTCCTTAATGTTAGACTATTTCGCAAATGCAATGGCCCTTGTCTCCCTGATTACCGTAACTTTAATCTGACCCGGATACTGCATCTCTGTTTCTATTTTTTGTGAGATTTGAAAAGACAGATCACTTGCCGTTTGATCATCTACATTTTCTGCGTCAACCAATACCCTTAATTCCCGTCCTGCCTGAATAGCATAGCACTTGTTCACACCATCAAAATTCAGAGCCAGGGATTCAAGATCTTTAAGCCTCTTGATGTATTGTTCCATTATTTCTCGTCGGGCACCCGGACGAGAACCGGAAATGGCATCACATGCCTGGATGATGGGTGAAATAAGTGAGGTCATCTCAATCTCATCATGGTGCGCCCCGATAGCATTGCACACTTCAGCATTTTCTTTGTATTTCTTGGCTAATTCCATACCAAGTAGTGCGTGAGGTTGCTCTGATTCACCCGGGAAAACTTTCCCAATGTCGTGTAGCAATCCGGCCCTTTTGGCAAGCTTTGGATTAAGACCGAGTTCAGCCGCCAAATTGGTACATAGCTTTGCTACTTCCCGTGAGTGCTGCAACAAGTTTTGGCCATAGGACGATCTGAATCTCATACGACCAACCATTTTGATCAACTCCGGATGTAATCCATGGATGCCCAAATCGATCACGGTTCGTTCACCTGTCTCCACAATTTCCTCCTCAATATTCTTCCTGGTCTTGTCTACGATTTCTTCAATCCTTGCCGGGTGGATTCTGCCATCTGCAACCAATCTATGCAGAGATAATCTCGCAACTTCTCTTCTGACAGGATCAAAGCCTGAAATAATAATCGCCTCGGGGGTATCGTCCACAATGATCTCAATGCCGGTTGCTGCTTCCAGCGCCCTAATATTCCGCCCTTCCCTTCCAATGATCTTTCCTTTGATATCATCGCTTTCAATGTTAAAAACCGACACGCAATTTTCGATGGCATGTTCGGCTGCAGTCCTCTGAATAGTTTGAATCAGGATTTTCTTAGCTTCTTTGGTGGCCGTAAGGTTAGCCTGTTCGACAATGTCTTTAATATGAGATGAAGCTTTGGTTTGTGCTTCATCCTTCAATGCTTCAACAAGCTGCTCTTTAGCTTCATCAGCCGTAAGACTAGATATTTTTTCCAGCATACTCACCTGCTGCGTCTTTGCTTTTTCCAACTCTTCTTTTCGGCCACGAACAATGTCCATTTGAGCTTCCAGATTTTCCCTCATGGCCTCAAGTTCGTCCTCCTTTCTTTTGTTCTGCTCCAATAGTTTTGAAACCTGGCCATCCCGCTGTCGAACCTTATTCTCGTTAGATATAATAATACTCTTTTTCCTATATGATTCTTCCTCAAATTCTGATTTGAGTTTAAGGAATTTCTCCTTAGCCTCCAGGATTTTGTCTTTCTTTATATTCTCAGCAGTAATCTCTGCTTCCTTGATTACAAGCTTACTTTTTTTCTCAGCCTCTTTCTCAAGCTTACTGTAATATTTTTTAAGAAGCTTGCGTCCAATAAAAATGCCAACCGCCAAACTCACAATGGCTACGATGATCAGCATAAGTACGTTTTCCATCTTATATACCAGTTTTAGGATTAGTAATAAACTGGTAGCGCCAAGTACAGATTACAGGCTGGTAATTAACAGTGTGGGAAATATATTTGGGATTAAATGACTTGGGTGATTAGACTATTTAGTTGACTGATCTTATTAATGGCTACAGAATTATCATTATCAACATCTTCATCTGATCTCAGTTTGTCTGTCATACAGTCAAACGCAACCATTGCCAGGAGATCCTGAAGGTCATCGATACCAAACTGGTCCGCGTATGATTTGATTTTTTCATTAACCAATTTACCTGCATTTCTGACCCGCTCTTCATCCTCTGCCTCCACTTTCATGGGATACTCCCTGTTCCCTATTTTTATTTTAACTGAAAGTTCACTCATGTGTGTACTTATTCGCTCAAATGAGCTATACACTTATCTATTTCCTTTACGTACTCGTTAATTACCTGTTTTAGCTCTGTAGTATCGCCTCCGCTAACTACCACGCCATCAACAAGTTTAGTTATTTTATCCTTATTTTTAAAATTGTCAATTTGCTCTTCTTTCGCCTTCAAGTACTGTTTCAGCTCCTGGTTTTGTTCCTTCAAAATCTCGTTTTCGCCTATAATACTCTTATGGTCATTGATCATGAGGATCAACTTCCGTTCGAGCGACTGCAATTCCGAGTTGAGTTGGGATTTTTGCATTTTACTTTCGAATCAAGGCGCCCAATTTACTTTCAAACGTACTTATCAAGCGGTTCATAACATTGTCAATTTGCTTGTCTTTTAGCGTCTGATTTTCGTCTTGTAATATAAAACTAATTGCGTAAGCTTTCTTATCCTTTCCGATATTTTCTCCCTCATATATACTAAAGACATTAATATCTTTAATGAGCTTACGTTCCACTTTTTCTGTTATTAATCTGATCTTATTGAAGCTTATTTTCTTGTCCATTACTAATGACAAATCACGGCGAACCTCCGGAAACTTAGGCACTTCTTTATAAACTAAAAGCTGAGAAGATTTCTTCAAGAGTCGATTCCAATATAATTCTGCATACAGCACCTCACGTGATACATCCGCCAGCTTAGCAAGTTCAGGATTGACCCAGCCAAATATGCCAATAATCTGCTGATTATAAGTCAGTTGCAGGGCTGATGACCATACAGGATTCTCGATCACCTCCGAGTGATATCCGTCGATCGCCAAGCGCTCCAGGCATGAGTAAACACAGCCAGCCAAGTCATGGAATTCCACGTTTCTTTCTTCCTCAAGCCAATGCTCCGGGTGCTTGTTACCCGTCATATAGATAGCCAGTATCTCTTCTTCCTTGTACTTACCTTTCAAGTTTCTATAAATTTTGCCAAACTCAAAGAGCTTCAAATTCTTTTGCTTTCTGTTGACGTTATGAGTGATTACTTCCAATCCGCTAGGAAGAAGACTCTGTCGCATCACACCTAGGTCTTCGCTCAGTTTATTAAGTATTTCAACATCCTCCCTTTGATCTAATGTCCCTAGTTCTTCTGAATAAATGGGCTTTGAAAGTGAGTTCGTTATAATCTCGTAAAACCCCTTCGAAACCATCATCTCACCAATCCTCACCTGGAGATCATCCTTGTCCCGTTCAGGAAAATCGGAAAGAAAGTCAGAACTTAAATCTTCATCCAACTCTACGTTGTCGTAACCATAGATTCTCAAAATTTCCTCAATAACATCAGCTTCTCTTTGAACATCCACCCTGTATGGAGGAATGGTTGCCGTAAATCCATCGTTCGTCTGATTGGAAACTTGAATGTCTAAGTTTTGTAATATTTCTAATATTCTTCTCTCGCCGATCTTCTTTCCAATCAGCCTGTCGATATTTTTGAAACTCATAGATACTACAAAGTCCTTAACCGGGTTGGGATAAATATCGATTACTTCAGAGCTTATACAACCATTGGCTATTTCCTTAATGAGCGCCGCCGCCCATTTTAAGGCAAAGACTGTTAGGTTTGGATCGGTACCTCTCTCAAACCGGAAAGAAGCATCAGTTTTCAAGCCATGATGAAGCGACGTTTTACGGATGTAGTCAGGTGAGAAGTAAGCGCTTTCTAAGAAAATATTCCTAGTTGATGCACTAATCCCGGATTTTATTCCACCAAAAACACCTGCAATACACATTCCTTCTTTCTCATTGCATATCATCAGATCATGCGAAGTCAGGTTTCTCTCTTTCTCATCAAGGGTTGTAAATTTAGAGCCCTCCGATAAGGTTTTCACGATCACTTTCTTCCCAATGATTTCATCGTAATCAAATGCATGCAATGGCTGGCCCAAGGAATGCAGGACGAAATTAGTGATGTCTACCACATTATTGATTGGTGTTATACCAATCGAGGTCATACGATTTTTTAACCATACAGGGCTCTCTTTAATTTCCACATTTGAAATATTAACACCGGAATATCTTGGAGCGCCAACTGAATCTTCAACTATTACTTCTATTGGCAAATCGTTGTTGTCCACTTTGAAAGCATCTATTGACGGCCACTTAACTTCCCTACCTGTGATTGCTTTCAGATCACGACAGACTCCTAGATGGGAGGCGGCATCAGCTCGGTTCGGAGTTAAGCCTATTTCAAAGATGTCATCTGATGCTACATCCAACAGTTTGATTGCCGGCGTACCATTTTTTTGAGAAGTTTCCAAAACTATAATGCCCGAATGGTCATAACTTAAACCAATTTCAAAAGCAGAGCAGATCATCCCTTCGGAAACTTCACCTCTGATCTTAGCTTTGGTAAGTTTAAAACCTTCCTCTTTATCTGATGGATAAATTGTGCAACCAACTGGTGCAACAATCACCTTTTGACCCTTTGCTACATTAGGAGCGCCACAAACAATTTGTGAAGGATTGCCGTTGCCGATATCCACCGTAGTCATGCTGAGTTTATCTGCATTTGGATGTTTTTCACAAGAAAGAACTTCTCCAACAACAAGTCCTTTCAAACCTCCTTTTATCGACTCAAACTTTTCAATTCCTTCCACTTCAAGGCCTGTGGCAGTAAGAATCTCCGATATTTCCGATACACTTTCTGTAAGGTCAAAAAATTGTTTGAGCCAATTGTATGAAATCTTCATCCCGCCAATATTGTGCTTTCAAAAAACAAAGGCGTAAAGTTATTCTAGTTTGGCAAAATAGCACATTTATGGAAGTGCTGAAATGATCGTCATAGTTCATGATTGCAGACTGACAATTTCACTTTGCCCTGAATTGTCATTAGAAATCATATACTATGCCTCTATGTCGAAATCCTCCTGTGCCTTCGCGAGTCCTTAGCCAGAGGCTGCTGCCGCCGCAGAAAGCCGCTACGGCGAAGCACGGTGCGAGTACCTGTCTCACAGCAACTTAGACTGCTCACTGCTCCTACGCTGAAAGCTTCGGCGTAAGCGTTACAAAGTCCAATGACAAATCCGGGCTTAGTTATTATTCCAAATGAGGCGATCAATTTGCCAGGTACCCTTGGAATCCTTCTTGAGAATCATCACATACTTGTCATCTACCTCGGTTATGGAAGAATCAATTTTGGAAATAACTTGTCCACGAGTGTATCCAACATTCACGGCAAAACCATCCGCGATCAAAGTCTCAACTGCTTCGGTCAACAAAAACAATTGGGATCCGGAAAAAATTGCTTCATAGTTTTCTCTGCCAGCACTTGACTAATTGCGTCCTTCTTCACTTTCCTTAACCGAATTACAACCGAGGGAAACAAAGAGAAGTATTATCAGGAGCTTGAAAATCAAAGTAACTGCTCTATGATATTATCTACTGTGATGCCTTCTGCTTCTGCCTTAAAATTTCTCACAATACGATGTCTCAGGATGGGATTGACAACTGCCTTGATATCTTCAATATCTGGAGAATATTTGCCTGATATCAGTGCGTTGCATTTAGCTCCAATTACGAGGTATTGGGAAGCTCTTGGTCCAGCACCCCATTCCAAATAATTACTAGCCAACTCTGACCCCTTTTTCTGTGTTTGGCCTGGTTTTTTGTACTAGTTCAACGGCATACTCTACCACATTATCTGCTATTGGCACTTTCCTCACCAAATGCTGGTATTCCACGATCTCCTGGCCAGTTAAAATATGCTTGATTTCTGCAATATCATCCGTAGTGGTTGTTTTGACAATTTCAAGTTCTGATTCATAGCTTGGGTAATCCAACCAAATATTGAACATGAATCGGTCAAGTTGTGCTTCCGGAAGAGGGTAAGTCCCTTCCTGTTCAATAGGATTCTGGGTAGCCAGAACAAAGAATGGTTTGTCTAATTCATATCTCTTACCGGCAACTGTTACCGCATATTCTTGCATGGATTCCAATAAAGCTGCCTGTGTTTTAGGTGGGGTTCTGTTTATTTCATCAGCCAGAATAATATTGGAGAAAAGAGGACCCAAAATGAATTTGAAGTTCCTGTCCTTATCAAGGGTTTCAGCTCCGAGGATGTCAGATGGCATTAAATCGGGTGTGAACTGAATTCTGTTGAATTTTAAATTAAGGGCTGATGAAATGCTTTGTATTAGCAGGGTCTTTGCCAACCCGGGCACTCCCACCAGTAATGAATGTCCCTGGCAAAAAATAGACGTAAGCACTAATTTAACGACCTCATCCTGCCCAATGATAACCTTGCTTATTTCATTCTTCAAGTCGGTGTATGCCTGAAGCAGCGCATCCGCCGCCTGAACTTCGGTCTCAAATTTTTCCATGAAGGATCGTCCGTTTATAATTAAACAATGATTGTCCTAACGTGAAATCAATTAAGACGATTCATAATATTGCAATATTTGTATTCTTCATCGACTTCAATATAGACATCGTCCCTTGCCTCAAGGAACCAATGTTCCATAATCCGTCCCCTTTTTTCTGCCAGTGCCGCCCGATATATCTTTTGATAATCATCTTTCAGATTAGCCTGATGCGGCGCCATCCTTGACTCATAATAAAGAATTCTTACGGCCTCGGTGCCGTCATCCAAGCGATAGCGAATTGGAATTGTAATTGTTTCAATTGCCATTGTATCAATGGTGAAGAAAATCACAGGATCAAGCTCTTCTACAGAAATTCGGCTTGAACCATTAGAATCTGAGAAAAATCCTCCATTAGACGAAGTCTCTTGATCGTCCGAATATTCCTTGGCAGCCTTGGCAAATGTTATGGTATCAGTAAGAATACCAGCTCTTAGGCCATCAAGGTATTCTATCCCACGCTGAATATCACTCTCCAGTGGTTGAGATATAATAAGTATATGCCTGGTATTAAAGGTATTTCCTCTCCGCTCCAAAAACTGAAGAATATGTGTACCAAAGTCAGTTTCAAACGGTTCTGAAATTTCGTTTGGTTTCAGACCGAATGCGGTTGCTTCAAATTCCGGCGCTAATATTCCGCGTCTTTGAAATCCCAATTCTCCTCCGTTTTGGACAACGCTAGGGTCCATGCTGTTATCCCGGGCTAACTTATTAAAATCAGCGCCATCTAAAATTTGCTGACGAATGTCATTGAGTCTCTTTCTTACTAATTCTTTCTGGGATTTACTGACATCAGGAATTTTCACAATCTGTCCCACCTTCACCTCCGTGGAAAAATAGGGCAGACTATCCCTAGGTATTTTTTTGAAAAACCTTCTCACTTCAGCTGGTGATACTGTCATGTCAGCCGTGAGGTTGCCTTCCATTTTTTGAGCAGTCAATTGCTCCTTGATGGACTCTGCCAATTCTACCTTGAACTGCTCAATTGTTTTGCCATAGTATTCTTCTATCGCTTCTTCGGAGCCAACCTGACTTATAAAGAACTGGAGTCTACGGTCCAGGTTGTTGTCTACTTCTTCATCTAATACTACAACAGAGTCAATTTCAGCTTTTGCAACCAACATTTTGGAAACCAATAAATTTTCGAGAATAAGGCATTTATCTGAAGATCTCCCTTGGGATAAGACATCAAGGTATGCCTTCTCAACATCGGATTTTAATACAATGTAGTTGTCTACTTTACCAACTATTTTATCTATAACAATTTGATTAGACTGTCCCTTTACCAGGTAACATGTCAATAAAATGATGAAAAAAACTCTACTGAATTTCATACTTTTCGAAATAATTATTCTCTGACGCTTCTTTTAAGGTATTTTCTTCCAGGTCTCTTGTTAATTGTATTTTCCTTTTATTAACAATTATGTTAATGATATCATCCCTTACATAATCTAAAGGCGATACCTGGTCTGATATTTTGTATTCAATCATTTTTAGAAGGTAAATGAAATTGTCATCAGAAGTTTCAACAAAATTATTATTCCTCAAAAATTGGACCTTATTGGGAATCGCTGCCAAAGGGGTGTTTTTAATTACTTCATTAAAATTTACCCATATGGAATCTTCAAGATGAGAACGGCTCGCAAATTGGTAACAATATGTCCGAATTTCTTCCATATCAGTATTCGGATAAGAGCGAACACCATTCCTAATCCTTCTTATCCGCGGAGCCTCAGCAGGTAGTTTGACAAAAAGTCCTCTAATGATATTCTGTTTCAACACGAAATTATCTTTTTTTTCCTCGTAGTATTGCTCTATCTCTTCATCGGAAACATCTTTTGTCAATTGCTGCTGCACCACAAGTTTTTCATACTCATGAACCATTAAGGCATAGCGATAATCCAGAACCTTACGTTCTATATCCGCTTCATCAAACTGGATGCTTGCTGAAGCCTTATCAATCATCAACTGTTTTTTAATCCAACTATCAACATATTGATTCACTATATCAATGCTATCCCTCAGAGAAACGTCGTCCGGAACCACTCCCGCCAAATCATTGCGATAAAGAAAGGTTTCTTTAACTCTGGCTATCCGAACATCGGTTTCCCCAATATCTTCCGAATTGCTTAGCTTGACATAGTCACAGGCTGCTATAAGGAAAAACAGTACGATAAATTGAAACTTCAATGTGTTCAAAATTGAGGCGCAAAAGTAAGTGAAATGATTCGTTTGAAGAAATGTGAAAAAGAGATTAATCTTTATGGCTAAGTTCTAAATAACACAGCAATTATTATTATCTTCGCTATATGATATCAAGTCAAGAGATCAAAAATTTATTTGCACAATTGCCGATAAGTTCCCAAACCGAATTGTTGGATGAGTTGCTCCAGGAGCAGGAATTACAAGGCAAAGTATTGATTGCCGCTCAACAACAAATAGCAGAGAAAAGAAAGAAGAAACCCTGTCCAAATTGCACAAGCGAGAAGGTATATAAGAGGGGCAGACAAAAAGGTGTGCAGATGTATCAGTGCAATGAATGTAAAAGATGGTACAGTGAAACAACAGGGACACCTTTGTATGACATCAAGCTTAAATCAAAATGGCAATCTTATCTGCGCTGCATGGAGCAGGGCATGCCGATAAAAAAGATAGCAAAACAAATCGGAATAAGCATCCAGACAAGCTTCGACTGGCGGCATAAGATATTGAGTTCACTAAATGAGTTTGTTCCCGAACAGTTATCCTCGGAAGTAGAATGTGATGAATTGGAACTGGCACTTAACAACAAGGGCAGTCGAAATTTAGATAGGGCAGCAAGAAAGAGGGGAAACGATTTCATACGGAATATGGGAAAGGAAGAGGTCACAGTTGTCCAGGTAGTAACAGCGGTTGAACGCAAGGGGGAGAAGTACCTTAACCCGCATTATTCATAGGCCACCAATTTTGGGATTAATAATGGGTTGCTAACTATTTTTGATTGGAGTGTATGTATTAATTTGAAGATCAACCAGGTTTCTGGATTTCAAAGGACATTAGAGCGTTTTTTTGTTAGAATTTTTCAATTTTCAGTCAAAGCTCTATTGTGTTCTTATGGAAGAACATTTTTTTGATTAAACCAAACTGTTTAACTGATCGGTCAGTTCACCGTAAGCAAATCGCCCAGCAGGTATTGATATCTAAAGGCTCTTGAGAATTGTATTGTCAATGATCTTTTCCTTTCTTTCAGGCACGCCCCAACCTTCATCAGGTAAAGCCGGATATTGTCCACTTGCCATCGTTTAGCAAAGTGGTGTTTTGTTTTGGCAATTAATAATTTAATCTGCCGGAACATTTCATAACAGAGGGTAGCGATGATTAAACGCATGAAATTGGCCCAGTAGCGATGACAGGAAAGCCGGTCGGAATAAGTCATGTTTTTGAGTTCCTTTATTCGATTTTCACTGGCATCACCTCGCTTGACATAAAAATCAAAGTAAATCTGTTGAGCGGTCATCGCTTCAAAGTTGCTCACAAAGTAACGGACATTCATTCCTTTTCCGGTAGACTCCACTTTGGCGTACAGCTTTTCAGAACGATCCCAGCTTTTGGCCTGGTAAGTAAACGGGCCAACAAACTCTTGATGTTTGATGATTTTTGAAGCATATTCCTTTTTTACTTCAATGATAGTCTGTTTGGTAAAAGTCTTTAAAACTTCATTACTACTAATACCTAAACAAAATTGAAGGTCAAACTGCTTAGCTATCCGATAAAAAGATGCTCCTGAAAAGCCACTATCCGCTCGAATAAGGATCTTTACTGAGGGCAGTTTTTTTCTGATTTTAATGACAATCCTTTTCAATAAGGCCACAAACCATTTGTTGGAGTGACAATTGCCCGGACGTAGTACTGGTAAAATGACCTGACCGGTGTTCCCGTCCTTAAAGAACAACTCATGGTACATAGTCTGTCCATAATAGCCATTATACAAACTGAGTTGTTGGGATCCATGAGTAGGGTCATCGGTACCATCTACATCAATGATGATTTGACCAGTCTTCTCTTTCAACTCCTCTACATAACGGTCTACAAACCATTGACTCATCTGGTAGATCAGACTCCGATCGGCCTTGTTTTCAAATCGACTTAAAGTAGGCTGGGAACATAATCCGCTATCTAGTACTTTACGGATCACCGGATCCTCTCGGAGTTTTTGTTCGTCATTGCAATCCTGATAGCCCTGCATCATTAAAAACACCCGTTGGCGAAGCATTTCTTCATAAGTGTATTCGATAAAAAAGGGGTTTCGATAGTCAGGAATCAGTGCGGCGAAGCTTTTTAATAGACCAGTCTTTCTCTCTACTTTTTCACTTAACAATATCGCTCCGTCTGAGCTAATCGCTGATGCTGAAAAATCAAATTTAAAAGCTTGTTTTCCTCGATAAAATACGGTATCTTTTTCCTTATATTCAGGCATAAATTAATTGCTTATTTTGTTGTCTAACTATCTCAATATAAGCAATTTATGCCTGTTTTTTATTGTCTACTATGAATTTTTCGGGTTAAAGCTGTTGCATCAAAACGGCTGAGCAAAGAAGAAATTTCAAAGGCATTGGATGGGAAGTTGGCCTACGGTGCAACCTTGATTACAGATAAGCACCCTTCTTATAAGGCTTTTGCCAAAGACAACCCCTCCATAAAGCACAAAGCGCTATTGGCCAAAGATCATGTGGATAGAGATGATAAAACAATCCATCTGCAAAAAGTAAACAATGTTCACACTCAACTTAGGACATTCTTACGCCCATTCAATGGTGTCAGTTCCAAATATTTGCAAAACTACCTGAATTGGTATGCTTATGCTGACCGAATAAGAGAGTAAAACAACTTTGAAACAATGGTTTCTGACTATGCTATTAACGGATCAAGCCTATCATCTGTATGAGCTATTTAAACAAAATGCTGTTATAATTAGAACTTAGCTATCTTTATCAATCTTCTTGCAAAGCGTACAGACGTTCTTGTTGTTCTTCTTAGTGAATTCGATCTTATCCATAATCCGTTGCACCAGCATCAATCCTAGTCCACCTTTCTTTTTCTTGATTATTATGTCTTTAAGGTTTGGTTCGGAATATTGATTTAAGGCAAATGCCATACCTTCGTCCACTATTTCGAATATCACCTCTTCCTTGTCCTTGTAATTAATACACACCTCAAAACTCTCATCGGCATTACCTTGATGAGAGTGTATTATTAAGTTGGCACAAATTTCGTCTACAGCCAAAACGATCTGATAAGCTTCAATATCGGACATAGCATGAGATTTGAGCACTTTTTCTACAAAAGCCCTGATCTCCCGCAGCTGCTTTATACTGCAATGTGCTTTAAGCCTGTGTATCATTCAAATAAGCCTCAGCCTCCTTTCTGGAGGACACAATTTTCAGTAAGTTCTCTAAACCGATGAGTTCGAATACATGATTGACTTTATCCTGAAGGCCGTATACAACGAACCTAATACCTTTGTCATTGAAATCTTCCAAATATGACATGAATACACCCAACCCTGCAGAGGAAATATAGTTTAGCCCCTGACAATCAACCAACATCTTCTTATGACCAGCTTCCATAGCCTTGCGAATGGCGTTATCCAGGTGAATAGATGAACTCGCATCAACTTCGCCAACTACAATTAATTGCAGTATTTCATCATTTGTTATCTCTCGTATTTCTACCATTCACCGTTATTTAAATTTTACAATTAATAGAGAATAATCATCCGCCATTGTTTTTTCGTCAGAAAACTTGTAGAGATCTTCAACCAGCCCTTTCTGAATCAGTTCAGGAGGGTGTTCAGCGTGTCTTTCAAGAGAATCCTTCAATCGGGAATACCCATATTCTTCTCTGTCTGTATTGGTTGCTTCCGTAATCCCATCGGTGTACAACACAATGATGTCCCCCGGGCTGTATCGGAATTCGTTGACTTCTATGTATTTATTGAATTCTTTGTTTCTCAAAATGCCCAAACCCATTCCTTTTGTTTCGAAGAAGTCGGCACGTTTACTTTTTAACCGATAATAGAGTATTGGGCTGTGCCCGGCTCTTGAGAATTCAACTGTCGTTTTCTCAAAATCAATAATATAGAACGCAAGTGTAATAAAGGACGATCTCTCAAGGCATCGGCTTAATGCATTGTTGGCGTGTACCATGAATTCCTTTGGAGACAAGTCCAGTTGAACAAGGCTATGAAAAATGCCCTTCATTTGGGACATATTAAATGCTGCCGAGGTACCTTTCCCGGAAACGTCGCCTATTACCAGTGCGACTTTATTTTCATCATAATTGTAAATATCATAGTAGTCACCACCAACTTCATCGGCTGCCATAGAAAAAGCTGATATCTCGAGTTTAGCATTGCAGTTGAGTTTTTCGGGCAGCAGACTTCTCTGAACACGGTTAGCAATCTTCAGTTCCTCCTTATATCGTTCATTTTTGATAGCTTCATTTAAAAGCCGGAAGTTCTCTATGGAAATACTGGCCTGGTTAACAAAGGTTTGAATGATCCCAACCATTTCTTTATCAAAGCCATCCGTTACTTCCTTAAGCAAAACAATGGTTGCAACATGTTGCGTTTTAGCCATTACTGGAAATACCAATATAGATCTGTATGTACCTCCCTTTAACTTTCCCGTAACTTTCGTGGGCATGTGAGTGGTATCAAAGTCTAAATCAAAGATCTGTTTGATCTCTTTTTCTCTAAGTAGTTCCTTTATTTCCGGGATTTTATCCTCACTAAGGATGTAAGAATATACTTTTGTCGTATTACCTTGGGTATCGATTATTTCTATCCAGGCAGCATCTGCAAAAACCGCACTTACTGAACTGTCCAAAAGTATTTCGTAGACCTGATCTTCATTTTTACCAGAGGGTATTGACTGACTGAGACGTTGGAAACTGACTACCTCCTCTAGCTTCTTTTCAAAAACTGAGGACGTAGGGAGGTTAAAGATGATTACCAGAACGGCAATCATCGAATAAATAAATATAAAAGTGAAAATTGACAGCACGTAGACATCATTGATTAGATCAATGGCCAGTTGATTTTCATCCGAGTAGCGTACCAGGTTTAGGAAGAAGTAACTGAGGTAAACTAAAACCAGTATAATAAAAAGAATACTCTTCCATTTCTGTTTAAAATTGAGATAGGCAACCCATTTGAGATTGAATGACAGAACAAAAGCCATCAGAATCAGAATTGTAAAGACAATATTAAATTGCACCTCAAACAGGCCGTAACCCAGCAGGTTGAATAACAGCCCTCCGGTTAAAGCATATTCATATGTCCTCCAAAAGGAGAGAAGAAATTTTGATTTCTGGTAAAGGATTAATCTTTTCCACGCTACAAAGGTTGATATAAGAAAAGCCAGTACAAGGCCAATATTTAAATGATAAAAGAAGTTGATAATCAGGATATTCTTTGCGAGAGCCGTCGATCCTAAAAAATTAAAAATGAATCTGATAACCAGGGAAAGGATGGTAGTCAACAATCCCGTTACGAATACTTTCCATAACAGGTCCAGAAAATTGACACTCTCCGCTTTGATTATCGTATACCGGAAGTAAATGAGCAGGTTAAAAATAAAGAGGATGAGCATCCCCCTGGGCAAGACGCCAGGAATGTCGAAATTGAGATTGTGAGACTGCCCAAAAAGGATCAGTAGATCCACCACCAATAACAGCGACCAGAAAATAAAAGCGAAAACAACGCTTAATCGGGTAATTCCTTTATGGGAAAGCTTCAATGGGATGACCGGCTTAGCTTAGAACAGGGCAATTTAACGAAAATCAGAAGTATTAGTTGATGCAATTGATCTTAAACAGTAAGACTTCCACCAATTTCAATTAATTCCAAACTAATCCCGGTGCTGGTAAAGGCCGATATAGCATTGTCGTGATTAATCTCAATAATCGGCATGGTGTCATAATGACAACCAATAACCTTGTTAGTTCCAAGATACTGTGCGGCAATAATCGCATCATCTATATCCATTGTGTAGTTACCTCCAATGGGTAAGATGGAGATGTCCGGTTTGCATACTTCACCAAACATCTTCAGGTCATAATGTAGAGATGTATCTCCTGCAAAAAATATTTTTACCTCTCCATCATCTATAATAAAACTCCCGGGGTTACCGCCATATGAACCATCCGGCATACTGCTGCTGTGATGGGCTTGCAAGTATTTTAATGAATATCCATCCAAATGAAGCTTTCCCCCAAAATTCAGCCCATGTACATTTTCAATACCCTTTTTTTGATACCACTGCATTACTTCAAATACGCCAATAAGTAAACAACCTGTACGTATTGCAATTCCTTCAGCATCAGCTACGTGATCCGAGTGACCATGAGTAAGAATTATATAGTCCGGATTTAGATCTTCAGGAGATATTTTGGCTTTCGGATTATCTGTAAGAAAAGGGTCTGTTAATAACCTCTTGCCATTAGAATTAAATTCGAAACAGCTATGAGATAAGTATTTGATTTCCATATAATAAATCTCAAAAAACAAAAATCAAATTTCCAGCAATTTTCAAATAATCAATTTGTAAGTTCAAGTAATAAGTGCAATTTTCCTTTGTAGCACTTGCTTTGCGTTTAGGTAATTAAATTTTCTAACAGGGCGTTCATTGATTTTGTTTTCAACAACTTTGATTTGCTCCTCTGTAACAAATCTAATATCTGTTTTCTTAGGATAAAACCTTCTGATTACCCCAATCCTATTTTCAACTGTCCCTTTATCCTGACTAGTATAGGGACGAGTGAAATAGGCATCCACATCAAGGGATTGAGCAATCAACTCATGTTTAGAAAATGCCATATCATTATCAAAAGTGAGTGTTTCCAGTTTGTGTTTATCCTGAGAGAGTTCCTCCACAATAGCTTCGGCCATTTGATCGGCATTTTTACTGTGCATCTTTCTGATTCTGGTAAAAAGACTTGCTCGGTCTGTCATCACCAACAAAGAGCCTTTGTGGTTTTTACCCATCATTAAATTGACTTCTATATCTCCCAATCGTTCCCTTTTGTTAATGATCTGGGGTCGCTGTTCAATTGATACCCTATTCGGGATAATACCTCTACGATCTTTTCTGTTTCCTCGTTTGCGCCTTCGTTTGCCATGTTTTAGATATGTGTATAGTTGTTTGTATTCTTGGTTCTCCTGGCGGTTGGTGTGCTTACATTCCCATATCCATTGGTAAATCCATTCATGGCTAAGTGGACATTCTCTCGTTTTCTTTCCCTGATGGCTGATCAATTCAGGACTCCATCTATCTTCTTGGAGCCGGTTAACTATCCAGTCTTTCATGGGTTTGGTGAAAATCACTCTTTTTGGCTTTTCTTGATGACGAAGATTGGTCCTCCTTTGTGCATTTGCTGTTCGATAGACACCAGCTCCCCTACCTCTTGAACCCACATTTCGCTTAAGCTCACGTGAGATCGTAGACGGGTGAAAATGAACGATACAGGCAATCTCCTTTTGAGTAGCTCCTGTTTTCAATAATGCTTCAATTTGATACCTTTGATCAATACTGAGATGTGTGTAGTTTTTTGACATTTTGCAATCCAAAGATTGCACTGCTCAGGCTTTTGAAGGATGAAAAAGCCCTTAAAAGCTTTTTCATCCTTCAATTGCACTTATTAGTTGATCTCAGCCTTCTCCAAATACCAATGCTGCAATTAAACATCAGAGGGCTATCATTGGTTTTTGGCTATTGTAATTTGTTTGTAATTTGTCGTTTTTGAAATTTGGAATTCCATTTAGTGTTTCCAGTTAAAGTGGTTCATGAGTAACCTATCGATAAAAACGAAAAATGTGAAAGCCACCGCTAGGAAAAATAAATTTTGAAGCGCTGCTCCTGATAGAAAAGAGAGAGAATTGTTGACTTCGTTCATGAAAGTGATAAGCCGATTGACCACTACATTGGCCCCATCGCCCGAAATACCGTCACTCCCCCCCCCAATAATACCGTTCCAACCATAGAAGATATTGTGAGAAATCCCACGATAGAGAGCGCCCTGTAAAGTACACCGTTCCTTTTCTTTGCATTAATTAATTGCTCTACTTTGCCGGTTACCAGATCTGTAAAATTTGAAGATGTCTTCTCAAGAGCATTAGCTTTAATATACCCTTCAGTCATCATCAAAGACCTATAGAGCGCCTCTTCGACGGAATGGTTGTGAAGTTCTCTTAAAATTTCGGAACGCTCTTCATTAGATAATTTGCCATCTATCAGGTCAAATATTTTTTCTTCAGTAATCTTTTTCATAACAATGAGGTGGCTTCCCCTTTTAAAATATGATTCAATTCTAATGCCAGCTTCTTACGCGCCCTAAATAACTTCACCTTTAAGTTACTCCTATCTTGTGAAATTACCTCAACCATCTCTTCAAGAGATAGTTCGTCAAAGTAGAACAATGTGATAATTAGTTTGTCTTCATCTGATAATTCCTGCAACGCAAGGTGAATAAATTGTTTCCGATCGTCTGAGCTCATCCTGATGATCAGTGCCACCTAAGGAGACCGACTCATTGTCTATGACAGATGTTTTAATCCGGTTTTTTCTCCCACTCGACACGGCCGTATTGTACACCACACGATAAAACCAGGTGGTAAACTTGGCGTCTCCCTTGAAACTATCTACGGACCTAAATAATTTCACAAAGGAGTCTTGCACAATTTCTTCTGCTATCTCCGGAGCGTTAACTATGCGGTTCGCAATAGTGTAGGCATAGTTCTTATGCTTATCAACTAATAGCCTGAAAGCATCCATTTCACCATTTTTTACTCGGCGGACTAATTCTTCATCCGTCATATTACTGTTCACTATGCCAATTTGACGCGGACTTGTGATTTAAAGTTACAGGCAAAAGATTGATATTTAAGTTACCACCATGAATTTAATAGGAGATGTTAAAGTCGGAGTTGGAAGATAAAAGCCGGAAGTTAAAAATCAAATGAGAGATTAAGGATTCGCATTATTATCAAGAAGATTGCACATTTTATCAGGCACTGACAAAAATATTTTGGACTTCCGGCTTCTGTCTTCCAACTAAAAACACCAATTAACTAAACTGATGGCTAAACCAAATTTAATGATTTTGATTGAAGCTTGCTGTAACCATGACCGAATGACCGGCGTCAAAGACACCGAACATAAAAAAATCAAAATGGAAGGAGTAATTGTAGTTTTCATACCTATTGTATCTGTTGCGGTAATTGGTGTCTTATTGATCTTTTATAGGAAATATACCAATGACGAACGTATGGCATTAATTGAAAAGGGTGCTGATGCAAAAATATTTAATCTAGCTAGTCAAAGATCTTATGGCCCCTTGCGGTTTGCCTTTCTGATGATAGGTCTCGGTGTAGGGCTCTTAATTGGGGCACCATTAGAAGAAGCAAGGATTATGGAAGAAGGAGTATCTTATGCTTCCATGATCTTAATATTCGGTGGAATTGGCTTATATTATTCACACATCCTGGAAAGTAAGAAAAGAAAGGATGAAGATAAAGTTGAATAATTATCTCCATCGCAAATTGAGATGCTAACAAGGTCTATGAAGTTGCTGGTTTCTTTCCTCGTTTCTGGTTATTTACTGGTCTAATTACAACCAAGAAATCAAACTATAAACCAGCAAACCAGGGCGGTTGAATCTTATTCAGAAATTTCTACATCTCTCCAAAAAGCGACATACCCCTTAATGTTTTTAGCTAGCTCGTTTGGATTAGGATAGGTACGTTAAAGGCACATAGTTTACACTTTTAAAGGGACATAGTTTACACTTTTAAAGGGACATAGTTTACACATTTTAAGGAGTGATTTGTGATAAAACACAAATTGATATGCCTTGGAAAAATGTAACGACTATGGAACAAAGAGTAGAATTTATCTGCGAATGGTTAACCGGAAAGTATACCATCACCGAATTAAGTAAAGCCTTTGGAGTATCCCGTCCTACCGCCTACAGACTCATTAATCGGTATGAAACCCGAGGCATTAACGGGATTCGAGATCAATCATCAGCTCCCAGGAATCATCCCAATCGAACCAAAGAATATGTGGAAGAAAAGATACTGAAATTGAAGGGTAAATACCCTCGTTGGGGAGCCAAAAAATTACACCGCCTATTGTTTAACCATTGTAACGTTGAGGACATCCCATCGGTGGTTACTGTACACAATATTCTGTCTAAGAATGGTTTGGTATGTCCACAAAAGCGACTGCGAAGGGTCAAGCCAACATATCCTATTTTCGATCCCCATCATTGCAATGAAGTCTGGTCTGCTGACTACAAGGGAAAGTTCCTAATGGGCAATAGAATCTACTGCCATCCATTGACCATAGCTGACTCTAAAAGTCGCTTCCTGTTCACTGCAAAGGCTATGTACAAAGAAGACTACAAATCAGCTAAAAATGAGTTTAACCCGCATTATTCATAGGCCACCAATTTTGGGATTAATAATGGGTTGCTAACTATTTTTGATTGGAGTGTATGTATTAATTTGAAGATCAACCAGGTTTCTGGATTTCAAAGGACATTAGAGCGTTTTTTTGTTAGAATTTTTCAATTTTCAGTCAAAGCTCTATTGTGTTCTTATGGAAGAACATTTTTTTGATTAAATCAAACTGTTTAACTGATCGGTCAGTTCACCGTAAGCAAATCGCCCAGCAGGTATTGATATCTAAAGGCTCTTGAGAATTGTATTGTCAATGATCTTTTCCTTTCTTTCAGGCACGCCCCAACCTTCATCAGGTAAAGCCGGATATTGTCCACTTGCCATCGTTTAGCAAAGTGGTGTTTTGTTTTGGCAATTAATAATTTAATCTGCCGGAACATTTCATAACAGAGGGTAGCGATGATTAAACGCATGAAATTGGCCCAGTAGCGATGACAGGAAAGCCGGTCGGAATAAGTCATGTTTTTGAGTTCCTTTATTCGATTTTCACTGGCATCACCTCGCTTGACATAAAAATCAAAGTAAATCTGTTGAGCGGTCATCGCTTCAAAGTTGCTCACAAAGTAACGGACATTCATTCCTTTTCCGGTAGACTCCACTTTGGCGTACAGCTTTTCAGAACGATCCCAGCTTTTGGCCTGGTAAGTAAACGGGCCAACAAACTCTTGATGTTTGATGATTTTTGAAGCATATTCCTTTTTTACTTCAATGATAGTCTGTTTGGTAAAAGTCTTTAAAACTTCATTACTACTAATACCTAAACAAAATTGAAGGTCAAACTGCTTAGCTATCCAATAAAAAGATGCTCCTGAAAAGCCACTATCCGCTCGAATAAGGATCTTTACTGAGGGCAGTTTTTTTCTGATTTTAATGACAATCCTTTTCAATAAGGCCACAAACCATTTGTTGGAGTGACAATTGCCCGGACGTAGTACTGGTAAAATGACCTGACCGGTGTTCCCGTCCTTAAAGAACAACTCATGGTACATAGTCTGTCCATAATAGCCATTATACAAACTGAGTTGTTGGGATCCATGAGTAGGGTCATCGGTACCATCTACATCAATGATGATTTGACCAGTCTTCTCTTTCAACTCCTCTACATAACGGTCTACAAACCATTGACTCATCTGGTAGATCAGACTCCGATCGGCCTTGTTTTCAAATCGACTTAAAGTAGGCTGGGAACATAATCCGCTATCTAGTACTTTACGGATCACCGGATCCTCTCGGAGTTTTTGTTCGTCATTGCAATCCTGATAGCCCTGCATCATTAAAAACACCCGTTGGCGAAGCATTTCTTCATAAGTGTATTCGATAAAAAAGGGGTTTCGATAGTCAGGAATCAGTGCGGCGAAGCTTTTTAATAGACCAGTCTTTCTCTCTACTTTTTCACTTAACAATATCGCTCCGTCTGAGCTAATCGCTGATGCTGAAAAATCAAATTTAAAAGCTTGTTTTCCTCGATAAAATACGGTATCTTTTTCCTTATATTCAGGCATAAATTAATTGCTTATTTTGTTGTCTAACTATCTCAATATAAGCAATTTATGCCTGTTTTTTATTGTCTACTATGAATTTTTCGGGTTAAAAGGGTTTTTCGCAAATACGGACTACCCCAACAGGTCCACACCGACAATGGTGTTCCCTTTGGTTTTGTAACAGCTATTCAACGTTACTCTAGGCTTTCATACTGGTTCATTGACTTGGGAATTTTACCTGTATTTTCTGACCCTGCCCACCCTGAACAAAATGGCAGGCATGAACGCATGCATCGCGATTTAAAGGCAGCTTGTGCTGTCCCTTCAGCATTTGACCTGAAGTCCCAACAGCGCAAACTCAATCAATTTGTCAAAGAGTACAATTACGAACGTCCACATGAGGCGCTCGAAATGGAGACACCTGGTAAAATACACGACTTTTCTACAAGACCATTTCCGGAAAAGATAAAGCCATATGACTATCTTTCTTACATGAAGGTGATGAATGTAACTCAAAACGGTAATGTGAGGTGGAAGTCTTATTTCTGGGTTTACATGACTAAGAGGGCTAATCGGTAGACAGGTGGCTGCTGTGGAGCTTGGTAATGGTATTTGGAAGGTGTTTTATAGGAATGTATTTTTAGGATATTTCAATGAAAAAGAATTAAGGAAGAAACAACAATCAACAAGGCTCAGCTTAAATCTAGTGTAAAGCATGTGCCTTTAACTTTGTAAACTACCTCCCTTAACGAACACGCTTGTGCTCGCGATGACCCACTCCGGGTGGTACACATTCGAGCGAGGAAACTGATTATTTATGAGCCGATCACTCAGTGTCATAGACCTCGGTGGCCAAACATATATTCTACTGCCAATAGCGGCATTACAATAAATTTACAACATATATTATTAGGCCATATTACCCTCATCCCCTGATGGCATTCGGAATAAGAGAGAAGAAGTTTGATTAATCCTAACTAACTTAACCATCATGGATCCAAGAATTTCAAACGTTATGATGGCTATGGCTATTATTTTTCTATTTTCATGTGGAGGAGATGACGATGTGTAATACACCTACGGTCATGAAAATCTTAAATTTCTCGTCTTTTAGTATGAGCGCATGATGCGATACTTACTACTATTTTTCCTGGTGTTATTTTGTTTCCCCGTTCTTTCCCAAAATAGTTTGGGACTAAACCTAAAGGCCTACAAACCCCATGGGGAGTTCAATCAGAATATCACCCATAACCCCATTGGGTTGTCCTTTCTCTTCCTTCGCCAAATTAATGAAGGCCGCTTTTCATGGGGTTCGGAATTGGGGATAGCTATGTATTATTCCGATCGGTATCAATACGAATTGGTTGAGGAGGGTTATCCCGGAGAATTCATAAAAGTGGCGGAAGAAGATTGTTTCTGGAACCTCCATTTGTTTGGCCATTATGATTTTATTGCCACCCCAGCCTTTAAGAGCTATGGAGAGCTAAGGATGGGTATTACAACTTTTTTTAGTTCAAGAACAGCAGTGAATGAATATGAAGATAGATTCGATAATCAATTTAAATTTCATGGAACAGCCTTTAACACCGGACTGGGAGCAGGAATAATGCTAAATCCTCGTGGTATGTTCTCAGAAGATAAAGAACCCGGGAAGGTATGGGTTAATCTAGGTGCCAACGTTCATTCGGGCACCGCTACCACTTATAGAAATATTGAGGATAAGGATGGAATTTATTCGCTAAAAGAAGGAAAATATAAATCCCTTACTTATTACACAGATTTTCGGTTGGGAGTGCTTGTGAGAATGTAAGCTGTATTTGGAAAAGTTAGGAATATGCCTTTTCCGGTGTTTGGCGTGTAAGAACCATGTTGCCGTAGGTTTTAAAAAGATTAAAAATACATTAGGCTAGGCCATAAAGCATATAAATGGACATTATGTCTGTTTCGCCAATGTTACCATTATTGGATACTAGTGGCATTCCCTTCCCAGTTGGCTTAGAATAAAAAGAGAAATTGGAACTATTCTGCAAATCAGGATCTAAATTTCAACTCATTCTTTATCCCTATTCCCCAGGCGTTTGGCCTCAAAAATGAAATGAAACTAAATAACCTGAGTTCGGGATAAGCAAAACAACAAAAACCAAATAAACGTCACTCAGAGGCTTAATTTTTGGGAAACCCAAACACACAAAATGAGATGACGAGTGTAACTTAGATACCCTGTACAACTTGGCCGAAATTCGATTAGTGCTTAATGCCTGTCTCAGAGTCTGGTTGGAGAGAATGGAGTCACAAATTATGGTACTTTCCTGGATTTAAGGAAATGTCCGTTCGGTAGTCTTTCGTGTCACATAGTTCTTTCCTGTATGGGTTTAATTATCAGTAAACATTCTACACGATGGAAAAACTAAGAGTAAATGCAGCTGGGATAGATATTGGGGCGAAAAATATCTTTCTATCAGTTGAACAAGAACCCGTCAGGTCTTTTGAAACATTCACGGAAGACTTTCGCCAAGCGACAAACTATCTACTATCAAAAGGGGTTCAAACCGTGGCTATGGAGGCTACCGGAGTTTATTGGGTAATCCTATATGAGGTGCTTGAAAATGCCGGGCTTGATGTATGGTTGGTCGATGGCAGGCAAACAAAACAAGTGCCCGGCCGCAAGACCGATGTTAAAGATTGCCAGTGGATACAGCAACTTCATAGTTATGGGTTGCTCAACCGTTGCTTTGTTCCTAATGATCAAGTCAAAGAAATCAGGGCTTATCAACGGATACGTGAAGACCATATCAGAACAGCGGCCATGCATATAAACCATATGCAAAAAGCCCTGACCGAGATGAACATCCGACTTAAAGAGGTATTGAGCCAGGTCCATGGGTCAAGTGGTATGGCCATTGTAAAGGCTATCCTGGACGGTGAGTGGAATCCTCAGGTACTTTTGGGCCTTTGTCATAAAAGCATCAAAGAGAAAAAAGCCCACTTGGTATTGAAAGCTATGGAAGGGCATTACACAGAAGCAGGATTGTTTGCTCTACAGCAGGCCTATCAGGGCTATCTGTTTTACCAGCAACAGATCAGGGAATGTGATAAAAAAATCCAACAGGCCATGGAGAGGGTAAATCTTTATGATCAGGACGATATTGCCAAAAAGGAGATAGAATCTGTCAAAGGACGCAAGCCGGTAAGGCACAACAAGCCACAGGTAGATCACTTAGGTGGACACCTGCTCAAGATATTTACCGGTAAAGATGCCACAGACTTGCCGGGCATTACTGATTATACGTGGCTACAACTCTACTCAGAAACCGGAAATGATCTTAACAAATGGCCTACAGAAAAGCATTTTACTTCATGGTTGGGCCTTGCCCCAGGCCAACATCAGTCTGGCAAACTGAAAAAGACAAGGAATAAAAAGTACAGGCCAAAAGCAGGACAAATATTCAGGCAAATCTCACAGAGTCTAATTGAAAGCAAAAAAATAGCTATTGGGCTTTCGGTAGAAAGTTGAAAGCCAAAAGAGGTCCTGGTATAGCAGTGAAGGCAACGGCCAGAAAACTGGCCACACTTTACTGGAGGTTAATGGTCAAAGGTCTGGATTATACTGAAAGGGGAATAAAAGACTATGAAGCTCGAGTCAATATGCAACGTGAAAGATGGCTAGTAAAAACTGCTAAAGACATGGGCTATCAACTCACTGTAAATCAAGTAGTTTGAAAAATACGTCATCGGTAGCAATTTTTGGAGGAAGTGTGATAGGATAATTGCGTGAGAGTCTTCTAATTAGTGTCTGTATGAAAACAGGCTAATATGCTGATTATCCATCATATTCGTATTTTTTCCATCAAATCAGCGCTGAATTATTCTCGAATCTGATTCAGTAGAATTATCAAATTCACAAATATTATCAAGAACAGTTGCGTTGTAGCCTGTTAATTGGCCATTTGAAGGTTTTCCATTCAAAAACCCCAAAGAATTCACTTTGAGATTCGCAGGCTTTTTGGTCTGTCGGGGAGTAAAATCCCTGTCCTTTTTTTGTTCATTCAGTGTAGAAAAGAAACGATTTTTTCGGTTGGTTTATCAGGATTAATCATTATATTGCATATAACCGATATAAATACAAACCATGAGGAAATCCTTCCAGCCCCAACTTACCCTGAGATGCACACCCGTCGAGCAAGTAGAGGCTCCGGTGAAAACTAAAAGCCACTTAGCTGCCCTGGCAGCCGCCCTTCAATATATCTATGTCCAACCTGAATGGAACCAGCGTATTTTTGAATTACTTTCTTCCAAACTCATTGAGGGAAAGAAAAAGACGGGCCGTGAGGGTATGAGTCTGTAGGAGGTCTTCGTATTGGCCCAGGTGCGCCTGTGCATGAACATCTCTTACGATGAGTTACACCAATATCTCCAATTACGACACGTTGGTACGGGGCATTATGGGGGTGCTACCTACCGACTACTCTGTGGGCAAACAGTATAAGTACCAGAACATTTATGACAATGTGACCTTGCTGGACGATGAACTGCTCATCGGCATCAATGATGTAATCGTAGCAGCAGGTCACCAGGTGTTTAAAAAAAAAAGGAAAAACCGGAGGGGAGGAAGTTGCCTTGCGTTGCAAGACCGATAGTTTCGTGGTAGAAACCGACACCCACTTTCCTACCGACTACAACCTGCTATGGGACAGTGCCAGAAAGTGTATAGATGTAGCTGATTTATTGGTCTCAAAAAGGTATTTTACTGGCTGGCGTAAGTCCGGGGATTGGCGCAGATCCCTCAAAAGGCTGATGCGCAGCGTGGGCAGGACCACCGGCTCAGGAGGAAAAAACAAAGAGGAGCGGGTAGAGCAGGCTGCCACTTCCTATCTGACTAAAGCCCGTGCTTTGAGCAAGAAAGTGGGCCAAATGTTGGAAAAACATCAGGGAAACTCTATCGAGGAGTTCGCAGCCCTGATGGCATTGACCTATTATCTTGAGATGTTGGAAAAGCACATCGAGTTGCTCGACAGGCGGTTGATCAGAGCAGAGACCATTCCCCATGCCGAAAAAGTCTTTTCCATCTTTCAACCTTATGCCGAAATGATCAAAAAAGGCAAACTGCACCCCAATGTGGAGATCGGTAAGAATCTGGCCATCACTTCGGATCAATACCATTTACTCATAGACTGGCAAATAGCTGAAAAACAAACCGACAACCAACTTACCCTATCAATTGCCCGGCGTATCGCTGAGAAATACCCCATCCAAAGCCTGAGCACCGACAAGGGGTTTTCCGATAAAGAGGATAAAGCAACTCTGCAAACCTTCATCCCAGAAGTGATCATGCCTAAAAAGGGTAGGTTAAACAAAGAAGAAAAAGCCATCGAATCAGCGCCAGCCTTCAAAAGGTTGAAAAACAAGCATTCTGCTATCGAATCCAACATTAATGAGCTGGAACACCGGGGATTGGACCGATGCCCGAACCGTACCCGCAAAACTTTCAATAGCTACATCGGGTTGGCCATTACTGCCTACAACCTTCACAAGATCGGGCGTAAACTCCAGGCTGACCGTCTGGCCGCCCAGCAGCAAGCCAATTGCCAGAAACAAGCAGCTTAATCACCTTTTAGCTGTTTAATAAGGATTAGGCACTGGCAGAAGTGCGTCCTGGCCAGGCTAAAACCCGGCTATTTTTATCAAAAACCATCAAAAACAATGAATAAAAGCAAAGTCACCCTTTATTAGTCAGCAAGGTGAGTGATTTTTTCATTGTTCCATTTTAAGCAATATTTTAATACGACCTAAAACTCGCTGTTTTCTTAGAGACACTAGATAGGAGATTCCTACGGCTTCTTCCCTCGCAAATCAACCCTGAAGCCTCTGAATGACGGTTTCTGTTGTTTTTTATTTCATCTTTTCACGTTCTTAAACCGAACTCAGGTTAAATAGGATATGAACTGAGAATACGATGAGAAGAGTGAATAACAAAGGATAACATCATCATGCTGAAAGCATCCAAAAGGCAGCACTAGGTCTCCCCTCCAGACATACTTTGATACCACTAACTTAGAAATCGTTGAAAATAAGGGGGGATGGGTGGCTTAATTTTTACCCGTTGGATCAGATTAGACAATTAAATTTTGCCCATCCTTGTGTCTAAAGATGAGTTTGGCCGATGGAGTTAACCCAATTTCCAGTTCGATTTCTTTCAGGTCTATATTATCAATGTTAACCTCTTTTTTAATGTCAACTCCATGGAACAGACCATGTAAAATTATATTTAGGAATTTCTGCTTTTTGGTCCTGTCCAGAATGGCTTTCCTTTCTTGTTCACCAATCTCTTTCACTTGTCTAAAGCGGGCAAACAGTCGAGGAACAATTGCAATGTCCACGTCAAACCGAACAAGCACAAAACCGGCCTCTTCGATTACTGGTAATGAATCATTCAGGCTATCAATAGTGTTCTTCAGCTTTTTCCTGCTAAAACTTTTAATATTAGTCCATATTTCAGAGCCCTTTTTCTTAGCATCTCCCAATATATCATCAATTCCTTTTATCATAACGGTTAAGCTTTATTTCTAAAACTCTATCCCTCTTAAATCCCATAGGATTCTGAGAGGTTACAATATTAACTATCATTGAATATACAAATGTTGGTAATTATATGGGAGCGTTTTTGATGATCGCCCCCAATTTCCCCTCCATCCTCTCCAGACATACTTTGATACCACTCAACATGAGATCGTTGGAATGAAGGGGTATTGTTCTAATGAATTTAGTCCTTCAGTGACTTCAAACCACTTAAGTCATGAGGCTTAAGGTAGCTGTAGCTAGCCTGGAGAGCTTGGGTGTAAATTGAAGTTGATTAAAAAAATAAACACTAAAAATGTAAGTACTAAGTACTCAGTCAACTCTAATTCCCAATCAAAGTATAAGTATTTGATACCACTTCATGTCCCTGGTAATGAACAATCAAATAAAACATATTTCCTGGATAGGAAGCTCCATAAAAAATGTACTGATATTCCCCCACCGCTGTCAATCCATCAACCGGGGTCTCCAGGAGATTACCATTGAAATCATAAATAGCAAGGGTTAGGGAACCTTCTTCCAGAAGATCATAATGAATTTCAGTAAAATCCGTGAAAGGATTAGGATATACTCCTACACCAAAGGGCTGGTATCCAGCAATGGCTGAATTAAAGCCATCACAACTTCCCAGGAAGTCTCCTTTATTCAAGTGTGTCTCAACTGAATTGGAACTCAGACAGAGCGTTTTACTGTTGCCTGAGTTCCCCCGGAGGAAGATGGCAAACCATCACCTTGTTAACCCGAAAAATTCATAGTAGACAATAAAAAACAGGCATAAATTGCTTATATTGAGATAGTTAGACAACAAAATAAGCAATTAATTTATGCCTGAATATAAGGAAAAAGATACCGTATTTTATCGAGGAAAACAAGCTTTTAAATTTGATTTTTCAGCATCAGCGATTAGCTCAGACGGAGCGATATTGTTAAGTGAAAAAGTAGAGAGAAAGACTGGTCTATTAAAAAGCTTCGCCGCACTGATTCCTGACTATCGAAACCCCTTTTTTATCGAATACACTTATGAAGAAATGCTTCGCCAACGGGTGTTTTTAATGATGCAGGGCTATCAGGATTGCAATGACGAACAAAAACTCCGAGAGGATCCGGTGATCCGTAAAGTACTAGATAGCGGATTATGTTCCCAGCCTACTTTAAGTCGATTTGAAAACAAGGCCGATCGGAGTCTGATCTACCAGATGAGTCAATGGTTTGTAGACCGTTATGTAGAGGAGTTGAAAGAGAAGACTGGTCAAATCATCATTGATGTAGATGGTACCGATGACCCTACTCATGGATCCCAACAACTCAGTTTGTATAATGGCTATTATGGACAGACTATGTACCATGAGTTGTTCTTTAAGGACGGGAACACCGGTCAGGTCATTTTACCAGTACTACGTCCGGGCAATTGTCACTCCAACAAATGGTTTGTGGCCTTATTGAAAAGGATTGTCATTAAAATCAGAAAAAAACTGCCCTCAGTAAAGATCCTTATTCGAGCGGATAGTGGCTTTTCAGGAGCATCTTTTTATCGGATAGCTAAGCAGTTTGACCTTCAATTTTGTTTAGGTATTAGTAGTAATGAAGTTTTAAAGACTTTTACCAAACAGACTATCATTGAAGTAAAAAAGGAATATGCTTCAAAAATCATCAAACATCAAGAGTTTGTTGGCCCGTTTACTTACCAGGCCAAAAGCTGGGATCGTTCTGAAAAGCTGTACGCCAAAGTGGAGTCTACCGGAAAAGGAATGAATGTCCGTTACTTTGTGAGCAACTTTGAAGCGATGACCGCTCAACAGATTTACTTTGATTTTTATGTCAAGCGAGGTGATGCCAGTGAAAATCGAATAAAGGAACTCAAAAACATGACTTATTCCGACCGGCTTTCCTGTCATCGCTACTGGCCAATTTCATGCGTTTAATCATCGCTACCCTCTGTTATGAAATGTTCCGGCAGATTAAATTATTAATTGCCAAAACAAAACACCACTTTGCTAAACGATGGCAAGTGGATAATATCCGGCTTTACCTGATGAAGGTTGGGGCGTGCCTGAAAGAAAGGAAAAGATCATTGACAATACAATTCTCAAGAGCCTTTAGATATCAATACCTGCTGGGCGATTTGCTTACGGTGAACTGACCGATCAGTTAAACAGTTTAGTTTAATCAAAAAAATGTTCTTCCATAAGAACACAATAGAGCTTTGACTGAAAATTGAAAAATTCTAACAAAAAAACGCTCTAATGTCCTTTGAAATCCAGAAACCTGGTTGATCTTCAAATTAATACATACACTCCAATCAAAAATAGTTAGCAACCCATTATTAATCCCAAAATTGGTGGCCTATGAATAATGCGGGTTAAGGTGGTGAGGTTAATATTTTGCGATATATCTACTGATGTTAGACTAACCGGATTAGAAGAAAGATTCAGGTCTGTGAGTTGTGTCCAGTTGGAAAAAGTAGGTACATCAGTTATTGAATTACTATTCGCATTCAAATCCCTAAGGTTAATGGCGTTTTCAAGCCCAATCAATGAGGTCAGATTATTACCGTTGAGTCTTACAAAAACAAGATCAGTCAATTGGGACAATCCCATAATTGTAGAAATATTGACAAACTCAGCCAAAAGCACACTTAAATTAGGATTGTTAGTAAGGTCCAGAACAGGATTGGTAAGGGGATTGAATCCCATGACGAGGGTGGTAAGATTGGGAAATTGTGTGACGTCAATACTTGTCAAATTGTTTTGATCCACACCAAGCTGGCCCAGGTTGACCCCAGCAGCTGCCAAACCTGATATATCAGATAGATTATTAACCCTGGCTTATAAAGACCTAAGGTTAGTCAGAAGGTTAAGACCGATCACCTCGCTTAACCCCAGGTTTTCGATGAAGAGATTTATTAAAAGTGGGTTATTTGAAACATTTAGTACTGTTGCAATAATAGGATTGTTGCTGATAATCAGGTTTGTCAAATCAGGAAATAAAGAAATATCAGGTAGTTGGCTTACCTGGTTAAAATCAAATTGAAGAATTATTAAACCAGTTGAGTTTTCGATTCCGTCCAAATGAATTAACTGGTTGGATCTGGCTTCGAAAAGAGTTAAATCGAGTTTGTCCAATCCGGGAATTGTCGTGAGATTGTTGTTGTTACATTGAAGCCCACCAACGCTGGTAAAATGCTCTATACCACTTAGATCAGATATCCCCAGCCCATTCATGACCAATGTTCCTGTAATGAGTCCAGCCCCTGCAATATCCAAATCATTTCCGGTTATGATCGCAGGATAATTGGCATTTAGAAAGGCAGCAAATTTGGGATCTGGGATGGTAAATGTCTGGGCAATAACTTTAAATGTGAAAATCTGGAATAAGAACAGGATGGAAAGTAATTTAGCTTTTTTCATGAGTCACAATTAATGTGGTAGAACATTGAACCTACTTAAGGACAATGAATATAACTGTTATGCTAATAAAAGTCAAGTCAGTGTAAACTCACCTGTTAGTTCACCTAGGTAATGCAGTATATCACATATATCAAGGACAGCTATGAATGGACTAGGACTTTGGTATGGGCAATTGTTTACTGCAGTAGTACCCACCGGGGGCGACCATTGGGCTTATTCCTTAGACAATTTCTCGTCTAAAGAATAGTCACCAGGCCCAATCAAGATTAAGCTCAGGAAGACGATCCCCATATGTATAGGGGCTGAAAATACCTGACGCGGATCGCCCTTTGAAAGATGCATTGCAGTGGCTACCACCATAGTGCACAGCAAAAAAAAGTATGCCGGACGTGTAAAAAGTCCGAGAATGAGCAATATACCCCCAACAAACTCTGACAGCGCGGCGAGAAGACCCATGAATTGAGGTGCAAAGTGAATTCCCATGGTTGATAATGCTTCACCAAGGCCTATCCATCTTTCAGGTCCACCTGAAAGCTTGTCATAACCGTGCCAGATAAACATGATGCCAATTCCTATTCTTAGAATAAGCAATCCAACATTACGATATTTGTCCAACCTATGAAACAGCATATTCAAAGACTATTACATCTTATTAAAGATAATCATTTCATTTAAGCTACTTCCCAATACAAAACTTCGAGAAAATGTTAGTCAACAGGTCTTCGGATGTAATCTGAAGGTCCTGATCACGAGCTTTCAACCTTAGAAGCCAATGGAAATATTAGTCCTGCATTTTGGCCATGACCTCATCCATCAGGCTAATAAGCTTATCACGATCGTATGAATAGAGATGATTCTCATTTAGTTGCAGCATTCTTCGCATTGCCGCCTTTATCTTTATGGGTAGGCGGGCGGTGCGATGGCCGTGGGTTATTGATTTTCCAAAGGCTTTTTTGTTTCGTTTTTTGGCCCCAAAAAATGAAAAGAAACTAAATAGGATCTAAACTGAGAGTACGATGAGAAGAGTGAATAACAAAGGGTAATATCATACATGACAGCATCCAAAAGACAGCACTAGCACTCAGTTGTTTTCAACAGATTGGCTACTTTTGATTAAGCCGATGCAGTAGCGTACGCTGCATGAATTGGTTATTGTGCGAAATACAAGACGGGGATAATTTAAAAAGATAAATTCAGATGGGAAAAAATGAAAATAATGATAATCCGGGAGTAAAATTAGCACCTCCAATTGTATTTATTGGTTTGGGGTTAATTGGAGTGGGCATGGAATATGTTATACCACTATCCATAGGTATTGACTCTCCGGCAAGCTACTTAGGCATTGGAGTTGTTATCGTCTCTATTACCAGCATTGGGTTTTTGTTTAAGCTCTTTAAAAGATATGAAACTGAAATAGAGCCCTGGAAAACCACCTCAAAAATTATAACTACCGGCCCATACAAGTATTCCAGAAATCCAGTATACATATTTGGATGTGGCGTTCCTATTGGGTTAGATATAGCATTTAATACCTATTGGGCGCTTTTTGCGTTCATTCCTGCTTTAATTATTGTGTATTACACCGCAGTGAAAAAGGAAGAGAAATACCTGGGAACTAAATTTGTACAAGAGTATTTAGATTATAAAGCTAAAGTTAGAAGATGGCTCTAGCCTAACTTCGTACAACACAAACCTAAAATTGCATTAAAACGCATTTTAACAAAATCGTTGTTAGCCATCTCTTCTTCAGAGCGGGTAAAAAATGCAACGGAGGAAGCAGAGGTATGGGCTGAATGGATGCCCGCCTGTCGGGTGAGGCAGGCTGCAAACCAACCTAAATCATAACTTTTCCTATCTCGGATTTTCGCCCAGGCGGGAAGCAGGAAAATCACGGCGGAATGAGCGACAGGGCCGTGTTGCCAGCCGGCTGGCTATGTGGGTAAGCGGGCGGTGTGTTGGCCGTGGGTTATTGATTTTCCAAAAGGCTTTTTGCTTCGTTTTTGGCCTATCAAAAATGAAGGCCACTCCGACAGGAGAAAGGTTGGTGACCATGCAGAAATAATCTTACCGCCGGGAGCTTCGATAAACAACGAAATCACAACATAATGCATGACAGCATTTGGATACTTCTGATCATCCGTTGCTTTCAACAGTTTTGGCTATTTTTGAATAGACCGGCGTTTTGGAGCAGACGCCTCATGAACAGGTCATTGTTTCCAATTTAATATAACGTTGATATAGGAAGGCATGGTATGGATTTATTTGTAGGACAAAAAGCAACTCGTAGTATTACTCTGACTACAGATCACGTCAAAACATTTGCAAATTTAAGTGGGGACTAAATCCCTTGCATTTTGACCAGTCTTTTGCTGCTAAAACCAAATTTAACCCGAAAAATTCATAGTAGACAATAAAAAACAGGCATAAATTGCTTATATTGAGATAGTTAGACAACAAAATAAGCAATTAATTTATGCCTGAATATAAGGAAAAAGATACCGTATTTTATCGAGGAAAACAAGCTTTTAAATTTGATTTTTCAGCATCAGCGATTAGCTCAGACGGAGCGATATTGTTAAGTGAAAAAGTAGAGAGAAAGACTGGTCTATTAAAAAGCTTCGCCGCACTGATTCCTGACTATCGAAACCCCTTTTTTATCGAATACACTTATGAAGAAATGCTTCGCCAACGGGTGTTTTTAATGATGCAGGGCTATCAGGATTGCAATGACGAACAAAAACTCCGAGAGGATCCGGTGATCCGTAAAGTACTAGATAGCGGATTATGTTCCCAGCCTACTTTAAGTCGATTTGAAAACAAGGCTGATCGGAGTCTGATCTACCAGATGAGTCAATGGTTTGTAGACCGTTATGTAGAGGAGTTGAAAGAGAAGACTGGTCAAATCATCATTGATGTAGATGGTGCCGATGACCCTACTCATGGATCCCAACAACTCAGTTTGTATAATGGCTATTATGGACAGACTATGTACCATGAGTTGTTCTTTAAGGACGGGAACACCGGTCAGGTCATTTTACCAGTACTACGTCCGGGCAATTGTCACTCCAACAAATGGTTTGTGGCCTTATTGAAAAGGATTGTCATTAAAATCAGAAAAAAACTGCCCTCAGTAAAGATCCTTATTCGAGCGGATAGTGGCTTTTCAGGAGCATCTTTTTATCGGATAGCTAAGCAGTTTGACCTTCAATTTTGTTTAGGTATTAGTAGTAATGAAGTTTTAAAGACTTTTACCAAACAGACTATCATTGAAGTAAAAAAGGAATATGCTTCAAAAATCATTAAATATCAAGAGTTTGTTGGCCCGTTTACTTACCAGGCCAAAAGCTGGGATCGTTCTGAAAAGCTGTACGCCAAAGTGGAGTCTACCGGAAAAGGAATGAATGTCCGTTACTTTGTGAGCAACTTTGAAGCGATGACCGCTCAACAGATTTACTTTGATTTTTATGTCAAGCGAGGTGATGCCAGTGAAAATCGAATAAAGGAACTCAAAAACATGACTTATTCCGACCGGCTTTCCTGTCATCGCTACTGGGCCAATTTCATGCGTTTAATCATCGCTACCCTCTGTTATGAAATGTTCCGGCAGATTAAATTATTAATTGCCAAAACAAAACACCACTTTGCTAAACGATGGCAAGTGGACAATATCCGGCTTTACCTGATGAAGGTTGGGGCGTGCCTGAAAGAAAGGAAAAGATCATTGACAATACAATTCTCAAGAGCCTTTAGATATCAATACCTGCTGGGCGATTTGCTTACGGTGAACTGACCGATCAGTTAAACAGTTTAGTTTAATCAAAAAAATGTTCTTCCATAAGAACACAATAGAGCTTTGACTGAAAATTGAAAAATTCTAACAAAAAAACGCTCTAATGTCCTTTGAAATCCAGAAACCTGGTTGATCTTCAAATTAATACATACACTCCAATCAAAAATAGTTAGCAACCCATTATTAATCCCAAAATTGGTGGCCTATGAATAATGCGGGTTAAGCGGCTCGTTGTTCAAGCAGGTTTAACAACAGGTCTGCTTCATGCATTGGTAGCAATGGATATACCCGGACCCGGCACTGTTTTTCTAAGCCAAAATTGGAAATTCACTGCTCCGGTTTTCATTGGAGATACCATTACTGCTAATGCGGAAGTTATCAGCGTTCACCAAACCAAGCTAGTTATCCATTTAAAGATCAAAATTGTACAACAAGATGGGGAAACAGTTCTGGCAGGAGAGGCATGGTGTTACGCTTTTTCACCGGAAGAATAACTTGATTTGCCACCAACAAAGAAATCGTTGAAAATAAGGGGGGATTTGTTCCGCACCAAAGAGGTTAAATAAAGAAGACATTATTTTTCTCTGGAAAAGAATTACTCAACTGTTTATACTGGTAATTCTCCAGCCGCTCCTTTTAGTATCCTTTCAATATGGGCTACTTCATATGGCATAGCTGTCATAACTTCAGAGCTATTAGGATCAATAATCAAGTGCATTGGTACCTTGCGCCTCTCAATGAACACTGACCAGTGTTCATATAATTCTTGGAGGTCAGAAGTGCTTTTACAAAGCTCCCATTTCTTCCACAACCTGAGTAGTGTTTTAGCATTATGCGGTGTAGGCATTAACAAGAATGATGTAAATGCCTTTCTAAGTCGCAGATAAATTCGATGAAATAATAAGTTCGATGAAGTACATAGGGTCAAAGCAATTACGCGACAAGACGTGCTAATCAAATCAGGGAGATAGGCATAGCCATCTCTATCGAATATTGCGTAAGGAAATCATAGTGAAGAATAAGGTGATTAACACATTTCTGACGTACTTCGGGCAACTCATGTGCGTCGATGAACAAATAAGAAGAAGGGAGATCAACACAAAGTTGCTTGCACAAACTTGGCATATCACCTTGTAGAATTCTCGTCTGTAGGCTGCTTTTGCCAACAGCACTTGGTCCTCCTATTATGACTAAATGGTTCGTTTGAAACATCAATATCTTATATGCATCTCGAAAAACACAACATATACTCTACTATATCCGCCTGAATTATTATGATATATAGGATTTTATTTGGCAGTACAAATGAAACCCGATAGAAGCATTTTATGAACAACAATCACTAAAATGAATACTCCAAGCTACTCTTCTAGCTTTGGCTATATTTCAAATAAAATGTTTTTTACAACAACAAGAACAACTCCATTTAGCGAGACCCCGGTGTTACAATTCTAATCAGCCAGAAATGGTAATGCATATAATGGTATGGAGATTGTGATCAGGCTACTTTCTCTGCCGGGATGACCAATGAATGGCTTTGATCTTCCATGGTCCATCTTCTCGAACTAGCACCACAAGTTCGGCACCCTGCGAATTGATCTCGCGGTCGCCCATACGGCCTTGAGTGATGCTGGTTGAGTGAGCCCAGGCAACATCTCCCACAATGCTGACTTTCATCTCCCCCCGCTTTCGCGGCACAGCTTGGGCAAAGCGCATGTCTCCGGCAAGGTGCCCAGAGCGATAGTGCTCTTTGTTTTCAACTCCACCGCTCTCCAGGATGGCCACGTCATCAGCAAGATGACTCAAAGCTGTGGTCGAATCCCCTGCTACCATGGCCGCATGAAAGGCATCAATCACCTCCACTACCTGATCCTCAGTTTTTTGTTGATTTGATAGGCTAGTGCAGCCGGCCAGAGTGACAATAGCCACAGCAGAAAGTGCGCGTACAGTTCGGTTATAGATGTTATCCATATACCTGATTTTTGATACTAAACATTTGGTTAAGTTAACTTCTACTAATTGAATATAGTGTTTTTCAAGAACATACGGAGGATGGGTAACTGTTTTTAATATCTGTTAGATTAGAACTAAGGTATATAAATGACATATGTCTATTTAGTCAAACGTGGTATGTAATTGAATATAATGGAAGAAAAAATTTTAAATAGAAAATTCTCTGAGAATGAAGTAAAAGATAGCTATTCAAAAGTTGCTTGGTTCTATGACTTTTGGAGTTGGTTGACAGAATCCAAAGCAGCAAAAAAAGTAATTGAAATTGCAGAAATAAAAGATGGCGAAAGTATCTTGGAAGTGGCCGTGGGTACTGGACTGGTCTTTAAAGAAATTCTAAGGCGAAATCCAAGTGGAATAAATAAAGCAACTGAAATTTCACCAAGTATGTTATCACGTGCTAATAAACGCTTGCGCAAATTAAATAATAGCAATTATAAGTTGGAGATCGGAAATGCTTACCACCTTCATTTCAAAGACAATTCATTTGATCTTGTTGTAAACAATTTTTATGATAGACCTGTTACCTGAAAAAGATTTTGAAAAAATTTTATCAGAATTTTATAGAGTAATAAAACCATCAGGAAGAGCAGTGATTTCCACAATGGCATTCGGACAAAAGTGGTATAACAAATTCTGGTATTGGATTGCAAGGAAGCTTCCCGATTTGCTGACAGGATGCCGCCCTGTTTCAATAGTTCATAATCTTAAAGAAGTTGGATTTATAATTGAGAAAACAGAACAGATAAGTCAAAATACATTCCCCGCTGAAGTAATAGGTGCAAGGAAACGCGCATAGGCAGCCCATGGTTACCACTTCTTTCTATCACTTCTGGTTTCATTCCAATCTTTTTGCAGTACTCTATTCCTGTGGTGCCCGAATTTTGATGGCGATCCTCACTACCGATCTTCGAAATATAACGGTCATTGATAATTTGCAACGAAGTCGAAAGGTTTTTAAATTTAGAATAAACTACTAAAAACCACCCTAATGATCATCTCCAGATTTTTAATCTGCCTCCTGGGTTTATCGTTATTATTTCAGGGGTGCGACCGACAGGCACCTATTTTCCGAAAAGATGATAATTTGGTTTAATTTCCATTTTTCTGATATCGAATGGGAATACAATTATTGATAATAAACCTCAACTTGTTCACTTATCTTAAAGATTAAGCTTCCATCGCGAAAATTGAAGATTTTATAATCTTCTACTCCGCCATAAATTTTCGGAATTCACTCAATCGATCGGTACTGATAAGATCTACCCCATGGTCGAGCAATAACTTCCAGGCATTAGGGTGATCGGGAGCCGCCCATAATCTTAAGTGCTTATTCTGAGCATGGGTGATTTGTACCAGGTTTTTCAGTTTTTGACTTTCACTATCGCTCATCTTTCCATGTCCCGTCCATACGAAATAATTAAGGTAGTTATCACTGACTACAGGCATGATATAAGCCGGTATGTTTTTATCCAGGTCGTTCAAACGGCCGTCTAATCCGGTCATTTTGGGTTCATCCCGTAGTACTTCTTCAATCGGCCTGTTGCCTGAAATAATAATTTTAACTGGACCTGCTTGCTCTATGCCATTTTCTACTACAGAAATGATGGATCGGTAATCGGACAAAATGACTTTTAGCTTTTTGTAAGTTGGAATTGCGGCAGTTTTGAAGTCGACCATTAAATAAAATAGATTGGTGTAACCCGGATAAACAAAGCCCCCATTATTTGAAATATGATCACTCAACGGATCAAGGTAAAGCGCTTGGAGTGTTTTGGCAGAATCTAATTGATAGGGTACATAATGGGAAACATAGAGTTGATCCTCAATCAGATAAACATCCACCTCCACTGAAATAAATCCATTGTCAATGGCATCCCATAAAGGGATTTCGTTTTCATAGTCGTTGTGGGCATGACCAGGAATTACTTGCCACCGGGAGTCACAGCCCGAGGCAATAACTATAAAAACAGTTACAACAAGTGCATTAAAGATTTTCTTCACCGATATCTTTCTCTTGTTCTGAACCAAGGGAATCCCCATCCCTATGTAAATGCTTTTATCCACTTTCCTTCCTTAATTTTTACCAAGATGTACTACAATTGAAGGTATCAATCCAAGGAGAACAATGACATTAACCACTAAAAACATTGGATCATTGGATTTAACCCGAAAAATTCATAGTAGACAATAAAAAACAGGCATAAATTGCTTATATTGAGATAGTTAGACAACAAAATAAGCAATTAATTTATGCCTGAATATAAGGAAAAAGATACCGTATTTTATCGAGGAAAACAAGCTTTTAAATTTGATTTTTCAGCATCAGCGATTAGCTCAGACGGAGCGATATTGTTAAGTGAAAAAGTAGAGAGAAAGACTGGTCTATTAAAAAGCTTCGCCGCACTGATTCCTGACTATCGAAACCCCTTTTTTATCGAATACACTTATGAAGAAATGCTTCGCCAACGGGTGTTTTTAATGATGCAGGGCTATCAGGATTGCAATGACGAACAAAAACTCCGAGAGGATCCGGTGATCCGTAAAGTACTAGATAGCGGATTATGTTCCCAGCCTACTTTAAGTCGATTTGAAAACAAGGCCGATCGGAGTCTGATCTACCAGATGAGTCAATGGTTTGTAGACCGTTATGTAGAGGAGTTGAAAGAGAAGACTGGTCAAATCATCATTGATGTAGATGGTACCGATGACCCTACTCATGGATCCCAACAACTCAGTTTGTATAATGGCTATTATGGACAGACTATGTACCATGAGTTGTTCTTTAAGGACGGGAACACCGGTCAGGTCATTTTACCAGTACTACGTCCGGGCAATTGTCACTCCAACAAATGGTTTGTGGCCTTATTGAAAAGGATTGTCATTAAAATCAGAAAAAAACTGCCCTCAGTAAAGATCCTTATTCGAGCGGATAGTGGCTTTTCAGGAGCATCTTTTTATCGGATAGCTAAGCAGTTTGACCTTCAATTTTGTTTAGGTATTAGTAGTAATGAAGTTTTAAAGACTTTGCTGAGATCAACTAATAAGTGCAATTGAAGGATGAAAAAGCTTTTAAGGGCTTTTTCATCCTTCAAAAGCCTGAACAGTGCAATCTTTGGATTGCAAAATGTCAAAAAACTACACACATCTCAGTATTGATCAAAGGTATCAAATTGAAGCATTATTGAAAACAGGAGCTACTCAAAAGGAGATTGCCTGTATCGTTCATTTTCACCCGTCTACGATCTCACGTGAGCTTAAGCGAAATGTGGGTTCAAGAGGTAGGGGAGCTGGTGTCTATCGAACAGCAAATGCACAAAGGAGGACCAATCTTCGTCATCAAGAAAAGCCAAAAAGAGTGATTTTCACCAAACCCATGAAAGACTGGATAGTTAACCGGCTCCAAGAAGATAGATGGAGTCCTGAATTGATCAGCCATCAGGGAAAGAAAACGAGAGAATGTCCACTTAGCCATGAATGGATTTACCAATGGATATGGGAATGTAAGCACACCAACCGCCAGGAGAACCAAGAATACAAACAACTATACACATATCTAAAACATGGCAAACGAAGGCGCAAACGAGGAAACAGAAAAGATCGTAGAGGTATTATCCCGAATAGGGTATCAATTGAACAGCGACCCCAGATCATTAACAAAAGGGAACGATTGGGAGATATAGAAGTCGATTTAATGATGGGTAAAAACCACAAAGGCTCTTTGTTGGTGATGACAGACCGAGCAAGTCTTTTTACCAGAATCAGAAAGATGCACAGTAAAAATGCCGATCAAATGGCCGAAGCTATTGTGGAGGAACTCTCTCAGGATAAACACAAACTGGAAACACTCACTTTTGATAATGATATGGCATTTTCTAAACATGAGTTGATTGCTCAATCCCTTGATGTGGATGCCTATTTCACTCGTCCCTATACTAGTCAGGATAAAGGGACAGTTGAAAATAGGATTGGGGTAATCAGAAGGTTTTATCCTAAGAAAACAGATATTAGATTTGTTACAGAGGAGCAAATCAAAGTTGTTGAAAACAAAATCAATGAACGCCCTGTTAGAAAATTTAATTACCTAAACGCAAAGCAAGTGCTACAAAGGAAAATTGCACTTATTACTTGAACTTACATTTTACCAAACAGACTATCATTGAAGTAAAAAAGGAATATGCTTCAAAAATCATCAAACATCAAGAGTTTGTTGGCCCGTTTACTTACCAGGCCAAAAGCTGGGATCGTTCTGAAAAGCTGTACGCCAAAGTGGAGTCTACCGGAAAAGGAATGAATGTCCGTTACTTTGTGAGCAACTTTGAAGCGATGACCGCTCAACAGATTTACTTTGATTTTTATGTCAAGCGAGGTGATGCCAGTGAAAATCGAATAAAGGAACTCAAAAACATGACTTATTCCGACCGGCTTTCCTGTCATCGCTACTGGGCCAATTTCATGCGTTTAATCATCGCTACCCTCTGTTATGAAATGTTCCGGCAGATTAAATTATTAATTGCCAAAACAAAACACCACTTTGCTAAACGATGGCAAGTGGACAATATCCGGCTTTACCTGATGAAGGTTGGGCGTGCCTGAAAGAAAGGAAAAGATCATTGACAATACAATTCTCAAGAGCCTTTAGATATCAATACCTGCTGGGCGATTTGCTTACGGTGAACTGACCGATCAGTTAAACAGTTTAGTTTAATCAAAAAAATGTTCTTCCATAAGAACACAATAGAGCTTTGACTGAAAATTGAAAAATTCTAACAAAAAAACGCTCTAATGTCCTTTGAAATCCAGAAACCTGGTTGATCTTCAAATTAATACATACACTCCAATCAAAAATAGTTAGCAACCCATTATTAATCCCAAAATTGGTGGCCTATGAATAATGCGGGTTAAAGTACATCCAAAACAGGAAGAGTACAATTGCGCTCCTGACATATATGGTAGCTGAAAAATATTTCCAATCCTCATTATTTAATATCCTGAAGATGAGAAAACTCAACGCACACATAAACATTCCAGCCATTCGGGGCATTATATCCCCGTAGTCACCGCTAGAGAAAAAAAGTTTTAAAGTTTCGGAAGGAAAAAATGCAAAGCCAATTCCCCCAATGGCCAAATAGGTTGTAAGGTAAGTAAGGGCTAATTTCTTCACTTTCATGCTGATGGCTTTAAGAATTCAATTTGAAAATACTTTATGATCACTCACTTTCAAAAAATCGGGAACATGAGTTTTGAAACGAAGTAACGAAGTACAGTATATAAATATATAAATAATTAATTGTACAATAAGTATTAAATATTTAACGTTGCATAGTTTTAATTCAATTTAATATTGTTTACATTATAAAAAATTGCGTTATGATATTTAGATCAAACAACAACCTGTTATCCATAATACTGTTTCTGTTTCTTTTCAGCGCCTGCGGGACTGATGAAGATTCGCCTCCTGTTGAGGATGCAACTACAGAAAGCTTTACTGATCTGACAATTGAGCAGATTAGCCAGCTAGAAACACCATTCGAAGCCCTAACCGAGTTGGTCCAACCCGGAGGCAGGGTAAAATCACACGAAATTTCAATTGAAAAAGTGATTGAAGTATTAGAGGAATTGTTTCCGGGAAGTTTTGTGGTTGAAAGTGAAGAAGATGAGGAACGAGGACTTACTGTAGTGAAGTTCCAGATCCAATTGAATGAAGATGCTTTCATTGAGTTCTCTCTGGTTGTTGAGCTAGGAAGAATACTTGAAATAGAAGGACAGTTAGGTCCTTTTGACTACGACATCGAACCAGGTGGAAACTTTGTAGGGCTTCAGCAAGCCATCCAGGCTGCTCTTAGCGAAATATCGGGTGGCGAGATTGAACGTTGGGAACTGGAACTGGAAGAGGACAACAAATGGGAGTTTGAGATCCATATAGTGAACGATGAGGGTCGATGGGAAATCGAGATTGACGCATTTTCCGGTCGGATCATTAAGATAAAATTCAAGAGTAAGAGGTTAGATGAAGAAGAAGATTTCGATCGCCCGGGAGACGAAGCGCCTGCCGAAATCATTGAGTTAGCGCTCTCCATAGTACCGGGTGAGGTGGTACATGCCCGCAAAAAAGAAAGACATGACGAATCATTTTGGTTTATCGCCATTATCACTCCTGTAAATTCATTGGTAAAGGTCGCTTTTACAACTTCAGGTGAATTACGGGAAATTAAAGGCAGCGAAAAACCTTTCGATTATGTAGTAGAGCCGGGTAATGACCTGGTGAGCTTTGCAGCTGCGAAGGAAATACTTGCCGAAGAAATAGACGGTGAATTGCTGGAATGGAAACTGCGTCAACGAGAGCGTGGTGACTTGCTAATCTGGGTTTATCATTTTCACGTTGCAAAAGGTGATCAATTATTTGAAGTCAGAATAAACGCGTTAACAGGCACCATTATTGAGTTTGATGAAGAACATGAAGATGACGGTATTCGCCATCTGCCAGAATCAGTGCGGGAAATTGTGGCTGGTTTTATTGACGCCGAAATCGTTCACGTTGAAATCGACACAGAGCATGATCGCCGTGCCTGGAAAATAACAGTCATTACATCTTCGGGAGCTGAAGTTGAGATTACCGTCGAAGAAGAATCCGGTGAGTTGGTCGAGATTAGGGGAGAAATAGGCCCGTTTGATTATGATGTAACTCCGGAAGGTCTGATTAATTTCAGTGAGATCCTCGCAATAGTTTTGGATACCGGAGATGAAGAATTAATTGCCTGGGAACTTGAATTTAACGCTGACTTCAAATGGGTTTACCAATTGATCATAGTGGCTGGCGATAACAAAATCAGAATCAGGATCGATGCGGAAACAGGTGAAATTATTGGTGAAGAATTCGATGAACTTGATCATAGAGACCTGATTCCAGGGGAACTACTTGATCTCGCAAGGCACCTGATTCGCGGAGAGGTCGTGGCTGTTTTCCGTGAAGAAGCTGATCGCATCATTTGGATAGTAAAGCTAGAAACTGACAATGGCGCTCGTGTATTTATCGGCTTTACTGAAGAGGGGCATATTGCAAATATCGAGGACCTTGAAGGTCCATTTGATTACAATGTAGAGCCGGGAATGGGTTTAATTTCCTTCAATGCTGCAAAAGAAATCGCACTTGATACCGGTGATGAAGTCTTGACAGGATGGGAATTGGAAAGAAACGATCAGGACGAATGGTTCTACAAATTATTTATCAGGGTTGGTAATGATGAAATCACAGTAAGGATCAACGCCGTGACCGGAGATATTGTTTGATATAGTTAAAGCAATGGTTTGAAAGAAGCCCGGATTTCCGGGCTCTTTTTTTGTTTCAATTTTCGACGCAAATAAGTTTAATTTCCCCTCCATTGTCACTCAAAGCACTCGCTACTCCCCTCTTGAGAGGAGCCGGGGGTACGTTAATTCCAAGCTCAACCAAACGTCTTTCCTTTATCTTATCCTTCCTAATCACTTCTTCGAAATTGTGGAACCATCCAACTCAATAGCTAACATAACCCGCATTATTCATAGGCCACCAATTTTGGGATTAATAATGGGTTGCTAACTATTTTTGATTGGAGTGTATGTATTAATTTGAAGATCAACCAGGTTTCTGGATTTCAAAGGACATTAGAGCGTTTTTTTGTTAGAATTTTTCAATTTTCAGTCAAAGCTCTATTGTGTTCTTATGGAAGAACATTTTTTTGATTAAATCAAACTGTTTAACTGATCGGTCAGTTCACCGTAAGCAAATCGCCCAGCAGGTATTGATATCTAAAGGCTCTTGAGAATTGTATTGTCAATGATCTTTTCCTTTCTTTCAGGCACGCCCCAACCTTCATCAGGTAAAGCCGGATATTGTCCACTTGCCATCGTTTAGCAAAGTGGTGTTTTGTTTTGGCAATTAATAATTTAATCTGCCGGAACATTTCATAACAGAGGGTAGCGATGATTAAACGCATGAAATTGGCCCAGTAGCGATGACAGGAAAGCCGGTCGGAATAAGTCATGTTTTTGAGTTCCTTTATTCGATTTTCACTGGCATCACCTCGCTTGACATAAAAATCAAAGTAAATCTGTTGAGCGGTCATCGCTTCAAAGTTGCTCACAAAGTAACGGACATTCATTCCTTTTCCGGTAGACTCCACTTTGGCGTACAGCTTTTCAGAACGATCCCAGCTTTTGGCCTGGTAAGTAAACGGGCCAACAAACTCTTGATGTTTGATGATTTTTGAAGCATATTCCTTTTTTACTTCAATGATAGTCTGTTTGGTAAAAGTCTTTAAAACTTCATTACTACTAATACCTAAACAAAATTGAAGGTCAAACTGCTTAGCTATCCGATAAAAAGATGCTCCTGAAAAGCCACTATCCGCTCGAATAAGGATCTTTACTGAGGGCAGTTTTTTTCTGATTTTAATGACAATCCTTTTCAATAAGGCCACAAACCATTTGTTGGAGTGACAATTGCCCGGACGTAGTACTGGTAAAATGACCTGACCGGTGTTCCCGTCCTTAAAGAACAACTCATGGTACATAGTCTGTCCATAATAGCCATTATACAAACTGAGTTGTTGGGATCCATGAGTAGGGTCATCGGTACCATCTACATCAATGATGATTTGACCAGTCTTCTCTTTCAACTCCTCTACATAACGGTCTACAAACCATTGACTCATCTGGTAGATCAGACTCCGATCGGCCTTGTTTTCAAATCGACTTAAAGTAGGCTGGGAACATAATCCGCTATCTAGTACTTTACGGATCACCGGATCCTCTCGGAGTTTTTGTTCGTCATTGCAATCCTGATAGCCCTGCATCATTAAAAACACCCGTTGGCGAAGCATTTCTTCATAAGTGTATTCGATAAAAAAGGGGTTTCGATAGTCAGGAATCAGTGCGGCGAAGCTTTTTAATAGACCAGTCTTTCTCTCTACTTTTTCACTTAACAATATCGCTCCGTCTGAGCTAATCGCTGATGCTGAAAAATCAAATTTAAAAGCTTGTTTTCCTCGATAAAATACGGTATCTTTTTCCTTATATTCAGGCATAAATTAATTGCTTATTTTGTTGTCTAACTATCTCAATATAAGCAATTTATGCCTGTTTTTTATTGTCTACTATGAATTTTTCGGGATAAGTCATGGCAGAAGAAATCAGCAATGAACTGATCTATGGGTTTTTGTCGATGAAAGTCATATCCCATCATTTGCTTATTCCTTAATTCTCAGATTTGTTGGAATTGTTACTGAGGTCCACTCTGGCCAGCTGTTTTAATTTCGAATATAGGGGATGATTTTTCGGCCATGGTTGTCAATAGGTTTCACTCAAGAAGGGAATTCGGTGGTTGCAAACTTCTTATTCTTCTCATTTAAGATAAAGCGATGCCCCTCAAGTTTTGAAAAGATCCAAGTAAACATCTTGGACAAATTTAAGGAAGCTTGAAAATTAACTTACATAATTATAATTAGTGTCTCTAAGAAAACAGCGAGTTTTAGGTCGTATTAAAATATTGCTTAAAATGGAACAATGAAAAAATCACTCACCTTGCTGACTAATAAAGGGTGACTTTGCTTTTATTCATTGTTTTTGATGGTTTTTGATAAAAATAGCCGGGTTTTAGCCTGGCCAGGACGCACTTCTGCCAGTGCCTAATCCTTATTAAACAGCTAAAAGGTGATTAAGCTGCTTGTTTCTGGCAATTGGCTTGCTGCTGGGCGGCCAGACGGTCAGCCTGGAGTTTACGCCCGATCTTGTGAAGGTTGTAGGCAGTAATGGCCAACCCGATGTAGCTATTGAAAGTTTTGCGGGTACGGTTCGGGCATCGGTCCAATCCCCGGTGTTCCAGCTCATTAATGTTGGATTCGATAGCAGAATGCTTGTTTTTCAACCTTTTGAAGGCTGGCGCTGATTCGATGGCTTTTTCTTCTTTGTTTAACCTACCCTTTTTAGGCATGATCACTTCTGGGATGAAGGTTTGCAGAGTTGCTTTATCCTCTTTATCGGAAAACCCCTTGTCGGTGCTCAGGCTTTGGATGGGGTATTTCTCAGCGATACGCCGGGCAATTGATAGGGTAAGTTGGTTGTCGGTTTGTTTTTCAGCTATTTGTCAGTCTATGAGTAAATGGTATTGATCCGAAGTGATGGCCAGATTCTTACCGATCTCCACATTGGGGTGCAGTTTGCCTTTTTTGATCATTTCGGCATAAGGTTGAAAGATGGAAAAGACTTTTTCGGCATGGGGAATGGTCTCTGCTCTGATCAACCGCCTGTCGAGCAACTCGATGTGCTTTTCCAACATCTCAAGATAATAGGTCAATGCCATCAGGGCTGCGAACTCCTCGATAGAGTTTCCCTGATGTTTTTCCAACATTTGGCCCACTTTCTTGCTCAAAGCACGGGCTTTAGTCAGATAGGAAGTGGCAGCCTGCTCTACCCGCTCCTCTTTGTTTTTTCCTCCTGAGCCGGTGGTCCTGCCCACGCTGCGCATCAGCCTTTTGAGGGATCTGCGCCAATCCCCGGACTTACGCCAGCCAGTAAAATACCTTTTTGAGACCAATAAATCAGCTACATCTATACACTTTCTGGCACTGTCCCATAGCAGGTTGTAGTCGGTAGGAAAGTGGGTGTCGGTTTCTACCACGAAACTATCGGTCTTGCAACGCAAGGCAACTTCCTCCCCTCCGGTTTTTCCTTTTTTTTTAAACACCTGGTGACCTGCTGCTACGATTACATCATTGATGCCGATGAGCAGTTCATCGTCCAGCAAGGTCACATTGTCATAAATGTTCTGGTACTTATACTGTTTGCCCACAGAGTAGTCGGTAGGTAGCACCCCCATAATGCCCCGTACCAACGTGTCGTAATTGGAGATATGGTGTAACTCATCGTAAGAGATGTTCATGCACAGGCGCACCTGGGCCAATACGAAGACCTCCCACAGACTCATACCCTCACGGCCCGTCTTTTTCTTTCCCTCAATGAGTTTGGAAGAAAGTAATTCAAAAATACGCTGGTTCCATTCAGGTTGGACATAGATATATTGAAGGGCGGCTGCCAGGGCAGCTAAGTGGCTTTTAGTTTTCACCGGAGCCTCTACTTGCTCGATGGGTGTGCATCCAGGGTAAGTTGGGGCTGGAAGGATTTCCTCATGGTTTGTATTTATATCGGTTATATGCAATATAATGATTAATCCTGATAAACCAACCGAAAAAATCGTTTCTTTTCTACACTGAATGAACAAAAAAAGGACAGGGATTTTACTCCCCGGCAGACCAAAAAGCCTGCGAATCTCAAAGTGAATTCTTTGGGGTTTTTGAATGGAAAACCTTCAAATGGCCAATTAACAGGCTACAACGCAACTGTTCTTGATAATATTTGTGAATTTGATAATTCTACTGAATCAGATTCGAGAATAATTCAGCGCTGATTTGATGGAAAAAATACGAATATGATGGATAATCAGCATATTAGCCTGTTTTCATACAGACACTAATTAGGTCTGATACCCATTAATTCAGCACTCACTACTCCCTTCTTGAGAGGAGCCGGGGGTGTGTTTCCTCCCAATTAAGGACGTAATTCTCAATAGTTCTTAAAACGTTAACTATGTCATCCATAACTTCATTATCATTGAATCTCATCACGTTAATGCCAAGCTCAACCAAACGTCTTTCCTTTATCTTATCCTTCCTAATCACTTCTTCGAAATTGTGGCTATAACCATCCAACTCAATAGCTAACATAAGTTCCTGGCAGAAGAAATCAGCAATGAACTGGTCTATGGGTTTTTGTCGATGAAAGTCATATCCCATCATTTGCTTATTCCAGCTAAGTTCTAATTATAACAGCATTTTGTTTAAATAGCTCATACAGATGATAGGCTTGATCCGTTAATAGCATAGTCAGAAACCATTGTTTCAAAGTTGTTTTACTCTCTCTTATTCGGTCAGCATAAGCATACCAATTCAGGTAGTTTTGCAAATATTTGGAACTGACACCATTGAATGGGCGTAAGAATGTCCTAAGTTGAGTGTGAACATTGTTTACTTTTTGCAGATGGATTGTTTTATCATCTCTATCCACATGATCTTTGGCCAATAGCGCTTTGTGCTTTATGGAGGGGTTGTCTTTGGCAAAAGCCTTATAAGAAGGGTGCTTATCTGTAATCAAGGTTGCACCGTAGGCCAACTTCCCATCCAATGCCTTTGAAATTTCTTCTTTGCTCAGCCGTTTTGATGCAACAGCTTTAAGGTACTTCTCCCCCTTGCGTTCAACCGCTGTTACTACCTGGACAACTGTGACCTCTTCCTTTCCCATATTCCGTATGAAATCGTTTCCCCTCTTTCTTGCTGCCCTATCTAAATTTCGACTGCCCTTGTTGTTAAGTGCCAGTTCCAATTCATCACATTCTACTTCCGAGGATAACTGTTCGGGAACAAACTCATTTAGTGAACTCAATATCTTATGCCGCCAGTCGAAGCTTGTCTGGATGCTTATTCCGATTTGTTTTGCTATCTTTTTTATCGGCATGCCCTGCTCCATGCAGCGCAGATAAGATTGCCATTTTGATTTAAGCTTGATGTCATACAAAGGTGTCCCTGTTGTTTCACTGTACCATCTTTTACATTCATTGCACTGATACATCTGCACACCTTTTTGTCTGCCCCTCTTATATACCTTCTCGCTTGTGCAATTTGGACAGGGTTTCTTCTTTCTTTTCTCTGCTATTTGTTGTTGAGCGGCAATCAATACTTTGCCTTGTAATTCCTGCTCCTGGAGCAACTCATCCAACAATTCGGTTTGGGAACTTATCGGCAATTGTGCAAATAAATTTTTGATCTCTTGACTTGATATCATATAGCGAAGATAATAATAATTGCTGTGTTATTTAGAACTTAGCCTTTATTCCTTAATTCCCGCCACAACCTGATCTCAGATTTGGTGGAATTGTTCCTGAGGTTTCTGGCCAGTTGTTTTAATTTCGAATTATAGGAGATGATTTTTCGGCGCATGGTTGTCAATAGGTAAATACACCCCTCACCCCTCTCAAGAGGGGAATATGTAAACATCTTGGACAAATTTAAGGAAGCTTGAAAATTAACTTACATAATTTAGGTCTGATACCCATTAATTCAGCACTCGCTACTCCCCTCTTGAGAAGGACCGGGGGTGTGTTTACCTAACACTCCTCCAACTCACAATTCTCCTCTTCACTTTCAAACTCGATAGTAATATGTTCAATTGATTCATCTTTTAGGAGCTCCTTCGCTTTCTGCTTGATCTCAGCAAGACGTGACAGTGAATAATCCTGACCCAGCACCAGGTGAATAGTCAACACATTATACTGGCCATCCATAGTCCAGGTATGACAATCGTGGATATCCTTCACTTCCTGAAGGCTGGCCAGCTTACTTCTTAATTGGTCAATGTCAACATTGCTGGGTGTTCCCTGTAAGATAATGGTCATACTCTTTCTTAGGTTTTTATAGACGTTAAATAAGATGAAAACAGAGATGCAAATAGAAAGTAATGGATCTATGAAGAGGGCATCAAAAAAGATCATAACGATGCTTCCAATAAGCACGGCTACCCAACCCAACACATCTTCCAAAAGGTGCAGGGAAACAACCCTTTCATTCATTGAGGTACCCTGGCGTAATTTGAGGACAGCAGCTCCATTGACTACAACACCCAGGATAGCCAGGTACATCATTCCCTGAGCGTTTGTTTCACCCGGATTGAATAATTGCGGTATCGCTGCTGATAGGATAAAGATCGAACCCACGATCAAAACGATAGAATTAATCACCGCTCCAAGCAGGGAAAAGCGCCCATAACCATAGGAGAAGGTATTGTCCCTTCCTTTTTTTGAAAGTCGTTGAAAATACCAGGAGAGGCCAAGGCTTAGGCTGTCACCAAGATCATGTAAGGCATCAGATAAGATGGCCAGGCTGTTTGTCCATAAACCGCCAATGATCTCTATTACAGTAAAGCCCAGATTGAGGAAAAAAGCTATACTAATATTCTTCTCACCATGGTGATGATGGTGGTCGTGAGCCATGGGGCAAAGTTAACCAAAATCTCAGCGTCTGATGGCTCCTGGTCCAAAACGATTTAGATTAGTCCAATATTTAGGGAATTATGAGTGGCATCACAGAATCCCGGAATATGGGTTTGCGACAATTTCATCAGTTAAATTGATTTCAATTTTCAATACCTTTTTCCAGCAAATACTTCACCTATATATGTTGGCCAAAAACAAAGCTTTCCCTGTCACCTTAGCAAATTCTCGCTGGCCTTTACCCAGCCCAGATATTGTATCAAGGATTTATCTTCGCGAAGAGTGCCTATTCGGTGGTCTCGTTGAAATGCTGACTTCAAGATCTCTGCATTCCTGTTCAGCCTGACGTAATACCATAATTGACCTTTTGGGTCAACAATTTCTGTTAATCTAGTTCCACTGGACGCATTGCTGAAAACTATAACGGGATTAAACATCCTTTTTTCTTTTACAATTTTCTTACTGCTATGGATGTAACCGCCAGCTGAAAAGAGTGTGTCCTGCTTAGTAAATTCTATTGGAATATTCTGATCGAACATTATGGCCTGCCCTGTCTTTCTTTCCAATCTTCGAAATTCATCTATAAACGCATATTTTTCAGCTAGTTGAAAAGACGGTCCGGACTCCTCGGATAAGGTCAACTTTTTTACATAGCTCGTGTAATCACTGCAGCACAGCTTATGGTACACAATTAACCATGGTTCGCCGTCTGTTTCTCCCATTTCTATGATTTTACCTTCAACTAAGAAATCAAATTCCCATTTCCCTTCTTTGTTGATCCAGAACTCAGTATTATATGTCTTATCCCAGGGTACCCAAGTAGGATAAATAAAGTCTTCATCACCATCACGATCATAATCTATCACGTGAATGGAGCTGGGCCCAATAGATATTGAATTTAAGGTGTCCTCATCCTCTTCCAATAGATAGACATAGTGGTTAGGCTTTCTACTACCGCTGAGCTTGTTAAGTATTTCTTGCTTTTCTTGATTGGTTTTGTTCACTTCCCAATCTTTCCAGCAAAAGAGGTGTTCAATAAAGGGTTGGATCTCAAGATGAATTTTCTCACCACAGGGTGGTTGATAATCGGGATCAACAAAGTCATATTGACCGAATAATCGGGTAGCATTGAACAGTAAAACGACAATCAATAAATTCTTCAATAGTTTCATTTCAATAGTTTTGAAGAAGCAAATTCATGACTTAATGAGTTCCGTGCAACTTGTTGTTTGGAACCTAATTTTTCAAATTAAATACTATACTTTTAGTATGCAAATAAGGCGTTATTTGTATACTATGGTTAACCCGCATTATTCATAGGCCACCAATTTTGGGATTAATAATGGGTTGCTAACTATTTTTGATTGGAGTGTATGTATTAATTTGAAGATCAACCAGGTTTCTGGATTTCAAAGGACATTAGAGCGTTTTTTTGTTAGAATTTTTCAATTTTCAGTCAAAGCTCTATTGTGTTCTTATGGAAGAACATTTTTTTGATTAAACCAAACTGTTTAACTGATCGGTCAGTTCACCGTAAGCAAATCGCCCAGCAGGTATTGATATCTAAAGGCTCTTGAGAATTGTATTGTCAATGATCTTTTCCTTTCTTTCAGGCACGCCCCAACCTTCATCAGGTAAAGCCGGATATTGTCCACTTGCCATCGTTTAGCAAAGTGGTGTTTTGTTTTGGCAATTAATAATTTAATCTGCCGGAACATTTCATAACAGAGGGTAGCGATGATTAAACGCATGAAATTGGCCCAGTAGCGATGACAGGAAAGCCGGTCGGAATAAGTCATGTTTTTGAGTTCCTTTATTCGATTTTCACTGGCATCACCTCGCTTGACATAAAAATCAAAGTAAATCTGTTGAGCGGTCATCGCTTCAAAGTTGCTCACAAAGTAACGGACATTCATTCCTTTTCCGGTAGACTCCACTTTGGCGTACAGCTTTTCAGAACGATCCCAGCTTTTGGCCTGGTAAGTAAACGGGCCAACAAACTCTTGATGTTTGATGATTTTTGAAGCATATTCCTTTTTTACTTCAATGATAGTCTGTTTGGTAAAAGTCTTTAAAACTTCATTACTACTAATACCTAAACAAAATTGAAGGTCAAACTGCTTAGCTATCCGATAAAAAGATGCTCCTGAAAAGCCACTATCCGCTCGAATAAGGATCTTTACTGAGGGCAGTTTTTTTCTGATTTTAATGACAATCCTTTTCAATAAGGCCACAAGCCATTTGTTGGAGTGACAATTGCCCGGACGTAGTACTGGTAAAATGACCTGACCGGTGTTCCCGTCCTTAAAGAACAACTCATGGTACATAGTCTGTCCATAATAGCCATTATACAAACTGAGTTGTTGGGATCCATGAGTAGGGTCATCGGTACCATCTACATCAATGATGATTTGACCGGTCTTCTCTTTCAACTCCTCTACATAACGGTCTACAAACCATTGACTCATCTGGTAGATCAGACTCCGATCGGCCTTGTTTTCAAATCGACTTAAAGTAGGCTGGGAACATAATCCGCTATCTAGTACTTTACGGATCACCGGATCCTCTCGGAGTTTTTGTTCGTCATTGCAATCCTGATAGCCCTGCATCATTAAAAACACCCGTTGGCGAAGCATTTCTTCATAAGTGTATTCGATAAAAAAGGGGTTTCGATAGTCAGGAATCAGTGCGGCGAAGCTTTTTAATAGACCAGTCTTTCTCTCTACTTTTTCACTTAACAATATCGCTCCGTCTGAGCTAATCGCTGATGCTGAAAAATCAAATTTAAAAGCTTGTTTTCCTCGATAAAATACGGTATCTTTTTCCTTATATTCAGGCATAAATTAATTGCTTATTTTGTTGTCTAACTATCTCAATATAAGCAATTTATGCCTGTTTTTTATTGTCTACTATGAATTTTTCGGGTTAAGTGACCAGCCACCCATTTAACAGGGTTGACCGTATCGCAAATTCGAAGATCAGCTTCGTCATCAGAGAGTGAAAATATTTTCCCTTCAAATAGAGAGTTGTTGAATTCAAAAAGATCAATGACGCTTTTTAAGGTTTGTTTCATGGTTTTTGATTTAAGAGATTAAATATATGGAAATTATATTCAACTACTTGGTTGAATATAATTTTTTCTTCATTTTTGTCTCGAAATTTCTAAAACTCGAAACTGTGAAAGCAGTGAGGGTGCAATACACCGTAAAAAAAGAATTTGTTGAACAGAATCAAAGCAACATCAGAAAAGTGATGTCGGACCTGAAGGCAATGAATAACTCTGGCATTAAATACAGTTCATTCATCTTAGAAGACGGGCAAACGTTTATGCATTTTGCCATGTATCCGGATGATGCGACCGGCCAAATTGTTAGTGAATTGCCCGCGTTTGTTAAGTTCCGTACTGAATTGAAAGCTAGTATTCCAGAAGTGCCACCCAAGTCCGAGAATTTAGAGCTGGTTGGCTCGGCATATGATATTTTCTAAATTCGATATGATTGAATGCAAGGACAGATTGGACAGCGTATTTAGCGCCCTGTCTGATCATACCCGCCGATCAATGCTGGATCAGTTAAAACGTCAGGATCTCACAGTAATGCAATTGGCCGATCATTACGATATGACCTTCCAGGCTGTATCTAAGCATCTTAAAGTTTTAGAGAGAGCGAATCTGATAACCAAAGAAAAGAGTGGTCGCCAATATATTTGTCACCAAAATCCTGAACCGCTTGCAAACGCCATTCTTTGGATATCTCAACAGCATGAATTGTGGCAACACCATTTTGATTCATTGGATGACTTTCTACAAAAGCAAGAAAATGAGCAATCCGGAAAGTAAGGTCTATTTGAAAAGGGTATTTAAGGCTCCGGTTGAAAAAGTATTCCATGCCCTAACAACTCCATCGTCTATTTTACAGTGGTTCGGTCCTAAGAACAGCAAAACTATCAACGCCCGGATAAATCTGGAAGTTGGTGGTAAATATCAATTTGAAATTGAAACGGAAAATAATTCACGGTTCTTCATTGAAGGGAAATATTTGGAAATTGATCACCCCAATCGATTAGTTTATACCACCGAATACCGAAAGCTTCCGAGAGCTTCGGACATGAAAAGTATTGTTACTCTCAAACTTCGTGAAGTTGCCACAGGTACTGAAATAGAGTTAGTTCAGGAATTGAGCTGGGTACCAGAAGATATCAAAAACCGCACCGAATCATGGGAATTGATGTTCTCACGATTAGACGATTTCATATAAACCAATTATTCATACCTAAGCGTTTCAACCGGATTAAGATTAGCAGACTGCACTCTTAGCTTCTAAAGAAACTTCATCAAATACTTATACAGGTCGATCATCGATCGGATGTCCTTCTTATGCACTTTTTCATCCGGAGAATGCACATTGTCTTCGGGTGCTCCAACAAAACACCAGTCGATCGGGTATGGAGAAACCTGCAGCTCACGACCATCACTTGAGCCTGCACCTTCCACTTCCAATTGGTAGTCAATCCCTGACTCTGCCGCAAAACCAATGACCCGATTGACATATGATCTTCTTGGTATATTTTTATCACGCATGGAAACGACCACACCTTTTCCATGGTGTACGCCTTCTGTTATCCAGGTAATATCACAGATTAAGGCTTGCTTAATGCCAAGTACTGCATAAACATATTTGGAAAGAAACGGAATTGTCCCTCCACCGTGCTCTTCCCATGCAGGGAATATTATCAGCCCGTCCTTTAAGGTTTTAGCCACTTCTAAAGCACTGTATATACCCAACCTGTTATCGAGATAACAACTCTGAACATAATCCCTGGTTTCCCGAAAATTGCACTCAAAAGTTAATTCGGTACCCCTGTCGATCGCACGAGCAAATTTGTAGAAAAGATTTCCCTCTTCATTGACTTTGAGTTCACAAGCAATTAAACTCAGGCTATCTTTACCCACTAACCGATAGCCGTTCTGAACCTCCGGTCCTCCGATGGGCACCAATTGGTTTTGATAACGGACAGTAAAACCAATTGAATCCATGTGGGCAAAAACTGCGGTTCGTGGATTTCCGAATTTCAAAATCACACAATCCTGAAACTCAGGCCCTTCGATAACTTCCGGTTGGGTTTCCCAATTACCCGCATGAGTTTTCACGTATTCAATGATGAAATTCTTCATCGCTACCTCATTCCCTGAGGGCGCATGTATTTCACACAGTTGTTGAAGAAGTTTCAAATGATTAATGAATTTTGAGGGCGAAGTTAGACAGCTTTGTTCAAGCGGAAATAAAATGCTGGAAAAGATTGCCCTCTATTTTTCGATTTTTATTACAAGTGCGGTAAAATTTATTGCGGGCCCTACCATAGGTGTAGCCTCTAATCTAACGGTTTTTGAAACAGCTCTTTTCACTGCTCTTGGCATGATGTTAACTATCACACTTTTTACTTTATTCGGAAGTCAAATGCGTTCTCTGCTCTCTAAGTTTAGCAACAAAAAAAAGAGGATCTTTAGCAAACGCAGCAGACGATTCGTAATCATATGGCGGAAATATGGCATTCAGGGAACGGCTTTTCTTACGCCCCTGATCCTGACCCCGATAGGAGGCGCCATATTAGCCAATGCGTTTCGGAGTCGTCATTCCAAGATATTTTCTTTTATGACAATCAGTGCTGTTTTTTGGGGATTTGCACTAACACTACTGCTGAAATATGCGAAAGAGTTAATCTTCTGATTAATTTAGGGCACCATATCATTCAAGCACTTGAAGCCTTCACTACAAAGTCCAATGCATAGACCAGATTAAAGATAATTGAAGGGGGTTGGGAAGATTTGATCACTCCTACTCTTTCAACCAGCACATGGTCAGGGTTGCCTACGAGGCTATTTTGGGAAACTTGAATTATCACTCAGCTTCTTTTTCCGGAACTTCTTTCTTGGCCCTGGATTTTTTTGCTTTCGTCTTAGTGGCCCCATTTCCCTGACTCTTGGACATTACAGGTTTCTTTTTCTTATCAGAATCAGGCTTTTCTTCTTTTCCTGTCTCATTTTTTTTATCCTGGCCGTTGGTAAATGCCTGGTAAGAGGTCGCTTTCTTGAAAGGTCTTTTTCCAACTAAGCGTTCCAGGTCAGATTGGAAAATGATTTCCTTTTCCAATAGTTCTTTAGCTACTCTTTCCAACTCTTTCTTTTTCTTGGCTAGTAGCTTTTTAGTTCTCTCGTAGGCCTTCTCAACAATAGTTCTCACTTCACTGTCTATAGTTTGTGCAGTTGCTTCTGAATAAGGTTTGGTGAAGTTGTAATCAGATTGCTTCGAATCATAGAATGAAATATTCCCAATTTTATCATTCATGCCATAAACAGTAACCATGCTGTAAGCCAATTTGGTCACACGTTCAAGATCACTTAGGGCGCCGGTTGATATCTTGCCAAAGATCAACTCTTCAGCTGCCCTGCCACCAAGGGTCATGCTCATTTCATCAAGAAGTTGTTCGGTTTGATAGAGGTACTGCTCCTTAGGCAAGTATTGGGCATAGCCCAACGCAGCCACACCACGAGGTACGATACTAACCTTTACCAATGGATCGGCGTGCTCAAGGTACCACCCGGCAACCGCGTGACCCGCTTCATGGTAAGCAACAATTTTCTTCTCCTCAGGGCTGATAATCTTACTTTTCTTCTCCAATCCTCCAATCACCCTGTCAATAGCATCCTGGAAGTCCTGCATATCCACAGCGTTTTTGTCCCTTCTTGCTGCAATCAAAGCTGCTTCATTGCAAACATTAGCTATCTCGGCGCCCGCAAAACCGGGTGTTTGAGCAGCCAATTTCTTAGAATCCACATCCTTCGCCATTTTCAACGGCTTTAAATGAACCTTGAATATTGCATCTCTACCAACGAGGTCAGGTTTATCAATACTGATCTGCCGGTCAAATCGTCCTGCTCGGAGTAGCGCCGAATCGAGCACATCCGGCCTGTTGGTCGCTGCTAATATGATAACACCTGAATCAGTGCCGAATCCATCCATCTCGACTAAGAGCGAATTTAATGTGTTTTCGCGTTCATCATTTGATCCGGGCATTTGTCCTCTGGCCCTTGTGCGGCCAATGGCATCAATCTCATCAATAAAAACAATACATGGCGCTTTCTCCTTTGCTTGCTTAAACAGATCTCTCACACGGGCTGCGCCAACCCCAACAAACATTTCTACAAAATCAGAACCGGATAGAGTAAAGAAAGGAACTGCTGCTTCCCCGGCAACCGCTTTTGCCAGGAGCGTTTTTCCAGTGCCCGGAGCTCCCACCAACAAAGCACCCTTAGGAATCTTTCCACCTAATTTGGTGAACTTGCTGGGCGTTTTTAAAAAGTCCACAATTTCTTTAATCTCTTCTTTCGCTTCTTCTAGACCTGCTACATCATTGAAAGTGATCTTTACTTTATTCTCAGCATCAAACAGGGCCGCTTTAGATTTACCAATATTGAAAATCTGGCCTCCCGGTCCACCCTGACCGGTCATACGTCGCATTAGGAACCAGAAACCGAATAATATGAGGAATAAGAACCCCCAATTAAATAGTATACTGGTGAAATCTGATCTATCGTCAACTATGTATTCTATGCGATCATTCTCTGATATTTTATCTTCAGTCTCTCTGAATTTCTTATCAAAAACTTCCAAGGAAGCTATCTTCAACTTGTAATGTGGTCCTTGTGAAAAGGAGAAAGGGCTCCTGTTTTCTAATTCAACCTTGTACTTCGGCTTAGTGATAACTTCTGGTCTCAGGGTTATCTCAATAAAATTCTGATTCCTGATGAGCACAACCTCTTTTATATCGCCATCGACCATCATTTGCTCAAAGCGCCTATAGCTAATATCAACTGTGGCCGTACTTTTATTAAAGTAGGTTACCCCAAAGATCAGCGCTAATAATGTAACGATCACCCAAACCTGGTAATTTGGTTTTTGGGGTCCTTTTGGTAGTAAACTCTTCTTTTTTAAAGGTCTATCTGGCATTCTTAACTCCGATCAATATTAAAATCTTAATAACGCTTATCTACTGATATAGTTTTGGATCACTAGTCATCAAGACTGTTTTCCACATCAACAATATTAGCATCTCCCCATAGTTCCTCAATGGCGTAAAATTCCCGCTTTGCTTGATTAAAAACGTGAGCCACAACATCGACGTAGTCTACTAGTATCCATTCTTTAAACTGTTTACCCTCCTTTTGCCAGGGATGTTGTCCGCTATTATTAAAAACCTCTTCCTCAAGGGAATCTGCTATAGCCTCTATTTGTGTGTCTGATGTACCCGAACAGATGACGAAATAGTCAGCAATGGCATTTTTTATCTCCCTCAAATCCAGCACTCTCACCTTACGGGCTTTCTTCTCCAACATTCCTTTCACCACCAAATCCTTAATCTCTGTTGAAAGAACAGTCCCGTTTTTTTTCTGCATCCGCTGCTTTTACTTTACATGTAAAAATACTAAAAATATAGTGCATAAATTCTTTGCCAATTCTTTATTTATAGGTAAAAAGCTGCAATATCTGCCACATTGTCACAGCACCAACAAAGTCGCGGCGGAATTGTTAACTAAAAGTAATCCGCCAGAGGGAATGGTTGTACTCACGGAAAATCAGACTGCAGGTAAAGGTCAACGCGGCAATCATTGGGAATCTGAACCCGGAAAGAACCTTACCTTTTCGATTATTCTCTATCCTAATCTTCTTTTAATCAAGGATCAGTTCTATCTCAATATGATAATTTCCCTGGGAGTGGCTGACGCCCTAAAAACTGAACTTGGAATTGATGTCAAGGTCAAATGGCCCAATGACATTTTGGTCAATGATAAGAAGATTAGTGGTATCCTCATCGAGAATGCACTTAGAAGTACAGCCATCGAACATGCAATAGTAGGTATTGGGTTAAATGTTAACCAGACCATGTTTCCGGTTGAGAAAGCAACCTCAATGGCGGAATTGACATTGATGAATTATGATTTGAACAATGTCTTCAACCAGGTTATTCAATCAATTGAAAAATACTATTTACTGATCAGAAGTGGCGACTTGAAAAGGATCAAACAAGCCTACTTGTCGAACCTTTATTGGATAAATGAAGTTCATCTATTTGAATCAGATGGGGTTTTTAGTGGTCAAATTGTCGATATCGATGACGGTGGAAAATTGGTTGTGGAATCAAACCAGCAAAGAGATGCATATGACATCAAGGAGATTTCGTTTCTCAAATAGTTTTGGTAATAGTAAAATCAGTGCCATACCATATGCCTTTTTCTTACATTTGCGGTCGTTTTTTAATAATCGAAACAATTTTGGGTTAGGCGGGAATTAATGCGAGGCGGAGTACTATTCATCATTTTCTTTTCGACTCTTTCATCACTGGCATATTCCCAGGGAAAGAAAGATTTACGCATCAAAACTGATAGCCTGGAGGCCGTTCAGGCTGAAGATACGTTACCAAAACATCCGGTAATTATTACTGACATTTTTGTTGTTGGAAACAAAAAGACCAAGAGGGGTTACATCCTAAGGGAATTAAGTGTAAAACGGTGGGACACCATTGCCTACAATCAGCTGCGATCGCAACTCAACCGTGACGAAGAGAAAGTATTTAACCTACGACTTTTTGAAGAAACCAAGGCAACAATTATAGACAAAGGCAACAGCGAAGTGGCAATTGAAATGAAGGTGCGGGAACGATGGTTTCTTTTCCCTATTCCAATATTCCGATTGGCTGATCGCAATTTTAATGCTTGGTGGAACACAAGGGAAAGAGATTTTAGCCGGCTGATATATGGACTTACTTTAGACCATTCCAACATCAGGGGAAGAGGGGAGCGGCTCAGGCTCACCGCACAATTCGGATTTACACGGAACTGGCAAGTATTCTACACGGTTCCATATATCGATAAGCAAAGAAAATTCGGATTCGCAGCCTTAGTTCGATTCACTGAGTTTAAAAATCTGGCTTATCAAACCACAGAGAACACACTTGATTTTTTGAGCAGAGACGAAGGACTATTGCGTGAGTCGTTTAGTGTGGCAGGCGCACTTACACTGCGTCCAAATTTCTTCACAAGACATGGTTTCACCTTAGGGTATTCACAGAATAATGTCGCTGACACCATCACTAGCCTTAACTCTAATTATCTTTCAAAAGGCAGAAACAAACAGCAGGCCCTATGGCTGACGTACAATTTAATTTATGATAACCGGGACTTGGTGTATTATCCTCTTAAGGGGTCATTTTTCAATTTTTTAATTAGAAGGAATGGTATCGGGATATTCAACGATGTTGGAATCTGGTCAACAGAAGTGGGATATACAAAGTTTTTCGAGCTGGGAAATGACTTTTATTTCGGTTCGCATGCGCAAATCAACGCCAGCATACCTTTTGACCAACCATTTATTAATCAACAGCGCCTTGGTTTCTTTCGTAATTTCGTGAGAGGCTATGAATTATCTGTGGTAGAGGGTCCGGTCTACATTTTGAACAGAAATACTTTTCGAAAAAAAATATTTAGTAAAGAGCTGAAGATAAAGAAGTTCACCCGGATGGACCAGTTTTCCAAGCTCCCCATTGGCTTTTATCTGACCACTTTTCTGGATACCGGCTGGGCGGAGAAATATCCGGGAGTTGAAATCTCAAAGTTTAATAACACGCTGTTACTAGGTGCAGGTGTCGGATTGGATATCGTAACATTTTATGATGTGGTTATTAGACTTGAGTACTCCTACAACCTGGAGAAAGAGACTAATTTCTTCCTTAATGTGAGAGCGGCTCTTTAATGGCGTGACTATAAACCCTATACGGATCTCAGATATCTCTGGCGAAACATTAAGATTGAAATAGCCACTAAATTGTAAATAATACTACACGCTGCTCTTTCCCCCGTAGTTCAATATCACCAATTTCCTTTGGTTCGTAAGACTTTGGTCCAAGGTTCAATTTATCAAGTAAAAATTTTGAGAGGAGAATATCAACACGCAACTCGTTGCGTTTATCCTGTATGCGTGCAGTGGTATTCAAAACATCACCTGAAAAAGCAATATCACGTTTTACTAAGCCAATTTCCCCGGCCATTACATAACCGTAATGAAGGCCAGCCTTGAATTCCGGTTTCGTTTCATAATTTGATTGGAAATAGTTTGTTTTTTCGTTGAGGGCTTTCTGAATATCAAAAAAACACTGAATGCAATTAGCATTTTCAGTACCCTGATCAATTTTCCAGCTAATCACAATTTCATCACCCACGTATTGATAAATTTCCCCATCGGTGTTTAAGATGCTCGGTGTGGCGTAGTTGAAAACGTCCCTTAGAAAATTGAAATATCTTTCTTCTCCTAATTTTTCTGCAATGGTAGTAGATGATCTAAGATCTAGAAACATGAAAATTCGCTCTTCTCTTTTTGGATGAAAATATTTTCCTAATAAAAAATCAAGGAAACCCCCTGGCCCATACTTGTCATTGACCAGCATGAGAATAAGGGTCCCCAGCACTACAAAAAGCCAAAAAAGGTAGTTCTGAAGACCGGGTATACTGCCAATTTCTACTATTACTGGTTGCCAGACCTGGATGTGATAAAATGGCAGCCCTAACTCACCACTTTCAGTAAAAAGGCCGGTTGGAATTCCAACCATAAAATATATAACCGTATAGGTCCATAATATACTCCAAAGACACCAGCCATAATTTTTAGTTCGGAGCCACTTTTCCCATAGAAAAACCATCATACTGCCGCCAATAACCCCAGCCAATATTCCCGTGAGGAGGCTTCCCTTCATATAAAGCCATATATCAAGATCTGAAATATCACGTTCCAGGGAAATCAAATTGGCATACACCACGAAAAAATAAAATTCTGCAATGAAAGTCCATCCTACCGTTATCCAGAGAACTTTGGATATCTGGGATTTGAGCGTATTTGATATGTGGAAACCCATGATATATTGCGTTTAGATCAAAATAAGCAAACTGTAAATGTGGGTATATTGCATATTCAATTGAACTAAATTCCAGTACTTATATAGATGAATGGGGAAAGGAAGTAAGAATTATGCTGGAAGAGGATGGCTATTTCGATGAAAGTGGTTTCAGGTACATTGATGGCCGGCAAAAGGAATTCATTTTAATACCACGAAATCTTCCTCCGAATAGGAATTAATAAAGGGAGGCACGAATTCACTGATTTCTACTGGATCAGTTCGATTGTAATTAGTGAATTCGTGTCTTTTTAAAAAGAAAGCGATGCTGCCGCTTGCCTCATCGCTTCTCAGTACAATATGAAGAAATGTCTACAATCTCATATTGATAAGTATCATCAATTTTAATTTATAAGACGACGTGAGCCGTCGACTAAACTATTGATGTCTGAATATCATTTTGGGTAAAGTGCTTGACTTCTTGGGATCAGTATAAGTCCAAAGCCATAAAGGACAATCCCATGATTGTTGTTAGTTTTTTCATTTTGAGTTACTAATATTTGACCACATAGTTCTACGTAATTACCCTAGTGAATGGTTACTTCTTGTTATAATTTTATGAGGAACGGCAAATTATTTAAGAAAAATTAACGAAAAGATATATTGTTTCGAAAACCCTAAGTCGGATCAAAGAAGGTTTGGCTATCCCAGTATTTCTTCAGGAAGTTTTATTTGGTCAGTGTAAAATTTTACCCTTGTATGATGTGGGTCAAGCGGCTCAATTTTTTCTATTCGGTCAAATTTATGGTTGTAAAATACCTCCATATAGTGACCATCGATCATATAAAGGTTGATCTTATAACCGTAATATCTGATTGACACAACAAAGGTTCCTTCCTTATAGAGTGTCTGAATCTTTCCCTCCAGGGGCAGTTCAAAAAAAGTTATAAAATCCATTTCCGGCCTCAAAAGTCTCTCTAATAAAATAAATATAGGAAAAATGTGAATGGTAAACGTCATTTGACGGGATAGATTGTTAAAACTGCGCCTTCATTCCAATTGTGAATGATCGAGGAAGACCAGGTCTCAGACCGGCAGGTCTTCTGGCAACAATATATGACTGATTTGTGATGTTTTTGATGCTACCAAATAAACTGACTTCACGGGATAGAGAGTATTCCGAGCTCAAGTCCAGCACCAAGTATCGATCTGTTTTGAATCCCGGTAAAATGTCGCCCTGACCCGCAACTGTTCTCATCTCATCCATGTATTTAGTACTGAAATTGATTCTTAGTTTGTTGCTTTCAAGTCCTGCGGAAAAGGATAATTGGTTCTTAGCAAGGTAAGGTAAATTATCCCCCTCTGTCACTGTGCCCCAACCTTCAAATTCACTTTCGAAACTGCTTCTGAATTCTGCGTCAGTAAAAGTATAGGTCACCATTAAGGGTAGGCTCCATTTGGTGTCATACTTTGAAAGCACATCATAGTTGAGTTGGAATTCCAGACCTCTTGCGTTCACATCACCTCCATTAAACAGATTATTACTACCAGCGCCTCCTGCGGCAGCGAGATCGCTCCCTAACAAATTGCTATAATCATTGAAGAATAAGACTGCCTGACAGCCCCATCCTGATTTACTAAATCTCGTGCCCAATTCATAATTAACACTTTTCTCTGCTTCAGATTCTTCACTTGAATTTGGTGGTGAGAAACCTCGATGGATCCCGGTAAATACACTCAATTGGTCATTCAGTTTATAATCAATTCCAATTCCGGGTATAAATACCCCGACACGATTACTCCTTGTTGATAACTCTGCTTCAGTTCTGTCTGGATCGCTACCCCCATAATTCAGTCTTTCTATTTTAATGTTCTCATACCTTAAACCAGGGATCGCAGTCAATCTACCCATTCTCAGTTTATATTGAATATGGGTTGCGACCGCATTGGCTGTTGTTACCCTGTTGCTTTCAGTACCAGGGACACCACTTTGGGTTAACTCCATTACGCCATCGTCCATTCGATATTCATCAACCCACTGAAAGCGATCTACCTGGTCCCTGTGTACTCTCACGCCTACTTCAATGTCATGGGAGATGCCATCTGTTTTGAACTGAAAACCAACTAAGGTTTGAATTCCTTGTGAGTAGTATTCCCGGTTGTTGGCCTTGACCAAAAGCGCATTATCATTGGCGCTTGTACTGCCGGTGATAATATCATACGCTACGGAATAAGTATTAGGGTCATCTAGGATGCTCGATATTCCAACCGATGATCCGTCAATTTGACTTCTTACTTTGTCCAGCTTGTACCAATTCCTTTTAAAATCGTTGCGATAGGCGGTGGTTGTAATGTCAATGAAATTAACTGGCCGGATGACATGTGTCAATGACAATTGGCGTTGCTCTGTATTCATTTGATCTACCTGCGATCCAGCGTAGCGACGTAATGGATTGGCATCAAAATCGTCAGTGGCCAACCCGAGGTAAGTTTCATCCGACGTCTCATCAGTTTGTCCAATTTTGAAAGTTAACGACTGATAAACCGGGGCCGAATTGTTGGTGTTGATCCTGAATTTTGCGAGGTAGTCTTTTTTATCATATCCCGTATCTCCTCCACTATCCAATTCTTTAAATCCATCAGCCGCAGACTGGAATGTCTCCGCAACAAAACCAAAATTATTGTACGAGTTACCTACACTGGCACCAACTGTTCTCATCCCAAAACTACCAGCAAATAAGTTCACTTTTCCTGTTAGCTCTGTTAGAATTTGTGTAGAAATAAAATTGATTGCACCCCCTGTAGTAAAAGGGCCATATTTTATCTGGGTTGACCCTTTCGCTACTTCCACAGCATTCATGCGTCCCACGGTAGGAAAGTAATAGGCTGCTGGAGCTGCATATGGAGCGGGAGCCATTAAAATGCCATCTTCCATGACCGTTATTTTTGAGCTCCTTTCAACACCCGTTCCACGCATTCCAATATTAGGCCTCAACCCAAAGCCGTCCTCATCCTGAATATTGATTCCAGGAATTGTCCTTAAAGTCCGATGTATATCATTGTAATTAAATTTCCCTATTTCCTTTGGTGAGATGTAGTGAGCAGAGCCGGGCAGATCTACTATCCCGGTGTTACCTCCTGTCATCGTTACTCTCTCAATCACTACTCCTGGAAGTGTAATTACCAATTCCTTCATGCTTACTGACAATTTCAATTGCTCATTGTCCTTCACTGAAACTTCCTGAGAATTGATTTCGTACCCTATGCTAGATACAATCAATTCATAGTCTCCATTAGCTATGTTTTTAAGTGTGAATTTTCCGACTCCATTAGTAGTTGTTCCCAGCCTGGTATCCTTTAGGAAAACATTGACTCCCGAAAGTGGCTGATTATTGCCAGAAGTAATTACTCCGGTTATCAATCCACCCTGGGCATATAAATTTGTACTTATGAAAGAAAAAAGTACAAATAAACAGCTCTTATACATTTTTTCGTATTTTATTCTTATTTAGACTGATTATAAATAATGCTTAAAAGTAGCTCTGGGGAAACCCCAAGCCAATACCCGAAATCGGGATTTTTGGACTCAAAAGTTGGGTAGGTGGCTACCTAAAATTAGGTAGATGTAGTTGGTGACAACACCCGTGGTCAACAAGCCGAGAGAACAATTTTATACAGCCGACCCTGTGTTGCCCAATCCCGAAGATCTGAGTGTATTGTAAAAAAGTTTATGATTGCAGATAATTACCCCGAAGGGCTTACATTGAACTTATTGTTTAGCTTTTGTTAAGCCTGTATTCACTGCATAAAGGATCAATTCTGAGGTTGATTTGATCCCAAGCTTCTTCATCACATTCTTCTTATGGGTATAAATTGTGTGATGGCTGAGACATAGCTGATCAGCGATCTCTTTAGTTGAATGTCCTTCGATAATCAGTTTAACGATTTCTAATTCCCGGGTGGTAAGCTCAGTTGGTTCACAAGATTCACCATTGTCCTTGGAATAGTGCTTCTCAAAAATGATATCAAGGATCTTACCACAGAAGAATTTTTCACCCTTAGCAGTTGCATAAATTGCATTCCTTATTTCTGTTTCATCACAATCCTTAGTAAGGAAACTGTTGACTCCATTTTCGAGAATAAAATGGATCGTATCCCTGTTTTCATCAGAGGAGATAATCAATATGTTGGTCTTTGGCGAAACACTTTTCACCTCTCCGATTTCTTCGATGGAAAACCCTTCTGTCTTTTCGTAATCGAGAATTAACACTTCGGGCGATTTCTCTCGGCAGCTATTTATGACTTCTTTGGAGTTTTTAGCTTCACCACTCAGTAATAATTGCTTTTCACCGGAAATGAGATACTTCAGCCCAAAGCGGGTAAGGTCTTGTGAGTCAGCAATAACAACCTTGATTGGGTCCATTCTTCCGAAAAATCTCTTATTTAGATTTGTTCTAAATAAAGGGTAAAGATAGCTTGAAATGATAAACACACAAACACCAAATAAGTTCAGGCTTTTTGTTATTTGAACATTAGGTCTTGTAAGGGTTTAGGAAAGCATGCTTCGACAGGCATGTCACCTAAGCTCAGTATGACTCCTAATTTAAGATTGCCGCCTCGAGCCTGTCGAAGGGTTAGTTTGCAATTATCTTCAACGGGCTCTACTGATGTTACGCTTAGATCATTACGTCATCGACTGTCTATCATTGAGGATCCCCATAATCAGGCTACCGACATAGGTAAGCTAATTGAGATGAGAACCACATTTCTTACAATGAAGGGCATCACGATCGTGTTCGTTATGCTGACATTTCTCACACACTTTGTATCGCTTTCCTTTAAAGTGTTCCTTGGTGATCTCAGAAGTCACAATTCCTGTCGGTACGGCAAGGATCGCATATCCCATGATCATGAGTATTGACGCAAAGGTCTGTCCTATTACAGTAGAAGGAGCAATATCCCCATACCCTACTGTAGTCAAAGTAACTATAGCCCAATAAATGCTTCTCGGTATGCTGGTAAATCTATTTTCCGCTCCTTCGATCAGATACATAAGCGTTCCCGCAATTATCTGGAAGGTTAAAACCGCCAACATAAAAATCATGATCTTAAATCGACTAGACCTCATCGCATCTGCTAACACCTTGCCTTCGCTGAGGTAGCGGGTAAGTTTGAGGATACGAAAAACCCGAAGCAGACGGACTGTCCTTATTACAATCAGGAATTGAGTACCAGTTACAAACAAGGTCAGATAGGTTGGAACGATCGAACAAAGATCTATAATACCAAGAAAACTAGTAGCATATTTGAGAGGCTTTTCACTAACATATAATCTCGATACATATTCTATGGTAAACAAGATGGTAAATACCCATTCTACAACGGTGAGGTATTCGCCGAACCTGCTTGCTATTGAACTTACACTCTCGAGCATCACAGCAGCGACACTGAGCAGAATTGCGTACAATAAAATAACATCGAAAAGCCTACCCGCAGGGGTTTCTGTCTCGAAAATTATTAACCAAATACGTTCCTTTAATGACACGTTAGAAGTTTGCTAATCTTCCATAAATTGTAAAGTGAATAATGCACAAATTTAACAAAGAGATCAAATTAGGCTGATTCCGAAGAAATGGCTTAAAACGACAAGCACAAACAGCACTGCTAATAAAACAGGACAGATATAGCTTATAGCAATGTTCAAGAATTTACTGGCAAAGGTTTCTTCGTAATTTTCAAAGCCATTTTTCAACTCCGCTACCAGGTTTTCTTTTTTCCATATATACGCTGCAAAGGTCACTATACAAAATCCTCCGAAAAGCAATAACGTATCCGCTACACTAGCAGCAAAGGAAAGAAAATCAGTAGAAGCAGGTAATACAATGCTATTAGAAAAGAAATCTGAGACCCCAAAGGCAAGCAGCGATGGAATTCCCACCAAATAGATAATCCCTGACACATACCAAACAGCCTTACTTCTTACTATTTTCATCTCATCTACCACATAGCAGACTGGGACTTCCAAAAGAGAAACTGTAGATGTAAGAGCGGCAAATGCAATTAACAGGAAGAAAAAAGAGCCAACAATCACGCCCAAAATCGGACCCATGCTGGCAAATGCATTAGGTAAATTGATAAATAAGAGCCCCGGACCTGAAACAAGGTTAGTCATGTCTCCACCGTTATTAAAAGCCACAAAAGGGAATATCATCATTCCCGCCATAAAGGCAATACTTACATCTGTAAGGGTCACTAAAGCGGAAGCAGTTACAATATTTTCCTTTTTGGACAGGTAACTGCCATAAGCTATCATGGTACCCATTCCTAATGACAATGAGAAAAATGCCTGTCGCAGAGCGCCTCCAATGGTAGCCGCAGTGATCTCATCAAATTCAGGTACCAAATAAAACTTGAGTCCCTCAAGGGCATGTGGCAAAGTGAAGGCATAAAACATGAGGCTGAAAATCATTATGACCAAGGTTGGCATAAGGATTTTAGCAACCTTCTCTATGCCTCCTGCTATTCCACGCCCTACTACAAAACTGGTGACAGACATGAATATGATAGTGTAGAAAACAACTTTAACCATATTAGTTGTGTAGGCGTCAAAATTCTTACCCACATCGAAGTTGCCCATTAGCATTTCAACCAGGTATCCAAGCGCCCAACCGGCAATCACATTGTAGTATGACAATATCAACATGCCACAAAAGGTGCCAACCTTGCCAACAAAGCTCCATTTCTTATAGCCAAGGGCTCCAAATGCTCCAATGGGACTCTTACCTGTTTTTCGACCAATAGCAATTTCGGTTACCATTACCGGGAAACACAGTATGAATGCAAACACCAGGTACATCACTACAAATGCCGCTCCGCCACCCAATCCTACTTCAAAAGGGAATTTCCAAATATTGCCCAGACCAACCGCTGAACCTGCTGCTGCCAAGATGAATCCTGTTCTGCTACTGAATGAACCTCTTACTGCCATATCGTAAATTAGATTATTAGAGTCAAGATATTAGATCAAAGACTTGATTATAGAAATAAGTGAGATTTTTCTGCAATCTTCAATGATCAAAGAAAACCAACTTTTCAATTTGAATCCTCACTGTCTATTAATCTAAGTTCTAATGTCTTAGCACTATCAGAAAAGAGGCGTCTCAAAAACCCAATGCTGTCAGGTTGAGCTTGTCGAAACCTCATTTCTGACTTTTTAATATACATTTCAACAGTCTCAATGTGACAATTCAGTTAAGATTCTCTCTTTTGAAACAGCTTCTTTGCGGGTTTAAATATAATTAGTTCAGGTGGTTTGACATGAAAATTCATGATAAAATATAATACACGGCTGGTTCTAAGGAGTGCCTTATGCGGAAGGATCATTGAATTTTAAGTATTTTCATAGCTATGAATCCACGATGCCATTTTTCCCAATTCACCATGATAGTCATTTTATTACAATCATTTGTGACAATAGCCCAGGAGAATGAGATCCAAAACATTCGCAAGCTCTATTATCAAAACCTGCCCTTCGATACTATTGCAGTTTATTCAAACAAGATGATCCCCGGTCTTGGTATGCAGAATTTCAGTCTCTACTATGTTTATTATGACTGCAAATACTATGAATGCGAGGAATCATTAATCAGCGACAATCCGGTATTACGAAAAGTGGTGTTGGACAAGTCGGTAAATACCTCGGTCCTTCATGCTGAATTTCTCTATAATCAATCCGGCACTTTAATTTTCCAGTTCCAGCGTATAGGCTCCGAGGATTATTTTTATGAAACCGGTCGGGAATGTGGGGAAGAAAGGTTCTATCTCAAAGCCGGTAAACCCCTGCAAGTAAGAATATTGCCTTGCGAAGAATCCGAGTATTTTGATGAGATTGAGATGAATGGAAGCTTTTCAGAGGGCATTTTGGCCCGGATAAATCAGATAATTAAAGATGGCAAAAACCACCAGTTAAGCTTTAAACAAGTCCTCAATTCCATGAATTGAAGATTCAATTTATGCCACTATTAAGATTCTTTCATAAGGAGTATTGGTCTGATGAACTATGAATAGTAATAATTATTAGGTTGGTTCGGGCATTCTTACGTTGTAATTTGTAATAAAAATGGCTACACTAGCCAAGATATATCGCTAAACTTTATATGGGTACTAAACTATATTATCATGGCAACAGAAACACTAGCACCTGAGATGGTGACTCATCAAAATATTGCTGGATTTCTTGGTGAAGATTCCGGCTATTTGCTGGATTTTAATTCTCCCAAAATCTCGAAAGAAATGATCCATGTTCCGGGTCCGGATTTCATTGACCGGGTTTACGCAGATACGAATCGTACACCACAGGTACTCAAAAATCTAGCATCTATTTTTGGTCATGGCCGTCTGGCAAATACCGGGTATTTATCCATTTTGCCTGTTGACCAGGGTATTGAACATACAGGTGGAGCATCATTTGCTCCAAACCCAATTTATTTTGATCCGGAGAACATTGTTAAACTGGCCATTGAAGGTGGCTGTAACGCGGTGGCATCAACATTTGGGGTTTTAGCATCAGTAAGCCGAAAGTATGCACACAAAATTCCTTTCATTGTAAAGATCAATCACAACGAACTTATGACTTACCCCAATAAGTTTGATCAGATCATGTTCGGCTCTGTTGAGGAAGCATGGAACCTGGGCGCCGCAGCAGTTGGAGCAACAATTTATTTTGGCTCAGAAGAGTCCGGTCGTCAGATTGTGGAAGTGGCTGAGGCTTTTGAAACAGCCCATGAACTTGGTATGGCCACCGTTCTCTGGTGCTACGCGAGAAACAACGCGTTTAAGAAGAATGGTACGGACTATCATACGGCTTCCGATATAACCGGACAAGCCAACCATTTGGGAGTTACCATTCAGGCCGATATTATTAAGCAAAAGCAAGCTGAGAACAATGGGGGATTCACTGAAATCAGCTTCGGAAAGACCCATCCTAAAATGTACGATTCACTTAATTCTGATCACCCTATTGATCTTACCCGGTATCAGGTGACAAATTGTTACATGGGCCGGGCAGGTTTGATCAATTCAGGGGGAGCATCTTCCGGTGCTTCAGATCTAAGTGATGCAGTAAAAACAGCCGTAATTAACAAGAGAGCAGGGGGGACGGGGATGATCTCGGGACGAAAAGCCTTTCAAAAGCCAATGGATGAAGGTATAAATCTGCTCAATACCATTCAAGATGTATACTTGAATAAAGAAATAAGCCTGGCTTAGTCATGAGTATCGGGGCTTTTAATCCGGATTAGTTATTGGACTTTGTAGTGACAATTCCGGGTTTAACATTTGAATAATCAATCACAATAATTTATGGGATCAAAAGGGATCATTGGAATATTAACCGGCGGTGGAGACGTACCCGGACTTAATCCCGCTATACGGGCTGTTACATTCAGAGCAATCAGGGAAGGTTATGATGTCATAGGAATACGCAGAGGGTGGGCAGGGCTGGTCGATTTCATACCAGACAAAAATGTTGATAATTCCAATAACATTCAGTTATTGAGCGCTGAACTTGTAAATCGGGCAGGTCGGACAGGCGGAACATTTCTTCATACTTCCCGAACCAATCCAACTAGGCTTACAAAAGACAACGTTCCCGACCATTTGAAAGATAAGTATGCAGATGATGTTAACGATGTTACCCCGGATATTCTTAAGAACATTGAATTCCTCGGAATAGAGTGCATGATTCCTATTGGTGGCGATGACACATTAAGTTATGGTCATCGTCTTCATAAGGAAGGGATCAAGGTTCTTGCGATTCCTAAAACCATGGATAATGATGTTCCCGGCACAGATTATTGCATCGGTTTCAGCACCTGTATTACGCGGACTATCGAGCTCACACATATGCTGCGAACCTCTGCCGGTTCGCATGAACGATTCCTGGTTATTGAAGTCTTCGGCCGATATGCAGGATTTTCTACCATGATTCCAACTATGGCCGGAGCTGCGGATCGATGCGCAATACCAGAATATCCTTTTGATATGGAACATTTGACTGATCTATTGATGAGAGATAGAAAAGATAATCCTAGTAGCTATGCCGTAGTATTGGTTTCTGAAGGCGCAACCATGAAACATCACGAGGAGATGTCCTTTGAAGGAGATGAGGTGGATATGTTTGGTCATAAGAAACTGGGTGGCATTGGTGACAAAGTTGCTTCCGAGCTTAAAAAGTTATCCCCTCAGTTCAACAATGGACGCCCGGTAGATATCGTAAACCAACGACTGAGCTACCTGGTAAGGTGTGGCGAACCTGATGCTTTCGATTCCATAGTCCCCATGGCTTTTGGTAATATGGCGCTTGACCTTGTACTTGAGAAAAAATCGGGGCGTCTGGTTTGCCTGCGAAATGGGATTTATGATAATGTGAATCTGGATAATATTATGGGTCGTAAAAAAGTGGTAGACATCGACAAGTATTACAATGTTGAGAGAATGCGTCCCAAATATGAGTCATTTTTCAAACAACCACTACTAATTATGACAGGCGATTCCTGATTGAAACAAGGGATAACATCCTAATCAATGGACAAATCCTGTCGCGTTGTGTGCATTTTCTGGTTAGGTCTAATCACAATCGCGGCCGCCGGTTGGCCACTCCCAGCCATCACGACGCTTAACAAAATCACCATGTAAACCGGTGCAACTTAGATCCACTGGCATCTCCTCATCACGATAGGTTAAGCCAACATCCCGGCGATCTATCCACCACGAAAGTGTTTCAAGTAAATCATGGATGGCTTTGTCCCGTTCGTCCTGCAACATCTGCGTTAACAATTCTCTTTGCTGCTCAGACAGCGACGAGATGAAGGTGCTGAATTCATGGTATTCGGGAGCCTTGGAGAAGCTACCGCTTTTAGCTAGGTCGGAGCTTTCGCTGTATCGACGAGTCTCGTTGACCAGTTGATCAATTATTGCTTTATACGCATCTACCGGAGAGGCGAAATCACTCATTCTTCCTTTAATAAGTATCTACTGCCATTGTCAGCATCATTATCAATTTACTCATATTATCAATTTATTACAATAAGTGCGATGGCAATTTTGATATTTTAAATGATTTAGAAAGTGGAATAGGAAGCTTTTTGCACCTGGTATTGTGTCATAATAAAGATGTTTTATACAGTAAAGCTATAAAGCATGAGTGTTTCATTGTGAACCATCGTGTTTCATTATGTTCCACCTGGAACACAATAGCTTTTCATAATCTCCTCATTATTAGTAGCTTAACAATTGGTACGAAGGTTGCAACTGGGTGTGGGTTTAAAAAGTTACCGTCATTCTGAACGAAATGAAATGGAGTGATGAATCCCGTTAATAAAACCTCTTTACGAGATTCTTCACTCAGCTCAGAATGACGGTAACTTTTTAAAATCATGCTTAGAAGCTACTCCCTCATCGCCATCAGAAACTTCATGAGAAACAACGGAGAACAAGCCGAAACCACAATGATTTTATAGTTATCTTAACGGGCATTGTATCACAATGCTATATAAACATGAGTGACCCACTTCGCCGTATCAGGCTCCTGTCCCGGACCACTTACGTACACTTCCCAGGAAGAATTAAAGGCGCCATACTCCATATCTTTCATATAGGCCGTCAACGCGTCATAGGTGGTTTTCAGGTCTTGGTAACTTCCCATATGAACCGCTTTAACCGCTTTTCCTGTATGTGTTTTTGCTACTTTTAAATCTCTGTCTTTCAATGTAGTTGCTTCAGCTACAGGAATGCCGCACTCCATATCAAAACCAACTCCTTCTTCAAAATTAGAATAGTAAGCCAATGGAGTTCCTGCCGGTTCTATTCCGTTTTTCTCCATGTAGCCCATTATCTGACCATAGGTAGCCCCTATTTTCTCAGATACTGCCTCCATATCCTCCCATTTTACATATTGACTTGAGCCGATATATGTTTGAGCAGTAACATCCTCTTCTGAGATTTCCACCCCATATTTAGGCTTAGCTTCTGCTACTTTTTTCAAATTTGAAAGGCCGGTTTCATAAAATGGTCCTAACATGCCATCCATGAAAAGGCCAAAGAACTTACCTATTATGTTACCTCCCATATCAGCATCGTAACCCCAGAGAACGTTGGTTTGATCTCCGTCTGGTTCTAAAATAATAGATGCTTTGAAGTCTCCCTCAAATCCGCCAAACTCCAATTGGTTAGTAACCTTCTCATTTTCTATGCTTTCAATTATCCATTGTGCGCCGTCACCCACGTCAGGATGCTCACTGGTCCAACTCATTTTGGCACCAACACCAGAGTCAGGGCCTTCATAGACATATTCAGTGTTGGGGTCAATACCGGACCACGGAGACCAGTTGTTAAAATTCCCGGTGACATTCACCTCCTCAAAAATCGCCTTAGGAGATGCTTTGATAACAATGGACCGTTCAACATGGGCCGTATTAGGCAGGAGCAATCCAACGATTAGAAATAGTGCAGCAGCAACAATAACAATGATGCCGAAGATCTTTAAGATTTTCATATTGGTTAAAGTTTAGTTGAAACTAAATATAAATGTAAGTAAATCTGCTTAAATGGGTTAAGTGTTAAAGGCACCTCTAAAGATGGTTAATGGCGAATGTTGTCCGGTTATCGCTTCCGGGGATTATTGGTAATTTCGCCATTAAATTAATTGCCCCGGGAACATGAATAAAACACTCAAATGGATTATCGTCTTTGGAGTAATCTTCCTCCTCACCCAGGATTATCTCTTTTTGAGTTGGGAGGCAGATTGTAGCTGTCAACACCCTGGTAGTCACTAACGAGTTTAAACAGATCACTGACCCAAAAAAGATGGCCTGTCATTGCGGAGTAGCCCCTTTCAAGTACGATTCAGGAAAAACAATTCGCAGCAGGGCCAGGGTATCACACAGGGCAGACAAGTCTATGAAGGTGTTACTACATTTAGCTGCTATGTCAGCCATCTCCAGTAAAGGAGAATTAAGAGATTATTACCTGAGAAAAGTACAGGAAGGTAAGAATAAAATGGGAATAATCAATGCAGTAAGAAATAAAATTATTCACAGAATTTTTGCCTGCGTTAGAGAAAATCGAAAATATGAAAAAATTTATACCCATGCCCTTGTTTAATCCTTAGAAATCGGTAGCGGGCTCAAATTAAAAAGGAATAAATAATGATGACACCCAAAAATTACCAGATTGTTTTTAGTGTATTACTCCTGCTTATGACAGTCAGATACCAGGCAAGTGGTCAGGATCTCCCTTTGGACAAGAAAATAGACATTGCTTTAAACAATGTTACAATTGAACAGGCTATTCGAAAAATTGAAGAGCTTACCGAAACGACATTTAGCTATTCAGTTAATACATTCCCAAGAGAGAAAAAAATTGACCTGGTAGTAAAGTCAAAAACGGCCAGAGAGGTTTTGATCGAAATTTTGAAAAATACCAGGCTACAATTCGTCGAAAGAAATGAAAATATCATAATTTAATTAACAGAAAAAAGCCCAAAAAAGGGTCCCCGGGAAATAGATATACTATTAGCGGTTATGTAAAGGAAAAAACTACTGGTGAATTCCTTATTGGCTGCAATATTTATCTCAAAGACAATTTGCTTGGTACAACTACTAATGCATATGGCTTTTTTTCTATGACGATCTCTGAAGACGATTACACTTTGGTGATCTCCTTTTTAGGCTACAAACAAATAGAAAGGGAGGTCATATTAGATCAGGATATAAGATTGAATTTTGAGCTGGAAGAACAGGTATTTGTCACCGATGAAGTGGTTATAACAGCTGAGAGAGAGGATGAAAATGTAATCAGTACTGAGACAGGTACAATTAACCTCAAGGTCAAAGACATTCAAGCGTTGCCATCATTTTTGGGAGAGGTGGACGTGTTGAAAACTATCCAATTACTTCCCGGAGTGCAATCCGCAGGCGACGGCAACGCGGGCTTTTTTGTAAGGGGCGGAAGTGCAGATCAAAACCTAATTTTACTGGATGAAGCTATCATTTACAACGCCTCACACCTGTTCGGATTCTTCTCTGTTTTCAATTCAGAGGCTTTAAAAGACGTTAACCTAATTAGTGTCTCTAAGAAAACAGCCCTTTTTTTATAAAATGAATTATTATGGATGAGATTTTCATTTTCTTTCTATGAGTTAATACCTGAGTATCAATCGATTAGAAAAAATGGAAAGATCGACCATAAGAATAATTTTTAATTTAGGTGTGTTTTCTTAGAGACACTAATTAGTGTCTCTAAGAAAACAGCGAGTTTTAGGTCGTATTAAAATATTGCTTAAAATGGAACAATGAAAAAATCACTCACCTTGCTGACTAATAAAGGGTGACTTTGCTTTTATTCATTGTTTTTGATGGTTTTTGATAAAAATAGCCGGGTTTTAGCCTGGCCAGGACGCACTTCTGCCAGTGCCTAATCCTTATTAAACAGCTAAAAGGTGATTAAGCTGCTTGTTTCTGGCAATTGGCTTGCTGCTGGGCGGCCAGACGGTCAGCCTGGAGTTTACGCCCGATCTTGTGAAGGTTGTAGGCAGTAATGGCCAACCCGATGTAGCTATTAAAAGTTTTGCGGGTACGGTTCGGGCATCGGTCCAATCCCCGGTGTTCCAGCTCATTAATGTTGGATTCGATAGCAGAATGCTTGTTTTTCAACCTTTTGAAGGCTGGCGCTGATTCGATGGCTTTTTCTTCTTTGTTTAACCTACCCTTTTTAGGCATGATCACTTCTGGGATGAAGGTTTGCAGAGTTGCTTTATCCTCTTTATCGGAAAACCCCTTGTCGGTGCTCAGGCTTTGGATGGGGTATTTCTCAGCGATACGCCGGGCAATTGATAGGGTAAGTTGGTTGTCGGTTTGTTTTTCAGCTATTTGCCAGTCTATGAGTAAATGGTATTGATCCGAAGTGATGGCCAGATTCTTACCGATCTCCACATTGGGGTGCAGTTTGCCTTTTTTGATCATTTCGGCATAAGGTTGAAAGATGGAAAAGACTTTTTCGGCATGGGGAATGGTCTCTGCTCTGATCAACCGCCTGTCGAGCAACTCGATGTGCTTTTCCAACATCTCAAGATAATAGGTCAATGCCATCAGGGCTGCGAACTCCTCGATAGAGTTTCCCTGATATTTTTCCAACATTTGGCCCACTTTCTTGCTCAAAGCACGGGCTTTAGTCAGATAGGAAGTGGCAGCCTGCTCTACCCGCTCCTCTTTGTTTTTTCCTCCTGAGCCGGTGGTCCTGCCCACGCTGCGCATCAGCCTTTTGAGGGATCTGCGCCAATCCCCGGACTTACGCCAGCCAGTAAAATACCTTTTTGAGACCAATAAATCAGCTACATCTATACACTTTCTGGCACTGTCCCATAGCAGGTTGTAGCCGGTAGGAAAGTGGGTGTCGGTTTCTACCACGAAACTATCGGTCTTGCAACGCAAGGCAACTTCCTCCCCTCCGGTTTTTCCTTTTTTTTTTAAACACCTGGTGACCTGCTGCTACGATTACATCATTGATGCCGATGAGCAGTTCATCGTCCAGCAAGGTCACATTGTCATAAATGTTCTGGTACTTATACTGTTTGCCCACAGAGTAGTCGGTAGGTAGCACCCCCATAATGCCCCGTACCAACGTGTCGTAATTGGAGATATGGTGTAACTCATCGTAAGAGATGTTCATGCACAGGCGCACCTGGGCCAATACGAAGACCTCCCACAGACTCATACCCTCACGGCCCGTCTTTTTCTTTCCCTCAATGAGTTTGGAAGAAAGTAATTCAAAAATACGCTGGTTCCATTCAGGTTGGACATAGATATATTGAAGGGCGGCTGCCAGGGCAGCTAAGTGGCTTTTAGTTTTCACCGGAGCCTCTACTTGCTCGATGGGTGTGCATCTCAGGGTAAGTTGGGGCTGGAAGGATTTCCTCATGGTTTGTATTTATATCGGTTATATGCAATATAATGATTAATCCTGATAAACCAACCGAAAAAATCGTTTCTTTTCTACACTGAATGAACAAAAAAAGGACAGGGATTTTACTCCCCGACAGACCAAAAAGCCTGCGAATCTCAAAGTGAATTCTTTGGGGTTTTTGAATGGAAAACCTTCAAATGGCCAATTAACAGGCTACAACGCAACTGTTCTTGATAATATTTGTGAATTTGATAATTCTACTGAATCAGATTCGAGAATAATTCAGCGCTGATTTGATGGAAAAAATACGAATATGATGGATAATCAGCATATTAGCCTGTTTTCATACAGACACTAATTAAGGGTGGCATGCCGGCGAACTATGGTGGGCGACTTGCTTCGGTTCTAGACATTTCGATGAAAGAAGGGAATAATCAGCATTTTCAAGCTGAAGGTGGTTTGGGTCTGATTTCTTCCAGGATTACCCTTCAGGGCCCCATTAAAAAAGACACCAGCTCCTTTATTCTATCAGCCAGGCGAACCTATGCAGACCTGATCATTGATCGATTCATTTCAGAAGACAGGAGAGGTTCCGGTTATTATTTCTACGATCTTAATGCCAAATTCAACTATCGATTTTCCGATAGGGACCATCTCTATCTCAGTGGATATTTCGGCAAAGATGTATTCAATTTCCGAGACAATGAAGCCGAATTCGATGTTGACATTCCATGGGGTAATGCCACCACCTCCCTGAGATGGAATCATTTATTCAACGACAAGCTTTTCATGAACTCATCCCTCATTTTAAGTAATTATGATTTCGAATTTAGTTCGGATCAAAGCGGTTTTGCCTTAGGACTCCTCTCCGGTATTAGAGACTGGAATATCAAATCTGATCTAACCCGCATTATTCATAGGCCACCAATTTTGGGATTAATAATGGGTTGCTAACTATTTTTGATTGGAGTGTATGTATTAATTTGAAGATCAACCAGGTTTCTGGATTTCAAAGGACATTAGAGCGTTTTTTTGTTAGAATTTTTCAATTTTCAGTCAAAGCTCTATTGTGTTCTTATGGAAGAACATTTTTTTGATTAAACCAAACTGTTTAACTGATCGGTCAGTTCACCGTAAGCAAATCGCCCAGCAGGTATTGATATCTAAAGGCTCTTGAGAATTGTATTGTCAATGATCTTTTCCTTTCTTTCAGGCACGCCCCAACCTTCATCAGGTAAAGCCGGATATTGTCCACTTGCCATCGTTTAGCAAAGTGGTGTTTTGTTTTGGCAATTAATAATTTAATCTGCCGGAACATTTCATAACAGAGGGTAGCGATGATTAAACGCATGAAATTGGCCCAGTAGCGATGACAGGAAAGCCGGTCGGAATAAGTCATGTTTTTGAGTTCCTTTATTCGATTTTCACTGGCATCACCTCGCTTGACATAAAAATCAAAGTAAATCTGTTGAGCGGTCATCGCTTCAAAGTTGCTCACAAAGTAACGGACATTCATTCCTTTTCCGGTAGACTCCACTTTGGCGTACAGCTTTTCAGAACGATCCCAGCTTTTGGCCTGGTAAGTAAACGGGCCAACAAACTCTTGATGTTTGATGATTTTTGAAGCATATTCCTTTTTTACTTCAATGATAGTCTGTTTGGTAAAAGTCTTTAAAACTTCATTACTACTAATACCTAAACAAAATTGAAGGTCAAACTGCTTAGCTATCCGATAAAAAGATGCTCCTGAAAAGCCACTATCCGCTCGAATAAGGATCTTTACTGAGGGCAGTTTTTTTCTGATTTTAATGACAATCCTTTTCAATAAGGCCACAAACCATTTGTTGGAGTGACAATTGCCCGGACGTAGTACTGGTAAAATGACCTGACCGGTGTTCCCGTCCTTAAAGAACAACTCATGGTACATAGTCTGTCCATAATAGCCATTATACAAACTGAGTTGTTGGGATCCATGAGTAGGGTCATCGGTACCATCTACATCAATGATGATTTGACCAGTCTTCTCTTTCAACTCCTCTACATAACGGTCTACAAACCATTGACTCATCTGGTAGATCAGACTCCGATCGGCCTTGTTTTCAAATCGACTTAAAGTAGGCTGGGAACATAATCCGCTATCTAGTACTTTACGGATCACCGGATCCTCTCGGAGTTTTTGTTCGTCATTGCAATCCTGATAGCCCTGCATCATTAAAAACACCCGTTGGCGAAGCATTTCTTCATAAGTGTATTCGATAAAAAAGGGGTTTCGATAGTCAGGAATCAGTGCGGCGAAGCTTTTTAATAGACCAGTCTTTCTCTCTACTTTTTCACTTAACAATATCGCTCCGTCTGAGCTAATCGCTGATGCTGAAAAATCAAATTTAAAAGCTTGTTTTCCTCGATAAAATACGGTATCTTTTTCCTTATATTCAGGCATAAATTAATTGCTTATTTTGTTGTCTAACTATCTCAATATAAGCAATTTATGCCTGTTTTTTATTGTCTACTATGAATTTTTCGGGTTAAGGGCTTTTTCACCTTCAAAAGCCTGAACAGTGCAATCTTTGGATTGCAAAATGTCAAAAAACTACACACATCTCAGTATTGATCAAAGGTATCAAATTGAAGCATTATTGAAAACAGGAGCTACTCAAAAGGAGATTGCCTGTATCGTTCATTTTCACCCATCTACGATCTCACGTGAGCTTAAGCGAAATGTGGGTTCAAGAGGTAGGGGAGCTGGTGTCTATCGAACAGCAAATGCACAAAGGAGGACCAATCTTCGTCATCAAGAAAAGCCAAAAAGAGTGATTTTCACCAAACCCATGAAAGACTGGATAGTTAACCGGCTCCAAGAAGATAGATGGAGTCCTGAATTGATCAGCCATCAGGGAAAGAAAACGAGAGAATGTCCACTTAGCCATGAATGGATTTACCAATGGATATGGGAATGTAAGCACACCAACCACCAGGAGAACCAAGAATACAAACAACTATACACATATCTAAAACATGGCAAACGAAGGCGCAAACGAGGAAACAGAAAAGATCGTAGAGGTATTATCCCGAATAGGGTATCAATTGAACAGCGACCCCAGATCATTAACAAAAGGGAACGATTGGGAGATATAGAAGTCGATTTAATGATGGGTAAAAACCACAAAGGCTCTTTGTTGGTGATGACAGACCGAGCAAGTCTTTTTACCAGAATCAGAAAGATGCACAGTAAAAATGCCGATCAAATGGCCGAAGCTATTGTGGAGGAACTCTCTCAGGATAAACACAAACTGGAAACACTCACTTTTGATAATGATATGGCATTTTCTAAACATGAGTTGATTGCTCAATCCCTTGATGTGGATGCCTATTTCACTCGTCCCTATACTAGTCAGGATAAAGGGACAGTTGAAAATAGGATTGGGGTAATCAGAAGGTTTTATCCTAAGAAAACAGATATTAGATTTGTTACAGAGGAGCAAATCAAAGTTGTTGAAAACAAAATCAATGAACGCCCTGTTAGAAAATTTAATTACCTAAACGCAAAGCAAGTGCTACAAAGGAAAATTGCACTTATTACTTGAACTTACAAAATTCTTAATACCCATGCCATCAAATTTGGTCCCAAGTGGATTGGCCAACCCAAGATGTTTTACAGCAGCCTCATTCATTAAAATACTTTCAGTCTCGTCAGTAGCAAAATCTTTATTAAGCGGTCTTCCATCTACAAGTTCTATGTCTAAGGCCTCCAAATAGTCGTAATCTACCGCCACTATTTCTATCAATTGCTCGGTGTTTGTTGGCGCTCCTTCTTGAATCACTCTCCAGGAATTTAATCTGGATGGTGGGACATGTGAGGCTGCAGAAACTAACTCAACATTCGCATTACTAAGGAATTGAGACTTCAGTATATCGACCCGTTCTTTCGCCGATTTACTATATAGAGGCACTACCAATATTTGCTTTCCTTTAAATCCCAGATCCTTATTCTTTAGAAACTGCAATTGCTGGTATACCACCACTGTACCAATGATTAAAACAATTGAAATTGTAAATTGAAATATTACTAATACTCTCCTCAATACAGATGCTGATTTCTGGTCACCGACACTTTTCCCTTTTAACACCAGAATCGGTTTAAATGCTGACAACATAAAGGCTGGAAAACTACCCGCAGTAAATCCTACAAAAATCACTACACCAAGTAATCCGATCCATGAAATATCATTTTCAATAAGATTAAGCGTCAGGGATTTTCCAGTAAATTCATTAAAGCCAGGCAGAACTATAAACACTAATACAATAGCCGTAACAGTACCAATCAGTGTGATAAAAATTGACTCTCCTAAAAACTGAAAAACAAGATGTTTCTTTCTTGCACCAACTACCTTTCTGATCCCCACCTCTTTGGCTCTCCAGGCAGATCGAGCTGTAGCAAGATTAATAAAATTAAAACAGGCAATGAGTAATACCAATATGGCGACCACCATAAAGACCCATACAAACGTGATATTACTGTTCTGTTCAATTTCACCCTCAAGGTTAGAATACAGGTGAATATCCTCAAGTGGCTGAAGATGGATACTTACTTCAATTGCTTCAACAACGGAGGTCCATGAGTGTCCAATACGGGGACCATTTGTCGTTCAACTTCCCGGGAGCTCGCACCTTCTTTTAACAGCAAATAGGAATATAACCATTGTCTTCCCCAATGTTCAAACATAACTGGCGGGTACCAGCCTTCAGTGCTCTTTAATGATGCTAAAAAATCGAAATGAAAATGCGAATTGACTGGTAGAGGTTCAATAACACCAGTTATTTTAAAAGACTTATTGTTATCGAGCCTTAAAACCTTTCCAATCGAATTATTCTGCTTAAAATATTTTTCAGCGATCGGTTGAGTTATCACCATACTGAAGGGACTATTAAGTGCAGTGGACTGATCACCACTGATAAACTGAAAATCAAATACATCGAACACCGTCTCTTCACCAAAAATGAATCCTTCCTCAATAAACTCGAGATCACTTTCTTCATACGTAATCAGGGATTTGCCTCTTGGGGCTATACGGACGGCCTTTTCTACCTGTGGTAAATTTTCAACTATTAAATCTTGCAAGGCATAATTGGAGTTTACAGACTTTGCGGTCTCCCCTCCAATAGTCATTTCTCTTGTAACTCTATAAATGCGATCTGATTTTTTGTGGAAGGTATCATAGGCAAACTTATCCTGTACATAAGTAAAATCAGAAGACAGGCGGCAATCCCGATTGCCAACCCGGTGATGTTAATGAATGAGTATAACTTCCTTTTCCAAAGGTTTCTCAGGGCAACCTTGACGTAATTTTTGAACATAATACAGCCTTTTTATTCTTGGACTTCAAAATGTAACGTTTAGTATCAATATAGATCAAACACCAATAAAAAGGTTGCATTAATGTTAGATTGTTATGGTATGTACTAAAGTGTTTATAAATCCGAGTAACCAAATTTTAACATCATTGGATGTAAGCCGTTAGCATTCCTGCCAGGTTTGTTTGTGGGTTTGGTTACCCCCTTCCCTTAGAACTAATTTTTAAGATTAAAATGCGGCGAGGTCTATACCCGAATTTAACTCAAAGTTTTGATCTTATTTTCTCTAATGTAAACTTCCTGATTGTCCCACTTGATTTTAATCCAAATTCCCTCTTTACCAAGAATATCTACCCTGTGCCCTTTTTTAATTATTCCTATTACATCAGCGCCTCCGGATGGTCCGGACATAAGGTACGTTTGTGGGTCAACAATTATTCCTTTGTCAAAAGAAATACCGTAGTTCAGTAAGTAAAAAATTAAACCAAGACTAAGAATATAGGCTATACCTGGTGTAGTCGGCCTCTTCCCTGTTTTTCCTTTCTGAAGAAGGATCAAACCAAAAAGAACTAAAGAGATTGCAATCATCAACCCCATTAGTTGTAACCTGTAGCGGTTATAGATATTTATAAAAAAATCGACGTCATTAAAATCATATCCGGTCAATTGATTTTCTCTGGCAATCTCTTCAAGTTTTGCCAGCACCTTTTTATTAGAGGTTAGATTATAATATTGGTTGAGGAAATACATGGCGCCGCTAACATCACCTAAACCCTCTTTGATAAAGGCCATCTTCAAAAGCATGCCAGGCGTATAATCACCTTGCTCCAGGACAGTATTATAAACTTCAAACGATTCCGTATACTTATTTGCCTCAAAAAGAGAATCAGCATGAATTAATTGTTGCGCTGAACCCGAACCAAAACCATTGGTACTAACGATCAACAAGCTGATAAGTATGCTTATCCCAAAAACCAAATTACCGCTTTGGATTTTATTCATGGCCTCCTAACTTTGCACTTCCAAAATTAAGAGAACGGATAATTAATCACTAAGTTTTCCATCTCCCATTGCTAAGACTGGCTAGCTCAGTTGGCAGAGCAACGCCCTTTTAAGGCGTGGGTCCTGGGTTCGAGCCCCAGGCCAGTCACACCAATTAACGATAACCAATTGTAATCCAGTTGGTTATTTTTTTTGTACTCTCACGGGGTAAACATTTAACTAAACTCCTCCTCTTTGCGGTTGTCTTGTATTAATACGAGAATACCGCGGATGGAATAGATATACTTTCACAATGTTATGAGGTCAGTTTTGAACTATTTCATGTTGTACGACCTACCTCTTTCTGGAGCTAATAATTTCTAATTAAGCCTAATTAAGGTAATCCAACAAATTTGGCAAGTGTTAATATTAACCCGAAAAATTCATAGTAGACAATAAAAAACAGGCATAAATTGCTTATATTGAGATAGTTAGACAACAAAATAAGCAATTAATTTATGCCTGAATATAAGGAAAAAGATACCGTATTTTATCGAGGAAAACAAGCTTTTAAATTTGATTTTTCAGCATCAGCGATTAGCTCAGACGGAGCGATATTGTTAAGTGAAAAAGTAGAGAGAAAGACTGGTCTATTAAAAAGCTTCGCCGCACTGATTCCTGACTATCGAAACCCCTTTTTTATCGAATACACTTATGAAGAAATGCTTCGCCAACGGGTGTTTTTAATGATGCAGGGCTATCAGGATTGCAATGACGAACAAAAACTCCGAGAGGATCCGGTGATCCGTAAAGTACTAGATAGCGGATTATGTTCCCAGCCTACTTTAAGTCGATTTGAAAACAAGGCCGATCGGAGTCTGATCTACCAGATGAGTCAATGGTTTGTAGACCGTTATGTAGAGGAGTTGAAAGAGAAGACTGGTCAAATCATCATTGATGTAGATGGTACCGATGACCCTACTCATGGATCCCAACAACTCAGTTTGTATAATGGCTATTATGGACAGACTATGTACCATGAGTTGTTCTTTAAGGACGGGAACACCGGTCAGGTCATTTTACCAGTACTACGTCCGGGCAATTGTCACTCCAACAAATGGTTTGTGGCCTTATTGAAAAGGATTGTCATTAAAATCAGAAAAAAACTGCCCTCAGTAAAGATCCTTATTCGAGCGGATAGTGGCTTTTCAGGAGCATCTTTTTATCGGATAGCTAAGCAGTTTGACCTTCAATTTTGTTTAGGTATTAGTAGTAATGAAGTTTTAAAGACTTTTACCAAACAGACTATCATTGAAGTAAAAAAGGAATATGCTTCAAAAATCATCAAACATCAAGAGTTTGTTGGCCCATTTACTTACCAGGCCAAAAGCTGGGATCGTTCTGAAAAGCTGTACGCCAAAGTGGAGTCTACCGGAAAAGGAATGAATGTCCGTTACTTTGTGAGCAACTTTGAAGCGATGACCGCTCAACAGATTTACTTTGATTTTTATGTCAAGCGAGGTGATGCCAGTGAAAATCGAATAAAGGAACTCAAAAACATGACTTATTCCGACCGGCTTTCCTGTCATCGCTACTGGGCCAATTTCATGCGTTTAATCATCGCTACCCTCTGTTATGAAATGTTCCGGCAGATTAAATTATTAATTGCCAAAACAAAACACCACTTTGCTAAACGATGGCAAGTGGACAATATCCGGCTTTACCTGATGAAGGTTGGAGCGTGCCTGAAAGAAAGGAAAAGATCATTGACAATACAATTCTCAAGAGCCTTTAGATATCAATACCTGCTGGGCGATTTGCTTACGGTGAACTGACCGATCAGTTAAACAGTTTGGTTTAATCAAAAAAATGTTCTTCCATAAGAACACAATAGAGCTTTGACTGAAAATTGAAAAATTCTAACAAAAAAACGCTCTAATGTCCTTTGAAATCCAGAAACCTGGTTGATCTTCAAATTAGTGTCTGTATGAAAACAGGCTAATATGCTGATTATCCATCATATTCGTATTTTTTCCATCAAATCAGCGCTGAATTATTCTCGAATCTGATTCAGTAGAATTATCAAATTCACAAATATTATCAAGAACAGTTGCGTTGTAGCCTGTTAATTGGCCATTTGAAGGTTTTCCATTCAAAAACCCCAAAGAATTCACTTTGAGATTCGCAGGCTTTTTGGTCTGCCGGGGAGTAAAATCCCTGTCCTTTTTTTGTTCATTCAGTGTAGAAAAGAAACGATTTTTTCGGTTGGTTTATCAGGATTAATCATTATATTGCATATAACCGATATAAATACAAACCATGAGGAAATCCTTCCAGCCCCAACTTACCCTGAGATGCACACCCATCGAGCAAGTAGAGGCTCCGGTGAAAACTAAAAGCCACTTAGCTGCCCTGGCAGCCGCCCTTCAATATATCTATGTCCAACCTGAATGGAACCAGCGTATTTTTGAATTACTTTCTTCCAAACTCATTGAGGGAAAGAAAAAGACGGGCCGTGAGGGTATGAGTCTGTGGGAGGTCTTCGTATTGGCCCAGGTGCGCCTGTGCATGAACATCTCTTACGATGAGTTACACCATATCTCCAATTACGACACGTTGGTACGGGGCATTATGGGGGTGCTACCTACCGACTACTCTGTGGGCAAACAGTATAAGTACCAGAACATTTATGACAATGTGACCTTGCTGGACGATGAACTGCTCATCGGCATCAATGATGTAATCGTAGCAGCAGGTCACCAGGTGTTTAAAAAAAAAAGGAAAAACCGGAGGGGAGGAAGTTGCCTTGCGTTGCAAGACCGATAGTTTCGTGGTAGAAACCGACACCCACTTTCCTACCGACTACAACCTGCTATGGGACAGTGCCAGAAAGTGTATAGATGTAGCTGATTTATTGGTCTCAAAAAGGTATTTTACTGGCTGGCGTAAGTCCGGGGATTGGCGCAGATCCCTCAAAAGGCTGATGCGCAGCGTGGGCAGGACCACCGGCTCAGGAGGAAAAAACAAAGAGGAGCGGGTAGAGCAGGCTGCCACTTCCTATCTGACTAAAGCCCGTGCTTTGAGCAAGAAAGTGGGCCAAATGTTGGAAAAACATCAGGGAAACTCTATCGAGGAGTTCGCAGCCCTGATGGCATTGACCTATTATCTTGAGATGTTGGAAAAGCACATCGAGTTGCTCGACAGGCGGTTGATCAGAGCAGAGACCATTCCCCATGCCGAAAAAGTCTTTTCCATCTTTCAACCTTATGCCGAAATGATCAAAAAAGGCAAACTGCACCCCAATGTGGAGATCGGTAAGAATCTGGCCATCACTTCGGATCAATACCATTTACTCATAGACTGGCAAATAGCTGAAAAACAAACCGACAACCAACTTACCCTATCAATTGCCCGGCGTATCGCTGAGAAATACCCCATCCAAAGCCTGAGCACCGACAAGGGGTTTTCCGATAAAGAGGATAAAGCAACTCTGCAAACCTTCATCCCAGAAGTGATCATGCCTAAAAAGGGTAGGTTAAACAAAGAAGAAAAAGCCATCGAATCAGCGCCAGCCTTCAAAAGGTTGAAAAACAAGCATTCTGCTATCGAATCCAACATTAATGAGCTGGAACACCGGGGATTGGACCGACGCCCGAACCGTACCCGCAAAACTTTCAATAGCTACATCGGGTTGGCCATTACTGCCTACAACCTTCACAAGATCGGGCGTAAACTCCAGGCTGACCGTCTGGCCGCCCAGCAGCAAGCCAATTGCCAGAAACAAGCAGCTTAATCACCTTTTAGCTGTTTAATAAGGATTAGGCACTGGCAGAAGTGCGTCCTGGCCAGGCTAAAACCCGGCTATTTTTATCAAAAACCATCAAAAACAATGAATAAAAGCAAAGTCACCCTTTATTAGTCAGCAAGGTGAGTGATTTTTTTATTGTTCCATTTTAAGCAATATTTTAATACGACCTAAAACTCGCTGTTTTCTTAGAGACACTAAATAGGAATTTTAAAAGACCTAAAATTATTGATAATAACCAAATACTGGACTCAATGTGGGAAATCCAGTATACAGACCGACAGGGTAAGATAAGAGATGGTTTAAAAACATCTCTCTTAAAGTATAAAGCCAAAAATGGCAGAAATATATTTTACACCTATCCGCCTAGTAAAATTAGGCTAGAAATGGATGGATCATTTTCGGTTGGAGGGAAGTCTCCATCATCAGAGAAAGTTGATTTGGAAGTTTTTAATGGGTATTCAAAATATTTATTTCAAACACGTTTTTCTAAAGGCATAATTTCCACACAAGATTCTGCGTACATAGCAAATTATCTTTTAAGTAAACATGCCAGAATTGGAGAAATGCTTAATCTACGATTTCCGCACATCATAGTTGATGAAGCACAGGATAATTCTGCTTTACAGCATGCCCTTTTTGGCAAACTAATCGAACAGGGGTTGGGTAACATTGAATTTATTGGAGACCCGTACCAGAGTCTTTATGAGTGGCGTGATGCAGATCCTAAGCTTTTTAATGAAAAGTATAATGACACAGAAAATTGGCAAGGGTTGGCCTTAACTGATAATAGAAGGTCTCCACAACGAATTATCGACTGCTTTTCATTGCTTCGTAAACATGATGATCCAACAGTTAATACCGCTTGTCCTGAGGATAAAGAAATACCAGTAACTATATATAGTTATAGTTCTACCAACACACCTCATATTGTACAGCACTTTGATCAATTGTGCCAATCAAATGGGCTGGAAAAAAATCAAATAGTGGTTAGAGGGAATGCATTGAAAAACCGAATGTTGGGAAAAGAAGCAGATCAAGTACCGTGGAAAAGTGGGCTTCCCTATAGGATCATTGAAGCAAGGCACAAGTATGAGGGAAATGAAATAAAAGAAGCAGTGAAGACCATAAGATCAATTGCCGTATCCTTAGTTGGTCAGGGTAAGGAATACGCGGAACTCAGGGAATTGGAATTGGAATTAAAGACCGATAATCAGTTTAATGCAATAATGTTGGGCATACTCCACGATATGCCCAATTTCAATCTTACAATTTCAGACTGGACATCTCAGACACAAGTTTTTCTAAAAGGCAAGCTTGATTTATCCTTCGATGTGGATTTTGAATTAAAAGATCGAAACTCCAAGTATTTTAACAAATCAATTCTAGGAGAACCCCTTGAGCAGCATTTTAAGCGTAATTATTCCGAAAGCAAAATTCCTATCACAACAGTACATCAAGTTAAGGGTAAAACATTGGATTCAATCCTAGTCTTCTTTAATGAGAAGAAACATAAAGACAACATAACCTTTTCAGACATTGAGGGGAGCAGACAAGAATTTCCAAGTGAAAAGCAACGCATCATTTATGTGGCATTGTCACGACCAAAACATTTATTGGCTATGGCATTTCCAGATAGTATTTCAGTTGAGGATATAAAATTGAAATTTGGTAATAACGTTCACGTAATATTCAATGAGGAATTAAATGGATGAAAAGTGAAAAGCACGAACAGCCAACAATCGATATAGCGCATGCCTCTAACTGCTGCTTGAAACTGATGTCAAATCCGCCATTTTAGATGATATTTGACAGGTCTGGAGGCACAGCGCCATATCTAGGTCGTTACGTCTTATGGGACATTCTCACAGGGATTTTGGAGAAAGTGAAGTTTGTGAAAAGAGATAACTCGGGGGATTATTTAAAAAAACCGGTACTAAATACCACGAAGGTATTCATGAGATGGATATCTCCTTCTCTGGTTGGTTTAATTATATCATATTACTTATTTGAAAATATGAAGGGTGTCAATACAGAAAATGGAGTTGTATTGGTTGACCTCCTACTTTTACTGACATTTTTTGGATTCCGGGGATGGAAAACGGATCTGAAACAAAACTACAAACTGGAAGAGTGGCAAATTCCAGATGGATCTTTACTGGATAATTTTGACTTTACTAAAGAAGAAAAAATAAAAGTGCATGATGAAGATATTACATTCGGACTTAAGTATTTCCTCTACCGGATATTACCTATCTTAGGTTTGATTGCAACTTATCTTTATTTTACTCTTCATGCTTTCAACTAATTTATTCGATAAAGAGAGTTCTGAAAATAAGGAACTAATAACCGAAGCAAGGAAGTCATCCCTAAATTCATATTCGCCATATAGTAATTTCAAAGTGGGAGCTGCACTATTGACTTATTCCGGGGAGATATTTAGCGGTTGCAATGTGGAAAATGCCTCATATGGACTTACAATTTGTGCTGAAAGAAACTCAATATTTAGAGCTGTTGGTAGTATCGGTGGCGATATGAAAATCAAAAAAATTGCGATTTACACCGATACGGATCTACTTGCTACCCCTTGCGGTGCGTGCAGACAAGTAATTCAAGAGTTCCAAAGAAATTCAGAAATAATACTTAGCAATGGAAAAGATGTCAAAAAATTTACCATGGATGAACTCTTACCCAATCCATTTGACCTCAAGGAATTCAATGGATTATAAGTGAAAAAGATAGCGATTGACATTGATGGCTTTATAGTTAATCAGATACCGCCGATTCTAAAAGTGATCAAGAAGCTTTACGAAATTTCTGCGACTTACAATCAAATAACGAACTATAGTTTTAAAGAGACGGAAAACTCTTTTCAACAGGACAGATGGCGTAGTGATTTTGGGTACCTAAATCTTTGGAGGCTATATGGAATCCCCGTGATACCTTAGGTGTGGTAGAAAATTTTATTTCAACCAGGGTCATCGGAACTTCGGATTTAGTGATCACCAAACCGGCTTCGGTACTGTCATGGGTACGATAGAAAAATAATTTCGCCCAATCAGGCATTAAACTGATGATTTGATTGACGATATATGTTTCCCAGGAATTAACAACGGAAGGATGTCCACTGAGGTCAAAAAATGATTTAATCCCAAGCAGTTGATGAAGAATTCCGGTATCAGTCGGATATCAACTTAACCCGCATTATTCATAGGCCACCAATTTTGGGATTAATAACGGGTTGCTAACTATTTTTGATTGGAGTGTATGTATTAATTTGAAGATCAACCAGGTTTCTGGATTTCAAAGGACATTAGAGCGTTTTTTTGTTAGAATTTTTCAATTTTCAGTCAAAGCTCTATTGTGTTCTTATGGAAGAACATTTTTTTGATTAAACCAAACTGTTTAACTGATCGGTCAGTTCACCGTAAGCAAATCGCCCAGCAGGTATTGATATCTAAAGGCTCTTGAGAATTGTATTGTCAATGATCTTTTCCTTTCTTTCAGGCACGCCCAACCTTCATCAGGTAAAGCCGGATATTGTCCACTTGCCATCGTTTAGCAAAGTGGTGTTTTGTTTTGGCAATTAATAATTTAATCTGCCGGAACATTTCATAACAGAGGGTAGCGATGATTAAACGCATGAAATTGGCCCAGTAGCGATGACAGGAAAGCCGGTCGGAATAAGTCATGTTTTTGAGTTCCTTTATTCGATTTTCACTGGCATCACCTCGCTTGACATAAAAATCAAAGTAAATCTGTTGAGCGGTCATCGCTTCAAAGTTGCTCACAAAGTAACGGACATTCATTCCTTTTCCGGTAGACTCCACTTTGGCGTACAGCTTTTCAGAACGATCCCAGCTTTTGGCCTGGTAAGTAAACGGGCCAACAAACTCTTGATGTTTGATGATTTTTGAAGCATATTCCTTTTTTACTTCAATGATAGTCTGTTTGGTAAAAGTCTTTAAAACTTCATTACTACTAATACCTAAACAAAATTGAAGGTCAAACTGCTTAGCTATCCGATAAAAAGATGCTCCTGAAAAGCCACTATCCGCTCGAATAAGGATCTTTACTGAGGGCAGTTTTTTTCTGATTTTAATGACAATCCTTTTCAATAAGGCCACAAACCATTTGTTGGAGTGACAATTGCCCGGACGTAGTACTGGTAAAATGACCTGACCGGTGTTCCCGTCCTTAAAGAACAACTCATGGTACATAGTCTGTCCATAATAGCCATTATACAAACTGAGTTGTTGGGATCCATGAGTAGGGTCATCGGTACCATCTACATCAATGATGATTTGACCAGTCTTCTCTTTCAACTCCTCTACATAACGGTCTACAAACCATTGACTCATCTGGTAGATCAGACTCCGATCGGCCTTGTTTTCAAATCGACTTAAAGTAGGCTGGGAACATAATCCGCTATCTAGTACTTTACGGATCACCGGATCCTCTCGGAGTTTTTGTTCGTCATTGCAATCCTGATAGCCCTGCATCATTAAAAACACCCGTTGGCGAAGCATTTCTTCATAAGTGTATTCGATAAAAAAGGGGTTTCGATAGTCAGGAATCAGTGCGGCGAAGCTTTTTAATAGACCAGTCTTTCTCTCTACTTTTTCACTTAACAATATCGCTCCGTCTGAGCTAATCGCTGATGCTGAAAAATCAAATTTAAAAGCTTGTTTTCCTCGATAAAATACGGTATCTTTTTCCTTATATTCAGGCATAAATTAATTGCTTATTTTGTTGTCTAACTATCTCAATATAAGCAATTTATGCCTGTTTTTTATTGTCTACTATGAATTTTTCGGGTTAATCCTCAAAGAAAGCTTATGGAATTATTTGTCTATTATTGCCATTCTTTCGCCGGCATCTTGATCTGGGGCAAAGAATGCGCATCCATCACAATCTTCTTTGGAACTATTTTATTCAGGTATAGAATATATGCGGTTATGTAATAGAACTCATCGGGTTTCAGAAAACCCCGTTCCAGCCGTTATTTAATAATGAGCGTATCATAAACAGTGCCATAACCTGCCCATAGCCCCAACCCTCCATCTACATTGCTAATGATCGTATTAGTTGATGCGAATGGGCTGCCTCCATTATTCTGTTCATTCTCGAAGGTTTTCCAAAATTTAAAGGTTTGTTGGTCAATTGTTGTAAATCTTACAACCGCGGTATCTCCCACCTGGAAAAGCCCATCTTCGTCGAACAACACCTCGTCATCGCGGTCAAAGAAAACTTCAAATGTCTGACCATTGAAAAATTTATCCTCCTAGGTTGTTCCGAAAGGTTTCCAAAAAATAATAATATCCTTATTGATCGCTTTAGAAAAGACTTTGTAATAGTTACCAATGGTATCCGGATCGGTCAGTATCCCCCGAATGAAGCCACGATCACTAAAATTTGGTTCTGTTTGAAACCAAATGCTATCTAATGCAATTGGCTGAGGAATGGTAGTTGTTGCGGTCGCTACCCGGCCTTCATGTTCTACTCGTAGTTCATAGGTCTGACCTATTTGACCGGTGAGGTTGTAGTTCCAATAAAGACCGGTGCCACCAAAAATGAAACCTCCCGGTATTTGCTTCAAGGTGTCTGTAACCATGCCATCGGTTATAGTAATCAGTGCGTCCCTAATCAACAGATCACTTTCGACTACCATTTCGGAAGCAACGGAAAAAGGAATGCTTCGGCTTACCCAAACCAGCGCTGGTCCATTGGGTTCTATATAACCATCGATTACCAGTTTTTCCTGGACAACCGGCAATTCCAGCGAGATTTCTTCCTCACAACTTGACAGTAACAGGGCTGCTATAATGAGACCAATTATAGTTAGTAAGTTTTTTTTAAGTTTTTCACTTTCCATTCTAATTGTTGTTTAGTACTTATTATTTGAATTTGAAATTCCAGGTTACGGATGGCAAAAAGGCAAAAAGCGATACCTGGGTGGCCTTAATTTGCAAATCCGGACTGAAATAATCACCGTCCTCCTGAAAACTTATGAAATAGGGATTCCTCCTGTTATACAGATTGAAAATTGAAAATGTCCAACTCGATGAAAAACGCCTAGATTCTTTGCCCTTTAAAGTAGCGGAGACATCAAGTCTGTGATACTCCGGAAGGCGGTAACCATTACGCTCTCCGGCTTCAGCGACCAATTTTCCATCAAAAGTGAAAAAGGAAGATGGTATGGTAAATGAGTTTCCCGTACCATAGACTAAGATGCCAGAGATTTTCCATTTTCTATTGACCCTATGTGTTACGACTACTGACAAATCATGACGTCGATCGAACCTTGACGGAAAGGATTGTCCCTTGTTAAGTTCTTGAAAGCTTCTAGTTGTTTTTGAAATGGTATAGCCGACCCATCCCGTAGTTCTACCTTTTCTTTTTTTGACTAAGAACTCAATACCGTAGGAATCTCCACTTCCAAAAGTGAAGCTGTTATCAATATTCTCCGCCACATTATCTTCGACAAGTGATCCATCCTTGTATTCGATTAAATTCTCCATGTTTTTGTAGTAGAGTTCTGCTGAAGTTTCCCAGGTATTTTTCTTGAAATTCCGATAGTAGCCTAAAGAATATTGCCGTGATAATTGAGGTTTGATTCGTGCAGTACTTGGGACCCAGGTATCTGTAGGAAATGAAACGGTGGCAAATGAAGCAAGATGTACATTTTGATAATTCTGAGTAAATGCAGCTTTGAATGAAGAACTCAGACCGACTGCATACCTTAGCGAAATTCGAGGTTCTAACCGATGGTAGTCAGCGACCTTCTTGCCTTTCTTATAATGTACCGTATCAATAGTGGTATTATTTTGATCTTTGATGAAATCATCGTACGGGCCTATGTGATTAAAATAGTTGTAGCGCAATCCTGCGTTAATCCTTATTCGGTTACCAATCTCAAAATCATCAAGCAAGTAAATGCCAATTTCCTGGGAACGTAACTTCTTCCTCACACCAGTGTTGAAATCAACATCTCCGGAGCTTGCAGATGCATTGCCGGGAGTGAACCTGTGTAAAGTCAATACACCGCCAAATTTGATGCTGTGATTGGGGTTTGGAAAGAAGCTTAGCCCGAAAAATTCATAGTAGACAATAAAAAACAGGCATAAATTGCTTATATTGAGATAGTTAGACAACAAAATAAGCAATTAATTTATGCCTGAATATAAGGAAAAAGATACCGTATTTTATCGAGGAAAACAAGCTTTTAAATTTGATTTTTCAGCATCAGCGATTAGCTCAGACGGAGCGATATTGTTAAGTGAAAAAGTAGAGAGAAAGACTGGTCTATTAAAAAGCTTCGCCGCACTGATTCCTGACTATCGAAACCCCTTTTTTATCGAATACACTTATGAAGAAATGCTTCGCCAACGGGTGTTTTTAATGATGCAGGGCTATCAGGATTGCAATGACGAACAAAAACTCCGAGAGGATCCGGTGATCCGTAAAGTACTAGATAGCGGATTATGTTCCCAGCCTACTTTAAGTCGATTTGAAAACAAGGCCGATCGGAGTCTGATCTACCAGATGAGTCAATGGTTTGTAGACCGTTATGTAGAGGAGTTGAAAGAGAAGACTGGTCAAATCATCATTGATGTAGATGGTACCGATGACCCTACTCATGGATCCCAACAACTCAGTTTGTATAATGGCTATTATGGACAGACTATGTACCATGAGTTGTTCTTTAAGGACGGGAACACCGGTCAGGTCATTTTACCAGTACTACGTCCGGGCAATTGTCACTCCAACAAATGGTTTGTGGCCTTATTGAAAAGGATTGTCATTAAAATCAGAAAAAAACTGCCCTCAGTAAAGATCCTTATTCGAGCGGATAGTGGCTTTTCAGGAGCATCTTTTTATCGGATAGCTAAGCAGTTTGACCTTCAATTTTGTTTAGGTATTAGTAGTAATGAAGTTTTAAAGACTTTTACCAAACAGACTATCATTGAAGTAAAAAAGGAATATGCTTCAAAAATCATCAAACATCAAGAGTTTGTTGGCCCGTTTACTTACCAGGCCAAAAGCTGGGATCGTTCTGAAAAGCTGTACGCCAAAGTGGAGTCTACCGGAAAAGGAATGAATGTCCGTTACTTTGTGAGCAACTTTGAAGCGATGACCGCTCAACAGATTTACTTTGATTTTTATGTCAAGCGAGGTGATGCCAGTGAAAATCGAATAAAGGAACTCAAAAACATGACTTATTCCGACCGGCTTTCCTGTCATCGCTACTGGGCCAATTTCATGCGTTTAATCATCGCTACCCTCTGTTATGAAATGTTCCGGCAGATTAAATTATTAATTGCCAAAACAAAACACCACTTTGCTAAACGATGGCAAGTGGACAATATCCGGCTTTACCTGATGAAGGTTGGGGCGTGCCTGAAAGAAAGGAAAAGATCATTGACAATACAATTCTCAAGAGCCTTTAGATATCAATACCTGCTGGGCGATTTGCTTACGGTGAACTGACCGATCAGTTAAACAGTTTGGTTTAATCAAAAAAATGTTCTTCCATAAGAACACAATAGAGCTTTGACTGAAAATTGAAAAATTCTAACAAAAAAACGCTCTAATGTCCTTTGAAACCATTGAGATCCAGAAACCTGGTTGATCTTCAAATTAATACATACACTCCAATCAAAAATAGTTAGCAACCCATTATTAATCCCAAAATTGGTGGCCTATGAATAATGCGGGTTAAGTGCCAGTTCCAATTCATCACATTCTACTTCCGAGGATAACTGTTCGGGAACAAACTCATTTAGTGAACTCAATATCTTATGCCACCAGTCGAAGCTTGTCTGGATGCTTATTCCGATTTGTTTTGCTATCTTTTTTATCGGCATGCCCTGCTCCATGCAGCGCAGATAAGATTGCCATTTTGATTTAAGCTTGATGTCATACAAAGGTGTCCCTGTTGTTTCACTGTACCATCTTTTACATTCATTGCACTGATACATCTGCACACCTTTTTGTCTGCCCCTCTTATATACCTTCTCGCTTGTGCAATTTGGACAGGGTTTCTTCTTTCTTTTCTCTGCTATTTGTTGTTGAGCGGCAATCAATACTTTGCCTTGTAATTCCTGCTCCTGGAGCAACTCATCCAACAATTCGGTTTGGGAACTTATCGGCAATTGTGCAAATAAATTTTTGATCTCTTGACTTGATATCATATAGCGAAGATAATAATTGCTGTGTTATTTAGAACTTAGCCGTTAATATTAATATCCCTGGTTATAGCTATACCGCTGGGTTTGTATTCCATGGAACAGTGGTTACAAGATTTTGCCTATCGTATTGACATCAACTGGCTGATATTTGCCGGAGCCGGAGCTATTGCCATAGCTATTGCGCTTCTAACAGTGGGTTATCAGACAATTAAGGCAGCATTGAGTAATCCAGTTAATAGTTGGAGGTGTGAGTGATGAAGTGAGTTAAGAATGGACTCACAGCTCATTTCCTTACATAACTTCAATCAAATTAATATGAGGCAAAGCTATCTATTGTCGGTCAAAACCTCCAAAGGGCTGCATAACAACAGCTCCAAAACCAGCCAGAGCTTCCTTAACTTCATTGCTAGCGTCGCCATATACTATAAAGCGTGTTACATCAACGCAACTCATAACTCGGTCAGCAAATTTACTGCCGAAATTTCCTAGGTGGATCATTGTAGCACTGGAGTCTGTATATCGTTCATAAATGTGACAAGTTTTTTGGTCATCACTGATCCACCATTCATAGTTGAGTGCGCCGGGTTCATCATTTTGAGTTGCTGAAACCATTTCCTTCATGACATCCTTGAGGTTATTTAGCTCCCCCTCTTTGATAGATAATTCCAAAAGCCAGTAAACGTGATTTGTCATAATATTGATTTTGAGATATCGAAGATAGATAATAGATGAGTTTCTCAACCGTTTTGATAAGTACGCAGTTCCCTACTCAACATCCTCCGGATAAAGTATCACTCGGATATACTCATCAGGATTGATATACTTATTAGCAATACGTTGTATGTTCTCAGCAGTGATCCTTTCCATTCTTTTCTTATAATCCAGCAGGGTGTCGAAATCAAGATCATACATCGTGTACGAACGAAGCACATTTGACCACCAATTATTTTGTTTATGACCTTCTTCAACATCTCTCCGGTATTGCTCACGTATTTTTTGCAGGTCCTCCTCCTCCGGTCCATTGTTTTGTAGTTTCTTTACCTCATCAATCGCTGCCTGGGTTAAACTCTCCACATTTTCCGGCCCACAGGGAAACTGTATCTGAAAATTGTAGTGACCGTAAGGCCATCTGGTCATGCTGCCATTGGCTCCGACACCGTAAACACCACTTTTCTCTTCCCTTAGATTCTCGACCAATTTAATGTCCAACAAGTCTCCCAGCTTGTTGATCAAGAAAGCATCTCCTCTTTCATAGTCTGCCTCACCGCTGAAACGCATGATAACCTGACTTTTAGGATCAGTTCCCTTCTTAACCACTTTTTCCGCTTTTCCTGAAGGAGGTCTTATTCCTACATCTTTCCAATTCTCTTCGCGATCCAATGTGGGCAGGTTGGCCAGGTATTTTATAGAAAGTTCTGTGATTTTGTCTATTTCAAAATTGCCAACGAAAACGAAGGTAAAGTCACTGGCATCACCAAATCGATCAGTGTAAAATTTCATAATCTCGTCATGATCTATTTTTTCGATGTCTTCTACCGAGGGTATTCCACCACCCCTGAGATGATCCTGGCTCATAAAACGGGCCATTTGGTCCTGGAAATAATATTGAGGATTAGCGGAAATGTTGGTGAGTATTGCTTTGTTGCGACTGATAACGGAAGCAAAAGCTTCTTCATCTTTCCTTGGAGCCGTGAAATAGAGATGAATTAACTGAAACATTGTTTCCAGATCCTCGGGAGTAGTACTGCCGCTTAACCCCTCTGTTAGTTCACCAATAAATGGTGTAACACGAACTGATTTGCCAGCCAGGGCTTTTTCCAGTGAAATTGAGGAAAACTCTCCAACTCCACTTTGTGCGATGATTGAAGTGGTATACTTAGCTGACATAAACTCATCGTCAGATGACAGGGAGTGACCTCCAAGGCTATATGAAGTCATTACAATTTCGTCATTTTTGAAATCGGTCGGTTTCAGGAATATTCTTACTCCATTGGAAAGCGACAATTGTGTGACGCCAACATTTTCAATGGATGATATTTCGGTGACTTCACCGGCAGCCGGAAGTTCTGTGATTAATTCTGAAGCCACTTCCTCATCCTCATAAGGTGTGATGTTTGAATTTTCGACTTCTGCAATAACTTCCAACACTCTTTCTTTTGATGGAAGATCCACTCCTTTCTTCTCCGGAGCAGTAATCACAACCACCCTGTTCTCATCAGTTAGCCATTTTTTCGACAACTGGTTGATCTCTTCCAATGATATTCCCTTAAGGTGTGTTTTGACGAAACTGTATTCAAACTCAATCCCGGGGATAGGCTCCTGTTCAAGGAAATTTCTCACATATTCACCGACAAAATTTTTGGATTCTGTTTTGTTCCTCTCATTAAAAGCGATTTCATAATTACGGAGCATATCTTTTTTGTAACGTTCATATTCGCCAGTAGTAAATCCGTGTCTTGCAACCCGTTCATTTTCTTCCTGGATAGTCTGCAGACCTCTTTCAATTTCTGTCTCCTTAACTACCGCAAAAGATTGAAATGCATGTTTATTTCTCACAAACAGTCCACCGAGACTAGTGCTGGCAAAAATGAAGGGTGGATCAGCTTGTTGTCTCAACTCGTTCAATCGTTGGTTGAGTATACCGGTGTAAATGTTATACATGATGTACCGGCGATAATCGTTAAGGGTAACAAATGGTTCAGGATCAAATTTATTAATGATCATCACGTTGGTAAACGGGGCTTCCAGGTCGCTGACGATAGCGACTTCGGTCTCTTTATGATCCGGAACCGGGTAGAATTCCTTTCTACGCGGAGTTTTTGGGTTCTTAATGTCAGCGAAATGGTCTTTTATTTTCTGCTCCATTTCATCGACATCAACATCACCGACCACTGCAACAGCCATCAAATCTGGTCGGTACCAATCATTATAAAATCTTTTGACCACGTCATAATCAAAATTTTCTAAAATTTCTTTTGTTCCAATAGGAAGTCTATCGGCATATCTTGAGTCCTTCAAAAGAACTGGTAACCATTTGTCGAGCATTCGACGTTGAGCGCCTTGTCTTAACCGCCATTCTTCAACCACCACTCCTCGTTCCTTATCAATCTCCTCGTTATCAAAACTCAAACCATTAGCCCAGTCCTCCAGTATCAGGAATGCATTTTCCAGTATTTCTGCTGAATCGGATGCGATTGGAAGCATATAAACGGTTTCATCAAAGGAAGTATAGGCATTGATATGCGCTCCGAACTTGACACCAACGGATTGTACATAATCAAGGAGTTCATTCTTTTCAAAATGTTCAGACCCATTAAATGCCATATGCTCAGTGAAATGGGCAAGTCCAAGTTGGTCATCATCTTCGAGTAACGAGCCTGCATCTACTGCCAGGCGAAGTTCTACTTTGTTTTCGGGTCGTTGATTGTATTTTATGTAATAGGTGAGTCCATTTTCCAACTGACCTACCCTTATTTTGGGATCTAAAGGTATTTTTTGGGTGAGATCATTGAAATTGAAATCCTGGGCACTTAAACTCGAGACACCAATAGAAATAATAAGCAGGATTGATCTTGATAGAATTTGCATGAAATTTATTTCGGTTTTCAAAATGCTAAACAACAAATGCAAGAAACTCCCTTAGGTTGGCCTGATTGAAAAAATAAATATAGTTAACCTCGATTTAATTTTTAAGGAGATTGGATCATTTTATCCTTCACTTTTGATACTCTTTGCTTCTTTTTCCGATGGTTGTTCTCAAGGAACCAATGCTGGACTTTATCGAATCGGCCGCATCCAGGTCTGAGCTACTTTTAGTTGCATAGCCTGAGTTTTAAGAAATATGTTGGATTTCAGTCGTTTGAAATACTTTTCCCGAAATGATGAAACGTGACCTTCGCTCCATTTGAGTGGTTTGGGTAACTTGAGAAACAAAGTAAACAGGCATAATAAAAAGAACTGCCAGAACTATGGATAATGTCCATAAAATGAACAGTACAAAAGTTGTATTCAAGCCCGAAGCAAGTTGATATACCTGATAAACCTGGTTGACCACAAAAACAGCGAATGCCAGGATGATCAATATTGCAATAGGGATGAAGATTAACTTTAATTGTTTATGTCACATACTGACTAAGACGCTGAAATCTAACTTACTGTTACAATAAAGAGCTTGAGATGAAATCTATAAAAGTTGAATTTACAAATACTGATGGCCAGAGTTTGGCGGGGAAAATTGAACTACCGGTCAATCAAAAGCCTGTGGCCTTCGCTATCTTTGTGCATTGTTTCACTTGTTCAAAAAATCTAAATACTGTTAGGAATATCAGTCGGGGATTAAACCGAAATGGTATCGCAGTCTTGAGGTTTGATTTTACAGGCCTTGGTGACAGTGAAGGCGATTTTTCAGAAACCAATTTCAGCTCTAACATAAATGATTTATTGAAAGCGGCTGAGTATTTGAAGAGGCATTATGAAGCACCGCGACTGATCATAGGTCATTCGTTAGGGGGAACCGCGGTTTTAAGAACTGCCGCCCAAATTGATTCTGTCAAAGCAGTGGCCACTATTGGAGCTCCTTTTGATGCACCCCATATCAAGAATCTGTTGTCTCATGGAATCGAAGAAATTGAGCAAAAAGGAGAGGCTGAAATATCTATTGGTGGCCACCCCTTCAGGGTTAAAAAGCAATTTATTGATGACCTTGAGAAGTATGATTCGGTAGAAGAGATCAAGCAACTGAATCGTGCGCTTTTGGTGATACATTCACCGCAGGACGCTACTGTGGGAATAGACAATGCCTCTAAGATCTATGATGCGGCCAGGCACCCTAAGAGTTTCATCTCTCTTGATGGTGCAGATCATCTGGTAAGCAAGGATGAAGACTCGATATATGTCGGGGAAGTGATTTCATCCTGGGCAAAGAGATATGTCTCCAAAGTGCAGCAAAAAGAGCTGATGACACAAAACCAGGTTTCAGTGAGGACTTGGAAAAGAGGGTTTCTTAACGGAAATAGCAACCGGAAACCATCATCTGTTGGCCGATGAACCTGAGTCAGTAGGGGGGCAGGATTTGGGTCCCAATCCTTATGATTATTTGCTGACGGCCTTAGGGGCCTGTACTTCTATGACACTGAGAGGATGTATGCTGATCATAAAGGATTGCCCCTGGATGAAGTGCGGGTTCATCTCTCACACAACAAGGTTCATAAGGAGGATTGCGAGAATAGTGATCAGAAAGGAGCTAAAATAGATAAGATTGAACGGGTGATAGAGATTGAAGGAGACTTGAATGAAGATCAGAGGAAAAGAATGTTAGAGATTGCGGATATATGTCCGGTGCATAAAACTCTGCACAATGAAATTTTAGTGGAGAGTTGGTTGAAGGACTAAAAACCGATAGAGACACCACCCCTTACGCTCAAGGCCCTAGGTTGGGGTGATTTTAGATTATCATAGAGAAGATCGTAAAGGACTATAAATTGAAAGGCGGCAACTCTTCCCAGAGGCTGAATGATTCCACCCCCAACATTGAAGGCCGGTATTAATTCCCTATTGTTTACCCCGTCAAAGAGTGTAAAATCATAACTCAAGGCTTCATATTCAGCATAGGCGAAAACTGGATTAAAAATAACATATTGAGTAAATACCTTTCCCCCATAAATATTTGATTTAATATCACGGAATTTTCTATAGAGGTATGTGACCCCAACCCCAGCGGACCACTTGTCTGTGATCATATAGCCCAAAACCGGGGATGCACCTACTACTGTGACGTCTTTGCCAATAGAGAGTGTTAATCCTCCGCCAGTGTAAATCCGATCTAAAAAACTGCTATTCTCACCAACCTCTCGCTGTGCGTGAGAAACGCAAACGCTCAATAATATTACAGCAACTACCAATGATAATTTTCTCATGACTATTAAACAAATTGAACGGTAATCACCCTTATTTATTCTTCTTCAACGATAATGAAGAGGTCTTCCGTTTCTTTTTTCATGAAATACTTTTCACGGGCAAATTTCTCAAGCAATTTGTCGTCGCTTAATAGCTCTTCACGATCTTTCTTTATCTCTTCGATTTTTTCCAGGTAATAAGATTTCTGCTCTTCCAGGGTGGAGAGCTTGTTGCTCAATTTATACTGAGAAATTAAATCGTTGGAGTCGATGAAGAGCATCCATATAAGAAATACAGCGGTCGAAAGGAAATAAAAGTTACGGGTAAAAGCGGGTAGTTTTTTAAACATTCCTTTATTCGGTTGAGCTAAGATAACCTGAAAAGGTTTGATTTAAAATCAGTAGTGTCCGGTAAAAATAAGGAAGCATATTGAGAAGTGGCTATTAGTCAAATAATCGGCCAAATCAATGTACTATCGAAAAGCAGGCCCCCATTTAAGTTGGGAATAAAGATGGCAGTAGCTTTTGATTGTTTTTAATCAGTAGTGTCCGGTAAAGAGTTTAAAAAAAGGGGCAGGTAGGGAAACCTACCTGCCAATGCCTTAGTTTTTCAAGTCCGACCAAGAAAAACAACGCATGAATAAAAGTACAAACTTTACCGGACAGCCGATCCTGGCACAACTTCTTTCACTGATTGATAAAAGCTCAGTTTCTCGTATAGCTAAAAAGCGCCAATCAGATCGATATAGCAAATATTTTAAGACATGGGATCATTTGGTGACCATGCTGTACAGCACATTATGTGGGGCCACAGCACTTCGAGAGCTTACAACAGGTCTTTTTGGCCAGTGAGGGGAAACTTCGGCACCCTGGGTTTAATACGGAGTTGTCGTCGATCAACCCTTTCTGATAGTAACAAAAGAAGGAGCAGTGAAGTGTTCAGGGAGATTTATATGGACCTTTATCGAAAGTGGCATCATGTTTTATCGGACAGCCGGATAGAATTAGAACTGTTCAAGCAGCTTTACATAGTGGATTCAACTGTTTTCTCTTTGTTCAAAGACATTTTGAAGGTGGCCGGTAGGCCCCGAAGGGATGGCCGTAGCAAGGGAGGGATCAAAGCCCACACCCTGGTGCATGCCATTGAGTTGATGCCCTGTTTGGTCAGATTTACAGCCGCTACAACACACGATCACACTTTCTTACAGCATATAAACTTGCCAGAAGGCTCTTACATCGTGATGGACAAAGGGTATGTTGATTATCACCAATACCAGCTTTGGAGCAATACAGGTGTCTATTACATCACCCGAATGAGGGATAATGCCCTATACCAATCCATAGAAGAGTTTGACATTCCAGACCATGTCGATGAAGGGGTCATTAAGGATGAAAAAGTAATTGTCCAATATCTGGTAGAAGGCAAAAAGTATGACCACTTACAGCGAAGGGTTGCCTACTGGGATGATAAAAACCAGCGGTTGTTCATTTTTATTACTAACGATATGCAAACCGATACAGGCTCTATTGCATTGATTTATAAATATCGCTGGCAAATTGAACTCCTGTTTAAAAAACTAAAACAGAACTTTCCAGTCAAATATTTCTTAGGAGATAATGTCAACGCCATTGAGATACAATTATGGACTTCTATGATTGCCATGCTATTGTTAGAGGTAGTCAAAAGGCAATTGAAAAGAAAATGGGCCTATTCAAACATGGTGGCACTTGTCCGCTTCCATCTGATGGCATACATCTCATTGTTTGATTTCCTTAATGACCCAGATAAAACCTTAATCAAAAACAATCAACAACGCCAACCTTCATTGTTCTCAACTTAAATAAATCAACATGGGCCTGCTTTTGTGATAATGCCTATTTATTGCCCCTATTTATCAAATCGTAGCAATTTGAATGGCTTTCTTATTTTTACCGGACACTACTGGTTTTTAATCAGAGTTTTTTCAGGATCATTAAGGAAATCAAACAATGAGATGTATGCCATCAGATGGAAGCGGACAAGTGCCACCATGTTTGAATAGGCCCATTTTCTTTTCAATTGCCTTTTGACTACCTCTAACAATAGCATGGCAATCATAGAAGTCCATAATTGTATCTCAATGGCGTTGACATTATCTCCTAAGAAATATTTGACTGGAAAGTTCTGTTTTAGTTTTTTAAACAGGAGTTCAATTTGCCAGCGATATTTATAAATCAATGCAATAGAGCCTTGTAAGTTCAAGTAATAAGTGCAATTTTCCTTTGTAGCATCTTGCTTTGCGTTTAGGTAATTAAATTTTCTAACAGGGCGTTCATTGATTTTGTTTTCAACAACTTTGATTTGCTCCTCTGTAACAAATCTAATATCTGTTTTCTTAGGATAAAACCTTCTGATTACCCCAATCCTATTTTCAACTGTCCCTTTATCCTGACTAGTATAGGGACGAGTGAAATAGGCATCCACATCAAGGGATTGAGCAATCAACTCATGTTTAGAAAATGCCATATCATTATCAAAAGTGAGTGTTTCCAGTTTGTGTTTATCCTGAGAGAGTTCCTCCACAATAGCTTCGGCCATTTGATCGGCATTTTTACTGTGCATCTTTCTGATTCTGGTAAAAAGACTTGCTCGGTCTGTCATCACCAACAAAGAGCCTTTGTGGTTTTTACCCATCATTAAATCGACTTCTATATCTCCCAATCGTTCCCTTTTGTTAATGATCTGGGGTCGCTGTTCAATTGATACCCTATTCGGGATAATACCTCTACGATCTTTTCTGTTTCCTCGTTTGCGCCTTCGTTTGCCATGTTTTAGATATGTGTATAGTTGTTTGTATTCTTGGTTCTCCTGGCGGTTGGTGTGCTTACATTCCCATATCCATTGGTAAATCCATTCATGGCTAAGTGGACATTCTCTCGTTTTCTTTCCCTGATGGCTGATCAATTCAGGACTCCATCTATCTTCTTGGAGCCGGTTAACTATCCAGTCTTTCATGGGTTTGGTGAAAATCACTCTTTTTGGCTTTTCTTGATGACGAAGATTGGTCCTCCTTTGTGCATTTGCTGTTCGATAGACACCAGCTCCCCTACCTCTTGAACCCACATTTCGCTTAAGCTCACGTGAGATCGTAGACGGGTGAAAATGAACGATACAGGCAATCTCCTTTTGAGTAGCTCCTGTTTTCAATAATGCTTCAATTTGATACCTTTGATCAATACTGAGATGTGTGTAGTTTTTTGACATTTTGCAATCCAAAGATTGCACTGCTCAGGCTTTTGAAGGATGAAAAAGCCCTTAAAAGCTTTTTCATCCTTCAATTGCACTTATTAGTTGATCTCAGCCCTGCATCGGTTTGCATATCGTTAGTAATAAAAATGAACAACCGCTGGTTTTTATCATCCCAGTAGGCAACCCTTCGCTGTAAGTGGTCATACTTTTTGCCTTCTACCAGATATTGGACAATTACTTTTTCATCCTTAATGACCCCTTCATCGACATGGTCTGGAATGTCAAACTCTTCTATGGATTGGTATAGGGCATTATCCCTCATTCGGGTGATGTAATAGACACCTGTATTGCTCCAAAGCTGGTATTGGTGATAATCAACATACCCTTTGTCCATCACGATGTAAGAGCCTTCTGGCAAGTTTATATGCTGTAAGAAAGTGTGATCGTGTGTTGTAGCGGCTGTAAATCTGACCAAACAGGGCATTAATTCAACGGCATGCACCAAGGTGTGGGCCTTGATGCCTCCTTTACTTCGGCCATCCTTGCGCCTACCAGCCACCTTGAGAATGTCTTTGAACAAAGAAAATACCGTTGAGTCAACTATGTAGAGTTGTTTGAACAGTTCCAATTCTATCCGGCTGTCCGATAAAACATGGTGCCACTTTCGATAAAGATCCATATAAACCTCCCGAAACACTTCACTGCTTCTTCTTTTATTACTATCAGAAAGGGTTGATCGACGACAGCTACGCATCAATCCCAGGTGCCGGAGCTTTCCCTCGCCAGCCAAAAGGCCTGTTGTAAGCTCTCTGAGTGCTGTTGCCCCGCATAATGTACTGTACAGCATGGTCACCAAATGATCCCATGTCTTAAAATATTTGCTATATCGATCTGATTGGCGCTTTTTAGCTATACGAGAAACTGAGCTTTTATCAATCAGTGAAAGAAGTTGTGCCAGGATCGGCTGTCCGGTAAAGTTTGTACTTTTATTCATGCGTTGTTTTTCGTTTTTACTCACTCGAAAAACTAATGCATTTGCAGGTAGGAAATTCCCTACCTGCTACTTTTTATAATCTTTTACCGGACACTACTGATTTAAAATAATCAATCATAACAATCCTCATCCGGCAGATTGGCTTTGCTGTCTAAAACCTATATTTATTGCTGAGAGAGAATATATATTTGGCTTTATATGAGGAATAAAAGTCTCAAGAGGTTGGTAATTGCTGTGATACTGCTTTTGATAAGCTTTCTCGTCGGTTTGATAGGCTTTATGCAAATTGAGCGTTTCAATTTAGTGGATGCATTTTATATGACCGTAATCACCTTTTCAACCGTGGGATTTAACGAAGTCCGTCCTTTGTCTGCAGATGGAAGGCTATTTACCAGTATCTATATCATTTTTAATCTGGGGGTATTTGGTTATGTTGTGTCAATAATTACTAGTTATTTTTTCGAAGGTGAGCTTCAGCATATATTCAAACAGTTCATTTGGGGAAAAGAAGTAAAAAAAGTGAAAAATCATACCATTGTTGTTGGCTACGGCAGAAACGGGAGTAAAGCTTGTGATGAGTTGGAGAACAGTAATCAGTCTTTTGTGATTATTGAATTTGATAAGGAGCGGATAGATGAAATGCCGGAAAGGCATTCAAAGAAGACGGTGGAAGGTGATGCCACACATGACGAAATATTAAACCTGGCAGGAGTAGAAAAGGCCAAAGCAATTATCACAACTCTACCTAGCGACGCGGAGAATGTTTTCATAACCCTTACGGCCAGAGGACTAAACAAGGCTATTTTTATTATCTCCCGGGCGTCTGAAGAGCAATCGATGATTAAATTACAAAGAGCAGGTGCCAATAAAGTGGTTATGCCTGATGCCTTGGGTGGAATTCATATGGCTCATCTCATTACTAAGCCCTATGTGAATGAATTTCTTGAGCTGTTCACGGGGATGGGAAATACAGAATTAAGGTTAGAAGAATTCTCCTATGATCAGTTCAAAAACGACTGTCAGGACAAGACGATAAGCCAGTTTGATGTTAGGAATAAAACCGGCGTTACTGTTGTAGGCTTTAAGGATCAACACGAGAGTTTTAAATTCAGTCCGGGACCCGATACACTCATCGGCTCTGATGATATCGTTATTGTCCTTGGCAAGAAAGACGAAGTCGACGGCTTTAAGTCGAACTACATAAAATAAAAAAGGCTAATCGTATAGTTGATTGAGAAGATCCTTTGCCTGATGCAATTGCAGTCGCGGACCAAATTGAGTTACCACTTTCGATGACGCCAGACTCGCCAATTTCCCAGCTTCTGCCAGACTGTAGTGGTGAGTAATGCCGTATAAAAAAGCTCCTGCAAACATATCACCGGCTCCTACTGTATCAAGAGCGCTGACAGGATAAGGCTCTATGTCAATGAAAGTGTCACCATCAAAAATTATTGCGCCATTTTTCCCTTGCGTAATGGCGAAGGTTTTCGCTATTGATTTCAAGGCTTCCCGGGCCTCCATGATATCTTCGGAGCCAGTATAACTCAGGGCTTCTTCCTCATTGCAGAAGAGCAAATCGACTCCTTCACCTATTACTTCTTTAAACCCATCCTTGAAATACTCAACAATACTTGGATCCGAGAGTATTAGAGAGGTTTTAACGCCATGACTTTCAGCTACTTTCTTGGCAAATTTCATAGCTTCTTTACCTTCAGAGGAGGTGATGAGGTATCCCTCAATGTAGAGATAGTCGGATTCTTTCAGAGCGGTTGTATCCACTTCTTTCTTAGAAAACTCTGTCGTAATACCAAGGAATGTCTGCATGGTGCGTGATGCATCCCTGGTTACCATTACTAAACATTTTCCCGTTACTCCTTCAGGCACCGTAGATTCCGTGTACAGTGTATCCACTCCTGTACTCCTTAAATCTTCGAGGTAGAAATGCCCAAAATCATCGTTAGCTACTTTGCAAGCATAGTAGCAATTGCCACCAAATTGATTTGTGGCGATAATGGTATTGGCGGCAGACCCGCCACATTGCATTTTATTTTGATCTAGATCAAGAGCTTGGATAAGTTCGTTTTGCCGGTCCTCGTCAACGAGGGTCATCAACCCTTTTTTGATGTCATGTTTTTTAATGAATTCGTCGCTTGCTTCAAAAACAACGTCGACCATTGCATTTCCCATACCGAAAACAACGTACTTTCTTTTAGTCATAAGGGAAATTTCTATATTGCTTTGGCCTCAATTTTACCGGCTTTGGCGAGGTACAGCTTTTGGTAATATTCATCCGCCATTCTTGCTGAATCAAAGTATGGAATGACCTCGGTCATACTGTTTTTGACTACGTTATTCCACTCACCCGGTTTATGATAGTAAGTTGGGAAAATCTCATTCTCCAGAATATCTAGCAAATGGAAAGCATCTAATTTGTCCTGTTCGCTGACCGGTACACTGAGATCCACTTCAGGAATAATAAAGCTATTGTGCTGATGTTTGGCAAACTCCAGTATCCAACCGTCATTGGTCGAAAAGTTAACGGATCCATTCATTGCGGCAGTCATGCCACTGGTTCCGGAAGCTTCACGCGGAATGCGTGGAGTATTGAGCCAGATATCGGATCCCTGCTTGCAATGCTTGGAAAGTGTAAGCTCATATCCCACCAGGCTTGCACTATTCATAAATCCTTTATTCATGTTTACGAGGTTGTCAAAAGTACTGATGGCCCCGTAATCCTGGGGGTAAGGTTTACCTGCCCAGATTATTTGCACCGGCATGTCCTTGTTGGCCATAAGTTCTTTAAATCGTTCAAAGTGTAGCGTGATAAGATCTGCACGCTTGTATCCGGCAAATCTCCTGGCCCATACTATGGTCAGTATGTCCGGATCGAAGACTTTACCGGTTTGATCGGCTACAACGTCAAAAAATTCATTCTTCAACTCTTTCTTTCTTTCAACCAAGTGTTGGTCATTTTCCAGGTCAATAGCTCGATAGAGTTCTTTGTCTGCCCAGTAATTTTGGTTCTGTGCATTGGTGATCGGAATTATTTCAGGAATACCATCATAAGAAGACCACATCTCATTCGCTACTTCTGCATGTTTTTTCGATACACCGTTAGAAGCCTTGGCTATTCTCAGTGTTGCTACAGTATGACTGAATCTTTCTCCTTCGAACCCGGTGATTTCGCGAACTTTTTCCGTATCTAATCCATTGAAGAAACCCATCGTTTCAAGTAAACTGAAATCATGCTCTTCATTCCCCGCTTTTTCCGGGGTGTGAGTAGTAAAGACTATCCTCTTCGAAACTTCATTTGAATCCTGATACTTATCAAATAGATAGAAAGCAGCTGACATCGCATGAGCTTCATTGAAATGATAGATGTCGATATTAAGTCCCAGCTCATCAATCAGCCGTGAGCCGCCTAATCCAAGCAGAACATATTGGGCTACTCTTGTCAGTTCATTAGAATCATAAAGCTTATGGCTGATGGTCTGAGACAAATAATCATTTTCCGTAAGATCCGTGGTGAGGAAAAACATTGGAACTGTACCAAAGACTTCCGGTTTCAAATAGAGGGCTTTTACTTTAACGGGATGCTCATTCACCTGGAGAGTGAATTCAACTCCAATATCTTCGAGAAAACTGTAGAGTTTCTCCTGAAACAAGGTGAACATGGTCTTATCACCCTTTCTTACCTGGTCATAATAGCCGTATTTCCATAGAATGCCAATGCCGAAGAGATTTTGTTTTAATTCGTATGCACTGCGCATATGAGAGCCTGCCAAAAATCCGAGACCGCCGGAATAAATCTTGAATGGTTGATGAATAGCGAACTCCATGCTAAAATATGCGGCAGATTTACTGTATTTACGATCAGGCTTGTATGGAAACTTAAATTTTTTCTTAATCATTTTCCCAATTGATAGATTAAATCATGAGTAGGGGCAGTATTGAGGTATAATACAAAACTGAGATTACTGATGTAATCCTGATTTCACGTGATTCAATTTTGTAATGTTAATCCTAAACCCAACTTCCTTTCAAAGTCGGCAAAGATAAAGGACTACAATAAATGGACAACTGATTGGTTAGTGTTTTTAGAGGTGCCCCTTTAGTGAAGACGATAACCATTGTTCAAAATGATTTTTCACCTGCGACCAATCATTTACCTCAATCTCATGGTTGGCATTAATTTGTAGTTTATAGAAACTTCCATATTCCCACTGTTTGGTGAATGGATTTAAATGGGTGATTTTCTTGCGCAGATAACCAAACTGGATTTCAGGGTTTGTACTTTGTATGAAAATCCTTCCTTTTCTTTTTATATAGGAAAATTCTTTCTGATCCAATCCATAAGTGGTCATTAGTTCAAGGAGATCAGTTTTGTGGTGGCCTAGAAACTTCACTGTACTGGATTTCAAGTTTGATAAGAATCTGTTGTTACACTGATACTCGTCATTCAAGATACAATATCCCGGTCTTAATATTACAATTAAGTTGATATTGAAAACCGGAAAGTTTTCTTAATCACAAGTTACAAAACCCGTTCGCGTAGTATTGGATATCTTTTCGCTTAACTATTACTAATTTGTCTCTAACTAAAAAGTCGTGAAAGATGAGATGTTTGCTTTATCCTTTTTTTAGCCTGTTTATAATAGTTATGTCGAAAGCCCAGGATCGCGTTTCCGGTCAAACATTTACCACCCGATCAGAAATTATCGCTCAAAATGGCATGGCAGCGACAAGCCAGCCCTTGGCAACCCAAGTGGCATTAGACATCCTAAAAAAAGGGGGAACAGCAATTGACGCGGCTATTGCCGCCAATGCCATGCTGGGATTGGTAGAACCACACGCTTGCGGGATTGGAGGTGACATCTTTGCCATTATCTGGGATGCTAAAACAAAAAAACTTTACGGTTTCAACGGGAGTGGCAGATCACCGGCCAAGTTGACCCGGGAGTATTTTGCCAGTCAGGATATGAAATACATTCCTTTCCAAGGCCATTGGCTGTATCAGTTCCAGGCTGTGTAGATGGTTGGTTCGCTATGCATGAAAAATTCGGTAAGCTTCCGATGCAGGATCTTCTTCAGCCTTCAATTGATTATGGTAGGACAGGATTTCCAGTTTCAGAAGTAATTGCCTGGCAAATGAACAATGAGTGGCAAACGCGCCAGGATTTGCCGGGATTCAAAGAAACATACATGCCAAACGGAAAATCTACACCCAAAAAAGGTGAAGTGTTCAAAAATCCGAATCTAGCTGGTACTTATGAAAAAATTGCCAAGGGTGGGAGAAAGGCTTTCTATGAAGGAGATATTGCCAGAGTAATAGATAATACATGAAAGAGAATGGTGGTTTCATCACTTATGAAGATATGAAGAACCACACCTCTGACTGGGTGGAGCCAGTGAGCATCAATTACCGCGGCTATGATGTGTGGGGGTTACCCTCTGATATTCTAGTAGCCCTGGGTGGTACGCCCCATACTAGCCGAATTTCCGGAGCTTCACGGAGTCGAACAAGAATTGATCAATCGTTGCGCGACTAAGGAGACCGCTGAACGATTCACCGAACTCATGTCGGGTTATAGAAACTGGGTCATAAAATCCGGTAATTCCTTTTTGTACAATTCGTCCCCGGGAAACATCAGAGACGGGCTGATCACAGGGGCTATGAAGTCAGCTGGAGCCGCAAAAAAAGGCGGCACTTCACCGGTAACAGGAGTACTTGACTATTCAGAAACGGCTACAAATCCGGGATTGAATTTGCTTTGCACACCCGGAGGTGATGTAGAATCAACGACCGCTCTTGCCGGTTCAGGCGCTAATGTCATCGTATTTACGACCGGCTTGGGCACACCTACAGGTAATGCGGTGGCGCCTACCATTAAAATGGCTACTAACTCCCAAATGGCAAAAAGACTTTCAGATATAATCGACGTGGATACGGGCACCATTATTATCGGCGAAGATACCATCGAAAGCAAGGGTGAAGAACTATTTGAATACGTCATAAAGGTAGCGAGCGGGGAGGCGATTCCGAAGGCCGTGCAATTGGGACAGGATGATTTTATTCCGTGGAAACGGGGAGTGTCGATGTGACGACCCTTATTAATTTAATTTTCATGTCAGATAAAAAAGCAGTCTTATTCGAGAAGAGAACGGATCACATTGCCTTAGTCACTCTTAATCGCCCCGAAGCCAGGAATGCCATTAATGACGAAGTGGCGAAGCTCATGGATAGTTATGTTAAACAAATCGAAGCTGATAATGATATTAGGGTTGTTGTACTAACCGGCGCAGGCGAAATAGCATTTTCGGCAGGAGCGGATTTGAAATTGATCAGTCAGGGCCGAGGGTCGGAATTAGGCACTCCCGATGGGGGATTCGGCGGATTTGTTTATCAGAAAAAAGATAAACCGTGGATTGCAGCGGTAGGGGGATTTGCTTTGGCAGGTGGTTTGGAATTCGCTCTGACGTGCGATATGATCGTGGCTTCGGAGCGGGCGGTTTTTGGTTTGCCTGAAGTGACTCGTGGAATAATCGCAGCTGCTGGAGGCATGTACCGTTTGCCAAGAGTGCTACCAAGAGCTATAGCCTTAGAAATAATGGCTACAGGTGGCAGATTTTCGGCGGAACAGGCTTTGCAATATGGAATGATCAACAGGTTGGTTCCTCATGAAAAACTCATGGACGAAGCCTTTGCTCTTGCGGAAACCATTGCTGTCAACGCTCCTCTTGCTGTAGTCGAAAGTCTGAAGGTAGGAAGGCTGGCTTATGACAGAGCAGAAGGAGAGTTGATAAGGTTGACGGATCAAGGCAATGCCAAAGTTTTCCAGTCCGAAGATGCACGAGAAGGACCCTTAGCATTTGTGGAGAAAAGGAAGCCGGTTTGGAAGGGGAGGTAGGGCCTTCTATAAGTTCAAGTTCAAGAATCAAGAATCAAATTCAACCCGTAGACTATCCTTTCGAATGATGGACGGGTTTTAAAATCAATACTAAAACCACATGTCACTAAACAGAAGAGAATTTCTAGCTCTAACAGCAGGTGGAAGCCTCATGGGAACAACTGCTATCAATTGTCAAAATAAAGACGAATCTAAACCAATTCTCACTGCCGACATTTGCGTTTATAGCGGAAATGCAAGCGGAATAATGGCCGCGGTCACCGCTGCCCGCGAAGGCCGATCGGTTATTGTTGTAGAACACAGCCGGTGGCCAGGCGGTCTGTGCGGTGGCGGAATAGACGAAATCGATTGGGGACGTCCTACTGCCGTAGGTGGTTCGAGTAGAAAACTTTTAGGCCGCCCGGGAGACGGTATATCCGATCATTCGGAAGAAAGATTTGGCAACAAAGACTACCGCGATCGCTTCCAAGAAATCGTGAAAAAATACGAAGTCAAAGTCATCTTCGAGCATCGCCTTTCGAGAGTGCAGAAAAATGGAAACAGAATTAATTCGATTGACCTGGACTACGCGCCACCCGGCAAGACAGGAATTCCAATCGCCAAACCGCTCAAATCGAATGTGATTACGATCAATGCCAAGATGTTCATCGATTGTTCGTACGAAGGCGATCTTATGGCAATTGCAGGAGTTTCTTATACATACGGTCGCGAATCTACTGAACAATATGGCAAATCTTTGGCTGGAGTGAGGCCTATTCTTCTCGAATATGACATTGATCCGTATGTCAAACCTGGTGATTCTTCTAGTGGACTTCTTCCACTTTTACAAGACATAGAACTTGGCCAACTTGGTTCTGCTGATAAGTTGACCATGGGCTATTGCTTTCGCTATGAGTAGAAATTTGAAGAAGATCGTCATCCAATCACTCCAACTGGTAACTATGATCCGAAAATGTTCGAGATGTTTCGTCGTGGATTTCAGAATGGAGTGAATATGACCAAGGATCGCTGTATAAAGTATGTGTTGAACAATTACAGTACATGGGGTGATTCGGGTGATTATGGGCCTTTTAACAATAATGCTAAGAGGTGCTTTTTGACCCACACTGTTTTTGGCAGCAATATGGACTATCCCGATGGAAATTGGGAAACGAAGGCGAGAATATGGCAGTTTCACCAGGACTACATTCGCAACCTGACCGAATTTCTGAGAACCGATCTTTCCGTGCCTCCCGGTATGAAAACAATTGCACAAAAAGCAGGCCTCAGCGTAGGCGATTTCGAAGAGACTGAAGGTTGGCCGCATCACTTGTATGTGCGTGAGGCGAGGCGTATGGTTTCATCTTATGTGGTGACGCAGGACGATATGGAACGAAAACTGAATCCGGAAGATTCGGTCGGTTTGGCCTTTTATGGTCTGGATGATTTTCCATTCGCGACTGTAACATACAACGGTAAAATTGCGTTAAGCGGCGGTGAACTGTCGATAGTATACATCGGAGATGGCTTGCGCAATACGGGTGACGAAGGTGAACTGTTCGAGGCTCCCGGTGCAGGAATGTATAAGATCCCTTATCGATCGATTACTCCATTTGAAAAGGAATGTTCTAATCTTTTTGTGCCTGTATGCTGTTCTGCAAGTCACATTGTGATGACCTCGCTGAGGATGGAACCTGTTTGGATGATTTTGGGTGAATCGGCGGGTGTTGCGGCTCATATGTCGATTGAGGAGGGCCTTGGTGTTCAGGAGGTGGATTATGAGAGGCTGCGGCAGAGGTTGTTAGGTCTTGGGCAGATTTTGGATGTGCCCATATAGCACTAATTCTTCATTTTGCGATTTGGTGAATATTTGGCCCAGGATAACCTTTGCCTCAGACAATTCCCGGAGTTCTAAATAATCTCCATAACTGACCCCGTCATCTCTAAGGATATTGGCAAAACCTTTTTACCCATTCCTTTTGGAACATATCCTTTTTTTCGCATCCACTTGAGGGCTTTGAAAATCGATGTCGTGGAATCTTAATTTTTTCTCCATAACTGACCCCGTCATCTCTAAGGATATTGGCAAAACCTTTTTACCCATTCCTTTTGGAACATATCCTTTTTTTCGCATCCACTTGAGGGCTTTGAAAATCGATGTCGTGGAATCTTAATTTTTTCCTTTCTGCATAAAGTTAAACGAATAATTTTTCAATAAATCCGAGATGGCCTCACGTGTGTATAACAAATTGCATAATTTTTGAAGTCGACAACAAATCTTATTAAAAATCAGAATTCATGTTATGGTAAGACAGTAGCTTCAAAGGGTGGCGGAGGCCTGGAGGCCTGGAAAAAGCAGCGGAGCATTTGCTTTTTCCTAGAGTTTTTGCCATAGGCATGCTCCGAAGGAGTCCTTTGGGCCTTTGGCATTGGTACTTTTTGGGGCAATGCCAAAAAGTACAGACAATAGACGTGCGCTGTGGTTTACAACTTTAGTGTAATTTGTTATGCACAGTGCGTCCTGAAGCTCAAAAGAAGCATCTGAAGCGCAGCAATTCCCTGACCATTTGGGGGCTCAATATTATCGAAGGATACGATTTACGTAGTATGGGGTTTGGCAGTCCTGAATATCTTCACGTATTGACAGAGGCCAAGAAGCTGGCCTATGAAGATCGGGCGAAGTTTTACGCTGATCCCGCGTTCAATAAAATTCCAGTGGAGCAATTGATATCCAAAACGTATGCCAATGAGAGGAGGCAATTGATCGACCTTAATGAAGCAGCAGATACCTATCCGGCGGGTGATCTCGAAATAGAAAGAGGGTAACACTACTTATCTTACTGTTGCCGATAAAGACGGGAATATGGTGTCCTTGATCCAAAGCATTTATGCTGAATTTGCTTCCGGAATGGTGCCGGATGGTTTGGGCTTTGTGCTCCAAAACAGAGGACAAATGTTTAATGTTCAGGATCCGGGTCACTTCAATGCCCTGGAACCAAACAAGCGACCATTCCATACCATTATACCTGCATTTATTACAAAGGATGGCAAGCCCTATATCAGCTTTGGGCTAATGGGTGGTGCAGTTCAACCCCAGGGGCATGCCCAGATGGTGGTCAATATTATAGACTTTGATATGAACTTGCAGGAAGCAGGGGATGCACCACGCATGCGGCATGTGAGTTCTTCGCAACCCACTGGTTCAACTATGACTAGTGGGGGTATCCTTTTACTTGAGAGTGGCTTCGATTATGAAACCATTCGTCAGTTAGAGGAAAAAGGTCATCGTGTGGAATTCTCCGTGGGTGCTTTTGGCGGTTATCAGGCCATCATGTTTGACAGTAAAAATAATGTCTACTATGGTGCTTCAGAGTCAAGGAAGGATGGTCAGGCTGCTGGGTATTGATGCTCTTTGAATATAAAGTAACAAGAGCAACCGAAGTATCTACGAAAACAATAGCTTCTTTAAAGCTGACGATTCGCTTTGTTCCATACATTTGTATTTTTGACCCGATTGCCTTCATCCTGATTTAGGAAGGGATGCGGTAAGGGGCTCAACTTTGAATTCGGATTTTTCGATTCTAATCGTTAATGGATTTTTGACTTTAGTTGGCCTTGGTTTCTTTCTCAGAAAATGCGTGACCATAAAGAGACGAGTGTATGATACTATTGGCAGATAGTGGATCTACCAAAACTAACTGGCGTTTAACCGGGAAAAGCAATGTAATGAAGGAAATAAAAGGTCCTGGTCTGAATCCTAATTATCAATCTGCTGAACAAATCCATTCTGAATTACGAAAATTAAAAAGCCAACTAGGCGATGTGGCAATCGATACGATTTATTTTTATGGAACCGGGTGTGGTAATGAGAAAAATCGGGGTATCGTTCAAAATCAGCTCAATCAACTGTTTCCAGGTATTGAGATTAGGGTGAGCCACGATCTTTTGGCTGCAGCCAGAGCGCTATTTCATCAGGAATCAGGGATTGCATGCATATTGGGCACTGGCTCAAATTGCGGCTATTATGATGGGAGTACTATTACACACAATATTCCTAGTTTAGGCTATCTTCTTGGTGATGAAGGTAGTGGTATGAAATTAGGGAGCGCATTACTAAGGGCTTATTTTAGGAAAACGTTGCCGTTAGAACTGAATCTGAAATTTGAGGAACAACATCCTATTTCAATGCCTGATGTTTTAAACGCGATCCATTCAAAACAGTTTCCTAATCGATATATTGCCGCATTTGCGCACTTTATTAAGAAGAATATTGATCACGAGTTTCTTCAACATTTGGTATTCTATGAATTTGATGAATTAGTCAAAAGATGCCTGTTGAAGTGCCTGACTGATCAGGCCAGGGTGGGTTTTGTGGGTTCAATTGCCTATAACTTTAGTGACATTTTAACAAAGGTCTGTGATGCTCATAACATCGACACTTATAAAATAGTGACTGACCCGATAGATAGCCTGGTGGATTACCATTTAGGGCACCTCTAAAAACCGTATTCGGTTTATAGTGGCGCCCTTTAGTGAAAGATTTTATCGAATAACTAATTAATAATGAGTATAACCGAATCATCTTCATTGTTCGACGATCTTGAAAACATGAACACTGGAGAATTATTGAAGAACATAAATCAAGAAGACAAAAAAGTAGCAACTGCAGTGTCAAAGGTCATACCTCAAATTGAGGCGCTTGTAACTGGTCTGGTAGAAAGGATGCAACAGGGAGGCAGGTTGTTTTATATAGGAGCGGGAACCAGTGGCCGACTTGGCGTGTTGGATGCCTCGGAATGCCCACCTACTTATGGCGTACCCCCTAATATGGTTATCGGTTTAATTGCGGGCGGAGACAAAGCCCTTAGGTCCGCTGTAGAATTTGCAGAGGATGATTTCGAACAGGCGTGGAAAGACCTAAAAGAATTTAAGATCTCATCGCTGGATTCAGTAGTAGGCATTGCGGCATCGGGCAATACACCCTACGTAATTGGCGGACTGAGAACAGCAGGAAACGAAGGCATCTTTACCGGTGGAATTACTTGTAATTCAAATTCTGAAATGACCCAGGTGGCGGATGTGGCTATTGAAGCCATTGTAGGCCCTGAATTCGTTACGGGTAGTACCCGCATGAAGGCTGGCACTGCTCAAAAACTCGTTCTCAATATGATAACTACTACTATAATGATAAGATTGGGTAGGATTAAGGGTAACAAAATGATTGATATGCAGATCAGTAATAATAAACTCATAAAACGCGCTGTCAAAATGATCAGTCAAGAGCTACATATTAATGAAGAAAAATCGAGAGAATTGTTAATGGTTCATGGTAATGTTAGAGACGCTATTGCTTCTTTTAACCCGCATTATTCATAGGCCACCAATTTTGGGATTAATAATGGGTTGCTAACTATTTTTGATTGGAGTGTATGTATTAATTTGAAGATCAACCAGGTTTCTGGATTTCAAAGGACATTAGAGCGTTTTTTTGTTAGAATTTTTCAATTTTCAGTCAAAGCTCTATTGTGTTCTTATGGAAGAACATTTTTTTGATTAAACCAAACTGTTTAACTGATCGGTCAGTTCACCGTAAGCAAATCGCCCAGCAGGTATTGATATCTAAAGGCTCTTGAGAATTGTATTGTCAATGATCTTTTCCTTTCTTTCAGGCACGCCCCAACCTTCATCAGGTAAAGCCGGATATTGTCCACTTGCCATCGTTTAGCAAAGTGGTGTTTTGTTTTGGCAATTAATAATTTAATCTGCCGGAACATTTCATAACAGAGGGTAGCGATGATTAAACGCATGAAATTGGCCCAGTAGCGATGACAGGAAAGCCGGTCGGAATAAGTCATGTTTTTGAGTTCCTTTATTCGATTTTCACTGGCATCACCTCGCTTGACATAAAAATCAAAGTAAATCTGTTGAGCGGTCATCGCTTCAAAGTTGCTCACAAAGTAACGGACATTCATTCCTTTTCCGGTAGACTCCACTTTGGCGTACAGCTTTTCAGAACGATCCCAGCTTTTGGCCTGGTAAGTAAACGGGCCAACAAACTCTTGATGTTTGATGATTTTTGAAGCATATTCCTTTTTTACTTCAATGATAGTCTGTTTGGTAAAAGTCTTTAAAACTTCATTACTACTAATACCTAAACAAAATTGAAGGTCAAACTGCTTAGCTATCCGATAAAAAGATGCTCCTGAAAAGCCACTATCCGCTCGAATAAGGATCTTTACTGAGGGCAGTTTTTTTCTGATTTTAATGACAATCCTTTTCAATAAGGCCACAAACCATTTGTTGGAGTGACAATTGCCCGGACGTAGTACTGGTAAAATGACCTGACCGGTGTTCCCGTCCTTAAAGAACAACTCATGGTACATAGTCTGTCCATAATAGCCATTATACAAACTGAGTTGTTGGGATCCATGAGTAGGGTCATCGGTACCATCTACATCAATGATGATTTGACCAGTCTTCTCTTTCAACTCCTCTACATAACGGTCTACAAACCATTGACTCATCTGGTAGATCAGACTCCGATCGGCCTTGTTTTCAAATCGACTTAAAGTAGGCTGGGAACATAATCCGCTATCTAGTACTTTACGGATCACCGGATCCTCTCGGAGTTTTTGTTCGTCATTGCAATCCTGATAGCCCTGCATCATTAAAAACACCCGTTGGCGAAGCATTTCTTCATAAGTGTATTCGATAAAAAAGGGGTTTCGATAGTCAGGAATCAGTGCGGCGAAGCTTTTTAATAGACCAGTCTTTCTCTCTACTTTTTCACTTAACAATATCGCTCCGTCTGAGCTAATCACTGATGCTGAAAAATCAAATTTAAAAGCTTGTTTTCCTCGATAAAATACGGTATCTTTTTCCTTATATTCAGGCATAAATTAATTGCTTATTTTGTTGTCTAACTATCTCAATATAAGCAATTTATGCCTGTTTTTTATTGTCTACTATGAATTTTTCGGGTTAATGGATGAGTGTTAATGGGCCATTAAAATCTCACATTGGAGCGAATTGTTAGTTGGACCTACAAGCCACCTGATCAACAATTTCAATAGTTATAAATCCCCCCGGGGTAGGTTCCACAAATTCTTATAGCTAAGGACACCCCAGCACTGTCACCGGTTCTATATCCAGCAAGACCTTAAAACGAAAAAAAGGCTACCCATGGCAGCCGTTTTCGTTTTGTGGGACCTATAGGATTCGAACCTATGACCCCTTGGGTGTAAACCAAGTGCTCTGAACCAGCTGAGCTAAGATCCCAAACCCCTTAAAAAGAGGAGTGCAAATTTAGTATGGTTTTGAATTATTGCAAAAAATTGAAATGAGTTCAGCTACTCTTTTAGTATGCCGATTTTGGGATACCTTTTAAAGACCTCTTCAGCGTGCGGGGCGTCAACTAATTCATCTGTAAGGTCCTGCCCGGCCCAGTGATCATAGTGAATGCCATTTTTCCAGTGACGTGAGGGTGTGACGTCGTAAATTACTCCCTTGTAGGCAATCCAAATCTCATCTTTCTCCTGACCATTGTGCAGGGCGAGGTGCGATTTAGAGTATTGGGGTAATGGTAAATTTGCGTGATCCAAAGAGCCGGAAAATTACGCCGGATTTTGAATATTAAGAAATTCCAATCGCTTTAGCAGGGCGCTTCGCTCAATGTTTATCCTATACTTCGTCTGGATATATTTGCGAATAACCTCTATACTTTTGCCTTTTCTCCTATAATCCTCAACAACACTATTAATTATGTCTTTCATAGTTGTAATGAGTCATACTAATTTAAAGATTTTGACCGTAAAATGTTCTTTTATGATTGAATTATTTAAGAATTCAGAACCGGCTTCCCACAACTATTCTCTCTTTCATTATCCTGATCTTACCGGTAGAATCAAATACTTCGAAGTGAATGATGTAATAACCAATTCTCACTTTTTGCAAGCGATCATTGGTCCCATCCCAAGTGATAAATCCCTTCGCAGGCAGACTTGCATTTTCCAGGAGTTTCTTTACCGGTCTGCCAGCGGCATCGAAGATTGAGACAGTCGCAATGTTGTTTCCATTTTCGAATGCAAAATTGATGGTAGCAAAGTCGGCGTCACCGCTGTTGTCAGGAGTAATAATACGAGGTGAAACTGTTAGTGCTTTGGACTGATCAGGTATATTGAATGAATGTGAATTTTTCAACCCTGGAGTAGCAAAACCAACTGTACTTGCGGCTGATTTCCAGTTATCCGGATCTTGGGTTGGAGCATCAATGGAGATTCTTTCCAGGCTAACCCCTTCAACATCATCCAGCAAGGAAAAATGGAAATCCTCTTTATAATCAAAGGCATCAATCACATTGGCCATTGGATCAATCAATATAACACTGCCTTCCTCGTTTGGATAGGTCGGAAGATCCACTACGACAGATTTCGACTCATCACCTCCGGGATAATCAGCTTTAAGGATGGTTGCATCTTCAGTAAAGACAAGATAATCTCCAGGGGGGAGGATTAAGTTATCTTCAGTAATGACCATTAGATTCACCATACTAACGGCTTGTTTATTACCTAATGACCAGTTTTTAAGGTTGATATGCTTTTCAGATCGGTTGAAAATTTCAACAAAATCGACACCTCTTGGCCTTGGATCAAAGAGGATCTCGTTTATAACCAGGTCAAGTGAATCAGCATCTTCAGGAAGGGTGAAGGTAGCATTAGAGAAATTTTCTTGCAGAAGGTTGCCGAGACAGTCAATGATATTATTAATCTCAATATTGTAGGTGATTCTTGGTTGGATTTCCTCATTTACTTTGATGGTAACAATATCATCATGTGGCCTGATTAGCAGTGGATTGCTTACACTCAATTCGGACTCAATCGATATTTGAGCAGTGCTGATGTTCGGATGAAGTTTTTCATTAAAATGCAGGGTAATCAGGTTAGCTTCGACAAAAACATCGGTTAGCACCGGGCCAAAATTATCGGGGTTTTCGGTTACAATTGAGTTAATTAGACCCGGTGTACCTCGGCGGGCATCTTCAGACGCGGTCCAATTCTCTACTCTTCCATATGGGTTCGACATGTCGATCATTTCCAGCGACCAACCCCCGGAGACCTTTTCTGAATCCTTGTACCATGAATCATCGTAGTTGATGGCGAAGACAATTTCATTATTAACAGAGATACTGATAATATCTCCACTGTTATTTAGTGATGGCCAGTTAGATACCCCCAACACCTCTCCAAACTGAATTAAATCATCGACACTGGCATTAGGTGTAAGTATGATATACTGACCGGGTGTTAATAATGAAGAGGGTAATGTTGTTGATGAGTTGGCATCTGAAAGCTCTATTCCACCGAGGCTTATTGATTTGTTCGTTGGGTTAAAAATCTCGAGGTATTCCGCTTCCGGTAGAGTACCCTCCTCGGTTGGATTGGCCATTATCTCTGTGATCAAGATTTCGTTGAATCGTGGTACTGCTCCTTCACCGAAGGAAATGTTCAGGTCATCTACAACCGATCCATCACAATTTGTTAAGCCACTAATGGTCAAGTCATAAAAAGTTCCTTCGTTAAAGTCCTCAGAGAAGACAATAATAAAGGAAGTGGATCCTAAGTTACTTTGTACGCTTTCAACATTAAGTCCGTCCACACCAACATTATCGGAGCTGACAGAATTAATTGGGGCCGTATTGAATTCCACTAGGAGGGAGTTGCTACTCACAATTTGAAACATTACGACTTCAACCATTGGAGTTTGTACTTCTATTCCTGCGACAGAGTTGAGTGTGGCGGGGGTTCCACCAGATTCATCTATTGAAGCTGCCCAACTAAAACTTACCCCACAACCAGTGTCCGGACCAATCCGCTCAAGAGAATACCCGCCATCATCCTTATCACTATCACCATACCAGGAATTGTCATATGTGACAATATCAATATCGAGCGCATTGTCACCATCTCTCAGAATCAATTGTTCGCCGGAATTGGTCAAGGCCCCCATCGAGGGCATTTCGATCACGTTTCCTGTGAAAGAACCGAGATTGGAATCATCGGTAAGAATTATATACTCATTTGGAAAAAAGATGAACTCCACGGCAGTAATTAAATCCCCGTTAAGGGTATAATTTTTCAAATCTATGTTTTTCGTACTGTTATTGAAAAGTTCCACATATTCTGCATCTGGTAGCCCAACCAAAGGTGTTGGGTCAGCCATGATTTCATTGATGACAATATCTTTAAAAGTTGCATTAGAAATTAGATTGAATACAAAATTCTGAGATGCACTGGTTAATGAATTTCCAGCCAAATCCTCAACATTTGACACTTCAAGAGTATTACTGAATCCATCTTGAAATTCATTGGCGAACGTAAGTGTAACTTGAGAAATGGTGCCCTCCCTGGTTGCGTTAGATGGATTGACATTTCCATTTAGCAAGTAATTCAGAGTATTTTCTGCGGTTGATTGATCAACTCCTTCATCAAACTGAACGCTAATGCTGGTGGAAGTGAGCACCTCAATGGTACTTAATACCGGGGGTTCAGTATCTGGAGTCGCTATGACTCCAAACAATTGAATGTTATCAACCCACCAGGTACCGGATGAACTTTCAGCATTGTTGCCATAAATCCTGAACTCAACCGCAACTGAGCTGGACAGATTGACAAATGCCCCACCAAAGTTAACCGTTTGGGTACGAACACTGGTATTATCAGGTACATTGAATGCTGCTAAATCCTGGCTAAACACATCCAGGCTGGAGCGCACCGATATATCCCTGATTCCGGAACCGGATCTTCTTTCGTCAAAAACCAGTGAAGATAATGTCAATTCAAATCCCCCATTGGCCGAAATGGTAAGTGTATAATAATCATCCAAATCGATAACCCCGGTGGACCAGTTATTCGAGCTAAACTCACCTGCTGAGGACGATGGATTTATGCCGGACCCCCTTGTAATATCGCTTAGAGTCCCATTTATTGGCTGTGCATCTGGCGGTAAGCTTACTTCATTACCTGCAGAACCATCAAATGAGTACCGGGCAACCTGCCCAAGACAGGTCGAACTAACAACGAGAAAATTAACCCGCATTATTCATAGGCCACCAATTTTGGGATTAATAATGGGTTGCTAACTATTTTTGATTGGAGTGTATGTATTAATTTGAAGATCAACCAGGTTTCTGGATTTCAAAGGACATTAGAGCGTTTTTTTGTTAGAATTTTTCAATTTTCAGTCAAAGCTCTATTGTGTTCTTATGGAAGAACATTTTTTTGATTAAATCAAACTGTTTAACTGATCGGTCAGTTCACCGTAAGCAAATCGCCCAGCAGGTATTGATATCTAAAGGCTCTTGAGAATTGTATTGTCAATGATCTTTTCCTTTCTTTCAGGCACGCTCCAACCTTCATCAGGTAAAGCCGGATATTGTCCACTTGCCATCGTTTAGCAAAGTGGTGTTTTGTTTTGGCAATTAATAATTTAATCTGCCGGAACATTTCATAACAGAGGGTAGCGATGATTAAACGCATGAAATTGGCCCAGTAGCGATGACAGGAAAGCCGGTCGGAATAAGTCATGTTTTTGAGTTCCTTTATTCGATTTTCACTGGCATCACCTCGCTTGACATAAAAATCAAAGTAAATCTGTTGAGCGGTCATCGCTTCAAAGTTGCTCACAAAGTAACGGACATTCATTCCTTTTCCGGTAGACTCCACTTTGGCGTACAGCTTTTCAGAACGATCCCAGCTTTTGGCCTGGTAAGTAAACGGGCCAACAAACTCTTGATGTTTGATGATTTTTGAAGCATATTCCTTTTTTACTTCAATGATAGTCTGTTTGGTAAAAGTCTTTAAAACTTCATTACTACTAATACCTAAACAAAATTGAAGGTCAAACTGCTTAGCTATCCGATAAAAAGATGCTCCTGAAAAGCCACTATCCGCTCGAATAAGGATCTTTACTGAGGGCAGTTTTTTTCTGATTTTAATGACAATCCTTTTCAATAAGGCCACAAACCATTTGTTGGAGTGGCAATTGCCCGGACGTAGTACTGGTAAAATGACCTGACCGGTGTTCCCGTCCTTAAAGAACAACTCATGGTACATAGTCTGTCCATAATAGCCATTATACAAACTGAGTTGTTGGGATCCATGAGTAGGGTCATCGGTACCATCTACATCAATGATGATTTGACCAGTCTTCTCTTTCAACTCCTCTACATAACGGTCTACAAACCATTGACTCATCTGGTAGATCAGACTCCGATCGGCCTTGTTTTCAAATCGACTTAAAGTAGGCTGGGAACATAATCCGCTATCTAGTACTTTACGGATCACCGGATCCTCTCGGAGTTTTTGTTCGTCATTGCAATCCTGATAGCCCTGCATCATTAAAAACACCCGTTGGCGAAGCATTTCTTCATAAGTGTATTCGATAAAAAAGGGGTTTCGATAGTCAGGAATCAGTGCGGCGAAGCTTTTTAATAGACCAGTCTTTCTCTCTACTTTTTCACTTAACAATATCGCTCCGTCTGAGCTAATCGCTGATGCTGAAAAATCAAATTTAAAAGCTTGTTTTCCTCGATAAAATACGGTATCTTTTTCCTTATATTCAGGCATAAATTAATTGCTTATTTTGTTGTCTAACTATCTCAATATAAGCAATTTATGCCTGTTTTTTATTGTCTACTATGAATTTTTCGGGTTAATCAAGAAAGCGAATCGCATTATTCATTGCTTCTATAAAACCAAATATATTAATTTTGTCATTTATTTTCTTATAACGGAACAAGATAAGAAATTAATCTTCGCGTCAATCCAAAATGATTCTCATATTTGCACTTATTAACCTGTTGTGTAGTAAAACGAGAGATTCAATAATTCTCCTTTAATTCATCAGCGGGGTTATAATTAACTATTTGACATGAAATTAGCGGTTGTAGGCGCCACCGGATTGGTTGGCCAGGAAATCCTTGAGGTAATCGAGGAAAGAAATCTTGAATTTGACGAATTGCTTCTTGTAGCATCTCCTAAATCTGTGGGAAAAGTAGTTGAGTTTCAAAACAAGGACTACACTGTGATTGGTATGGAGGATGCGATCAACGAAAAGCCTGACTTGGCAATATTTTCAGCTGGAGGAGCCAACTCTTTGGAATGGGCGCCGAGGTTTGAAGAAGCAGGCGCAATCGTGATCGATAATTCATCGGCCTGGCGAATGAGCCCTCACCATAAGTTGATTGTACCGGAAATCAATGCAGGAATCATAAGGATTGATGACAGGATCATTGCCAACCCCAATTGCTCCACTATTCAAATGGTGTTGGCCTTGGCGCCACTTCATAGAAGATTTGGTATCAAACGGATAGTAGTCTCAACTTATCAATCCGTCTCTGGCACCGGTAAGGAAGCGGTAGAGCAAATGATGAATGAAAGGGCAGGCAAGGAGGGTAAAAAAGTTTACCCACACCGGATTGATATGAATGCGCTCCCACACATTGATCTGTTCCAGGAGAATGGTTATACCAAGGAGGAAATAAAAATGGTCAATGAGACCAAAAAGATATTGGGAGATGACAATGTTCAGGTTACGGCAACCTGTGTGAGAATACCAACCATCGGTGGTCATTCAGAGGCTGTGAATGTGGAATTTACCAATGACTTTACGCTGGAAGAGGTGCGGGATATTTTGGATAACATGGATGGAGTTGTCGTACAGGATGATCCGCAAAATAATGTTTATCCCATGCCCATTCATTCTCACAAGAAAGATGATGTTTTTGTGGGGAGGCTACGGAGAGATGAAACGCAGCCAAACACCCTTAATATGTGGATTGTAGCAGACAACTTGAGGAAGGGTGCAGCTACCAATGCTGTACAGATTGCAGAATATATGATGAAGCATCATCTTGCCCATTCAGTAAGATAGTAGTGTATTATAATTTCATTGGATTTTAACAGGCTCACAAGATCTGGCGTTCAAGCCTTCATCAGGGAGCATGAGGAAGATGATCCTCACCGGTTGATGTTGCAAGCCGGAAGCTGGCCCGACTTGCCAATGAAAGCTATTGCTCAACAGATCCAATCGAGGAAGAAGGCCAAAAGAAAACTTCCCCAGTGGTACGACACACAGGGGATCGTTTTTCCTAATACCGACTTTTTGGAACAGTCATCTTCAGAAAAAACAGCTGAATTCAAAGCGAACCTTATCCAGGGAAAATCATTAGCTGATCTGACCGGAGGGACTGGAATAGATTCCTGCTATTTCGCCCGGAGATTTGAGCAGGTGGTTTACAATGAACCTGGTGAGGAACTATACAGTATCGCAAGGCATAATTTCGAACAATTAGGAATTGGTAATGTCACATTTTTCAATTTAACTGCTGAAAAATTTATTGAGAATAATGACGGTTCTTTTGATTGGGTTTACCTCGATCCTTCTCGGAGAGTGGATGGACAAAGAGTTTTCATGTTCCAGGATTGTCAACCAGATGTGCTTCAATTGCTACCTTCAATTTTAAGAACCGGGGCTAAAGTATTACTCAAATTATCCCCGTTGTTGGACATCCATCTGGCTCAGAAAGAGCTAGGAGCTGTTTCACGAATTATTGCAGTTTCGGTAAACAACGACTGCAAAGAATTACTCTTTAGGATGGAAAACCATGAAGGACAAGCGACGTTTGAAGCCGTGAATATTACCAATAGAGAGATAGTGAAATTTGATTTTGTAGCGAGTGAGGAGGAGAAGGCCTCAGTAAAATATGATATACCGGCAAAGTACCTCTATGAACCGAATGCATCAGTTCTGAAATTAGGCGCTTTTAAATTAATTGCCCAAAGGTTTACACTATCCAAATTGCATCCAAACACGCATTTATATACATCTGAGCAATTAATTAAGGATTTTCCCGGTAGGGTTTTCAATATTAAAAAATCCGAGTCATTCGATTGGAAGAACCTTAAAGATTGGAAAGATAGAAAGGCTAACATAACCACCAGGAATTTCCCACATGCTGTGGATGCAATCAGAAAACGATCCGGCATAAAAGATGGAGGCGATGATTATCTGTTTTGCGCCAGAACGGTCAATGAGGAATTAATTACCATTGCTTGTAAAAAAATTGGAGAGCATAATTAATCGAAAAATTAATAATATGATCAACGTCGCCCATAATATTGCAAAACCATCAGACGGTTTTGTTTGTACATAAACCACAACACCCACCAGGGACGGATGAGTCCAGCCATTAAAAGCAGCAGGTCAAGGATAATTATGAGATTAATGAAGGGAAGTAGGCTCAAGGTTTCATTCACAATCTAAAAATTCCGCATTATCATAATAATTTCTATTATAATTGAAAAATATGACCACCTCTTTGTGATTACAAGATCCAGTGAAAGGTCCATACTTGAAACTATTAAACCATACCATAATGGCCAATCACATGGCGCTAAGACTGCAATTGATTACTTTTACCACCCATTAATTTTTTGACACATCAAAACGATATTAAGACATGCCCAAAGGTAATTTCATCGTTCCTTTTCCGGAAAATGAGACGGTAAAAAGTTATGCACCAGGATCGCCGGAAAGAATTTCACTTCAGGCCAAATTGAAAGAACTCAAAAGTAAGGAAATCGATATACCGATGTATATCGGAAGTGACGAAGTGACCACGGATAAAAAGGTCAGGATTGCCCCACCACATGATCATAAGCATACACTTGGACATTATTATGCAGGAGATTCAGGTCATGTTGAACAAGCTATCAATGCGGCTTTGGGTGCTAAGGAAGCATGGACCAACATGTCATGGGAGCACCGGGCAACAATTTTCCTTAAGGCAGCGGATTTGCTTGCAGGGCCTTACCGAGATGAATTAAATGCCGCCACTATGCTGTGTCAATCGAAAAATGCTTATCAGGCTGAAATTGATGCAGCGGCCGAATTGATTGATTTTTTCCGCTTCAATGTGGCCTATATGCAGGAGATATATCAGCAACAACCGGAATCGGCGCCAGGTGTCTGGAATAAGCTTGAATATCGTCCTCTGGAAGGATTCATTTTTGCACTTACCCCATTTAATTTCACTTCTATTGCAGGTAATCTCCCAAGTGCCCCTGCTTTGATGGGTAATACGGTGGTATGGAAAGCAGCGACTTCACAGATCTATGCTGCAAGTGTGATCATGAAAATGTTTAAGGAGGCTGGTGTGCCTGATGGTGTAATCAACCTGACATATGTAGGCGGGTCAGAGACCGGAAAAGCAGTATTTAATCACCCGGATTTTGCGGGAATTCATTTTACAGGCAGTACCGGGGTGTTTCAACAAATTTGGTCAACTATCGGACAGAACATTTCCAAATACAAATCATATCCAAGAATAGTAGGTGAAACCGGGGGTAAAGATTTCATTATTGCACACAAATCCACACATGCCAAGGCTTTGTCAACTGCAATCATAAGGGGTGCTTTTGAATACCAGGGTCAGAAGTGCAGTGCCGCCTCCCGAGCTTACATTCCTGATAATCTTTGGGATGAAGTTTGGGGTTATATGCAGGAAGATCTCAAGACCATCAAAATAGGTGACCCTGAAGATTTTACCAATTTCATGAATGCAGTGATCTCTGAGTCGGCATTTGACAGTATCGCAGCATATATTGATCAGGCGAAGGAAAGCACTACTGCGGAGATCATTAGTGGCGGCGGCTACGACAAGTCTAAAGGGTATTTCATTGAACCAACGGTGATTCTTGCTAAGGATCCGACGTTCGTAACAATGTGTGAAGAGATATTCGGACCGGTCATCACTATCTATGTGTATCAAGCTGAACGTTTTGAAGAGGCATTAGAATTAGTTGACTCAACATCACCCTATGCATTGACCGGGGCAGTCTTCAGTCAGGATAGGTATGCCGCCGAACTGGCAACAAAAAAGCTTGTCAACGCTGCAGGTAACTTCTATATCAATGATAAACCAACAGGAGCAGTAGTGGGCCAGCAACCTTTCGGCGGAGCCAGGGCTTCGGGTACGAATGACAAAGCTGGATCAGCGCTGAACCTCATTCGCTGGGTAAGTCCGAGGACCATCAAGGAAACTTTTGTGCCTTCAATCGATTATCGATATTCGTTTCTAGGAGAGGATTGACCTACGTTCTTTACGTGATCTAAAGTACTCAATTGTGTGGTTACCCCTATTTTAACACCAGTTTCGGAAAACGGGAAAGTAAAGAAACTTCTTGGATTGTGTAAAAAGGGCTGTTCCACATAGCACCACTGAGAAGCACCGAGATTTTTCGATATTTCTTTGTGCTACTCTGAGGAACCTCTGTTGAGCCTCTTGAAATAGTCCTCTTTTGCTACTAAAAAGATTTACGAACTGGAAACTGATTGTATTTTAAAGTATTATGGGGACAACCCATTCGCTATCAGCTGAATTACGCTTATAATTGAGGCTTGCATCATGGGCGATAGCTTAGTTGTCATACCGACTTACAATGAAAAGGAGAATATTCAGGCTATTCTTTCGCAGATCATTTCCTTGGAACCGGGATTTGAGGTGTTGGTCGTGGATGATAATTCACCAGATGGAACGGCAAGCCTGGTTGCAGAAAGCCAATCGCAGTTTCCAGGACGTATTCATCTGGTTAAGAGAATTGAAAAAAATGGATTGGGTACGGCATATCTTGCTGGATTTAACTATGCCTTAGAAAAGAACTACCAATATATTTTTGAAATGGACGCTGATTTCAGTCACAATCCCGAAGACCTGATACCCTTGCTGAATACCTGCAAAGAGGAAGGTTTTGATGTGGCTATTGGCTCACGGTATGTCAAGGGTGTTAATGTAGTCAATTGGCCATTGGGCAGAGTGCTCATGTCATATCTGGCCAGTATTTATGTGAGAGTAGTAACTGGTTTGCCGGTTGCGGATGCTACAGCCGGATTTAAGTGTTATAAGAGAAAAGTATTGGAGACCATTGAATTGGATAAGATCAAGTTCATTGGTTATGCTTTCCAGATTGAGATGAAATTCAAATCATGGAAATTTGGCTTCAAGATTAAAGAGATTCCGATAATATTCATTAATCGAAGGCAGGGTGAATCCAAAATGTCAACAGGTATATTCAAGGAGGCATTCTTTGGGGTTATGCAGATGAAGTTGGCCAGTTTTTTCAAGAATTACTCCCGCGTTAACTGAAGCGTATGGAATTGACCGGCCTTATTCTGGCTACAATCAAGGTGGGTATGAAAAGAGCCAGGTTTACCAGAATGAAAGTCAGTAGATTCAGTCCTAAGATTACTTTCAAATCCCAATAAATAGGGACATAACTCATGTAATAGTTTTCAGGGTCAAGTGGGATCACCTGGAAATAATACTGGACTAAACCAAAACCAATCCCAATAGCATTTCCCATAAGCATACCTTTCAAAATAAGAAACATGCCATTAAATGTAAAAATTCCCTTTACCTGGCTGTCTGTCGCCCCTAGGGCTTTGAATATTCCAATCATTTGGGTTCTTTCCATGATTAGAATGAGCAGGATGGAAACCATGTTGAATGATGAAATAAAAAGCACAAGAACCAGGAATACCACCACGTTTTGACTGATCAGACTAAGCCAATCGAATATCTGTACATATTTATCTGAGATCTTGTCAACGTATAGATCATAATCGATTATTTGGAAGAGATCTTCTTCTGCTTTGTCAATATCATCGGTATTATTAATAAAGACCTCCATTCCTCCGGCCAATGAATCAGGCCAGTTATTAAGTCTGCGGATCAGATCAAGATCTCCCAGAACAATTTTCTGATCGAATTCCTCCAGGCCGGTATCATAAATCCCAACTACGGTCAATCGCCTAAAGCGGGGAGGGTCCTGCACGAAATAGGTGATTACCCTATCATCAATCCCAAGTTTCAATTTATCGGCAATGCGATTACTTAGAAGAATTTCATTTGAATAGGTTGAATCACTGAAATGAAGGAACCTGCCTTCTACAATGTTTTGGGAAAAATTTTCTATGTCAAATGATTTGGAAATGCCTTTAATAATCACACCATGAACTTCTTCTTCAGTCTTCAACAAGCCTGCTTTGTGACTATACTCCTGTACATGTCTGATAAAATCATATTGCCTGTAATTCTGGTAGAATTCCGAATTCAGACTTATTGGTTGATCTTCAAGGGCGCTACTCAGTGTGTATTTGGTTACTTGTAGATGACCAGCAAAGTTGTAGATCTTATTCTGAATTGTTTGTTGGAATCCGTGAAGTATAAGAAATGAAACAATCATTGCCGCAAGCCCGATTGCAATACTAGCAATGGCAATTTTGCTAATAATTGAGGAAAAAGAACCGGATTCTTCCTGGGTAATTCTCTTCGAAATAAAATAAGGAAGGTTCAACGATCTACTTAATTTAGGCGTTCAAGGGAGTATTGTTGCCAAATTAGATGAAACGTAATAAGAAATCTTATTTTATCAGCTCATTTTTTATGTTAATAGTTTTCTTAGTATCGGGGCAACTTACAACTACCGCCCAGTCAAAGATCATTACAGGTGCGGAACAATTTGATGAATATCTGCCGATCATTAAAGGCAAAAAGATTGGCTTGGTTGTAAATCAAACATCAATTGTTACCAACACTCATCTGGTTGACACTCTTGTGTCGAGTGGAATGACGATCAAACGGATATTTGCTCCGGAACATGGATTTCGGGGAGACAGGGATGCCGGTGAAAAAGTTAGAAATACCAGGGATCAAAAGACCAGGGCTCCGGTTGTCTCTCTTTATGGGAAAAACTATAAGCCAAGTAAAAGGCAGTTAAATGATCTGGACTACATGATCTTTGATATCCAGGATGTAGGGGTGAGGTGCTATACTTATATCAGCACACTGCATTATGTGATGGAGGCCTGTGCCGAAAGTAGTGTACCACTTATTGTGTTAGATCGCCCAAACCCCAATGCTCATTACGTTGACGGACCGGTTCTAGACACCGCATTTACCTCATTTGTAGGATTACACCCTATACCATTAGTTTACGGCTTAACAATTGGTGAATTGGCCAGGATGATCAATGAAGAGAGTTGGCTTTCTGATGGATTGAAGTGTGATCTAAAGGTGATTTCTTTAAAGAACTACAAGCACAGCTCTCAATATACATTACCTAAAAAACCGTCACCTAACTTACCGGATGCCCAGTCCATTGCACTGTACCCTTCCCTGGTGTTTTTTGAGGGAACGAACATTAGTGTCGGTCGTGGCACCAATCAGCCTTTTCAGATGATAGGTCATCCTCTTTCAATATATGGAGATTTTGAATTTACCCCCAGAGGTCTAAAAGGGATGGCTAAGAACCCCCCGTACGAAGGTGAAACATGCTATGGTCTTGATCTTCGGGAAATAGAGCCACCGTCGAGCGTGGATCTTTCCTACGTAATCACATTTTACAAGAAGTCTGAAGGCAATTCCGACTACTTCAATAACTTCTTCAAGCTGTTGGCGGGTACGGATCAATTGAGAAAAATGATTGAATCTGGTAATAGCGCTGAAGAGATCAAGCAATCCTGGTCCGAAAGTTTGGCTAAATATCGTAATGTCCGAAACCAATATTTATTGTATCCCGAATGATTTGAGTCTGATTAAACCTTTCATTAAATGGATTGTCTAAAGGACAATAAATTTGAATAAAGGAATGAAAAATCTAGCAATGTTATTATTTATTGGCATTGTTGAGTTCACCACAAATGCTCAGGATATAAATCGCACTCGTGTTGACAAAAGGAAGACTGTTCAAAGATCATGAATTGCTGACGGTGTAGTAGATGGTGATCTCGCCAGGCGAGAAGCAAGGGCTCTACAAAGTGAGCAACGTCAAATTAGAAGAGCTGAGAAGAGCCAAAGCAGATGGAGTGGTTACAGGCAGGGAAAAGCCAGGTTGAACAGAAACAAAATAGGGCCAATAGGCACATTCGTAGTACAAAAACAATGGAATAGAGAATAACTAGGTTTTGGTTGTTTTGGCAAGTGCGATTCGAAAGCCACTCGATTTTTTGAGTGGCTTTTTTTATGGAATGATAGGGCCTAAATTGGTGTTTTAGAAAAAACACATCAGGCAATGAGAACCGGTTTCATATTATTTTCAATAATTGGATGGTTATTGAGTTGCATACAGCAGCAAAAATCAAAAGAAGAGTCGGGTGGTGTAACGGAGCAATCTAAACGACCAAATTGCTGCCGAAAACGGTAAAATCTTCGAGCAGGATGAGAAGAAATTACTGTGGGGTGGCGATGATAGTACGTGGCATTTTGATATTACCGGAAGTATCTTGAAGGATGACCAGTACCACTATGGAATAGGGCGTGAAAAGTACCATGCGCTGATTGAGCCTGAATTTATGTCACGAGCAGAGGCCAATAAGATCTATCCTGATTCGGCCAGGTTCCTATTACTTAGTGTCTCTAAGAAAACAGCGAGTTTTAGGTCGTATTAAAATATTGCTTAAAATGGAACAATGAAAAAATCACTCACCTTGCTGACTAATAAAGGGTGACTTTGCTTTTATTCATTGTTTTTGATGGTTTTTGATAAAAATAGCCGGGTTTTAGCCTGGCCAGGACGCACTTCTGCCAGTGCCTAATCCTTATTAAACAGCTAAAAGGTGATTAAGCTGCTTGTTTCTGGCAATTGGCTTGCTGCTGGGCGGCCAGACGGTCAGCCTGGAGTTTACGCCCGATCTTGTAAAGGTTGTAGGCAGTAATGGCCAACCCGATGTAGCTATTGAAAGTTTTGCGGGTACGGTTCGGGCATCGGTCCAATCCCCGGTGTTCCAGCTCATTAATGTTGGATTCGATAGCAGAATGCTTGTTTTTCAACCTTTTGAAGGCTGGCGCTGATTCGATGGCTTTTTCTTCTTTGTTTAACCTACCCTTTTTAGGCATGATCACTTCTGGGATGAAGGTTTGCAGAGTTGCTTTATCCTCTTTATCGGAAAACCCCTTGTCGGTGCTCAGGCTTTGGATGGGGTATTTCTCAGCGATACGCCGGGCAATTGATAGGGTAAGTTGGTTGTCGGTTTGTTTTTCAGCTATTTGCCAGTCTATGAGTAAATGGTATTGATCCGAAGTGATGGCCAGATTCTTACCGATCTCCACATTGGAGTGCAGTTTGCCTTTTTTGATCATTTCGGCATAAGGTTGAAAGATGGAAAAGACTTTTTCGGCATGGGGAATGGTCTCTGCTCTGATCAACCGCCTGTCGAGCAACTCGATGTGCTTTTCCAACATCTCAAGATAATAGGTCAATGCCATCAGGGCTGCGAACTCCTCGATAGAGTTTCCCTGATGTTTTTCCAACATTTGGCCCACTTTCTTGCTCAAAGCACGGGCTTTAGTCAGATAGGAAGTGGCAGCCTGCTCTACCCGCTCCTCTTTGTTTTTTCCTCCTGAGCCGGTGGTCCTGCCCACGCTGCGCATCAGCCTTTTGAGGGATCTGCGCCAATCCCCGGACTTACGCCAGCCAGTAAAATACCTTTTTGAGACCAATAAATCAGCTACATCTATACACTTTCTGGCACTGTCCCATAGCAGGTTGTAGTCGGTAGGAAAGTGGGTGTCGGTTTCTACCACGAAACTATCGGTCTTGCAACGCAAGGCAACTTCCTCCCCTCCGGTTTTTCCTTTTTTTTTAAACACCTGGTGACCTGCTGCTACGATTACATCATTGATGCCGATGAGCAGTTCATCGTCCAGCAAGGTCACATTGTCATAAATGTTCTGGTACTTATACTGTTTGCCCACAGAGTAGTCGGTAGGTAGCACCCCCATAATGCCCCGTACCAACGTGTCGTAATTGGAGATATGGTGTAACTCATCGTAAGAGATGTTCATGCACAGGCGCACCTGGGCCAATACGAAGACCTCCCACAGACTCATACCCTCACGGCCCGTCTTTTTCTTTCCCTCAATGAGTTTGGAAGAAAGTAATTCAAAAATACGCTGGTTCCATTCAGGTTGGACATAGATATATTGAAGGGCGGCTGCCAGGGCAGCTAAGTGGCTTTTAGTTTTCACCGGAGCCTCTACTTGCTCGATGGGTGTGCATCCCAGGGTAAGTTGGGGCTGGAAGGATTTCCTCATGGTTTGTATTTATATCGGTTATATGCAATATAATGATTAATCCTGATAAACCAACCGAAAAAATCGTTTCTTTTCTACACTGAATGAACAAAAAAAGGACAGGGATTTTACTCCCCGACAGACCAAAAAGCCTGCGAATCTCAAAGTGAATTCTTTGGGGTTTTTGAATGGAAACCTTCAAATGGCCAATTAACAGGCTACAACGCAACTGTTCTTGATAATATTTGTGAATTTGATAATTCTACTGAATCAGATTCGAGAATAATTCAGCGCTGATTTGATGGAAAAAATACGAATATGATGGATAATCAGCATATTAGCCTGTTTTCATGCAGACACTACTTAAGATCGGAGATGATGTCAAAGCTTACGGAATTGATCTTCTAACTCACCACGAAGTAGTTAATGACGTGGTTAATGGAGAGCCAGTGATGGCTGCCTATTACATATTGGCTGATCTGGGGGCGATTTATAATCGCCGTCTCTTAGACAGGACCTTCACTTTTGCGTTGAGTGGTTACACCTATTATGACCCTGAGATTTGGGATGGAATGGATGGTTTTGTTTTTTGGGACAGAGAAACAGAAAGTACCTGGTGGCCGTTGATTGGCAAGGCGGTTTCCGGTCCACTTATGAACACAAAGATGAAAGTTTACAATGAGCAAAACTGGTCACAAACAACCTGGGGTGAAATAAAATTGAAATACGAGGAATTACAAGTTCTAAAGCCTGACCAAACGATGGAGGTTCCTCAAAATTGGTCTAAATATGAGGACCTGGTTGCAGTCTCATCAGCAACGCCTGATGGAAATAAAGCCATTGCGCCTAGATGGGGTGAAAAAGATCAGGCCAGGCAAGAATAGGTTGGGTTGCTCCTTTAGGATAATATCAAATGTATAAAAAAGCCGAAACTATGTTTTGGCGTTTGCACTTGTATTATCAGAAATTACTCTCCAAATATACTCATAAAGGTATAGTCCGCCGCCTGACCGAAAGCGTGGCAACTACCGCAAAACTCACCCCATTTCGTATCCATACCTGTTCCCATTAATTTACCGCTTCCTCCCATATACCAAATGTAATTGCCTGTATCCTCACTACCATCAGCAGTAGATTTTACCATAATGGTAAGTTCGGGCTTCTGCTGATCGTTGTAAGCCTTCTCATTCTTGAATGCTTCTTTTACAATGATTGTACCATCGGGAAGTGGAAATTGCTTGTTGAGGTAAGCCTCTTTTCCTGTGTCATTAATGAAAATTTCGCGAAAAGCTTTTGTACCGCGATGTTTACCCTGCAGAAAGCCTGTAGGATCACCGGTGTTGGGTTCCGTGGTTATTTTATACCAACTTTTATAATCACTCTAATCATCCGGGCCAATCAATTTTTTGGATGTCTTTTCACCAGAGTCAATGGTTACAAAGGCTGTTAGGTAAAAAATCCCAGTTCCAACGGCGATGAAAAATTGTAGTTTCTGCATCGCAAGGTTGAATTTTTTCATATTGAAAAATTTAGTTAACTAAATCTCCTAACTAAATAATGCTTATTTCCCTCTTAAAGTTCGGATGTAGTTAACTACATCCCACCGGTCTGATTCTGAGATGATTGGCTTGGCGCCTTTCCCCCAACCAACCATAGCACCTTTGCCGTTAGTGATTTTCCAAAATAACTCACCATCTGATTGGGTATGAAGCTCTTCGGAGGTATGATCTGCGGGTTTCGGATTTAATGCCCTGGAACCCAGTCCATCCCCTTTACCCGTTTCTCCGTGACAAATCACGCATCTCATTTTATAGATACTTTCTGCATTTTTGATACTTTTCTTGCTACTTGTGTTGGGGTTCTTGACTGTTTTAGCTTCTTCGGGGGCTTCCCATCGTTCCTGTAGTGGTTTTTCAATGAATGAAAAAGTTGAGACTATAAACAGGCCTAGGCTAATGGGTAAAAAAAACTGCTTCATAAAAGGATTTTTTATTATGAAATTTAGGTTCATTATATACATCAAGGTATTACAAATTACTTAAAAACAAAGTTCCGTGAGTAAGAATATGCCATCCTATCGTCTAATTTCCATTTTCATTGTTGCCCTGGTATTCCAACTATTTACCTATTATCGGTCTTCAAATACTTTGAATAAAGACTGCGAGTTTGAAAGTTTGGTTAGTGCCATTTTGATGAATGATTTAGAAAGACTCAAAAAGTGTGCCCAAAATCATTTTGACCTCTACCAAACCAATGAAAAAAGTGAGAACCTATTAGCCATAGCAAGAAAAGAAAGTAAAGAGGAGATAGTTAATTGGTTGAAGGCCTTTCAATACATTGTGTGGATGAATGAGACTGATAAGAATGATATCGATCATCTGATCAGGGCTTAGAATTTGATAATGAGAAGATTGTTAACGAGTTTATCAGCAATGGCTTCGATGTAAATGAGATCATTTATGCTGGAATGTATCCGATGGTATATGCCATCTTCAATGACGCCAATGGAGTTGTGAAATTATTTTTAGAGAATGGGGCTGACGTTAATGCAGTCTTTGATTTCAGACCTTTAATTGCTATGGCGGCTATGTTTGAACAAAAAGAGATTCTGGAAACATTAATTGAATATGGTGCAAACGTCAATGACCCTGATGGCTCATATGTCACTCCATTGATGTTTGCGGCCAGGGATGGGAATGTCGATATTATTGAGATTTTGCTCCAAAATGGGGCCGACAAATCATTAAAAGACAGGAATGGTGAGACCGCTTTGGATTGGGCTAAGAAAAATGGTAAGGTAGATGCAGTTGAACTGGTTGAATAATTTTTTGCCCGTCTGCAACCTTTATCCCTTTATTTACATCTAATAGTCAAACTCAAAATTAGAACTGATTATGAAGACCATCTACTTAACCCTTATTGGCCTCTTGTGGGTCGTTTCTGCTAATGCCCAAAATCATCTGATAGTGGAAGAATTGGAATTGGAGCGTACTGATGACAAAAGCATCCTGTACAAAACATTTGCCGCTGAAGTGACCTTAGCAGCAGATGCCTCCCGCGTGCAAACAATTAACATTGAAACAGGAGCAGGTCAGGTTATCCTAAGACCTTCCAGAGGCTCTAAAATGATTGTTGAAGCAGAGATTGTTGTTGCTTCTAAAAGTCTATCATCTGCTTATCAGACGTTAGATGAACACCTTAACTTGTCACTTTCCAAAGAAGGTAAAGAACTGTTCTTGGAGAGCATATTTGATTACGAAAATGACGGGAGAGAACCATTTGGATTCTTTGGAGCACCGGCACGGAAGGTGAACCTGGTCGTTTACGTTCCTGAAAAAATCGGAATTGATTGGAATGACAGGTCAGGAGAGATTATTGTAGACGGCATCAAAAATGACCTTGTTTTGAGGGACGCTTCGGGAGGCATTAAAATCAAGGACATGATTGGCAATATCGAACTTATCGACCATTCCGGCGAAGTCAGTTTGAGGGATATTAACCAGGGAACTGATGAAAATTACAGTATCGATTTAATTGATTACTCCGGTGGCCTGACACTTCGCAATGTTGTTAGCGAAACAACCATAAAAGATACTTCAGGCGGGATTGACGTGGATGATCTCTCTGGTGATTTACGTATTGAAGATACTTCCGGCGAAATCGACGTTAACAGGGTTGATGGTTCACTGGTTATTATTGATACTTCGGGAAGTATAGAAGTGACACGCCTGGATGGTTCCGTAGAAGTGTCGGACACCTCGGGAGGGATCTACATCAATCAGGTGAGTGAAGATGTTATTGTGCGGCGTGATGGATCCGGAGGTTTGACAGTACGAAATGTCGATGGCGAAATAAAAGGTGTCATAAGAAATGTTGATTAATCCAGCCCGGAATAGGCGTATTATTTCCTTAATAGTTCAGCTACTTTGGCGACACCTGTACTGCCGACCTCTTCAAATAGATGAAGATTTGGTCGAGGAGAGATATCAGGCATATTCGGATCAATAATGTATTTGGGCACTTCACTCATGACGTAATCAAGTAGGCCAGCAGCGGGATAGACCACAAGAGAAGTCCCGACCACTATCAAGATGTCAGTAGAAGAGACTTCACGGGCAGCTACTTCCATCATGGGAACCATTTCACCAAACCAAACAATATGTGGTCTTAGTTGGGATCCTTTTTCACAGAGGTCACCCACATTTAGTTCCCAGCCATCAATATCATAAATCAGATTTTCATCCGTAGTACTTCGACTTTTAAATAGTTCCCCATGCAGGTGAATTACATTTGTTGATCCTGCTTTTTCATGTAGGTTGTCGATGTTTTGAGTCACGATGATCACTTCAAAATCTTTTTCAAGTTGTGCCAATCCGACATGTCCCTCATTGGGTTTGGCTTTCAGTGCCTGCTTGCGTCTCTGGTTATAGAAATCGAGTACTAGTTCCATGTTTCTGTCCCAACCCTCTGGTGAGGCTACTTCGGTTACATCATAGCCTTCCCAAAGACCTCCCGCATCACGAAAAGTGCGAATGCCACTTTCAGCGCTTACTCCTGCTCCCGTAAGAACAACAATTTTCTTCTTAGTCATTTTCGGCGATTCTCAATCCTTATTACCACTTTTAAACCGGACCAACTCTCATCCACTGCACAAACTTTTACATCTACCATTCCTATCGACAAAGCAGTATCTCTAACAACATCTTCAGTAATTTCAGTGGGCAATTTTGAAGCTTTTTTGTACCAGGAAACCCAAATAATACCATTACTGACTATTTTATCTTTGTAATGGATGAGTAGTCTTTCCAGCTCTTCAAACTGATTACTGAAAATATGGACGAAATCAAGATCCTTTTCCCCAGGGATAATAGAAACATTATCAGGTAAATCTATTAGCCCCTTGAAATAATTATCCGGCGCATTGACAACCTCGATTCTAAAGCCTTCTTTGATGCCGAGTTTCTTTGTTAAGGGGGTTCCACTATATCCGGCCATGGGTCAAAATTTATTGATTCTACTGTTATTTTAGTGGAAGTATAACACAATATCCAATGCTGAGATCAACTAATAAGTGCAATTGAAGGATGAAAAAGCTTTTAAGGGCTTTTTCATCCTTCAAAAGCCTGAGCAGTGCAATCTTTGGATTGCAAAATGTCAAAAAACTACACACATCTCAGTATTGATCAAAGGTATCAAATTGAAGCATTATTGAAAACAGGAGCTACTCAAAAGGAGATTGCCTGTATCGTTCATTTTCACCCATCTACGATCTCACGTGAGCTTAAGCGAAATGTGGGTTCAAGAGGTAGGGGAGCTGGTGTCTATCGAACAGCAAATGCACAAAGGAGGACCAATCTTCGTCATCAAGAAAAGCCAAAAAGAGTGATTTTCACCAAACCCATGAAAGACTGGATAGTTAACCGGCTCCAAGAAGATAGATGGAGTCCTGAATTGATCAGCCATCAGGGAAAGAAAACGAGAGAATGTCCACTTAGCCATGAATGGATTTACCAATGGATATGGGAATGTAAGCACACCAACCACCAGGAGAACCAAGAATACAAACAACTATACACATATCTAAAACATGGCAAACGAAGGCACAAACGAGGAAACAGAAAAGATCGTAGAGGTATTATCCCGAATAGGGTATCAATTGAACAGCGACCCCAGATCATTAACAAAAGGGAACGATTGGGAGATATAGAAGTCGATTTAATGATGGGTAAAAACCACAAAGGCTCTTTGTTGGTGATGACAGACCGAGCAAGTCTTTTTACCAGAATCAGAAAGATGCACAGTAAAAATGCCGATCAAATGGCCGAAGCTATTGTGGAGGAACTCTCTCAGGATAAACACAAACTGGAAACACTCACTTTTGATAATGATATGGCATTTTCTAAACATGAGTTGATTGCTCAATCCCTTGATGTGGATGCCTATTTCACTCGTCCCTATACTAGTCAGGATAAAGGGACAGTTGAAAATAGGATTGGGGTAATCAGAAGGTTTTATCCTAAGAAAACAGATATTAGATTTGTTACAGAGGAGCAAATCAAAGTTGTTGAAAACAAAATCAATGAACGCCCTGTTAGAAAATTTAATTACCTAAACGCAAAGCAAGTGCTACAAAGGAAAATTGCACTTATTACTTGAACTTACAAAGCTACAAATTACTAAATTTCGAATAAATCACAATAATTCAATTTTCAAAAACTAAACTATTGCAATGTGAACTCCTTTGCTTAAACATTAGGTTTTAGTTTATTGGAGTTTTGACATTGTGTATTATTTCCTAATTGGGTTTTGGGATTTGTCTTTTTTTGAACCTTCCCCTAAATTCGTGGTGGAGCCAATTTATTTTAAAAATAGGAGGATAGCAAATCATCCATAACCTGAGGCATTCTGCAGGGCTTCATAGTGGTTTTTTTAATAAATACCAGTACGGTTTCACCGGAATTAATCAACTCATTGCCTTCGTTGAGTACTTCATAGATGAACTTCATTTTGAGTGCAGGTTTTTCCGGAATTGTCACTTTAATAGTTAGTAGTTCATCATATTTCGCCGGACGATGAAATTTGGATCTATTTTCCAAAACCGGAAGCATTATTCCCATTTCTTCAAGTTCCCGGTAAGCGAAACCCAGTTTTCTCAAACTTTCGACTCGGGCTACTTCATAATACACGGCATAATTACCATAATATACATAACCCATCTGATCGGTTTCGCCATATCTTACCCTTATTTGAGTTTCCGCGTGATACATTATCTGTAGATTCTGGCCTGATTGAGGGCTCTTTGATACTTTCGGGCGTTTCTCATATGGTCTCTTAGGTTGGTAGCAAACTCATGATAGCCCGAAAAATCCTCTTTTGCACACAAATAAATGAATTTATGCTCCTCAAAGTCGAGTACGGCATCGATATATTGTCCGCTGGGCATACGGATTGGTCCTGGCGGTAGACCCCTGTACATGTAAGTGTTGTAGAGGGATTCAATTTCTCTGTGCCTGTTCAAAACTCTTTTAATAGTGAAATCCCTGGCAGCAAAAATGAGCGTAGGATCAGCTTGAAGGGGTATTCCTCGCTTCAACCGGTTCACATATACTCCGGAAACACGCCTGGCTTCATCAATTTTGATAGTTTCACTTTGTACCATGCTGGCTAAAGTTGATACTTCGCCAGGAGTTAATCCCATACTATCTGCCCTGACAATCCGGCCTTCATTCCAGAAGCTGTAATATTCAACGTTCATGCGTTCTAGTAATTCCAATGGCTTTATTGCCCAATAGACTTGATAGGTATTGGGCAGAAACATGCTGGTATAGTTGGTCGTGTCAAAACCATAGGATACCATAATGGAGGTGTCGTTGAGAACTTTCGTAAAATCTTCTGACGTCATTTCTATGTTTTGAGTGATCTTCTCCGGAAGTTGTGACAATAACCTCATACTATTGAAGGTGATATTGGTTGGTGTTTGTTGTCCTGATCGCAATAAGTTTATGGCGTCATTATTCGACATGTCGGCTTTGAGTGCATAAAGCCCTGGCTTCACCAGTTTATTATAATTCTTAAGCTTTGACAAAAAGCCAAACGATACCGGATCTCTCACGTAACCACCGTCATACAGCAACAATTGAACATCTCTAAATGATGATCCTGATGGAACGGCAAAAAGAGCATCGTCCTTATCCACCAGAATGTTGGGTGTACTGAACACCTGGTAGAAGTAGAAGACAAATGAACTCAGTAGCACGGAGAATACGATTACGAACGCAGCTAATATCTTTCTCTTGCCCATTGGGCGGCAAAAATAACCAAAGCGTCTAACAATCATTAGTATAGGGAGTTAACTATACTAAAAGTGCCTCCTATTAATTGGGGCTTTCCATTAAGTCAAAACGATTTTTTTAAAAAGCACCAAAGAACAAAAATAAATTACAAACAAATTCAAAATATTAATGATCAATGATTGAGATTACGGTCATTGAAATTTGTTTGCTTTTTGGTACTTGTCATTTGTTATTTGAGCTAAGTTCTAATTATAACAGCATTTTGTTTAAATAGCTCATACAGATGATAGGCTTGATCCGTTAATAGCATAGTCAGAAACCATTGTTTCAAAGTTGTTTTACTCTCTCTTATTCGGTCAGCATAAGCATACCAATTCAGGTAGTTTTGCAAATATTTGGAACTGACACCATTGAATGGGCGTAAGAATGTCCTAAGTTGAGTGTGAACATTGTTTACTTTTTGCAGATGGATTGTTTTATCATCTCTATCCACATGATCTTTGGCCAATAGCGCTTTGTGCTTTATGGAGGGGTTGTCTTTGGCAAAAGCCTTATAAGAAGGGTGCTTATCTGTAATCAAGGTTGCACCGTAGGCCAACTTCCCATCCAATGCCTTTGAAATTTCTTCTTTGCTCAGCCGTTTTGATGCAACAGCTTTAAGGTACTTCTCCCCCTTGCGTTCAACCGCTGTTACTACCTGGACAACTGTGACCTCTTCCTTTCCCATATTCCGTATGAAATCGTTTCCCCTCTTTCTTGCTGCCCTATCTAAATTTCGACTGCCCTTGTTGTTAAGTGCCAGTTCCAATTCATCACATTCTACTTCCGAGGATAACTGTTCGGGAACAAACTCATTTAGTGAACTCCAATATCTTATGCCGCCAGTCGAAGCTTGTCTGGATGCTTATTCCGATTTGTTTTGCTATCTTTTTTATCGGCATGCCCTGCTCCATGCAGCGCAGATAAGATTGCCATTTTGATTTAAGCTTGATGTCATACAAAGGTGTCCCTGTTGTTTCACTGTACCATCTTTTACATTCATTGCACTGATACATCTGCACACCTTTTTGTCTGCCCCTCTTATATACCTTCTCGCTTGTGCAATTTGGACAGGGTTTCTTCTTTCTTTTCTCTGCTATTTGTTGTTGAGCGGCAATCAATACTTTGCCTTGTAATTCCTGCTCCTGGAGCAACTCATCCAACAATTCGGTTTGGGAACTTATCGGCAATTGTGCAAATAAATTTTTGATCTCTTGACTTGATATCATATAGCGAAGATAATAATAATTGCTGTGTTATTTAGAACTTAGCCTTTATTTGTTATAAATCTAGTTTTATAGAATGACTCTAATTAGATTACATATATGGCAACTCCGTCTCTAGAGTTAATTTCTGCGGTACGAAGAACAGCTAGAAAGCTTAAGCAAGGCGCTCCCTATCAATGGGGTAACATGGGAAGCTGCAATTGTGGAAATTTGGCTCAGGAACTGACGTCTTTCACAAAAGCGGAAATACACGAATTTGCCATGCAAAAGTTAGGGGACTGGAGTAACCAGATGGAGGATTACTGCCCTACCAGTGGTTATCCCATGGATCATCTCATCACCAGTTTGATGGAGAAAGGCCTCACAGAAAGAGACTTGAAAAACCTTGAATGGCTCTCAGACCGACAGATCGTTGCCGAGATTGGTCGAGAGCTTCAAAGGAATAACCGGCAAGATGCAATTGACTACATGAAAACCTGGGCTCGCCTGATGGAGCATGAATTGATTGGGAACATCAATATCGGACAAGTTATATCATCCAACTCTGAAATAGTCCCCTGCAATATGGTTACTGAGTCATCGCTCTCCTAATAATTATTAAGACATATGTTTATTTAAAGGATTAATTTGCTTTATCGAAGAAATGGACAATTCATCGAATTATCACTTTTGTAGTAAATTCAGGGGAGTAAGGGATTTATGTTTTGGAAATCGAAATAGGTGATCGACTCTATAATCAAAGGATAATAAAAGATTAAAATGCACATGAAGTCTTTGGGTCGAGATTGATTAAATCTTCAGCAAAACCATCGGACATTTCAGTTTGAATAAAGCCATCGATCACTGAACCCCGATATGCTTTTCCACCATAACCTTCTGTGTTCATATGAGCCCTAATCCACACCACTTCGTCAGCTGATATCAGTACAGGTCCACCTGATCGCGTAAAAGGCTGTTCATTAACATGGCTATGAAGCAAGATGCGCCTGTAAATAAGTTCTCCCTCCAAAGAAATGACCTCCCAGCAATCTGCATATTGGTCGCAACCCCTATCTGGACTAGTGATGGTAACACTGAATTGGTAATTATTGGCGTCACCTTTTACCGAAACTGCGGTGACGTTAGCAAACTGATCGGTTTGATTTTTTATTGTTTGATCATTAACTGATTCCTTACCATTACAGCCAAGCTCAACAAATATAACGGCCGATAATAATTGTAAATACTTGATAATCATTCAATTGTGAGGGTTTGATCAAAATTAAGATACAAAAATAATAACTGATTTTATTGGGTTTATTTCTTGAATTAATATCTACATTTGCACGCGTTTTATGAAGCGGGTTGCATTTTACACATTGGGGTGTAAGCTAAACTTTTCTGAAACATCCACTATTTCAAGAATGTTTGAAGAGCGGGGCTATCAGAAAGTGGGTTTCACAGATTCTCCAGATATTTTCGTTATTAACACTTGTTCTGTCACGGATAATGCTGACAAGAAGTGTCGAAAAGTGGTGAAGGAGGCTAAAACTATTACACCGGATTGTTATGTAGTTATCATAGGTTGCTATGCCCAGTTAAAACCTACCGAAATTGCAGAGATACCCGGAGTGGATGCGGTATTGGGTGCTGCGGAGAAATTTCGTCTTCTGAATTATTTGGACGGATTTGAAAAATCTGCTTGTACACAAGTTTTCGCATCTGATATTGACAGCGCAAACACATTCAATCATTCGTATTCATTAAACGACAGAACCAGGTCTTTCCTTAAAGTTCAGGACGGTTGTAACTACGGTTGTGCCTTTTGCACCATACCATTGGCACGGGGTAAAAGTAGGAGTGATAGTGTGAAAAATATTATTTCTATTGCGCATGAAATAGCAGATACTGATGTGAAAGAAGTGGTGCTGACTGGAGTCAATATTGGTGATTTTGGTATTCAAAATGGCAGGAGACAAGAGCGGTTTATTGACTTGATCAAAGCGCTCGATGAAGTGAAGGGGATAAGGAGATACCGAATTTCTTCTATTGAGCCTAATCTATTGTCACAGGAAATAATTGACTTTGTGGCCAAGTCAAAAAAGTTTGTGCCCCATTTTCATTTGCCCCTGCAATCCGGAAGTGATATGATTTTGAGGTTGATGGATCGCAGATATAGAACATATCTCTATCGTCACCGCGTTGAATCTATTAAAAGTGCAATGCCAAACGCGTGTATTGGGGCGGATGTGATAGTTGGTTTTCCGGGGGAATCAGAAAGGGAATTTTTAAAAACTTATGATTTTTTGACCGAGATAGAAGTTTCATACCTGCACGTATTTACTTATTCCGAAAGGGCTAACACAAAAGCCATCAACATGGACGAAGCAGTATCTCCTAAAGAAAGAAGCAGGAGATCAAAAATGTTGAGAATTTTGTCAGAGAAGAAAAGAAGAAAATTTTATGAAGACAATGTTGGGAAAGAGGGGAATGTTTTGTTTGAGAAGGATATTCAGGATGGTATGATGCGTGGGTTTACAGAAAATTACATCAGAATATCTGCCGCTTATGACCTATTAATGATAAACGAAATCAAGTCCGTAAAAATGAAAGGTATTAACTCCAAAGGTTTGATGGAGGTAGAGGAATTGGAATCAGCCTTAACAGATCTTTAATGTAACATTTTGAGAAGGGCTTCTCACAAATTATTTAACCAGAGTATTAGCAATGTCATTTGAGTTAAAATTATTTAGGGTGATTCTACCCGTAAAAGATATAGATAAGGCCGCCAAATTTTATTCATCAATTTTCGGTGTACCAGGCAAGCGAGTAAGTCAGGGGAGGCATTACTTTAATATGGGAGGTGTCATCCTGGCGTGCTTCGACCCGAAAGCAGATGGGGATGATTACGAATTGGGAGCAAATCCGGATCATATCTACATATCTATTGACGATATAGAAGGTCTTCATGACAAAGTGAATTCCGCTGGTTGTGAATATATTTCAGAGATTATGGACGTTCCCTGGGGAGAAAAACTCTTTTATTTCAATGACCCTTTCCATAACAAAATTGGTATTGTCAAGAAGGGCACTGAGTTTACCGGCTAAAAATCAACGGTTAACAGCTATATCTTAGCCTTTGGATGTGGAAGGATAAGATAGAAAGCGCTTATAAGCTAATTGGGAAGGAGATACGACAAACTCCACTTGAATATTCTCATCCCCTTAGCCAGTTAACCGGAGTAGATGTTTTTCTCAAACTTGAAAACTACCAGTTATCTGGCTCTTTCAAGTTAAGAGGAGTGATGAATAAAATTCTTCACCTGTCCGACGATGAAATTAACGCAAGATTGGTAGCATGCTCCACCGGTAATCATGGGGCTGCATTTGCACATGCTGTTGATAAATTCGGTTTTAATGGGCTCCTGTTTCTACCGGAGGATGTTTCTAAAGCTAAACTCCAGGCTTTAAAACACTATCGGGTAGATTTGGAATTCCATGGAAATGATTGCGTTCTGACGGAAGCCCACGCCAGGAGGTATGCCAATGAGCACAACCAAGTATTAGTACATCCCTATAATGATGAAAAAGTTATTTGTGGCCAGCTTCGGCACGATCGGTTATGAAATTATAGAGCAACTTAAATGTTTGCCGGATGCTGTGATTGCCCCTATTGGTGGCTGATGGCTGTGGATTGATAGCCGGACTTGGCACATATTTGAAATCGATAGGTGAGATTAAGATTGTGGGGTGCCAACCTGAGATGTGTGTAGTTTTTTGTTAATTCGGCAGTGATGTATCAGTCACTGAAGGCAGGTGAAATAATTAAATTGGAAAGTTTGCCTACGCTGTCTGACGCAACCGCGGGAGGAATAGAGGAGGACGCCATTACATTTAAGATGTGCCAGAAGGTTGTAGATGAAATTTGTTTAATATCGGAGGATCGTATTCGGAATGCAATCAAACTTTTGGTTGAAAACCACCAAATGATCGTTGAAGGAGCCGCCGCCATGACATTAGGTACATTATTGGAACATGTGGGAATTATTTAAAGGAAAACGGTTGTGTTGATATTGTCTGGTAAAAAACTGACGTCTGAACAGTTAAGAATGTGCTGAGATCAACTAATAAGTGCAATTGAAGGTGAAAAAGCTTTTAAGGGCTTTTTCATCCTTCAAAAGCCTGAGCAGTGCAATCTTTGGATTGCAAAATGTCAAAAAACTACACACATCTCAGTATTGATCAAAGGTATCAAATTGAAGCATTATTGAAAACAGGAGCTACTCAAAAGGAGATTGCCTGTATCGTTCATTTTCACCCATCTACGATCTCACGTGAGCTTAAGGATGTGGGTTCAAGATAGGGGAGCTGGTGTCTATATCTTCGTCATCAAGAAAAGCCAAAAAGAGTGATTTTCACCAAACCCATGAAAGACTGGATAAACCGGCTCCAAGAAGATAGATGGAGTCCTGAATTGATCAGCCATCAGGGAAAGAAAACGAAAATGTCCACTTAGCCATGAATGGATTTACCAATGGTTGGGAATGTAAGCACACCAACCGCCAGGAGAACCAAGAATACAAACAACTATACACATATCTAAAACATGAAACAGAAAAGATTAGAGGTATTATCCCGAATAGGGTATCAATTGAACAGCGACCCCAGATCATAACAAAAGGGAACGATTGGGAGATATAGAAGTCGATTTAATGATGGGTAAAAACCACAAAGGCTCTTTGTTGGTGATGACAGACCGAGCAAGTCTTTTTACCAGAATCAGAAAGATGCACAGTAAAATGATCAAATGGCCGAAGCTATTGTGGAGGAACTCTCTCAGGATAAAAAAACTGACGTCTGAACAGTTAAGAATGTGTCTAATAAATAATTGACCACGAATAAAAAGAAATCACCTCCCTGACAAGGGAGGCTGATTATTTATGAACCCAGAAATGCTAATTTTTAAACTTAATGAAGACCCAACGGCAAGTTCAAGCTATTTATTCCCAAAATATCGGACATTAAGTGTCATCTTTTTATAATTCAATTATTTATACGAATAGTATTAGTATGGTGACCAAGTATCTGTTCTTTTTTAGACAAGTAGGGCTATTCCCTCGATTAGTGAATGATCTGGCCCGTTAAATACCAACTAAAGGCAAGGGTAATTAATTATTTTAAGCCGAGTTATTTTAAGAATGATATATAGACTATTTTTTATCACCCTTTTTATGGTAATTCCTCTGTTTGCTCAAAGTCAAAAGGGCTATTACCGTTATCCTACTATACGAGTTCCGGATCGAACTACTTTTCAGTTAAAATCTTTAGTTGTAGATAATATGCCTAACGCTACATTCAAAGGAGAGGATGCACAACTGGATGCTGCTATTGATCATTTATTAAGAAAAATCAATGAAGCTCCTGTGAAAGTACCACCGCATCCGCCTTATCCTGATAAGTCATTTGATTATAATCAGCATTAACCCGAATTTATTATTCGGGAGATTAATAGACACAAAGATATTAAGAGCAAAGACTTGATTAATCAAAGATTGATTATCTACTATTTGACAGTTTAAGAAAATATGAGGCTAAAATTCAATCTATAATTATTCAAAATCTCAGTCTATCAATCTTTTATCTCATATCTTGTGTCTCCAAAAATGTCATTCCGATAGCTATTGGAAGACTTTTTGGCAAAAATATGCTACTTTGAATTTCTGTTATTACTAATATGGAATGGTTAATTGTTACAGGGTTGATCCTCTTTGGATTGGGATTAATGATCGTGGAATTAATTTTTATTCCTGGAACCACCTTTGTGGGTTTGATCGGAATTGCAATTTACTGCTATGGCATTTATCAGAGTTTTGAATCGTTCGGTTCGACGGTTGGTTGGGTTGTGCTTGTCTCCACCGGAGTTATCACTATAACTTTTACCGTTTACAGCCTTAAAACAAATGCCTGGCAACGTTTAGCCCTGAAAGATATAAATAAGGGCAAGGTGAATGAAGATCTCTTTGACCATTTAGAAGTTGGGCAAGAAGGTGTTACGGTTTCCTCTGTTAAACCCATTGGTAAAGCTGAATTTAACAACAAGCAATTAGAGGTGAGGTCAGAAGGGAATTATATAGAAGAAAATCAACCGGTAAGAGTGATAAAAATTGATAATAAACGCATATTTGTCGAACCAATAAAACATAATTAAATGGCAGGTATTTCATTAATCTTAATCATTTTCGCTGGAATAGTCGGCTTTTTCATTTTTCTCTACTTCGTGCCCATTAACCTGTGGATCACTGCTGTTTTCAGCGGTGTTCGGGTGGGTTTATTTGAATTGGTCTTCATGCGAATTAGGAAAGTGCCTCCTTCGACAATAGTAAATGCACTAATTACCGCTACAAAAGCAGGACTCACAAGAGGTGAGGAGGATGGAACAAGAAGCCCACTACGCTCACAGGAGTTGGAAACACACTATTTAGCGGGAGGAAATGTTCCGCAGGTGATTCGGGCGTTGATCTCGGCAGACAAGGCTAATATTGATCTTACTTTTAAGCAAGCTACCGCCATTGATCTGGCAGGAAGGGACGTTTTTGAGGCGGTTCAAATATCAGTAAACCCCAAAGTAATCAACACTCCATCTGTGGCTGCTGTGGCTGCAGACGGAATCCAATTGATATCCAAAGCACGTGTTACTATCAGGGCAAATATTCAACAGCTGGTTGGCGGTGCAGGAGAAGAAACCATTTTGGCCAGGGTAGGTGAAGGTATTGTTACTTCGGTAGGTTCGTCTCCCACACATAAGGAAGTGCTGGAAAATCCGGATAAGATATCTAAACTAGTGTTAGGTCGAGGCCTTGATGCAGGGACAGCTTTCGAGATACTTTCAATAGATATTGCTGATATCGATGTTGGCATAAACATTGGGGCAAAATTACAAACAGATCAGGCGGCAGCCGATTTGAAAGTAGCCGAAGCTAAAGCGGAAGAAAGAAGGGCTATGGCTGTAGCTGAGGAGCAGGAAATGCTTGCTAAAGCGCAGGAAGCAAGAGCCAAAGTAATTGAGGCTGAAGCAGAAGTACCCAAAGCGATGGCAGAAGCTTTTAGAAGTGGTAATCTCGGTATTATGGATTATTATAGAATGCAAAATATTGAAGCTGACACCGATATGAGAGATTCCATTGCAGGTGGAAAGGGGAAGAAAAGTGGGGGAGGATCCAAGAATGATTAGCAAGAAGAAATAACTATGCAATTTAAAAGAGGCTGTTAATTAGGGCTAAGTTCTAAATAACACAGCAATTATTATTATCTTCGCTATATGATATCAAGTCAAGAGATCAAAAATTTATTTGCACAATTGCCGATAAGTTCCCAAACCGAATTGTTGGATGAGTTGCTCCAGGAGCAGGAATTACAAGGCAAAGTATTGATTGCCGCTCAACAACAAATAGCAGAGAAAAGAAAGAAGAAACCCTGTCCAAATTGCACAAGCGAGAAGGTATATAAGAGGGGCAGACAAAAAGGTGTGCAGATGTATCAGTGCAATGAATGTAAAAGATGGTACAGTGAAACAACAGGGACACCTTTGTATGACATCAAGCTTAAATCAAAATGGCAATCTTATCTGCGCTGCATGGAGCAGGGCATGCCGATAAAAAAGATAGCAAAACAAATCGGAATAAGCATCCAGACAAGCTTCGACTGGCGGCATAAGATATTGAGTTCACTAAATGAGTTTGTTCCCGAACAGTTATCCTCGGAAGTAGAATGTGATGAATTGGAACTGGCACTTAACAACAAGGGCAGTCGAAATTTAGATAGGGCAGCAAGAAAGAGGGGAAACGATTTCATACGGAATATGGGAAAGGAAGAGGTCACAGTTGTCCAGGTAGTAACAGCGGTTGAACGCAAGGGGGAGAGGTACCTTAAAGCTGTTGCATCAAAACGGCTGAGCAAAGAAGAAATTTCAAAGGCATTGGATGGGAAGTTGGCCTACGGTGCAACCTTGATTACAGATAAGGGCTAAGTTCTAAATAACACAGCAATTATTATTATCTTCGCTATATGATATCAAGTCAAGAGATCAAAAATTTATTTGCACAATTGCCGATAAGTTCCCAAACCGAATTGTTGGATGAGTTGCTCCAGGAGCAGGAATTACAAGGCAAAGTATTGATTGCCGCTCAACAACAAATAGCAGAGAAAAGAAAGAAGAAACCCTGCCCAAATTGCACAAGCGAGAAGGTATATAAGAGGGGCAGACAAAAAGGTGTGCAGATGTATCAGTGCAATGAATGTAAAAGATGGTACAGTGAAACAACAGGGACACCTTTGTATGACATCAAGCTTAAATCAAAATGGCAATCTTATCTGCGCTGCATGGAGCAGGGCATGCCGATAAAAAAGATAGCAAAACAAATCGGAATAAGCATCCAGACAAGCTTCGACTGGCGGCATAAGATATTGAGTTCACTAAATGAGTTTGTTCCCGAACAGTTATCCTCGGAAGTAGAATGTGATGAATTGGAACTGGCACTTAACAACAAGGGCAGTCGAAATTTAGATAGGGCAGCAAGAAAGAGGGGAAACGATTTCATACGGAATATGGGAAAGGAAGAGGTCACAGTTGTCCAGGTAGTAACAGCGGTTGAACGCAAGGGGGAGAGGTACCTTAAAGCTGTTGCATCAAAACGGCTGAGCAAAGAAGAAATTTCAAAGGCATTGGATGGGAAGTTGGCCTACGGTGCAACCTTGATTACAGATAAGCACCCTTCTTATAAGGCTTTTGCCAAAGACAACCCCTCCATAAAGCACAAAGCGCTATTGGCCAAAGATCATGTGGATAGAGATGATAAAACAATCCATCTGCAAAAAGTAAACAATGTTCACACTCAACTTAGGACATTCTTACGCCCATTCAATGGTGTCAGTTCCAAATATTTGCAAAACTACCTGAATTGGTATGCTTATGCTGACCGAATAAGAGAGTAAAACAACTTTGAAACAATGGTTTCTGACTATGCTATTAACGGATCAAGCCTATCATCTGTATGAGCTATTTAAACAAAATACTGTTATAATTAGAACTTAGCTTTAATTAGTAAACAGCCTCTTTTATTTTTATTCTGATCTAAGAAATCTTATGGGGTTTGATCGTGCTGTTCTTATTGATTGATATGAGACGGTGAGCAGAATGATAGCCATAAGCATGGGAAATGTTGAAATATAGGCCTGCCAGGGAATGGTAATGTGGTAAGAGAAATTTTCAAGATAGTTAATGACATAGAACGAATACAGTGCAATAGTTAGCGTTGCCGAAATGCCAATAGCCAGCCCGCAGATATTGATTAAAGCGAACGGCTTATGTTTCATTAGATTTCGTACAATAAGTTTGAAATGAGTTGTTAACATGACCTTGAGGTATTATTTGACGATACAAGGATAAGATCTGAGGTCTCTTCAAAGAGTCCATTGTAGTTAATCGCCAAAAGATGGCAGTGAAACGTCTAAAAAAGGTATTTTAATTATTACACAGTTCAGGGCTGAAGACGTAATATCTCTTCATAAACTTTCAAACATACCCATGCGTCAGTGGCGGCGTAGATTTGCTGAGCCTCGGTTAGTATGTGGTTTTCCCAGTTAGAGGTCTGCTGATTTTTAGAGATGCGACCTTTTAGAAAAATGCCTGATAAATTCTTGGCTCCAATATTGTCCATTCCCATCTTGATCGCCATAGTATTGAGATCAATAAAACTCCTGGATCGAAATGGCCGGAATTTTTTGAGGTCTTTTAAATCATCATGCAGTGCGATACCAATTTTGAGGATGTCATCATTCTCAAAAAACTCTATTAATCGATCAGTTAGTCCGGTATTTAACGTTCTGATGAGAAAACATTTATTATCTGTTGCCAATTGTATTAATGATGTTGAATGATATTCACCTTTTTTAAATGAGGGACGAGTTTCTGTATCAAACCCAATGATGGCATGCTCTTTTAACTCATCAAGTGCAGATTCAAGAGAATCTTCGGAAGTGATTACAATGATCTTCCCTTCAAATTGAAGAAGTGGAAGCAGTTTTAATTCCTCCTTACTAATAGACAGCTGCATATCAGGCAGCCTTCAGTTGTTGATTTTCTTTTATAATCTTTCGCAGTTTCCAGCCCATGTATCCAAATAGCATAGTCATAAAAGGACTTATGATGTTAAAGAAGCAATAGGGCGCATAAGTGAAGGTGCTAACTCCTAATACCGAAGACTGGCTAGCCCCGCAGGTATTCCAGGGTATAAGAACTGAGGTTACAGTTCCAGTATCTTCCAGTGTGCGACTAAGATTTTCGGGCATTAATCCGCGTTTTCGATAGATTTCAGAATACATACGCCCGGGGACCACAATGGCCAGGTATTGGTCGGATGCTGTGACATTGAAAAACAAACAAGTGCCTGTGGTAGCAGCTATCAGTGAACCCGTGCTGTTTACCAGGCCAATCACCCATTGAGCGATTCGCTTCAACAAACCGGCTGACTCCATTACCCCACCAAAGATCATGGCGGTTATTATAAGCCAGATTGTATTCAACATTCCAGACATTCCACTAGTAGACAATAAGTCGTTGACAGCAGGGCTTGAAGTCTCTACACTAAGTTCACCGTACATTGCCACCATGATGGTTGCAAATTCTTCAGAAAGCGGGAAATTGAAAGTATCACCTGGTGCGTAGATCTCTTTGCCTAATTGTGCAACTAAATTGCCCTGGAAAATTAAAGCGAAGATTGCACCCAATAATGTACCCACCAGTAAAGCCGGGGCCGCAGGTACTTTTTTAGCTATCATTACAATAATGAGTACAGGAACTAGGAATAACCAGCCCGAAATGTAGAATGTACCATCGAGAGCATCTAAAACAGGTTGAATGTCCTGGGTGTTACCCGAGGTGGAACTAAAAATTCCAATAAGTAAGAATATGAACAGTGTGATGCCGATGGAAGGACCGGTAGTGTAAGCCATGTACTTGATGTGGGTAAACAAATCAGTGCCCGCCATTGCAGGAGCCAGGTTAGTGGTGTCTGAAAGAGGACTCATTTTATCACCGAAATAGGCGCCTGAAATTATTGCACCTGCAATGATTCCATCAGTTAATCCCAGCGCTCGTCCAATGCCAAGTAGCGCCACCCCGATAGTAGCCACAGTAGACCAGGAGCTGCCCGTCGCCAGTGAGACAATAGCACAAATGATTACGGCAGCGAATAGAAAGATTGTCGGATTGAGTATTTGTAAACCGTAATAAATCATAGTAGGCACAATACCGCTAAGCATCCAGGTGCCAGAGAGAGATCCAATAAAGAACAGGATGATGATCGCCGGCATGGCGGACCCAATGCTTCTTACAATTCTACTTTGAATAGTTTCCCAGCTTACATCTAAACGAGCGGCAACCAATCCAGCTACTGCAGATGCCATCAATAATACAATCTGGTTGGATCCTTCAAGTGAATTGGAAGTGAAGATCCAAACATTTATAAAAAGCAGTATCGTAAGAAAAATGATGGGTATAAATGCCTGTATCAGGCTTGGTTCTTTATGGTCATCGACGGTTAAAAGGTCGCTCATTGTTAGAATAGATAAATAGGTTTTACATTTCCTGGGTCAAAATCCGTTGAATATAGTACATTTTTCAATCCTCACTTAACATTAATTTAGACAATTGTTTTCCTTGCATAGTTTCCCATGTATCGGGCAATCCATCAATGTGAATTAAGAATACTACTCTTCAACTGCTATCGGGTATGATCTTAACCCGAAAAATTCATAGTAGACAATAAAAAACAGGCATAAATTACTTATATTGAGATAGTTAGACAACAAAATAAGCAATTAATTTATGCCTGAATATAAGGAAAAAGATACCGTATTTTATTGAGGAAAACAAGCTTTTAAATTTGATTTTTCAGCATCAGCGATTAGCTCAGACGGAGCGATATTGTTAAGTGAAAAAGTAGAGAGAAAGACTGGTCTATTAAAAAGCTTCGCCGCACTGATTCCTGACTATCGAAACCCCTTTTTTATCGAATACACTTATGAAGAAATGCTTCGCCAACGGGTGTTTTTAATGATGCAGGGCTATCAGGATTGCAATGACGAACAAAAACTCCGAGAGGATCCGGTGATCCGTAAAGTACTAGATAGCGGATTATATTCCCAGCCTACTTTAAGTCGATTTGAAAACAAGGCCGATCGGAGTCTGATCTACCAGATGAGTCAATGGTTTGTAGACCGTTATGTAGAGGAGTTGAAAGAGAAGACTGGTCAAATCATCATTGATGTAGATGGTACCGATGACCCTACTCATGGATCCCAACAACTCAGTTTGTATAATGGCTATTATGGACAGACTATGTACCATGAGTTGTTCTTTAAGGACGGGAACACCGGTCAGGTCATTTTACCAGTACTACGTCCGGGCAATTGTCACTCCAACAAATGGTTTGTGGCCTTATTGAAAAGGATTGTCATTAAAATCAGAAAAAAACTGCCCTCAGTAAAGATCCTTATTCGAGCGGATAGTGGCTTTTCAGGAGCATCTTTTTATCGGATAGCTAAGCAGTTTGACCTTCAATTTTGTTTAGGTATTAGTAGTAATGAAGTTTTAAAGACTTTTACCAAACAGACTATCATTGAAGTAAAAAAGGAATATGCTTCAAAAATCATCAAACATCAAGAGTTTGTTGGCCCGTTTACTTACCAGGCCAAAAGCTGGGATCGTTCTGAAAAGCTGTACGCCAAAGTGGAGTCTACCGGAAAAGGAATGAATGTCCGTTACTTTGTGAGCAACTTTGAAGCGATGACCGCTCAACAGATTTACTTTGATTTTTATGTCAAGCGAGGTGATGCCAGTGAAAATCGAATAAAGGAACTCAAAAACATGACTTATTCCGACCGGCTTTCCTGTCATCGCTACTGGGCCAATTTCATGCGTTTAATCATCGCTACCCTCTGTTATGAAATGTTCCGGCAGATTAAATTATTAATTGCCAAAACAAAACACCACTTTGCTAAACGATGGCAAGTGGACAATATCCGGCTTTACCTGATGAAGGTTGGGGCGTGCCTGAAAGAAAGGAAAAGATCATTGACAATACAATTCTCAAGAGCCTTTAGATATCAATACCTGCTGGGCGATTTGCTTACGGTGAACTGACCGATCAGTTAAACAGTTTGGTTTAATCAAAAAAATGTTCTTCCATAAGAACACAATAGAGCTTTGACTGAAAATTGAAAAATTCTAACAAAAAAACGCTCTAATGTCCTTTGAAATCCAGAAACCTGGTTGATCTTCAAATTAATACATACACTCCAATCAAAAATAGTTAGCAACCCATTATTAATCCCAAAATTGGTGGCCTATGAATAATGCGGGCTAAAGTACTTCAATCTTTACAATGTCTTCAGAGTTAATGTCGGCCAATGTAGTATTGACCAGAAACACTCCATCCAATATGATCAACGGTTGCTGACCATTAGCAAGAGAGTTAGCTGACCTCGTTAAAATCGCCAATCCTGCCCCGGGGCTGGCCACCAACTGAAGTAACCCGAACACCGGCAACCTTGCCTTGCAAGCTTGAAGCAATGTTGGGCTGTGGAACAGCCTGCAGCTGCGCTTCGGTAATGTTACCAACAGCAAAACTCAAAGTCCTCCTGGACTTTCCTACGGCGGAACCGGAAATAATAATCTCCTGAAGTTGCGTCACATCTGTTGCTATGGTCACATCAATGACCGAGCGGGCTCCGATCTCTACCTCCTGGGTAGCGAAACCAATGTAAGTGAATACAGCTAAGTTCTAATTATAACAGCATTTTGTTTAAATAGCTCATACAGATGATAGGCTTGATCCGTTAATAGCATAGTCAGAAACCATTGTTTCAAAGTTGTTTTACTCTCTCTTATTCGGTCAGCATAAGCATACCAATTCAGGTAGTTTTGCAAATATTTGGAACTGACACCATTGAATGGGCGTAAGAATGTCCTAAGTTGAGTGTGAACATTGTTTACTTTTTGCAGATGGATTGTTTTATCATCTCTATCCACATGATCTTTGGCCAATAGCGCTTTGTGCTTTATGGAGGGGTTGTCTTTGGCAAAAGCCTTATAAGAAGGGTGCTTATCTGTAATCAAGGTTGCACCGTAGGCCAACTTCCCATCCAATGCCTTTGAAATTTCTTCTTTGCTCAGCCGTTTTGATGCAACAGCTTTAAGGTACTTCTCCCCCTTGCGTTCAACCGCTGTTACTACCTGGACAACTGTGACCTCTTCCTTTCCCATATTCCGTATGAAATCGTTTCCCCTCTTTCTTGCTGCCCTATCTAAATTTCGACTGCCCTTGTTGTTAAGTGCCAGTTCCAATTCATCACATTCTACTTCCGAGGATAACTGTTCGGGAACAAACTCATTTAGTGAACTCAATATCTTATGCCGCCAGTCGAAGCTTGTCTGGATGCTTATTCCGATTTGTTTTGCTATCTTTTTTATCGGCATGCCCTGCTCCATGCAGCGCAGATAAGATTGCCATTTTGATTTAAGCTTGATGTCATACAAAGGTGTCCCTGTTGTTTCACTGTACCATCTTTTACATTCATTGCACTGATACATCTGCACACCTTTTTGTCTGCCCCTCTTATATACCTTCTCGCTTGTGCAATTTGGACAGGGTTTCTTCTTTCTTTTCTCTGCTATTTGTTGTTGAGCGGCAATCAATACTTTGCCTTGTAATTCCTGCTCCTGGAGCAACTCATCCAACAATTCGGTTTGGGAACTTATCGGCAATTGTGCAAATAAATTTTTGATCTCTTGACTTGATATCATATAGCGAAGATAATAATAATTGCTGTGTTATTTAGAACTTAGCCCTTATTACTAATGTAGCTGCATCTTGAGGTACGGACAACCTGTAATTACCGTCAAAATCGGTAATTGTACCGGTAGTAGTTCCTTTAACCACTACATTAACGCCAGGCAATCCATCGCCATCATCTCCGACGATCTGGCCGGAGAGGGATTTCTCTTGTGCCCATATGAAGGACACCATGCCAAAAAGCATGAAGTTTAACAGTAAAAACTTCTTCATATTGTACTGTTTAAGTGAAAAATATTTACATTTTGATTGTAGACAATCCCCCAAACTTATTATTAAAAACAGATTTTAAAAAGGAAAAAAGCAAAAAAATACCCCTAATTGTAGTTAAAAAAAGTGATTGCAATCGTTTGTTATAAACCCAACTTAATTTGGATTATTCAAATATTCTTAAGATAAAATACTGTTATATCTCAATGTGAAAGTATAATTCTCCAAGCAAGGGTATTTAGATGGAATATTCTATTATAAATACACTAGCGGATATGTGCCTAAACCGCCAAAATCAAAGTATTTTGAATTCGATTCTTCGGTTCTTGCTCCGATTTTCCTCGGAATCATTAGGTACAAGTGGTTGGACAGCCCCGTAACCCTTTATCAGGACTCTCAAGTCTTCAATATTGTGCAATATAAGATAGTCTAATACGGCTCTGGCTCTATTGAGAGACAATGTATGGTTATATTCTTTTGAGCCGACGTTATCAGTGTGACCCCCAATCTCAACATTTAATTCAGGGTTATCCTGGAGGAGATTAATCACTTCCTGTAATTCAGTTACAGACTTCTCTTTTAATTCATAACTATTATAATCAAAAAAGATGTTGTTTAGCACTGTAATATTCCCTGTTTTGAGAGGATCTAAATAAATATCCAGTACCTCGGGCTTAAAACTGACTTTTTCGACGTAATTATAGTTTTGGTTCTTATACAAATACCCATGACTGGTAGCATATACACCATAATCTCCCCCTTCGGTCAACACTACCGAATAGGAGCCATCCACTGGGTCTGATTGGACCACCGAAACTTTTTTCCCAGTTTCAAGATCAAAAAGTTCTATTACAGCGCTCAAATAATCATTTGTCTCGCTATCGTACACTCTGCCTGTAAGGAAATTACTCTTCCGCTTCACTCTGGCTGTTTCCGGAACATCAAATTCGAGGATCTTACTATCAATTAAACCCCGAATCAAATCACTTTTTTCATGCGAATAGTAGCCTTTTGATCCATTAGCTCCTATAAATAATGACGCTTGGTCATTATTGTCATTCAGAGGATATCCTAAATTCTTAGGTTTTGACCATCCAATGGAATCTTTTTCTGTCAGGTAAAGATCTAATCCACCAAAGCCCAAATGTCCTTCAGATGCAAAGTAAAGCGACTGACCATTTACGTGAATAAAGGGAGAAATATCGTCTTCTTCAGTATTGATCGTATCTCCCAAATTGAGGGGAGTTTGCCATTCCTCCTTATCATTTAACCAAGAATAATAGATATCCCGTTTACCCTTACCGCCTGAGCGATTACTGACAAAATACAATGTTCTACCATCGGCAGACAAGGATGGCTGTGACTCCCACGACGAAGAGTTAATGGGTTTACCAATATTTGTTGGAGATATCCACTGACCCCCTGTTTTCCTTGAGATGTACAGATCGCAGCTACCAAAACTGTTCGAATCCTGACAAGAGGTAAAAATCAGGGTTTTCCCATCAGCTGAGATAGTACAAGTACCCTCATTCATTCGACTATTGATATTACCGGAAATTGATACAGGCTCATTCCAGCGGCCAGCCGAATCTTTTTGGCTTATATATATATCCTCGTCATGCCTTGGATCAGTGCCCAATCTCCGTGTGAAAATGATTGTATTATTGTCAACGGTAAGAACGGGGAAATACTGCAATCTGAAATTATTTAGCGGTGACGGAAGTGGCTTTGGATCAAATTCAATAGGCTTTTGAATGTTAACCAAGGCGAATTCTACGTTTCCCAAAATAAACCTCCCTCTTTTTTCATTTGCTGGTTTAAGTTGGGGATAACCCAAGAAACTCTCTATCATAACTTTGGACTGCAGGTACTGGCCCTCATAGAAGTAGTGATCTCCCAGGTAAAGATAGGCGCCTCGATTAAGCTTGTGGTTCGGCCTTGAATCCACCGCCTTTTGATAATAGTCCGCAGCATATTGAAAATTCGCCAACGTCCGGAATATTCCAGCCATTTTCAAATAAGCTTCTGTAAAATCAGGGTCTTTTTCAACCGCCTTGGATAGTTCAATCAAAGCAGAATTAAATTGTCTTTGTCTCAACAAATTGTTTGCTTCGTTATAATATTTTATCGCTTTTTTATTGTCGGTTGTCAATTCTCCTTGTGCAACAGCCAGGTCTGCACAGAAAAATATTAGCCCGAAGAAAACCCAAGACAGCAACATTCCTGTTATTCGCATATCATCTATTATTCACCTTTAAATTAACGGATTATTATTAGTAACGAATATCAACCGACAACAAAAAAGGCCGTCATTTCTGACAGCCTTTCGATATTTTATAGGATTATTCTTAGTTAGCTAGGTCTTCTTTGGATAGTTACCACTTCATTCACCCAACAGCCAACCTTGAAAGTCTCTCCTTCTGATAGACCGAGCTCGAATATCTCCTCTATGGATGGAAACTGGCCCTTTGCATTACTCATGCCTTCCCCATTTCCTGCTTTTCTGTACATTTCATAAGCAGCAAGAAAAACTCCACGGTCTTCAACTTTGCTTATGCCCTTACGGCAACTATCATAGCTACCCATGTACAGGTGACCGACTAAAGTATAGGCCTCTCTACTAATGGATGGATCAAACTGAATCGCTCTAAGCGCATTTGATCTTGCTTGAGATTTATTGCCACGGGCAACATGCATTTTTGCCATATCAAGCTGAACTCCTCCTTTTTTAGTATTGTCATCTGTAAGCTCCAATGCCTGGTTATAGTACACCTCTGCCTCACTATATTTTTTCTCGGCAGATAATTTTTTGGCAATTACAATGGCCATACCATAGTTAGGTTCGGCCTCATTAATAATCTGGGCCGTAGTAATGAAATATGGGCTATCCGAACATCTTCCGGTCAGCAATAATTGGAATACTTTTTTGGCCATCTTTAAGTCAGATGGATTGGCTTCCACTTTTGGTGCCAGGTTAGCTTCTACAAATGCACAATCAACTGTTACCGTAGCAGTCAATAGCTTATCAATATTGTCTCTGTAAGTCTCTAAGCGCTCTACATTTTTACCGAGACCTATTTTATAATCAATAATATCGTTTACTTGTGAATAGATTTCAATTACCTCTTCATCACTGACATTTCCTCCAGTCAAATTATATCTTCTAATAACATCCATATAAGCCACCAAGTTGTTATTCAGAATATTGTTACCGCTTAATTCGAAGGCTTTCTTAAACAGATTAAAAAGTTCTTCATACTTTGCTTTACGTCCCTTTTGATATTTATAAGCCTTGTACGCTTTTCTGTTAAGGACCTCACCCTCATCACCAAAATACTTGATCCTCAAGTCGTACATGATCATAGCCGAATCTGAATAATTTTCTTTTTTAACCTTGTCGGATTCCGCATCGGTCAAGCCTTCATAAATCTTAGCGCCATTAATATAGATTGAAGCATTTAAGTCGGGAGCATCAGTCAACAACCATTTAAGATGGTTTGCCGCACTCTTGTAGTTCCCCAATTTCATTGCATCGCTATACAGCGCATTTTTCTCTTCCGCTTTCCCTTTATCGTCCGGCCAATTCCAGCCTGGTTGGGCACTTGCCAGCATCGGCATCCCAATAAAAATGATAGAGAAAACTCGCATTATTCTCATTGCTCTTTTCATTAGTAATTGAGGTATTGATTTTAAATTAGCTGCTATAATAATTCATATAGCGTGATTAAGAAAACAAATTCACATCTTTCGACCTTATCTTAGTGCTCAAGCACTTTAATTCAGCGGACGAAATACCAAATCAGGGTACATTCATGTACTTATGAATTTGAAGTGAAATTGACCACTTCGGATCACTTTTAACATAGTCAATAAGGAGCGGTATAATCGCCTGACGCCTCGACCATTCAGGCTGAAGAAACAATTTACAATGTTCACTTACAATAGGCACAAACGATTCCGCCCATTCAAAGTCGGATTTGTTGTAGATCACGACCTTCAATTCGTTGGCTTTTAAGTATATATCCTTCAGTGGTTCTTTAAATTTTTTTGGTGATAAACAGATCCAGTCCCATTGCCCGGATAAAGGATGGGCACCAGAAGTCTCTAAGTGTTTCGATATGTTAAAATTGCTTAAACGGTTACATAAATATGTCAAATCATGCATAAGTGGTTCTCCACCCGTAACTATCACTTTATCAGTTGGTTGTGAGATTACTCTATTCGCAATTTCGTCTACTTCAACGATAGGGTGTTCTTCTAAATTCCAAGATTCCTTGACATCACACCAATGACATCCTACATCACAACCTGCTAAGCGAATAAAGTAAGCAGATTTACCTTGATGAAAACCTTCACCCTGAATGCTATAAAAAGATTCCATTAAAGGGAGCTCCCTCTGCAGTATGCTATTTGGTTTGGGGTCAGCTATGGTTTGTTCGCATTTCATAAGCCTTCAATGTGTTCATTAGAAGTGAGGCAATAGTCATCGGCCCTACGCCTCCCGGTACCGGAGTTATATAATTACAAATGGGAAATACACTATCGTAGTCTACATCTCCTGCAAATCTGAAGCCGGATTTTTTTGTTTTATCCTCTATTCTGGTCGTACCTACATCGATTACAACTGCACCTTCTTTGACCATCTCACTGGTTATCAAACTTGGTTCGCCTACGGCAACAACCAATATATCAGCCTGCTTAGTATGGTTCTCTAAATTTTCTGTATGCTTATGACAAATTGTAACCGTAGCTAGACCCTGTTGCATCATCATCATACTGAGTGGAGCTCCAGCTATTCTACTGGCTCCAACAATCACACAATGCTTTCCCTTCGTTTCAATATCATACCTTTTCAATAATTCCATAATCCCGAAAGGGGTTGCTGGTAACAATAGCGGGTGCTCCGTGACAATACTGCCAAAATTTTGGTTCGTAAAACCATCTACATCCTTCTCTGGTAATATCCTGTCAGTCACTCTTTCAACAGAAACATGATCAGGGAGCGGCAACTGAACGATAAAACCATCGATATCGGGGTCCTGATTCAAATTATCAATGTGTTGCAGCACCTTTTCTTCAGAGATAGTAGAAGCCACATGCATTAAGGTGAAATCAAAACCAACAGCTTTACATGCATTAATCTTTCCGCCTACGTAAGTATGACTTGCTCCATCATCACCGGTAATAATAATCGCCAGATGTGGAGCCCTGTTCCCACTCTCCTTTATCAACTTAACTTTGTAGGCTACTTCCTGCTTTATCTCGCCTGCTATTTTTTTTCCATCAATTATTGTTGGCATATAATATAATTTCGCTTTAGTCAAGTTTCAAAACTGCCATAAAAGCTTCCTGGGGAACTTCTACACTTCCTATTTGACGCATACGTTTCTTCCCTTTTTTTTGCTTTTCTAAAAGCTTCCTCTTCCTGGTGATATCACCACCATAGCACTTTGCAATAACGTTCTTTCGCATAGCTCTCACACTTTCACGAGCAATCACTTTAGTCCCGATTGAAGCCTGAATAGCTATTTCAAACATTTGTCGAGGTAGTAATTTCCGCAATTTAACACACAATCTTTTGCCCCACTCATAGGCCTTTTCTCGATGAACAATAGCAGATAAGGCGTCTACTTTATCACTGTTGAGCATTATATCAAGCTTAATTACATCCGACTTCCTAAATCCAATTAGTTCGTAATCAAGTGAGGCATACCCCCTGGATATTGTTTTCAATCGATCAAAAAAATCAAAAACAATTTCTGCCAATGGCATTTCAAATGAAAGCTCCACTCTATCAGATGTGAGATACACCTGGTTATGTATATTTCCCCGCTTTTCCATACATAATTTTATGATAGGCCCGATAAATTCCGATTTGGTGATGATCTGGGCTTTTATATAAGGCTCCTCAATATGGGAAATGAGATTCCCCTCGGGCATTTCAGACGGCGCATTGACGTCTATCTCCGAATCATCCATTTTTATTGCATGATACTGAACAGAAGGAACCGTGGTGATTACCGTCATTCCAAACTCTCTTTCTAAACGCTCCTGCACAATTTCCATATGAAGCATTCCGAGAAATCCACAGCGGAAGCCAAATCCCAGGGCTGCAGAGGTTTCTTTTTCCCAAACTAGAGAAGCATCATTCAACTGCAGTTTTTCCATTGAAGCCCTCAATTCTTCATATTCCGAAGTTTCGACCGGGTAAATGCCCGCAAAAACCATGGGTTTTACATCTTCAAAGCCTTTAATGGCTTGTTTGGTAGGGTTAGCGACGTGGGTTATGGTGTCACCAACCTTCACCTCCCGTGCCTCTTTGATGCCTGAAATAAGATAACCAACATTGCCTGCACTAATAGATTCAACAGGTTGCTGGTTCAGTTTTAGGATCCCTATCTCATCAACATCATAGGTTTTTCCAGTATTGAAAAACTTAACCTTATCGCCTTTATTAATTGTGCCATTGTATACCCGGAAAATTACCTCCACTCCACGAAAGGAATTAAATACTGAGTCAAATATCATTGCTTGTAATGGGGCATTAGGATCTCCTTTTGAACCGGGTATTCGGTCTACTACAGCGCTTAATATTTCCTCAATACCAATGCCTTCCTTGGCGCTTGCTAATAATATCTCTTCCCCGGTGCAACCAATCAGGTCAATAATCTGATCTGATACTTCCTCTGCCCTTGCACTGGGAAGATCAATTTTATTTAAGACCGGAATGATTTCGAGATCATGCTCAATGGCAAGATATAAGTTAGATATAGTTTGTGCTTCGATGCCCTGAGATGCGTCAACGACAAGCAACGCCCCTTCGCAAGCGGCGATGGAGCGTGAAACTTCATAGGAGAAATCGACATGACCAGGTGTGTCTATTAAATTCAAGACATAGGTCTGACCATCTTTTTCATAATTCATTTGAATGGCATGGCTTTTTATGGTTATTCCACGTTCCCTTTCGAGATCCATATTATCCAATAACTGATTTTGCATTTCGCGGCCTGAAACCGTATTGGTTGTTTCGAGCAATCGATCAGCCAGGGTACTTTTACCATGGTCAATATGGGCGATTATGCAGAAATTTCGGATGTTATCCATGCGATCAAAAAAGAGGTGCAAAAGTACGTTATTAGTTTGGAAGAGAAGAAGGTGAATGGCACATATAGTTAGGGAAGGATCATGCCAGTAAACCTAACCACCGAATCTCGTTCTCCACGAAACACCGAAGTCAACAAAGAATTGTTTTTCGCCGTCATTCTTTCCATATCCGACAGATAGATCAACTACTATATGGTCGTTGACTGAGTAAGCAAAACCGCCATCAAATAAAACATCAAAAAAGGCATTATTAAAAAATCCGTATACTTCAACGAAACCACCCAAAAAATCACCAAGAGGAAATCTCAAATTGATGACGTACAGTCCTACTGCATCCGATCCGTTTCCATCCCAGGAAATACCAAAATTTGTACTGACACCTAAGTTTTCGGTTATTCCCTGTGTATGGGATAGTATTACGGTGGTAGCAACCTTATCTGTTTTGAAATCTTCACTGACTGCCGGTATAAAAAAATCTCCTTGAAGGCCAATTTTTGGTCGTTTGCCTTCCCCATTTAATAAATTTATTTTGGTACCGAAGCTAAGGCTACTCAACCCATTGTTAGTTACTTCAGGGGGTTTTGAGGTAATTCTTGATAAGCCGAATTGAGTACGAAACTCAATTTTCTCCCAGATTCCATATCTAAACAAAGCTGAATAGGCCACCTCATTGTCCTTATCGTCAAAGACGTCAAAACGAGTGCCATTAAAGTTAAGTCCTGTCTGCAACTGAAATACTTTTTTACCCACAGTCAGTGGTGCGAAAGCTTGACCAGGTCTGGAAGTTGTAATGGATTCTGTGTACTGGGAAAAAGCAAACTGACTGATTAAGTCCAGAAGTAACGATATGCTAAGCTTCCTCATGGGCTAAATTTGACGCAATCTTAGATAATAATGACTATTTGCCCTGAAAGTTCAGTGAATCTTTATGAACTACCCAGGTTATCACCAATACCCTGCTTAGCCGCTGTTTCCGACACAGCCTTAGGATTTATTTCAGAATTAACTGCGACTCTGGCTATTTTTTTCTCAGCAAAAAATTGTCTTTGGAAGATCAATATGATCGCCACACCAATAAAAATGGAGGCATCAGCAATGTTGAAAACCGGCCATAACGCCATGTACTCACCGCCCCAAAAAGGTATCCAATCTGGCATTCTTCCTTCCCAAATATCTATGTAAAACATATCCACAACCTGGCCATGAAACCATGGGGTTGTAACATTATAAGGGGCATTCTCAAGAAGTATTCCATACAATGCACTGTCGATAACATTACCGACCGCACCGCCAAGGATTAAAGCCACGCACCAAATCAACCCTCGATGCACCTTTTTTTCCACCAGCAGATAAAGGTAATATCCAATACCAACCATGGCAACCAACCTGAAAAGCGTCAAAAATAGTTTCCCGTTATCTGACCCTAATTCCATACCAAAGGCCATACCAGGATTGGTGAGATAATGAAGTTTAAAGAAGTCTCCGATTATATGAATCTGGCCGACAACGCCCATTTCCATATTGAAATGCACCAACAATTTGACCACCTGATCAATTGCAATAACGGCAATGCTTATAAAATAATACTGTAGATATTTCACTTTTTCGCGGTAACGTCCTTATTCTTACGACTCCTTGATTCTATTGTTATTTTTTAATCAGAACGTTGACATTGTAGTCATTGATATCAAGGGATTGACCATTTTCAAGTTCATCTACAAATGCAAGGCTCCTGGCCTGTGTTTCCCGGCAAATATAGTTTCTATTCTCCTCTAATGCCACCTTGACAATTTCCTCATCACTTGAGACCTGTACATCTATTTTATCTTGCACTTCCAATCCCACATCTTTTCTCATATTCTGAATTCTATTAACCATTTCCCTGGCAAGACCCTCTCTTTTTAATTCGTCCGTGATAGTAATATCAAGTGCAATTGTCATACCATTATCACTGGCTACTGACCACCCCGGAATATCTTCAGTAATAATCTCCACATCGTCAATACCCAAACAGATTTCTTCATCACCAATATTAAGATTTATAGACTGCTCGCGCTCCAATTGCGCAATTTTATCAGCGCTCATTTGGTTTATAGCAGAAGCCACCGCTGTCATTTTAGGCCCGTATATCTTGCCGAGTTTACTGAAATTGGGCTTTACTTTCTTTTTAATAATTCCCGTAGTATCATCAATGTATTCTACGGTCTTTATATTTACTTCAGCGCCAATCAGATCTTCTACCGCCTGAATTTGCTCCTTGGTTTTTTGGTCTAGTATGGGTACCATTATCCGTGTCAAGGGTTGTCGGACTTTAATTTTATGTTTCCTTCTCAATGAATGAACCAACGAGGAAATATCCTGAGCGAGATGCATCTGCGTCTCAAGGTCATGCAAAATTAGGTTTTGGTCTGCTTCAGGAAAGTCCTGTAGATGGACAGAGAGATTGTCCTCCGAGTTAATGTTCATAGTAAGATCCAGGAACAGTTTTTCCATATAAAATGGTGCTACAGGAGCTGCGAGTTTCACAATAGTCTGTAAACAGCTGTAAAGCGTTTCATACGCAGCCCTCTTATCATCATTAAAATCGCCAACCCAAAAACGCTTTCTGTTCAGCCTGACATACCAATTACTCAAATCATCGATCACGAAATTCTGTACAGCCCTCGTAGCCCTGGTGGGCTCATAGTCGTCAAATGCTGCAGTCACTTCTTTGATCAAGGAATTCATCCTGGAGATTATCCATTGGTCGATCTCGGTCCTTTCTTTAACCGGGATTTGGTTTTGCTCTGAAAATTCAAAACCATCCAAATTAGCATATAGGGAAAAGAATGAATAAGTGTTAAAGAGTGTCCCAAAAAATCTACGTTGTACTTCAATCACACCATCCTGGTCAAATTTGAGATTGTCCCATGGATTGGCATTTGAGATCATATACCAACGAGTGGCATCAGGACCATATTTATCCAGGGTGTCAAAAGGGTTAACCGCATTACCGACGCGCTTGGACATCTTGTTTCCTTTTTTATCCAGGACAAGTCCCGTCGAAACGACGTTCTTGAATGCTACACTGTCAAATAACATTCCGGCAATGGCATGGAGGGTAAAAAACCAACCTCGGGTTTGATCAACACCTTCACTGATGTAATCAGCAGGATAGCTTGCTTCAAAAACATCATTATTTTCAAATGGGTAATGCCATTGCGCATAAGGCATAGCACCGGAGTCAAACCAAACATCAATCAAATCCGGCTCCCGAAACATTTTTTTTCCGGAATCGCTCATCAAAACAACATCATCAACGTATGGCCTGTGCAGATCTATTTCGTCCATCCCATCAAAGGGCGAATTAGTCATTATACCGGCCTCAATTGATTTATTGATCTCTGCTTTGAGTTCTTCAATAGACCCAATGCATTTTTCTTCGTTTCGATCTTCTGTTACCCAAATTGGCAATGGTGTTCCCCAATACCTTGATCTACTTAGATTCCAATCCACGAGATTCTCTAGCCAATTACCGAATCGACCTGTACCCGTTGCTTTTGGTTTCCAATTAATGGTTTTATTCAAGGCTACTAATTTGTCCTTCATAGCGGTAGTCCGGATAAACCATGAATCGAGCGGATAATACAATATAGGCTTATCAGTCCTCCAACAATGAGGGTATGAGTGCTCATACTTTTCTACTTTAAAAGCCTTACTTTCCTCTTTTAGTTTGATGGCAATGAGCACATCAGTTGATTTGAAGTCGGGATTGGCTCTTGTCTCATTGTCATAGTATTCTTCACGTACATATTTGCCTGCAAAGTCGGTAATCTCCTGAACAAATTTTCCCTGCTTATCAACAACCGGCACATCATAACCATTTTCATCTTTTACGATGATGGCAGCAATGTTATTATCGTTACAAACCTTGAAGTCATCTGCACCAAATAGTGAGGCCGTATGAACTATTCCCGTACCATCTTCCGTGGTCACAAAGTCTCCTGGTATCACAACGAACGCCTTACCCCGGGGCTGCACATAGGGGAGTAGTTGCTCGTAGATAACATCATGTAGTTGCTCTCCACTGCAAGACCCAACTATTTCAAAAGGGATTAATTTTTGGCCGGTTTCGTAATCTTCAATTTTAAGTTCTTTTGCTTTCTCACTGAAATGGGCATTAATCCGATCCTTGGCAAGGATTACACTTATCGGTTTGAAATCGTACTGGTTGAAGGTTTTTACTTTAACATATTCAATCTTTTTGCCTACCGCTAATGCACAATTTCCAGGGAGTGTCCACGGCGTGGTTGTCCAAGCCAGGATGTACAGATCTTCACTTCCATTGAATAGAGACTCGGATAAATCATTTCTTACCACCTTAAACTGCGCAGTTACCGAAGTGTCCTTTATATCATGATAAGTACCCGGTTGATTAAGTTCATGAGAACTTAACCCGGTTCCTGCGGCAGGTGAATAAGGCTGAATAGTGTATCCTTTATAAAGCAGGCCTTTACTATACAGTTGTTTGAGTAAATGCCATAGGGACTCGATATAATTAGGTTCAAAGGTTATATACGGATTTTCCAGATCAACCCAATATCCCATTTTACGTGTGAGGTCATCCCACTCATCTTTGTACTTCATCACCGCCTCCCGGCATTTGCTGTTGTATTCCTCAACACTAATTATCTTTCCGATATCTTCTTTTGTGATCCCCAGCTCCTTCTCAACTTTTAATTCGACCGGGAGACCATGTGTATCCCATCCGCCTTTGCGCTTGACCTGGAAACCTTTTTGTGTCTTGTAGCGGCAAAAAACATCTTTTACCGTTCTGGCCATTACGTGATGAATGCCAGGAGTGCCGTTCGCAGATGGTGGTCCCTCATAAAATGTGAAGGTGGGTTTACCTTCCCTCCTAGTGATTGATTGCTCAAAAATCTTATTCTCGTCCCAATAACTTAAGACTTCTTTGGCAAAGCCCGGATAATCCGGGGACTTGTATTCTCTGTACTTCACGACGACTCCTGAAATTTGAGGGTGCAAAATTATTTCTTTTCAGAGATAGAATCGATTATTCCCTTATTATTATTTTGCTCAATTTCTAGCAGGCCGGTATCAATCTCCTCATCATCATCTTCATGATAGAACTCATCGAACTCTATCAAAGGATGCTCTTTAGGGTCTCTCTTTCCTGAATCGAAAGTGAGCAAGAGAGAAGGGAGAACTATGAGGTTGGCGAACATAGCAATGAGTAAGGTAATAGAGGTGAGGGCGCCTAATGCAACAGTTCCCAGAAATTCAGAAAGAGCGAAGATGATGAATCCAAAAAACAAGATGATCGAAGTATAAATCATACTTGCCCCGGTTTCTCTCAAACTTTTACTTATTGCGATTGACACGACAAAATTATTAGCAAATAATTCCTGGCGATATTTGGCTAAAAAGTGGATTGACGCATCAACAGAGATCCCAAAAGCTATACTGAAGATAATAACTGTACTCGGTTTCAAAGGAATACTGTAATAGCCCATCAATCCTGCTGTAATCATGAGAGGGATAACATTGGGGATTAAAGAGATAATAATCATCTTAACCTTCCTAAAAAGCACTCCCATTATGAGGGCGATAATTACAAAAGCGATTAAGAAGCTGGTTTGAAGGTTCTCGATGAGAAACTTGTTCCCCTTGATAAAAAGGAGTGTCGTACCAGTCACGGTTGCGCTCATTTTTGTTCCCTCAAAAATTTCCCTGATCCTGGGTCGGATAACCTGAGTAATCAATGAATCCATTTTGAGGGAACCTATATCTGCTACCCTGAGGGATATTCTCAATTTCTGTTTCGTAGAATCGATAAATGCTGCGGAAATACCGAGACTATCTACTTCGTCATTCAGGTATTTCAATATAAACGGTGCATCTCGTCGATTAGGCAGAGAGTATAGCGCAGGATTGTCGTTGTAGTATGCCTGTCGAACAGCTTTGATCAAACTAACCACTGATACAGGTTGCGATATATATTCAATGCTGTCTAAAAAGAGCTCAAATTCTTCAGCTTTCCTTAGGTTCCGAAGATTTTGCACACCATTTTTATTACCCGTATCCACGATAATCTCAAGTGGCATAACTCCACTAAAGTGTTGTTCGAAGAAATGCAGGTCTTGCTTGACATCACTTTTTTCCGGAATGTCATCAACCATAAAGGAAACCGCCACTATTCTCGTCATGCCGATAACCGAACCAATGACAAATGCAATGGTGACGATATAGACTATGGCCCTTCGCTTGTGCACGATAATATCCAACCATGTTAGCACATTATCCAAAGGCCGGAACTGAAGGTGTTTTAGATTTTTAGGAGTCGGATCAGGCAGGTATGAATAGAATGATGGAATGAGGATAATACTAACTACAAAGGTGGCCATGATATTGATCCCGGCTACTATACCAAATTCTTTTAATATTACTATATCTACAAAACTTAACACCAGGAATCCAACCGCCGTGGTTAGGTTTGTCATCAATGTCACGATGCCAATCTTCCTGATTATACGATACAATGCTTTTAGCTTATTGCCGTGATATTGGTATTCCTGGTGGTATTTATTGAGAAGATAAACACTATTGGGTATACCAATAACCACAATAATGGGCGGAATCAGGGCAGTAAGTAGGGTTATTTTATAGCCAAACAGGGCCAACGTCCCCATTGACCAAATCACCACAATACTAATAATAATCAGGGGGATAACTACTGCGTTGAGCGCCCGGAAAAAAAGGAATAAAATGATACCTGTAATAATAACAGAGAGTGCAAGGAAGAGTTTCAGTTCATTTTTTATCTTTCCAGTGGTGACACTGCGCACATAGGGTAAACCAGCATAGTGAAGTTCAATCCCTGTCACTTCGGAAAAAGCATCCCCGGCAAACCTGATGTCTTCAATCAACTGGTTCCGGTTGGCGGAGTTGAGCACTTCCTTTTCTATAGTGAGAAGTAGAAGGGTAGCACCGGTCTCCTCATTAATAAACTCCCCGTAGATCCTAAGTTTCACTGCCTGATCTAACAATTGGTCCAAAGAGTCCTGATCATCCGGAATGGTCTCAAAAACCTGCAAAAGCTTAAACTGCTTGATTTGATTGTCTTTGACTAACCGTTGAAAATTGGGAAGGGCCAATACATCTTTAACGCCGTTAAGTTTTGCCAATTCATCGGCTAAATACTTAAAGCGGCGAAAATTATCCACTTTATAAATCGAACTGTCCTTCAATCCTATCGCCAGGATATTACCATCCTCACCATATTGTTCTTTAAATTGACGAAAAAATATCATCTCCGGATCGGTCTCCGGAACAGTTTGAGCGAAGTCAAAGGACCATTGAACTTCCTGGGATTTGTTGGCCATGAAGACAGTAAACAGCACTATTAATACTATGAGAAAGCGCCGGTAGGTGAGAATAATATGGGCAATAAATCTCCACATTTTCAGAAGGCGACAAAGGTAAACGAATCAACCAATGATACCACAGTTTGTTGGCTAACAGTTCCCTCTTCAATAATCTCCTGGTTAATCATGCTTGATGAGGCTTCGAAGATGGTACTGAAATGCCGTTGATATTCCTATAGATAGATAATGCGTAAGAATCGGTTAGACCAGATATGAAATCCGTTATTGCCAGGAGTACATCATAAGGGGCGATTGAAAGTTGCTCAATTGCTGAACCGTATTCTTCAGGCAATAATCTTACAATACTCCTCTGTTTACCTGAAAATTCACCTGGACTAAAAACTTTATTAAAAGCTGCCTCAGAAAATACCTCCATTAGGCTATCAATTACTCTAAAGCCAGCAGCCTCACGTTCCAGCACCTGAGAACATCGATAAATCTTTTGTATTGATAGTTGTTCTATTTTTTTCAGTACCGGAGCAGATGGAACCTCATTAGTGAGAGCCTTATCAAAAGTACCTTGCAGCAAATTCTGTTCCTGGTCAATAAACAGATCTGAAACTTCATTGACCAACTGACCAATAGCCATCGCTCGTAACACTCCAATTTGCTCGTCATGACCATTAATCCTATTTAGCTTTCCTTCATCATATCGATCCCCAATTATTTCAGACAAAAGATCCCGTGTCTGTTCAAAACTCACTAACCCTAACCGACATCCGTCTTCAAAATCAATAATGTTGTAACATATATCGTCTGCTGCTTCGACAAGGAAAGCAAGCGGATGGCGGCACCAAAGCGCTTCATTATCCGATAACTTTCGTAAACCTGTTATTTCGGCCAGTTCTCTGAATATCTTTTTCTCGCTTTGAAAAAACCCGTATTTCTTCTGACTTTTTCTAGATTCATCTACGTTGCTCAAAAAAGACTCTCGGGGGTATTTTGTAAAAGCAGCCAAACTGGCCAAGGTCAGTTTCAAACCATGGGGACCACGCCGATTTAAAATTCTGAAACCTTGGGCATTACCTTCAAAATTAGTCAGGTCCGACCATTCCTTTTCGTCTAGTTTATCTCGAAAGAATTGGCCTGTACCGTTATTAATAAAGAAGTCAGATATTGCATCTTCTCCCGAATGACCAAATGGCGGATTGCCCAGATCATGAGCAAGAGCGGCGGCAGCCACGATAGCGCCAAAATCAAATGACGTAAAATGGCTTTCCGCCAAATCCTGATGCTTGCCAATCAGTTGTTCACCCACTCTTTTTCCTAACGAACGACCAACACTCGAGACTTCCAGGCTATGGGTTAACCTGGTATGGACAAAATCATGTTCAGGAAGAGGGAAAACCTGGGTTTTATCCTGTAACCGACGGAAAGGGTGAGAAAAAATTATTCGATCGTAATCGACTTCGAATGCACTCCTTATTTGGCTTTCATTTTGAGTCTTTACCTCCGTTTCACCGGAGCGCTGATAGGATAAAAGTTGAAGCCAATTCATTTGCGGCTTCGAAGATGGCTATTTTATCTAATTCATCAAATATGTAGACCTTTTCAGGGTAATTAGATTCTTTAATTTCTCTCCACAACGCTCAAAAAATACTATCAGGTTACCCACTTCTGTCGATTTTAAACATGCATCAAAATGATTAGTCGAAAGATTTGTGGCAGTTCATCGAAATACACGGGTCAGTCATCGAATAACTCTAAATCGTAAGCACTAACGATCTATCTTAGGGCTTGTTAAGCAGGTCAGATATAAACAAACAGGTTAGATATAAACAAAGAAATATAGTCAGTTAGACAGGTTCATTTATTTATGGATTGTTGAAAGAACCGGGCAGTTGTCCGGTTTTTTGTGCTTTTATCAACACTTATTTCAACATATTTAATCCAGAATAGTTATCGGCCTAGATATTCAAATTCTCATAAACCACTCAATACGAAAACCCTCCCCGAACGAAAACCATTCACTGCACTCCACGCCGATGTGATGAGTAAATCAATCGTACCATCCCCATCTACATCTCCCAACCCAGTTGTATCAAAGCCAAAAGTATCACCCATGGTCTTACAGGTCCAGGTCCGAATAAGTGAACCATCTTTGCCTGAATGTAAACGTACCTTACCGCCACCGGGAGCTGCCTCACTGTATTGCCAGCTACCTATTGCTACATCATCATACCCATCCTTATTGATATCACCGCAATCAGAAACACCAATTCCAAATCCCTCTCCGTCTTTTTCACCGGACCAGGTATAGAGATTATTGCCATTCTTTCCGGAGTAAACATAAGCCCTACCTCTGCCACGACCGTCGGCATTATTTGAAAAATCTGACGCATACAGGTCTTGAGTACCATCCGCATTGATGTCACCAACCACCGATAAGAACATACCTCCAAACCTGGATCCAGTTGAGTCCGCTTCCAAAGTAAAGTTTGGCTTATTTTGAATTCCTTTATAGACGTATGTACGCCCCCTGTTCCCAGGACCAGCATTAGGAGCACTCACCATCAGGAATGTTTCACCTTCTATCACTCGACCCGGCTACGGCCGTACCAAAGGCGTCGTCATTTTCTTCTCCTTCCCAAACTATTAACTCCTCACCGTCTCTACCTGAATAAAGATGAGCTTTGCCAGGGTGAAGAATAGAATCCCTATTTATTGGCGAGTTGAAAACCTGGTAGGGTTCACCAATTAGAATATCGCCATAACCATCACCATTAACGTCATCAACACCGGACAAATGCAAACCAAATCCACCTGTAGAATCTCCTTTGAAAGTGTTTATTAGGCTACCATCTTTTCCTGAATAGGCATATGCTGTAAAGGCAAAAGGAGCTCCCGCCACGACATCAGGTATGCCATCATTGTTAATATCTCCTCCATATTCAACACCTGTACCTACATTGTCCATTTTCAATTACACCTGTAGCCGACCACAATTGCTTGCCGTCAATTCCGGAATACACATAAATCTTGCCTGCGTTGTTCCCTCCTTCATCATTAGTTGGAGCAGAGGTAACCATGTCCGCAATTCCATCATTGTTAACATCACCTATATTTCTGGCTATCCATTGGAATTGATCTCCTTCAGCTTCACCAACCCATTCATGAATAACCTTTGTTTCTTCAACGAAAGGATCCCGGAACTCCTCGTTTGAGGGAAATAATTGGGCGACCCTTTTGTCATCTTTAATTTTTTGATAAACAGGAAAAGCCTGGATGCTCGTTGTGTTTACGGTATTCGTTTTCTTAGCTTCTAACAATGTTTTAAAACCACCGCCAATGTCCCCATTATTTATTTGAGCTATACCCATACGCATCATAGTTCTTCCATTTTCTGGGTCAATGGCTATTGCTCTTTCAAAGGCAATGGTTGCTTTGGCATAGTCCTGTTTGGAGTTGTGGGCAAGGCCTAGTGCATTCCAGACGTTGAAATTTTTGGGAGAAGCAATTGACAATGAATCAAGAATTACTATGTCATTCTCAGCCATTCCCTGGCCAACCAAACCATTTGCTTTTGAAGTAATTCATCAAATTCAGGATTGGTTGTATCACTTGTTGGCTGCTGACATTGGGACTCTATAAGCGAAATAGCAACTATAGTAATTGCAGTTATAATCTTCTTCATTGGAATTTTTAAGCTAAAAAACCTCAATTGAATAATGAATTCGACTATTCCTATAATATTTGACCCTCTTTTAACCAGATTGTTAGACCAATGAGCAAATAGGCTAATCAGATCCGGAAAAGCTAGGACCTAAATCCTTTCAGAATCTCTCTAGCAACCCTACTCTTGTGGACTTCATCGGCGCCATCGTAGATCCTGGCGCCTCTCTCGTGGCGATACCAATATGCCAAGACAGTATCATCCGTAACACCCAGGGCGCCATGGGTTTGGATGGCGCAATCCAGGACCTTATCTAATACTTGGGCCACATAAAACTTAATAGTAGATATTTCAATTTTAGCTGATTTTATCCCTTGATTATCAATTTTATTCGCTGCATCCAATACCATAAGCCGAGCAGCATTGATCTCTGCGCGACATTCAGCAATCCAATTTTGGATAGTTTGTTTGTCGGCGAGTTTCTTTCCGGGAGCTATTTCTCGTGTCACTGCCCATTTACACATCAAGCTGAATGCCTTTTCACAAATGCCAATCCAGCGCATACAATGATGTATACGCCCGGGTCCCAGTCGGTTTTGGGCGATAGCAAATCCTTCGCCCTCTTTACCAAGAATATTCTTCTTAGGCACCTTGCAATTTTCAAATCTCACCTCGCTATGACTGGCATAACCACTCCCCTCCTCACCCATTACGGGAATGTTCCTCACTAATTGATACCCGTGAGAATCAGTAGGAACTATTATCTGGCTGGCCCTCCGGTACGGATTCTCAATGTCCGGATTCGTAATGGCCATAACAATGGCGAATGAGGCGCCATCAGCGCCGGATGTAAACCATTTATGCCCATTGATCGCATAATCATCTCCATCTTCAACTGCGGTCGTGGGCAAAATTACAGGATTCGATCCGGGGTTTTCTGGTTCAGTCATCGCAAAGCAACTGCGTATATTTCCTTCTAACAGTGGTTTTAAATACTCATCCTGTTGCTCACGGGTTCCATGCTCAATAAGAATTTCCATGTTACCGGCATCCGGCGCTTGACAGTTAAAAAGGTAGTGACCGTAAAAACATCCGCCCAAAATTTCACTTACTCGCCCAAAATCATGAAGAGATAGTCCCATTCCGCCCCATTCCTTTGCGATTTGAGGCAGCCAAAGGCCCTCGTTCTTAAATTCATCCCGCTTTTGGTTAAGGTAATCCATGACCTCCGGACCCCAAAAGGGCCGCATCCCGGCGGTTTCCCTTTGAACAATATTGAGGTTATCGAGAATGTTCTGATTGGTTTCCATATTATTAATATTAGCTAAGTTCTAATTATAACAGCATTTTGTTTAAATAGCTCATACAGATGATAGGCTTGATCCGTTAATAGCATAGTCAGAAACCATTGTTTCAAAGTTGTTTTACTCTCTCTTATTTGGTCAGCATAAGCATACCAATTCAGGTAGTTTTGCAAATATTTGGAACTGACACCATTGAATGGGCGTAAGAATGTCCTAAGTTGAGTGTGAACATTGTTTACTTTTTGCAGATGGATTGTTTTATCATCTCTATCCACATGATCTTTGGCCAATAGCGCTTTGTGCTTTATGGAGGGGTTGTCTTTGGCAAAAGCCTTATAAGAAGGGTGCTTATCTGTAATCAAGGTTGCACCGTAGGCCAACTTCCCATCCAATGCCTTTGAAATTTCTTCTTTGCTCAGCCGTTTTGATGCAACAGCTTTAAGGTACTTCTCCCCCTTGCGTTCAACCGCTGTTACTACCTGGACAACTGTGACCTCTTCCTTTCCCATATTCCGTATGAAATCGTTTCCCCTCTTTCTTGCTGCCCTATCTAAATTTCGACTGCCCTTGTTGTTAAGTGCCAGTTCCAATTCATCACATTCTACTTCCGAGGATAACTGTTCGGGAACAAACTCATTTAGTGAACTCAATATCTTATGCCGCCAGTCGAAGCTTGTCTGGATGCTTATTCCGATTTGTTTTGCTATCTTTTTTATCGGCATGCCCTGCTCCATGCAGCGCAGATAAGATTGCCATTTTGATTTAAGCTTGATGTCATACAAAGGTGTCCCTGTTGTTTCACTGTACCATCTTTTACATTCATTGCACTGATACATCTGCACACCTTTTTGTCTGCCCCTCTTATATACCTTCTCGCTTGTGCAATTTGGACAGGGTTTCTTCTTTCTTTTCTCTGCTATTTGTTGTTGAGCGGCAATCAATACTTTGCCTTGTAATTCCTGCTCCTGGAGCAACTCATCCAACAATTCGGTTTGGGAACTTATCGGCAATTGTGCAAATAAATTTTTGATCTCTTGACTTGATATCATATAGCGAAGATAATAATAATTGCTGTGTTATTTAGAACTTAGCCTTAATATTGAACAAACAAAATAGCTTCAATTCCTGTAAATCAAAAAACTCACATCGTTTAAGCACCAATGACTAATGTCAAACTCTATAACCTGATTTTGATTACTATGACAGTCTTGAAGCCTGCCGTTGCAGTAATCCTCAGGACTAAACCAATCGCGAGCGAAAACTTCAACAGCCAGTGAAAGAGGTTTTGTTATTCATCCTCTTCTCCAATCCAAACAATTCTCTTATTTACGATACCGTATTCTGGATCTGCTAATTTGAGTCAGATAATGGTGAGGTAAATAGCACAATCCGCGTACTAGTCCAAAAATTTAGTAGTCACAAATCCAGCCTCCCTGTTTAGTTCTCGCCCAGAAAGCTAGTGAATTCCGACCAGGGCACCGCCGTTCCATGAATGGGGAGTATGGTGTCCACTTTAAGTCCAAGTCTTTGTACGTGATTATAAAAACTTCTGTTGGCCTGACTCACTTCAGGCACTGGTTTTCCCGGTTTGGTTGGATCAAACAAATCCGCTTCGATGATTATCTTTTCATCGGGTAAATAGGCCACCAACATGCCTTCTACATGGTTTAAAGGATGCACGTAGGAAATTTCCATGTTGCGCTGGCGATCGGTGAGCACATAATTTTCTCGTACTGATTCATACTGATAGCCTTCCGCTAGTTCGGTCGGTGGCCACCGGCTCAACATATCTGGGTCTAGTGTTCTGGGCGAGTAGTTGAGCAGATCGCGAGTATAGAAGTCGTAGTTCTTCCAGTGAGTAATGATGGTTGCACCAATATGCATGTAGGTGCGCAAGCCGCCGATGTGATCATGATGCTGATGTGTGTTCACGAGAAATCGTATTGGCTTTTTGGGAACCAGTCTGACGATCTCATCGATGACGGCTAGATTACGCCTCTCATCTAAAGGCGCTTCAACCACTGCAATATAATTTTCGAATTCAACCACGACACTATTATGTGAGGTGCCGCCCAACAGCCAGACGCCCTCGGTAATTTCTTCCACATCTACTCGTTCAGAGAAACTGGCTTGATTGTCGAATAGAGGAATTGAGACCCTGTCAGGACAAACATTTGCGGTTATGTCTGACTGGTTTCCGCCGAAAGCATTGTGTCCTGCGTTTATACTTTGCGCCTGATAGTTATCATCCCAACCGGTGTGTGAATGCCAGCTCGTGGGAAAGCGAATGCCGTTGCCTAGGTTAATATAGCTAGCATTAGTGAATTCGTGTTCGTAATTGGTATCACCTAGAACCAGGTCTGGCACCCAGGTGTGGATTCGTTGCAGCAAGTTTTCAGAATTGATGGTGGCATCGACGTTGAACTTATCCAACACAGTGATGGAGACGATAGTTACTTTCTCTGGATTCACGGTGGCACCGTCGCGTCCCATTTCACCCAGTTCCCAGCGCCATGTAGCCACTGGATTCGCGCCCGGTAACTTTGCCGCCTTCAAGAAGCCGTGCGGGTTCATTCACATATCCAATTGCCAACGTTCGGCATCTATTGGATCTGCCACGACTGGCTCAGAATTCTCGCCATCCTGATGCCATGCAGTAAGGCCATTGACAATGAAAGCCTGTCGGGTTTTCTGTTGGATTGGAGTTCCTCCTTTCCAGCCGAGCCCGTATTTCCAGGAGGCCGGATTGTTGCCGGGCTCACGATCGAAGGTTTCGATCATACTGGCGTTCTGCCAATCGATGATGCGTGTGTAATTAGTGAGAGGAGCACCGCGGGGCCAATCGACATCATAGCCATTCAGTCGTTGCTGCCCCACTTTGCCCGAATAGGCGTTGCCGGAAATGCGCACACAAACTGAGTTGGTCCGATCCAATCGCTTCTCTGGCGGCCTGTAGGATGGGGTAGGGATCAAGATACCCGGGTTCAAGCTCTTGTGCCTGAAGCTGTTGAAAGAATGCCGTCAAAATAAGGGTAAATCTGAGTTGATTTGTCATGGAGACAAAGTACTCTTTCCAGACGACATTGCCTAAGCCATTCTTATAGATGAAGCCAGGAGTTGTGTCTCCAACATTTTTCGCGATTGTTGTAATCCCTGACTTATCTACTGCATAAATTCCATTTTGATAATAACTTTTCCGCGCTTCGGAATTTTTGTCAACCGAGATGGACTTCTGCTGACTTATGGCGTATTTGAGGGTTTCCATTTAACTAATATCCGGAATTACCCAGATTAAATCTTTTCTAAAAAGGTCGCTGCCCAATAATATTGCCTGCTGGATTGTACTGACAAACCCAAATATCAACGCCATCACAAGTGACCATTCCGCATCCAACTTCCGTTGTATTTCCCCATACAATCTGGGTATAATGGAGACATTCACCCCCAACACATTCGTTAGAATCTGTGTCGTAGAAATCAATCTCCTCCCCCCAACTATTAACCATATCTTCCGGGCTGAAGAATCCAGTGGTACCTGCCCAAATATTCTCTCCAAAGCCACTACTACTGTGCTGAAAATCACAATTGATAGATAATTGATCAGCCCATTCCTGAGCAGACTGGGCCAAATCTTCAGACCATTCAATATCATCTACGTTTACCGCTTTTCTGTACTCATTGTGGGTGTTAACAATGATCTCCGCTGCCGTAAGTTCTGAATCATCTCCCGGAATTTCGTTTGGATCTCCCAAATCATCGTCATCAGCTCCACAGGAAACGGCCATAACCATTATAAATCCAACCAACAGTATTAACAGATTTCTCATACATTTTATTTAACAGCTATCACGACCCATTACCCTATTTAGTTATTCAGTTCGAGTTAATTAAAGATCTCCCATTCAAATCTGTGGTCAAAATTTCACTCATGTAATCCAGAAAAGGACGCATTTGTTTGAAACTATAGGAAACAATTTTAACGAAATCACTCCCCAAAACCTGGTCATCTTTAAACGAATGTTTGAGTAAAAATTGCTTGTAGCGTAACAAATCAATGTCAGGATGGCCCCTTCCAAATCCCCTAGGTGTAGTTTTCAGTTGATTACCTATTAGCATTCCGAAGAAATCTTTAAAATCATTTGACTCGAGTATCTCACGAAGAGGCTCGGAATATTGAGCTATCTGCTTTCTGATATGTAATAAGTCCTGGGAATTGGGACCGAAAAAACCTCCCATAACAAAGGAATTGCCGGGTTCTATTTGATAATAATAACCTCCGCGTAAGGCAGCCGTGGCTCTTTTCACTCTCCCGCCCCAATTGGTTTTGTAAGGAATTTGATCTTTTGAAAACCTGACGTCCCTGTAGATTCGATAGACGCTTCTCTTACCAGATAGAGTTTCAATGTGGTCGTGGAGATTCATTTCACCAATTAATTGATCGGCAAGATTGATAACTTCATTGTAGGACACCTCATACAATGCTCTGTGGTTTGCAAACCATTCACGGTTATTGTGCCGCTTTATTTGATTAAGGAATTCAAAAGTTCTTGTCATTAATTATCTGAATGGTTATCGGCAGGCCTAAAGTTTCTTGAAATTTTTTGAAAAAATGAGTACCAGCATAATACTAAGTAGTGTCTCTAAGAAAACACACCTAAATTAAAAATTATTCTTATGGTCGATCTTTCCATTTTTTCTAATCGATTGATACTCAGGTATTAACTCATAGAAAGAAAATGAAAATCTCATCCATAATAATTCATTTTATAAAAAAAGGGCTGTTTTCTTAGAGACACTAAGTAATAACAGGGTAAAAATGAGACCAAATCTTAATCCGTAAGTATCAGCCAGATATCCGATAGTTGGAGGCCCAACGAAAAATCCCGAATATCCAATAGTGGTCGCCATGGCTATGCCAACACTAGGAGAGACTCCCGGGGTATTACCAGCAGTGGTATATATAATTGGAACAACGGTTGACAATCCAAGACCTGCTAAAAAGAAGCCCAATAAAGTAGACCAAAGAGATACGAACAAGATGACTATTCCTAAGCCAAATATGGCCATTAAGGCGTCAATAATTAATAATCTTTTTTTACCCAGTTTTTGTGTCAGGTAATCACCAGTGATACGCCCAATCATCATAGATATACCAAAAGAACCGAAAGCGATTGCGCCCATAGCCTCAGATTCACCTATTACTTTATTCATATAGATAGCTGACCAATCAATGATAGTTCCTTCACCCAACATGCCGCAGAATGCAATCGCTCCAAGAGGGACAATGGCTTTGGTCGGTAGTACAAATCCAGACCTATGACCAGCACCACGATTTTTAGGTGTACTAATTAGTGTCTCTAAGAAAATACACCTAAATTAAAAATTATTCTTATGGTCGATCTTTCCATTTTTTCTAATCGATTGATACTCAGGTATTAACTCATAGAAAGAAAATGAAAATCTCATCCATAATAATTCATTTTATAAAAAAAGGGCTGTTTTCTTAGAGACACTAATTAGTGTTCGGGTAATCCATAAAACCACTCCTAAACCGATAATGCCGATACTGAAGAAATGCGGCATAAGAGCAATGTTGAGCTTGGAATAAATTGCACCTGAGCCAGCTCCCAAAGCCATACCAATACTCCAGAAAGCATGAAAAGAAGACATGATCGGTTTCTTAAATTGACGTTCTACCAAAACTGCCTGTTCGTTCATAGCCACATCCATAGCGCCATTTGAGATGCCCAAAATGAAAAATATAACACCCTCAATTATGAGGTTTTGAGATAGTACAAGAGTTGCTACCATGACGCATAAGAGCATACCTGTGAGCTTGGTAACAGCAGCGCTTCCAAATCTCTGGGCCAACCAACCGGTAAAGGGCATGGTAAATAATGCACCAATGGCCATAGTAAAAAGCAGGCTACCTAACTGTGTGTTGTTAATGGCTAATAAACTCTGAATTTCAGGTAGACGTGAAGCCCAATTAGCATAAATAAATCCATTGAAGTAGGCATTTAATAAATACAAATCATTTTATAAGGACAAGGCTTATGATTCACCATTCTGTCCAACAGATTATCAAATATTCCACCTTTCATCTGACTGCGGTTAAACCTATAACAATATTGGTCAATGTATGCCTGAAGGTTATCTACGGAATGATGGATACCTCTAAGCCAGGCCTTGAACATCATAATTGTCCTGTGTAAGTCTGGGAAGTTCTTACCCTTCTTTCCACTGTCGGTTTGAACCAGGAGGCTGTATTTATTTTTTAAGGGCATGTATCCCCTCCACTTATCGGTTTTGATATTAGCCCGACAGGATATATGATCTTCGAAAAAAGGCTTTAGCTGCCTGGTACCTGCATTGTCAATTATCCTGGCATACATTCGGCTAACTCCTCTGCCTTTCTTCTCAATTGCAACTAAAACCTGCCTTTTTCGGTTATTCTGACGCCCTACAACACCTTCTTCCTGTTCTCCTACTACCGTTTCATCGACTTCTACTTTGCCCATTAGCGGGTATTTGCCACTGCTGGCCATTGCTTTCATAACCTTGTGTTGGAACAGCCAGCAGGTTTTTTGGCGCAACCCCAGTTTTCGGCTCAGTTCAGTAGAAGCAATTCCTTTTTTATTTGTACTCATGTAGTAAACAATATAAAAAGCCTTTAAAAGTGGGAATTTAACCTTGTGGAATAGGGTGCTACTAGTGGGAGTAGCCTGATACTTGCATTTAGTGCATTGCCGTGTATGCTGCAGCTTCCCACCGCAATACCGGTCATGGCCACACCTCTCACATTTAAACCCTTTGGGCCATTTCAATTCGGCCAGGTATTCTTGGCAACTGTCGTTATCGGGGAATCCTGAAACTCGAAAAGTGTTAGACTTTCATACTTTTTCTCCATATCTTGAAATTTAACTTTTACTCTTAATTGATATTAATATACTGAATATCAGTGACTTAACAAAGTATTTCAAGCTGTTTTTAGAGTCAAAATCATTATTTATTATATGCCTACTTCAATTAATCCATTAATAAAAAAAAGGATAGAGACCGCTGACCTGTGCACTTTCATTCCTGGTAAAAAGAACAATCTCTCTAAACTAATACTTGGTCGATATATTCAAGTTATTGGTCAATATGTTCTCTTTTATTGCTCAATATTAATCCAATATGATAATTTTATCCAAATGGAACCAATCATTGAGAAAATCTGCAATCCCGAGGGGCAATCGTCGAAGTGGCCGAAATTGTGGGATTAACTACCAATTCATTTTGTCGGTTTTTTAAAAAAGTAAACCAAAAAAGTTTTGTTCAATTTGTAAATGAATTTCGAATCAATAAAGCAATTGAAATGATGAATCTAAATTACAGTTCCATATTTGAAACCATGTACGCATGTGGATTTAATGATCCTTCTTTTTTTAACCGACAGTTGAAGAAATTAAAAGAATGTCCTCATCTGATTATCGTAAACAAATTTGGCAAACCGAATAATATATTGTTGAAGTACGAACCTTTTTCATTGACTAATCGTTATACATACGAACAAGTCTGTATGTATGTCTAAAAATCCCATTCCTGTAAAAGAAAGAGTCATATTAGCGGCCTCAAAATTGTTTTATGAAAAGGGCTATAACAGCACTGGCATTAATGAGATATTAAAAAAATCCGAAGTGGCCAAGGCAAGCCTTTATGACCATTTTAAATCAAAGGAGGATATTTGTCTGGCTTACCTTCAAAAAATGGATGGGGTTTTTGTTAAGGAAATTTTATCATTTGTTCGCAAACGACCCAAGGGCCGTGAAAGACTAATTGCACTTTTTGACTTCCTTGAAGAATTTTTTTACAGGCAAAATTTCCGTGGCTGTTGGTGTTTTAATACAATTTCAGAAGTTCCCCGGGGCAATGTAAGGATTAATGAGTTAATCAGAAATCTGAAAAATGAATTCAGAAAATTGATCCAGAAGCTGACGAAAGCAAACTCAAAAAATAAGAATAAAAAAGCGCTTGCTTATCAATTATATCTACTGTACGAAGGTGCGATCGTCGAAAGTCATTTAAGCAATAATGTAAAACCTATACATGTAGCCAAAGGCATGGCTTCTGTATTAGTCAAATAAAATTTTTACTCAAATATAATACAGACTTGTCTGTTTATTAATTAAAAATTATGAACACAACAAACTTTAACAAAAAAACCGCTGTTATCATTGGTGGTAGTAGTGGTATCGGGAGAGCCACTGCTGAACTACTTATTTCAGCAGGAACAACCGTCCATGCTATTGGCAGAAATGCGCATAAATTGGAGCAATTTAAAAGTTCGCTCAATGGATCCGGGGACCTTCTCTTCATTTACCAGGTGGATATAACTATCCCTAGTGAATTAGACGCCCTGATCATTACTTTGAAACAGATCCCCAAAATTGATTACCTGGTCAATGCATCAGGTATTTTTGCTCCCAAACCATTCCTTGATCACAATACAGAGGATTATGATGCCTATATGGATCTTAACAGAGGATTTTTCTTCATTACTCAAGCTGTTGTTAGAAAAATGAAAGAAAACAATTTCGGTTCCATTGTAAATGTTGGTTCAATGTGGGCCAAGCAAGCGGTGAAAGCAACTCCTTCTTCTGCTTATTCAATGTAAAAAGCAGGTTTGCATTCACTTACTCAACATTTGGCTATGGAATTGGGTGATTTCAATATCCGAGTAAATGCCGTTTCTCCAGCAGTGGTAGAAACACCCGTTTATGAGGGCGTTTTCGGAGGTATACATGAAGCACATGAGGCGTTACAAGGATTCCATGGATTTCACCCAATTGGAAGGATTGGCAAAGCGGACGATGTTGCCCAAACCACCGCGTTCCTCCTTTCAGACAAGACAAGCTGGGTAACCGGCGCTAACTGGGATGTAGATGGAGGTGTTACTGCCGGACGCAATTAGAATACTAATTTTTTGGGTTGACCATGGACTTTGAGTACATGGTTTTTTTATTTTTCATTCTAAACCCATCACACTGCGCATTTCCCTATATTTAGAATATAATCGGTTGTACAAAAATCTTATCAATTCGTGACCCCTTTGTGACAACTCTAGTCGTATAATTGAGCAGATTTAATAACCAATACCATCATGACAACACTTATTATATTCATCAGTAATCTAATGTGGACAGGAAATGGTCTTCACCAAGAGTCGTATTTCGAATTAGCCGATAATTTCTTCAACAAATACGTTGAAAACGGTCTGGTTGACTATGAATCTTTGGTTAAAAACCCTGAAGACCTTAATAAATTGTATAAGGAGGTTGGAGAAATGGATCTGGCGGCAAAACAGCAGGAATTTGAAAAAGCCTTTTATATCAATGTCTATAACATCCTGGTGATTAAACAGGTAGTTGATCTTTATCCCATTAAAAGTCCCTTGGAAAATGGGAAATTTTTCAACGCTATTAAACACTCTGTTGCTGGCAAAAAGCTCACTTTGGATGGTATTGAAAAAGGAACCTTATTGAAAAAATATCCTGATCCTCGCATACACTTTGCGGTGGTTTGTGCTGCAATCGGTTGTCCTCCCATTCATAATAAAGCTTTTACCCCCGAAAATGTAGAAAACTTATTATCTGAAAGAACCAGATATGCACTCAATAACGACTACTTCACCAGGGTTTCGGATAAGAAGGCGGAGCTTTCGCAAATCTTCAATTGGTACAAGAATGATTTTGTCTCAAAAAATGCAAGCCTGATTGATTTTGTCAATCAATATCGTATCGAAAAAATTCCGGCGGACACCAAAGTTGGCTACTATGAATATGACTGGAATTTGAATAAAAACTAAATCCAAAAAAAAAAATTAAAACCATGAAAACTATTATTCTTAAATCATTTGTAGCCTTTTTTATAGGCAGTATTGCGTCCTGCAATGTGGTTGAAATTGACTCGCTCAATGCGACAGATAACAATGATGTACTGCTGACTGATGAGGGTTTGCAAGGACCTACAACCATTCCTTCCAGCGAATCTGAAATTATGAGCCTCCTTCATGATGATTCAAATAAAGTGTGGGATTCCGAAGGTTTCACCCTACTCGGAATGAGTGGATTTTTACCTTGCAGGCTGGATGACAAAATGACCCTAGCAGCTGATGGCACTTATATATACAATGGAGGCACTTCTCTTTGTGGGGCTGAAGATAATACCAGGATAAAAGAAGGTACCTGGGAGTTAGCGGAAGATCTAGCATCGATCATTTTCACTGAGGGTTCAAATTCTTACGCTGCAAAACTAATTGGCATTACCACAGATCAAATCACCTTATGTGGAGATTATCAGGGTCTGGAAATTAATGCAGTTTATACTTCCAATTAATTTCTAACCATCACAAAATTCCTCAATCATGAAAAAGTCATGCTTAGCTATTTTTTCAGCAGTAATTGCCTTAAGTTCTGCCCATGGGCAAAACGCATCATCCAATCTCACAACGTTTACACCATCTGCACTTTTAAGCAAGGGTCAATATGAGATTCAAAGTTTCAATAATCTTTATACTCAGAATTCTGTCAGGGATGCGGCCGGAGATGAGGTTAATCTGAACCAGCGTCAAATATTCCTCACCAGCATTTCTAACCATCACAAAATTCCTCAATCATGCTGATGTTCAGTTACGGCGTCTCACCGGCTACGAAATTTAACGTTGGCCTCGACATTAATATAAACAGAGCAAGGTATACCTCAGGCACTGGCAATGCCTTGGGAATATTCGGATCAAGTGAAGGAGATTATACTAGAACTGTAATTTCATCCATCGCACCAAGGATAAAATTCAATCCCATTGGTTCAATTCCAAGATTAGCGCTGCAATCATCGTTTTCTATTCCGGTAGCTGGCGACCTGGAAACTCCACGATTTGTAGCACATGACAGATTTAACTGGTTAACTCAACTGTTTTATGACAAATCGTTTGGAACTCATTGGCAACTATTCCTAGAATTGGACTTTCTATACCGCTTCAAAAATCAAGAATTCCAGGAAAATTTCTTCCGAACACCTGCCAGTATTTTTGTCAGCTATTTCCCCACATCGCGATTTACACTGTATAACATGTTACAACACAGCCCGGCCTTTGGTAGGCTAAACGTAGGAGAACAATCTGAATATGGTAGGTTGCGATGGTTTAGTCAATGGGGAATAGGAGCTAAATATCAATTGACCAGCCAACTTGGGATCGAACTTTCCTACACCAATTTCTTTGCTTCTCGAAATGACGGAGCGGGTCAGACTATTAACCTGGGGTTAAGGTTTATCAAGTGAGCCTTCCCTATATTCCTATTAAACCCGGAATTGTCATTAGAAATTTACTGCGCAGCCTAATTTACTGCAATTCAGGTACAAAGTCCAATGACAAATCCGGGTTTAAGTGATTATGATAAAAATCGATCATCAAGTCCGAAGTAGATTTATCTGCCACTTTCCACAAAGAAACGACAAGGTTTCTAGTGCCTGCATACATCAGCGTCTTAAGCTTGACCAGAGTCTTCGGCGGCCAGTGCCTTAGCCTTTGGTACGGAGAGTTTCAGTGCGATGACAAAGGCACAAACACCCCCAACGAATTTTCCGATCAGAATTGGTCCCATTAGTGCAGGCTGGAAATTGGCCGTAAAGGCCAGATGGTCGCCAAAGAGGAAGGCCGCACAAACGGCGAAGGAAAAATTGAGAACTTTATCTTGGGGACGCATGTCGCGTATGAGTCTAAACATAGCCAAAATATTAGCCATAGCAGCAAGAATTCCAGCTGCGCCAGTACTTTCTAGGCCTATTTTTCTACCGATTTTCTCCATGGCTGTAGCCATGTATTTTCTGAGCAAGTAGACCATTGGAAATGCCCCTGAGAGCATTATTCCAATGTACCCTGCAATTTCAAGAGCTCGAAATTGGTCTTTCTTGTCGGCAATGATCGGATCGAAACCCCAGGCCCCAAGGCGACCAGAGAAGAATCCTGTAAAATATTCAACGATGGAGAATACGAGAACGAGTCTTATAGCGGAGTCCATAAATTTACCAAAACCCATGAATAGGGAAATCATTCGATCGGGTATGTAACGCAGGCCCGCAGCCAATAGAAGAACCAGAACGATTATGGGAGCGAGATTGGCCATGACTGAGCCCATGTTAAAAGAGAGAGCGTAGTCAGAGACGGCATTGGTTGATACAACACTACGAATAGACATGTTACTTATCCACATAATACCTGTACTGACTAACACACCTATGGGAATTGAGAGGAGCCCTGACATGATTCCAAGGGCCATGTATTTATGATCCCTTTTCTCAAGCATTGCCAATCCAACCGGTATAGAGAATACAATCGTTGCTCCCGCCATGTATCCAGTCACCATTGCCATGATCCAACTCTCTTTGGAATTTGCCAACACTTCGGCAAGTTGGTAACCACCCATATCTACAGCGATAAAGGATGTTGCAGCGATTGCTGGATCAGCGCCTATGCTTTGAAAGATGGGGCCGAATACGAAACTAACAAAGGCCGATAAATACGGGATGGAAGCCATGATTCCAGCAACGGGAATAAAAATGGGGCCAATGGAGTGAAGCCCTTCTTCGAATTCTTTTCCCAACTGGCTTCCGGGTCTCACTATCGAAGCAAAAGCTCCGACGATGGCGCAAATCATCACAATACCAATAATCGAATCACCAAGTACATTCATTTTAGTCCCTCAAGTTAATTTGTTTTCTGCCGGAATCGTATAGCACAGTATTTTCAAAAGTAGCACTGTGTTTAATTCCCAATATCTCGATCTAAAATATTATCTCATTTAAAAGGTCACTTGGAATATAACCGTACGCAATGGTTTTGCCGATTGTGTATCCGAATCCGCCACTTGTTACCACATCGATTACTTCTCCGTTATGATAAATAGTTTCTCCTCCATTGAGAAGAAATTCTTCGTCAATGGTAAAACAGGAGAGTATTCTTCTAGGCCCTTTTTCTTTGACTTCCTGCAATGCTTTTCACCCTTTAAATTTCGGTTTCTTCAATGATACACAGAATCCCAATCCTGCTTCGAACGGATTGTAGTTCGGGAGTGATATCTGTGCTCCAATATCGATAGCCCTTTTCAAGTCTGAGCGACTCAATAGCCCTGTATCCGATATTTTAGATGCCAAATTCCTGTCCCGCTCCCCATAGCAGATCATAAACGTAGGAAGCGTACTCTACATCCATGTGGAGTTCCCAGCCCAATTCTCCCATGTAGGTGACCGTAGAGCGAGCACTTGTGCATAACCGATATCGACAGTCTTGCATTTTGAGACAATTTTCTAATCATTATTTTTTCCAATAAATTATACGCAAGATACTATTGGATTTTTTATAAACTCAAAGGGCCGTCCGTTATTTCCTAATAAGGGCGGTTCACTTGCCAAGTGCTCTCAATAATTATTTATGAGCTGAGCCAAAAAGGAAGAAAAAGAAGAAATGTTATGAGAATGTGACAATTACGCAATCGTTTTGCAACAGTCTCTATAGTTTTTTGAGTTGTTATTAAAATTAAAAAAAAAAGATGAAAAGATTATCTGTAATTCTATTTATGAGTACCCTAATATTGGCATCATGTGGGGATGATGATGACGATGATGATCCAGCTTCTGGTTCAGTATCTCTGAATATTAATGGTCTCGAAGATCTTGGATCTAACTTTGCTTATGAGGGTTGGATCATAGTTGACGCTTCCCCAGTATCAACTGGGGTATTTTCGGTTTCAAGCACTGGCGCTCTGTCTCAAACTTCTTTTGATCTTGACGCAGACCAGTTGGCAGCAGCAACTGCTTTTGTGCTGTCAATAGAGCCTGTTCCTGACAGCGATCCATCTCCGGCCGCTACTAAATTGCTAAGAGGTGAGTTTTCAGGCAATACTGCAAATGTAACTACTGAGATCGTTGGTGATTTCAGCGACGCATCAGGCGTCTTCTTCTTGAGGACCCCTACAGATGAGTCGAGTAGGTAAAGGGGAATTTCACCCCTAAACCTCTCACAGAACCGTACGTGAACCTCTCAATTCATACGGCTCTTCATAATCAAACCTAGGACGTAAATCCATGCCGCCAGTGTGGAAACAAATAGGCATAATCATTGGCGATCTGCCTAAGCCACAGTTTGGCGAACAATACGGTTTTACGCCTCTTAAAACGCTTATACTTGTTAAATGCCCACTTGGACAATCTACGGTTGAGATAGATGAATACCAGCTTTAAACCCGACTTGTGGAATTTACCATAATAGTAGATCCAACCTCTGATTTTGGCTGAAAGTGCTTTGGACACCTGAAAGATATCCATCCTCACCCAGCGATGGAATTTCAGTTTCCGCATCTCACCAACGATCCGCTTCACTGATTTCCTGCTGATAGATGGACTGAACCCATACATCAGGTTTCCATCCTTAGTCAGCACTTTCCTTGGCCGGAACGTAAAGCCCAGAAAGTCAAACTGTCGTTCTTTCGCCTCTTTGCGCTTGCGCCTCCCTTTCCTGTCGCAATAGACCAACTTGGTCTTTTCGGGATGAAGTTCAAGTTTGCACTCATCCATTCGTTCCCGCACTGCTTTCAGGACTCGTTTGGCGTAACGCTCATTCTTCACATGGATGATGATATCATCCGCATATCGTTCAAACGGACAGTTAGCAAAGTGCTTTTCCATCCATTTGTCAAACACGCAGTGAAGAAAGATATTGGCTATCACTGGACTGATCACACCTCCTTGCGGCGTACCTCGCTCAGTATTCTGAACCAGAGTACCGTCCATTAATTGGACCGGTGCTTTCATCCAGCGTTTAGCATAGGTGATGATGTGCTTTGCGTCTGTAAAATGACGCAAGGATCGTATCATCAAGCCATGGTCTATATTATCAAAGAACCCTTTGATGTCCATGTCTATGACCCATGCATAATCCCAACAGTTCTTTCTGGCTTGCTCTATGGCTTGGTGCGCACTCTTGTTTGGACGATAACCAAATGAACTGTCTGAAAAGTGGGGCTCCACGATCGCTTCCAGTTCTTTAGTTATGACCATCTGTGCCACACGGTCTTTGACCGTGGGTACTCCTAGCATTCGTACCTTGCCTTTGTCCTTGGGTATCTCCACCCGCTTTACTGCTGGTGGAAAATAACTGCCACTTGACAGTCGATTCCACACCGGATACAGGTGTTTCTTCGGACTGTTCTCCACGGGGTTTCAATGGTCATGCCATCAACACCTGGTGAACCTCCTTTCGACTTTACAAGTTTAAACGCCTCCCACACCTGTTCTTTGGTAATGGGATACGGTCTTGGCTTCTCTCCTAAATTCATCCTTTCAAATCGTTTGATTTTAAGTTGGTCTACAAGTAAACCTGATTATGTCAGCCCCTTCGCTCCTTCCTGATTTCTCAGGATATCATCACTAATACGAGCTGATCCGCCACTCACTGTGAACATCAGTATTCCCTTTACCCATCTAGGCTTATAGGTTTCCTTCAGGCATTCACAGCAAGCTTCCCCTGTTTCGTAATTGAGCCCAGTCTAAGGTCATGCCATCTTTATACCGGTAGCCTGTCATGACAGCTCGTAGGATTACACATTTACATGACTTGTCCCATTGGGTCGCTGACCCCTCCGGTTTTGAGCTACAACAGAGTTAGTTACGATACCTCTACGATGGTTCACTCTCATCTCATTCATCTCCTTAGACCTTACCTGACAGAGTCCTTAAAAAAAAGTCTCTGTCTTTTCCACAACGCTCAGTACCAGACCGTGAAAGCCAAGCACCTTGTGGCGGTTTGATAAGTGAGCCTACCCTCTCCTTATTGAAGGGCCATGCTGACTGAAAACATCAGCACTCCTTCATCTCAACTACAACATTGTCCATCTTCAAAGAACTATTTATCTTGTACCCTTGATGGACATTCAGGGCACACAACCGGAACCAACAACGGAAACGACGAAAACGGCATCTGGTTTGGTAATCCTGGAACGCCACCCACCGCAAGTTTGAACCTTCCAACATTACCTGACGGTTGGATCTACGAGGGGTGGGTAGTTGGTGAAGGTGGTCCAATAAGCACTGGTACTTTCACCGAGTTTGGCGCTGTAGATGATTCTAATGACTTCAGCGGAACGGAAAATAATGTGGGCCCTCCAATTCCCGGAGAAGACTTTTTTCTAAATGCACCTGGTGGTGAAACATTTCCTTTAGATGTAAGAGGGCGAACAGTGGTTATCTCTGTGGAACCTGTTCCTGATAACTCTACTGATCCATTTGCAGCTAAACCACTAACTGGGGTCGCTGGTCAGGATACTGCGCCGGAAACATATGACTTTGGTCAAAACTTCGGAAGTTTAGCTACCGGAACGATAACAAGATAATCCACAGACCCTTTGAAGACCGTCCCGGCCAGGCTTAGCCTGGCCGGGACGGTCTTTTTATCACTATTCTTAAGAACCCCGACAAATGCCACGCGGGATGTTATCAACCTGGAGGAAATCGGTTTCTAGTGTCAGGGTAAACAAAAGACTTCCTAGCTGAGAATGGGAGATGATTAAGTAATTCTCCAGTTAACTTTCAATTTAAAGCTTGAGTATGCTTTCAATGAAACTATTGTTGAAAGATTTCCGGTGATGGAAAAATCGCAACCAAAAGCGAAGAAATAGCCCATGAAGGCCTCCACATAACTAAGCGTCTGGCCAGCATTTAGTCCCGCTACAACCTCCCCGAAAATGTCGTATTGGTTTCCCAGGTTGTCAATAGAGAGGACGGGGAGTTGATCTTGCAAGGGCTCAAAAACCTTGACTCCAATGATACCGGAAGTCAAAAAAGCGACCATAAAATATTGGTTGCCAGCGATAATGATAGGTTGACTATTAATAGTGTCATTTATCACGGTTATCAAACCATCCGGATCCATCAGATTAAATCTGTAAACTCTGGCCATACTGTCAACAACAACACCAAGCACCCTCTCCTTGGCAAAAAGGCGGTTATCGAATTTTTCAACATTGAATAATAAACTGTTGGTCTGCCGATAATTACCTAAAGGATATTGGCCATAATCGAAATCAAAACCTGTCTCTCTACTCAATACTTTCGAATCCAGGTAGATTTCTTTCCATTGAATCCAAGGCATCTCAACCAAAGGATAAAGTTAAAGGTTCTCATTATTATACTCTCCTCTGACCCCTCGTGTCAACATCTGTGACCAGGTAGTGCCGGTGAGCCGATCGTATGGCAGGAGATTCGCGTTGAATAGTTGGCCTGAGACCCCAAATGTGGTTTCTACGCCATCTATCATTCGGTCCCAGATCAACGAGGTACCAGTCAAAGGGCAATAAGTGATGGCTACTTTTGAACCATTGATATCGTCATTGACAATTTCATGGTAGTTTAAAATTCTTAAAGGGTAAGCCCTCATTATTTCCCTACTTTTATACCCAATTACAAGATCATTATCCGAGAGAAAGTTGACCTCACCGACACTAACATACTTTGGATCATCAATTGATGGTATTAAATCAATCTCATTGCCAACTACAATCTGATCTTCCGGAATACTCCATTGATTTTCCAGAAAGGGTGGGGTTTCTTCCCCCAATTCAATACAGCCGTAGTAACCAAGTAACCTAACCAAATTCAAGTTCCTCCTAGGTTTTCTATAGAAAATTATGATAATCGAAAAAAGTCTTGAAAAACTCCTGTCCCATCCTTATACATCAAACATCCATTATTTCAATGCTCTCGTGATATTGTGGCACCGCCACCCTAAACCAAATGAAAGGAAAAATGGGATTGGGTAGCACATACATCCAGCCTAAATATTTATCAACAGACCCGTTTTCAGACTTAAAGTTCATCCATAAATAAAGGAACTTGTATGGGCACAAACCTGGGACAAAATTGTGGCGAAAATTACTGGTTTTCAGCGCTTTGCGGCTGATATAATAATTTCCCTCAAAAGGGTAAATTGCCCAGCCCTTTTTACCTTCAGCAATTAATTCCCCGCTTGGTTTATGAACAATCTTCATTTTTATGGCTAGGCTCCAACCCAGGCTTTCCTCAACGCTAATTGTTCCGGTGTAGCCTCAAGATTAATCTCTATGGAGTCTGCCAGATCAACTGAAATAGTGATTGCTTTTGCTTTAAGCTTAACTTTCTTATCCCTCCCGTTTACGTTTCGCATCACCACGACTTTAACCTTATCGCCTGCCTCTACATTGGCCCGGTAATTTTCAACTAATTGCTGAAAACCAGCTGGCGACACCTCTTCATCATTAATAGATACAAATTCATCCCCCTGCTGATATCCCATTTCAACACCAAAAGCATTCATTCCATCAATGTTATTAATGACAAGCCTGCTCGTTTCGGTATTAAGACCAAGTCCGATATTACCCAATGTCAACTGCTCGGTAGTACCCGCTTCTACAAACAACAGTCCTACGTCACTGAATAGTTCTCTATAAGGTAGAGGATTTGGTCCGGCAACGTACAGGTTAAAGAAGTCACGGACTTCAGGATAGGTCAACGATACGATCTTATCAAACAGTTCATCATCTTTAAAAGAAGTCTCTTTACCATAATACTTAGCGAGGTCTTGCATGAGATCCTGAACCCCATAATCTCCTCCAGATAGTTTCCTCAGTTTGATGTCGAGCGCCATCCCTATTAAAGCACCTTTCTGGTAAACATTCTGATACTGATCTTCATGTTCCACCAGGCATAATTTACTCATCGTAGTAAATGGCAAATTATCCTTAAACGATTGGGACTGGACAATCTTTCCTTCTATCACATTGAGGTAATTCTCCAAATCCATCAGTCCATGTTTAACCTGCACATGACCAGCGGAGTACTCAGTAACACCCTCATACATCCATAAGTGCTGGGACATCTTCGGGTTAATAAAATCAAAATTTCCTATCTCTTCGGAATGGATATTCAAAGGCGTAATAATATGGAAGAATTCATGTGCCGCAACATCTCTCACCGATTGCGCCAACAAAATAGGATTAACTTCCGGAAATGTGTACATGGATGAATAGGAATGTTCTAATGCTCCAAAACCACCCGATAAACTTGGACCTCCAAGCAAGTAAATGAGAAATGCATACTTTTTAATGGGCAATGTTCCACCCAAATAATCCTTTTGAGCGTTTAGTATTTCGGAAACATTATCCATCACAAATTTTGAATCCATTACATTATTGGGTGAATAGACCTGAACCAATATCTCTGCACCCCCTACCATCATGGTGGTGGTATCTGCCTCACTATACATAATCGGTGCATCGGCTAAATCGAAATAGTTCGGTGCCTTGAATGTATCCACTAATGGGTCGTCATTGGTGTCAATCATGGAGGTGCCACCATAGAGATTTTCCGGATGCGTGATATTTACTTCATACTGAATATTCTTCATACCATCCAGATAGCCAAAAAATCCGAAAGTGTTAATTACAAAATTTTTCCCATCTTCAATATTGGTACCGGCTGGTTCAAATATGGCATTACCTTTACCGGTGTCATATGTATCTTCAACCCAATAGCTGATTTGTTGCAATTGATTGGCCCCTTTTATCAACCATCTATTATCGCTTAGCCGTTCAAACTCAAGAGATGATCCTTCGGCGTCCATGGCTTTGAAGTCAGTAATGAATCTACCAAAATCACTAATTGAATAAGTCCCGGGGACAATTTTCGGGATATGATATTCGATCTCCGCCTGACTAGTTTGTGGTAGTGTCAACAAGACCTGCAGTTTGTCATCCACAACATCGTTCAGATCAATTGCACCTATATACTTCTCCATGTTTTGACCATGGAGAATAGTCGCTGTTAAAACCAGTAATAGTACTAAACCTTTTTTCATTTTTAGCTTAATTATTTGACCTTGCAAATTAATTCTTTTAGCTAAATACCCTGCTTCTCAGTACATTTAACGATCAGGAATAGATGTTAAAAATGGTTAATCACTTTGGTATCCAAGTATTCTGAGCATTTCCGAGCTGTCCTGCTCGGGGGCAAAAAGGCAGGTTTTTATTCCACCATATCCGTCATTTTCAATTATCACATGCTTGGGAGCAGGTATGAGGCAGTGTTGGATCCCTCCATATCCACCAAGTGACTCTTGGTAGGCCCCGGTATGAAAAAATCCAAAGTATAATGTATCGCCATTTTCAATTCTTGGAAGAAAAACTTCAGATGTATGCATTTCTGAATTGTAGTAGTCCATACTATCACAAGTTAGACCTCCAACATTGACTTTATGAAAATTATCATTCCATTTATTGACAGGAAGCATGATGTACTTGTGATTCATACCCCACACATCCGGTAGATGCGTGATAAATGAGCCGTCTATCATGTACCACAGCTCCTTGTCATTTTGTAGTTTTTGGTCCAAAACGGAATAAATTACAGCTCCGCTCTCAGCTACCGTATAACTGCCAAATTCAGTGAATATATGAGGGACTTCAACGTGGTTTTTATCACAAGTCCATTTGATGTTTTCAACGATTTGTTCCACCATGTATTGGTAGTCAAAATCAAATTGAAGGGAATTAATGATAGGAAAACCTCCACCGATATCAATTGAATCCAGTTCCGGGGCAATTTTTTTAAGTTCGCAATACATATTTACAAATCGGCTCAATTCGCTCCAATAGTAAGCGCTATCCCTAATCCCGGTATTAATAAAATAATGTAGCATTTTCAGCTTCGCATGAGGATGTGTTTTTAGAGCATTTTTATAACAATCAAGTACATCGCCGTACCTGATCCCTAACCGAGAAGTATAAAATTCAAAATTAGGCTCTTCATCCGCAGCTAGTCTGATACCCACGTCGAATGGCTTGGATACACGCTGCGTATAAACATCCAGTTCCTTGAGATTATCAAGTATAGGAATGCAATTCTTAAAACCATCATTAATTAACCCGGCAACATATTCAGTATAGAGAGGTCGTTTGAATCCGTTACAGATTATGAAGATATCCTTTTTTATAAAGCCTTTTTCGTTTAAACTACGAATTATGGGTATGTCAAAAGCTGAACTGGTCTCAATGTGAGTACCATTCTTTAAACACTCTTCCAACACAAAGGAAAAATGCGAAGATTTAGTGCAATAGCTGTATGTATAGTCCCCCTGGTAGTTATACTTCTTAAAGGCTGAATGGAACATTTCATTGGCTCTTTGAATATTATAACCAATTCTAGGTAGGTAAGTCAACTTCAAGGGCGTTCCATACTCCTTAATAATGGACATCAGATCGACGTCATTGAAATATAGGGTGTCATTCTTAACTTTAAATTCCTTGGTTGGAAACTCAAAAGTTTGATCAACGAGATCGAAATAACTTTTCATTGACGGTGGTTAGAAAAATGGGATGCAATAATGGAAAAAATATTTATGATGTAATAAAATTGCTGCAAAAATTCATGTGGAATCGACTAAACCCGATTGAGGCTAATCATTATTTTTGTTGCCAATTTTAAAATTACAATATGATACCTATTAGGATCTTGGATGAAATCGCACCATTGGAGAGTGTTGTACTTGGTACAGCAAGAAGTTTTGGAGGTATCCCAGCCATAGAAGACACATTTGACCCAAAAACAAAGGAAAATATCATTAATGGAACATTTCCTAAAGAAGCTGATCTCATCCCTGAGATGGAAATATTCTGTAGTGTCCTTGAGAGATATAACGTGGAGGTATTGCGACCGGAGATTATCAGCCATTACAATCAAATATTTGCAAGAGATATTGGTATAGCAATTGGTGAAAGATTCATTGTGCCGAGTGTGACCCACAATCGAAAAATGGAATCCAATGGTATACAACACATTACTGATCAGGTAGATCCTAAATGCCTGCTCCTGCCTGACTTACATATTCGCATGGAAGGCGGTGATGTGATGCCATGGAATGGACAGATCTTTGTTGGTTATTCAAAAAAGGAAGATTTCGACACATACATAGTTGCCCGAACCAATGAAGCTGGGGTTGAGTATCTCGAACAAACATTCTCAGATTGGGAAGTTATAGCCTTAGAGTTAAGCAAATCCGATGATAATCCTCCCGAGAATGCATTACATCTCGATTGTTGCTTTCAGCCTTTGGGAAAAGGAAAGGCCATCATTCACCGTAAAGGATTTAAGAATAGCAAAGATGTGGACAACCTAATTAGTCAATTTGGAGAAAAAAACATCCATTTTATTGATAAACAGGAGATGTATGAAATGAATTCTAACTTATTTTCGATCACCCCGGATGTTGTCGTATCAGATTCAGGTTTCGTTCGACTGAATGATCAACTCAAAACATGGGACTTCATCGTGGAGGAAGTCAAATATCAGGAAGTGGCCAAAATGGAGGGATTGTTTCGATGTACCACTATACCTTTGAGACGTAAGTATGAATAGACAGTTATCCGATACCATTTTAATGATCAGACCAATTGCATTCCGCAGGAATGAAGAGACGGCAGCGAACAACTTTTACCAGCAAGACATTGACGGGGTTGGTAAAACAGAGCTCCAGGAAAATGCACTAAGAGAGTTTGATGGGTTTGTAGAAAAATTAAGGGCCAATGATATTGATGTTATTGTTGTCAACGACCGGCAAGAGCCGGGTACACCAGACTCTATTTTCCCTAATAACTGGATTTCTCTCCATGATGACGGGTCTGTTATGCTCTTCCCAATGTTCGCCGAAAACCGACGATCAGAAAGAAGACAGGATATTATCGAAATACTTCGAAATAACTTTATAATAGATAAAGTTGAATCACTCGCAGCCTGGGAAGCCCGGGAGAAGTATTTGGAGGGAACGGGTAGTCTTATACTCGATAGGGTCAATAGATTAGCTTACGCTGCAATTTCGGATAGAACTCACCCCGAATTGGTCCAAGAGTTCTGTGAACAGAAAAATTTTAAGCCGGTCATATTCCATGCTTACCAAACAGTCGGTCAGGAAAGATTGCATATCTATCACACTAATGTGATGATGTGTGTCGGTGAGGAATTTGCACTCATTTGCGCAAAAAGCATCGACGATGATTCTGAAAGAGAAATTGTTATATCCACCTTAAAAGATACCGGGAAGGAAGTGATCGAAATTGACGAGATACAGAACAATAGCTTTGCCGGTAATATGCTTCAGGTGATGAATAAACATGGAAAACGTCTTGTGGTGATGTCAGAAGCCGCTTTTAAGAGCCTGGATAGCGACCAGTCGTCACGCTTAGCAAAGCATGGTGAAATCATTAACAGTAATATAGATACTATCGAAACGCTGGGTGGCGGTAGTGCGAGATGTATGATGGCGGAAGTATTTTTACCACGAAAATAACGAGTCAATTATCTTCACCGTCAATTTTGGTTGTCTTCTTTTTCTTTGATGGGATCTTCGGCTCATGATAGGGGCCATCTTTTCAGCGATTCCAAATGAGTAAACTTTATTGTGTATATTGTAAAAAGGAGCATTTACTCCCATGAACACAACAATTTTTGAGAATGAAAGAGTGATCTGCGAGTTGGATAACTCAATACCTTTACTAAAACATACCTGGTTAAGAAATACTGCAGGTCAGGAATTCAGGGATCAACTCATTGAAATTCAAAAGGAGTATATCAAGCTCAAATCTGATTACCCGAATTTAAAATGGTTAGCAGACACAGTGCAATTGGGAGAACTCACCTCGGAAGATGACGAATGGCTGAAAACGGATTGGGAAAAATTGCTTTTCGTTGAAGCTGGTGTAAAAGTACATGCTGTAATACTGGCCGATGATATCTACGCAGATTACTCTATGGAAAAGTTTAAAGCTGCAACGGAAAAAAAATACAAAGAAGAGGGAATATACCTCGGCGTCTTTTTTATCCCTGAAAATGCCTACAAATGGTTGAGAGATACGAGCTAGGCACTGCTAGAGTATAACTTATTATTCTTAAAGACCACCTTCCCTCTGACGCCCGTAAGAACTGCTCTGATTTCGAGAATTCCGTAGATGAAATGGTGAAAAATGTCTTCAACAAAAAACCTCTATTCTTCCATTAGGAAAACAGACAAGGATGCATGTATTGTCAAATCCATTCTACCTCTTGTGTAAATCCGGAATTTTTCATGTAATGACTTTTGCATTTTGATCCGGAAAACGCGATCTTAAAAAAGAAAAAAAACGAATTATTCTATGACTATATCTCGACGAAAATTTGTCAAAAATACTTCATTGACACTCACAGCATTACCCCTGTTTAAGGCTTCCCTATATGCAGTAACGCCTAAACAATTGACGGGTATCCAACTGTATTCGATACGAGATGATATGAAGATCGATCCCTTGGGTACGCTGGCAAAGCTTTCTGAAATGGGCTATACTAACGTGGAACATGCCAATTATTCCAAGAGAACATTTTATGGGTACAAACCGAAAGAATTTAAAAAGATACTTGGAGATCTTGGCATATCAATGCCCAGCGGACATACCGTATTTAAAAAGGAGCACTGGAATGAACGGAATAAGGACTTTTCCGATCAATGGAAATATACCGTGGAAGATGCCGCAACTATGGGGCAAGAATTTGTAATAAGTCCCTCGCTTGACGAAGACATTCGAAAAGATAAGGAGGCATTTATGCGATTTATGGAGGTCTTTAATAAAAACGGAGAGTTATGCGCTGTCTCCGGAATGAAATTCGGATACCATAACCACCACTTTGAATTCATGGAAAAAGTGGGTGATGAGCTGTTATATGATGCCATATTACGTAATACGGATCCAAAACTTGTTACCCAGCAACTGGATATTGGAAATATGTACAATGGGGGCGCCAAAGCCATAGACATTCTAAAAAAATACCCGGGCAGGTTCGCTTCATTGCATGTGAAAGATGAGATCAAAAGCGAGGGAGGTCGTCTACCGTTTGAAAGTACCATTCTTGGTACCGGCGTGATCGGGGTTAAAGAGGTGATTGATTATGCAAAGAAAAAAGGAGGTAGTAAACATTTCATTATAGAGGTTGAGTCCTACCAGGGAATGGCTCCACTCGAATCCGTCGAACTTTGCCTTAACCAGATGAAGGAGTGGGGGTACTAGTATATAGTTTCCTATATAGTATATCAATAATAAAAGTTCTATCTTAGCAGTTGGACCAAAAATAGTGAACCCTATGCCATTTGAGAGTAAAAGAGCGAAAATATCATTTACGACAAAGGAACAGCAAACATTGGAGGTTATAAGTAAATCACGGGTTGAGGCCAAATCACGGGTTGAAAGGGCGAAAATGCTTCTTGGTTATTGGAAAGGGCAAAGCATCAATTCGATAGCAAAACAACTTGGCACGAATCGGCCAAAGGTTGAAAGGACTGTTGATAGGGCAATAGGATACGGTATACTGACCTCTCTGAACGACCTTCCCAGAAAAGGGGCAACCCCAAAGATCACCAATGAGGCCAGGGCATGGTTTTTATCGATAGCTTGCACAAAACCAAAAGACTTGGGCATGGCCTCAGAATTTTGGACCTATAATGCATTGGCCAAGTATGTAAGGGGCAATTGCAAACAGGCGGGCCATCTTTCATTAGGCGAAATACAGAAAGGGACCGTTTCAAAGATACTGTCGAAAAGTGATGTAAAGCCCCACAAACTATCTTATTACCTAGAAAAGAAAGACCCTGACTTTGACCGAAAGATGTCCCAGGTATTGCATGTTTATAAAGAAGTGGCACTTTACAAAGCTAACAAACCGGAAGGATCAATGATTGCCATCTTATCCTACGATGAAAAACCTGGAATGCAGGCGATAGAAAATACCGCCACTGACCTAAGCCCTATAGCAGGCAAGCACCCAAATTGGGGCAGGGACCATGAATATAAAAGACACGGTACAGTTTCGTTGTTGGCATCAATCGACTTGATTACCGGCAAGATATATGCACGGGTCGAGGATAGACATAGAAGTAGGGAATTTGTGGAATATTTGAAAGGGCTTGATGAACTCTACCCAGTCAGCTTTAAGATCAAGATAATCTTAGATAATCATTCGGCCCATATTTCAAAAGAGACAAAAGCATTCCTGAAAACAGTGCCTAATAGGTTTGAATTTGTATTTACACCTGTACATGCTTCCTGGCTAAATCTTATTGAAGTCTTCTTTAGCAAAATGACCAGGAGCTTTTTAAGGGGGATCCGTGTAAAATCAAAGAAAGAGCTCAAAGACCGGATATTGAAATACATTAATGAAATCAATGAAATGCCAACAATCTTTAAATGGAAGTGGAAAATGGAAGATTTAACTATCGCGTAATCATTGATATGTTAATTAAGAAACTTAATACTAGTTGGCTAATGGAGGAGATAGAACTTCACATATACTGGAAATTGTTAAATGAGAATGATTCTCATTATGCTCTGAATTTAATAATCAGTTACAGAATTGGTTGCCAACTCTGGGTTAGACTTTCCCTTTCGCCAAACTATTCTTGGTCAGGTAGTCATAACTCTCTTGCACTGCTGTCATCATATCAGTAGCACAATTGTCCAATTCGACAATCATCCACTCGATATTATCGCTAGCAGCTTTAACTACTTCGGGAAAGTTTTGTGTTCCCTGGCCGACTGCCACCATTGGTTCAGGCTCATCATCATCAAGGCTTTCCGTATATCGGGCAGGACCGTCTTTAATATGCGCCATTATGGCCCGATTTCCTAACTTTTGTAAGATGTCTGCAGGGTTGTGCCCCGCTACTTTGACCCAGTAAGTGTCAATCTCGAAGAAAATGTCCCGGTCAAGGTTTTCCAGAAGGAGTTCATAGGGATATTTTCCAGTTTGCTGTTTTTCATACTCCCACCAATGATTGTGCAACCCAAATGACATTCCATTAGATTGGGCCAATTTAAGGGCCTGATGATAGATATCAATCAGCTCCCTAGTCCCTTCCTCAGTCTTATAACGCTGGTCTTCAGGCCAGCCATGCCAGATCATGGTTTTGCAATCAAAAGCGCTGGCAATTTCGAACCAATTATGTTTGCCGTCAACAGGTAACTCCACATGTGCCCCGCAGACCTTTAGTCCCGATCCTAAAATGATCTCTCCCGCTTCTCTGAGCGACATACCCTCCGGGGGGGGTATGGTCTCAACTGCATAATAGCCCATACTGGCAACCATTTCGATAGTGCCTGCATAGTCCTTCTTCAGAAGATTTCTTACAGTCCATAGCTGTAGCGCTATTTTTCCCGTTTTCTTCGCAGTAGGGAGCAGCGGGTTAAGAGTTACACCACTGGCCAGTGTTCCAATTCCCATAGCGCTGAGGCTGAGGAAATTTCTACGGGATAATTTATTGACAACATACTTTTGCATGAAGATGGATTTCTAATTTAATGCCATTAGTCAGGGATTCGAATGGGTAATATTGAAAAACTTCTGACTATTGGCATTAAATTTTAATTCATTCAATTTATCGATCTTTGATCGAATTGTCCAGCTTTTTTCAGGCTTCTTCCAAGTCAGGCACCTCGTCAGTCTCAAAATGTGTTGATTGGACCGATCTTGCAAACTCTCCGGACCGGCGCATAACCTCCGTATGTGCTCCGGTTTTTATAAATGTCAACATATCTTCTTCTGAATCCCAGGCTGTCAAAGTCAGGAAGAACGAACCGGAAACCGAGGTTATTCAGTCCAGCATGGAGATTCCCTGTAGCCTGCTCTACTTGCTTTTGAGCTCTCTTTGAGATAGACAGAAATTTAAAGAAACTCCAGTATGATCTGAGTTCCAAGCGGTAATCGAGATGAACATCTTCCAACGTAGTCATGTTAAAAAACAGCTACAAATTTTGGTCATTGACACCTCATTAAAAAAAGCCGCCAGATACTCCTAAAAGTATTCGCAGCGGCTATAACCACGTATTCCCTAGCTGATTCAAAATGAATTACGTCAATATCTTTTTCTCACTGATTATTAATAAATACAATCAAAATCACAATATGGTTGCGTTACTAATTCTCTATACTGACCAACTCTTCAAATCCTGGCTCACCAATGCCTTCGGCCCTTAAAAAACCGACACCTTCGGCACAGTATTTATATTCTTCAGAATCTTTCTCTATTGGATTCCATTCATTTGGTTTTCAAAACATTAGAAAATATTCCGAATTTTACGGTAATAGTTTCATTGAGACTGATTACTTCGGCCAGATCTTCTGCTTCACCCTTCCAGGAATTCCTGGCGATAGACATACCTACTGTTGGATTGGTAGGCATATTATTATACCCGCAATAGCGCCCCCCCCTACTCCTGCTTCCCAGGCGCCATCATGACCAACCAATTCACCGTTTTCAAAATCATCTACATCTTCACCCATGTACTATACATTACCATCAACATTCTGGGCATACCAGTCTTGTGTTTCCTCTACCAGTTCATCATTCTCCCATTCTTTAACCGCAACAACAGTTGTTTCAAATCCCAAAACGATTTTCTTCTCCAATAACACCTCTTCAGTAACTCTAATCGGTTCACCATCTTCATTCTCACCCTCAAGAACGGTAGTTGTTCCGGGGTGAGTGTGAAAAATGGGTTATCAATTTCCTCCACAAAGTTTTCCTGGGTAAAATAAGCTGGAATGTCGAAAGTCAAATCGAAAAAGTAGAGCGTCGTCCGGCCGGAATCCTTCGTAGTCATCACCGCCACAAACACTAAGTACTATAGCGCTGATAATTAATGTTTTAGCGAAAGATTTCATAATTTATAGTGTTTTACTTCGTAATTAATTGATGCTGTCATCAAGCGAGTACTCTCGGAATGGCTGTTTGAAGGTTGAAAAAAAATGTTTTCTAATATTTTTTCCATGTAAACCAACCATTTGATAAAAGTTTGCGTGATGATTAAAATTTTCTGTATTGGCAATTGAGTCAAAAATCTGATCAAGCTCCTCAAAGAGTGCCAAAGGGGAGAGCGCAAAAGCCAGGAATTGCTTTATACGCAGTACTATGGCTATGCTATGGGTGTGAGTTTGAGATACTCAAATGACAGAAATGAGGCCATTGAGATCGTTAATCTTGGTTTTTTTAAAGTACTCACACAATTGAGTAAGTATGACCGGCAATTGTCATTCAAGGGTTGGTTGCGAAGGATTATGATCAATACGGCTATTGACTATTACAGAAGAAACACCAGGCATCAGCATTTTGTAGATGTTTCCTATGCCAAGTATGAATCGGTGAATTTTGATGCATTGGATCAGATTTCAGAAAAAAGAAATAATGGCAGCCATACAGCTATTACCACCGTCGTACAAAATGGTTTTTAACCTTTATGTTATTGAAGGATTCAAACACGAAGAAATTGCTGAAAAGGTGGGTATAAGTGTAGGTACTTCGAAATCGAACCTGGCCGTGGCCAGAAACAAATTACAAAAAATACTGAAGGTCATTGAAACTGAAAGGGTAAGAAATCATGGATGATCAAAGATTTGACGATATCATAAAAAACAAGGTTGGTGAGTATGTAGATCCGACTTATGATAAAGGAGCAATTGCCGGTCTTCATCAACATTTAGCCGGCTACCAGGTGGTTCCCTGGTATTCGCAGTATAAAAGTGCGGGCTTGATGGCAGCTACTCTGGCTCTTTTTACCTTGTTCAACTGGCTGATGATAGGGAATAGCAGGGAAGGTTCCGACATAAACCAGGCTTCTCTTAACAATAATCCAGACTACGAAAGATTAATTGCAGATCTGAAAGGAGAGATCGACAGGTTGAAAACAATTCAGCTGATACTATATATGTAATAAACTCCACGCCGAACACAGGACCCGGGGTTTTGACGGCTTCTTTGAAGTCTGAAACTAACCCGGACCAGGTAATTAACTCTTTTCTTCTCAGGCTGAAAGAGGCAGAACAAATTGGAAGAGTTGGGGATTTTTATTTCTATCATAAGAATGAAGTTCCGAGCTACGGTGAGTTTTTAGCGCTCAACAATCGAGATTCTGAACTGAGTGGTTCATTTCTAAACTTATCATACCCCGAAGAAGATACCATTTTCAAAGAAGGCGCTGTGGCTACCATCGAACAAGAGCAGTCACGTATGCCGATCCTAATCATAAGAGACCTGGAAAAACACTATTCCAAAGGGCTTGGGTTAAAATTAGGAGCAGAGTTGGAGTTGGCTCAGACTAAACCGGATATTGGTTCTGGCGAAGCGCTACCGGGCTTGGGTATTTTAGCAGAGTTGGTATTTAGTCCATCGTTGGGGTTTGAAACGGGTATTAAGTACAAACGAGGTCTTATAGCCTGGAAGCGCCCAATAGAATGAGCTGGCATCATATTCCGGTTAGACAATTCCCCTCGGAACTGTTGCAGAACTGGAAATTGACGCCAAGCTCTTGGAAATACCCTTGAACTTCAAATTTTATCGGTCTTTTGCTCAAAATAAAGATCTTTATATAGCCTGGGAATATCACCCAATTTATACCTATCGCAGCTTTTGACTACAGCCATACACCACCACTAGTAAATTTTTCAGGTGAAGTAACTGTCACCAATGCTGTGAAGGTTGATGGTCCGGAATTTTACCTGGGCACATTTAATGCCGGAGCAGGTTTATCGTTCAATCTTACCAAGAGAAGAGAGGTCCAAAGAGAGGTCCAATTGGGAATATTTTATCAAAAGGATCTCGGCGGCATAAGGTTTCGAGGACCGAAAAATGAACATATTTGGTTTGAAATCTTCTTATTGGTTCCGGGTAAGGTAGAGAACCTGAGTGTTTGGGATAGAATCCAAACAAAAACCTAATAAACCTCCCAATGTTTATGGGAAGGCTCGATGCAAGCGAACGGCTCCCATCATACAAAAACGGAGTTGGATATTAATTAATTAATGGCATTAGATATTGTAAGTTCAAGTAATAAGTGCAATTTTCCTTTGTAGCACTTGCTGAGATCAACTAATAAGTGCAATTGAAGGATGAAAAAGCTTTTAAGGGCTTTTTCATCCTTCAAAAGCCTGAGCAGTGCAATCTTTGGATTGCAAAATGTCAAAAAACTACACACATCTCAGTATTGATCAAAGGTATCAAATTGAAGCATTATTGAAAACAGGAGCAAAGGCTCTTTGTTGGTGATGACAGACCGAGCAAGTCTTTTTACCAGAATCAGAAAGATGCACAGTAAAAATGCCGATCAAATGGCCGAAGCTATTGTGGAGGAACTCTCTCAGGATAAACACAAACTGGAACACTCACTTTTGATAATGATATGGCATTTTCTAAACATGAGTTGATTGCTCAATCCCTTGATGTGGATGCCTATTTCACTCGTCCCTATACTAGTCAGGATAAAGGGACAGTTGAAAATAGGATTGGGGTAATCAGAAGGTTTTATCCTAAGAAAACAGATATTAGATTTGTTACAGAGGAGCAAATCAAAGTTGTTGAAAACAAAATCAATGAACGCCCTGTTAGAAAATTTAATTACCTAAACGCAAAGCAAGTGCTACAAAGGAAAATTGCACTTATTACTTGAACTTACAATATCTAATGCCATTAATTAATTAATATCCAACTCCGTTTTTGTATGATGGGAGCCGTTCGCTTGCATCGAGCCTTCCCATAAACATTGGGAGGTTTATTAGGTTTTTGTTTGGATTCTATCCCAAACACTCAGGTTTCTCTACCTTACCCGGAACCAATAAGAAGATTTCAAACCAAATATGTTCATTTTTCGGTCCTCGAAACCTATGCCGCCGAGATCCTTTTGATAAAATATTCCCAATTGGACCTCTCTTTGGACCTCTCTTCTCTTGGTAAGATTGAACGATAAACCTGCTCCGGCATTAAAGGTGCCCAGGTAAAATTCCGGACCATCAACCTTCACAGCATTGGTGACAGTTACTTCACCTGAAAAATTTACTAGTGGTGGTGTATGGCTGTAGTCAAAAGCCTGCGATAGGTATAAATTGGGTGATATTCCCAGGCTTATATAAAGATCTTTATTTGAGCAAAAGACCGATAAAATTTGAAGTTCAAGGGTATTTCCAAGAGCTTGGCGTCAATTTCCAGTTCTGCAACAGTTCCGAGGGAATTGTCTAAACCGGAATATGATGCCAGCTCATTGCTATTGGGCGCTTCCAGGCTATAAGACCTCGTTTTGTACTTAATACCCGTTTCAAACCCCAACGATGGACTAAATACCAACTCTGCTAAAATACCCAAGCCCGGTAGCGCTTCGCCAGAACCAATATCCGGTTTAGTCTGAGCCAACTCCAACTCTGCTCCTAATTTTAACCCAAGCCCTTTGGAATAGTGTTTTTCCAGGTCTCTTATGATTAGGATCGGCATACGTGACTGCTCTTGTTCGATGGTAGCCACAGCGCCTTCTTTGAAAATGGTATCTTCTTCGGGGTATGATAAGTTTAGAAATGAACCACTCAGTTCAGAATCTCGATTGTTGAGCGCTAAAAACTCACCGTAGCTCGGAACTTCATTCTTATGATAGAAATAAAAATCCCCAACTCTTCCAATTTGTTCTGCCTCTTTCAGCCTGAGAAGAAAAGAGTTAATTACCTGGTCCGGGTTAGTTTCAGACTTCAAAGAAGCCGTCAAAACCCCGGGTCCTGTGTTCGGCGTGGAGTTTATTACATATATAGTATCAGGCTGAATTGTTTTCAACCTGTCGATCTCTCCTTTCAGATCTGCAATTAATCTTTCGTAGTCTGGATTATTGTTAAGAGAAGCCTGGTTTATGTCGGAACCTTCCCTGCTATTCCCTATCATCAGCCAGTTGAACAAGGTAAAAAGAGCCAGGGTAGCTGCCATCAAGCCCGCACTTTTAT
>CAXXNX010000041.1:0-74370 GCA_963664285.2 Cyclobacteriaceae bacterium
TTTCCTAAGAAAGGCCCCCAACCTCTTACTAAACAAGACAGTCGGCTCAGTGGACTCATCGCCAATCAAAGGGCTACAGTGATGGAAGGCAGCTTCGGTGACCACAAAACTCATTACGGGACCAACAGGATTAAAGTTAAAGGAGAGAAAAATGAAAGACTGTTTGTCTTTTTTGCTGTGATGACCGCTAACGCAGTAAAAATTAGTAAAAGAAAACTATTGCTAAATACAGTTGATCCACCATTCCAACAGGCCGCATAACTAAAAAACAAAAGTCGTTTTCTACTTCAAAGGAAGCACTATGTCTATACACCAAAAACGCACTTTCAAACTCTATTTTGTAACAAAAATTGTACTCTTTCAAGAGCAGGTAATCAGTATGATGATCAATCTCTCCTCTATTGAAAATCCTGATCCCATTTTTAACCCCTCTTTCTTCTCGCTGAACTAATTTTCAAGGACGCCCTAGACGAACTATTGGTGAGAGTGCCAGCGGGAGAACCTATCAATAATGTATTGGGGAAACCCGGGAAATTAAAGATATCCTCACCGTGATCTGCGATTAAAAGATCATCAATTCCATCATTATTAAAGTCTGCTACCAACCATTGTCTGGCATGAACGAGACCTGGTGCTGTTCCTGTAATAAGATCAGTTGGCAATGAGAATTGTCCGCTGCCATTATTGAGAAAAGTCAGAACCGGAACTGGAGGATCACTCAGACCTGCTATTGAGACTGAACCAACTACATCAAGAAAGCCATCTCCATTAATATCCATTAACGCACCATTCTTAAATCTAAACCGGTCAAATTCGTCCGGATCTGTGCTCCCATTAGTGTCAGTTACGTCACTATTTAAGACGACCTCAAAAGACGCTTCAGTTCCAGTACTGACATTTATAAAAGTGGCCCATTGACTTCCAGCATAGCCATTAGGGGCGACTAAATCAGTGTCGCCATCATTATCTACATCCCCAGCGAAGATATCCAACGGATACCTTCCTATTCTAGCTTCTGCGTCTTCCACTTCATCCCAGGCCAAAACTTCATGGGTATACTCTCCAAGAGCGCTATTGTCCTTCATTCTAATAATCGTTCTGTTAAAGTTGGCATTTCCGTCATTTAAATAGATATAGCCTCCCTGAAAAATCCCGTTAAAAGTATCCATTCCAAATCCACCCGCAGAAGTAGTTACAAAATCAAGATTTCCATCGTTATTAAAATCACCAACCCTTATCCACTCAACCCAACCAATAGCAATTAAATTATTAGTTATTTGATTTGTACCATCGGTAAAGGTATTGTTGCCTTTGTTAAGATATAAATGGATTTGCGCAGATTGCGAAAAACTACCTTCTCTAGCATCGATAGTATTTGCTATTATGTCGGGGCGACCATCATTATTGAAATCTGCGGATGTGATATTTACAGTTTGGCCGTTGGTGCCTTGATAACGAGTTGGGAATGCATTAACCTGTATTTCAAAGAACCCGCTACCATCATTAACTAACAGCATATCTGAGGCCCGGCCGTTAGCCGGGCCTAGTATGATATCATCATCTCCATCCTGGTCTGTATCTAACATAAAGGAGGCCGTGAAACTAACCTGATCAAAGACTTCCTGAAGGAGCCTGTTTATGACCATCATGTTATTGTCGTCATCTCCTCCCATCGTGCCATCATCATTGTCACCTCCTCCGCAAGAACTTATAGCAAACGAAAGCGTCAGAATTGATATTAATCTATTGGAATATTTGATAGGTCCGAAAAAGTAATTCATAGATGTCTAAATTCTAAGTAGTAAATATACCAGACTCGACATGTCTTACTTCTATTATCATCTCATTATCAATCGCAGAAAAAACCCTTGACATCTTAGGTCTGAAAAACTCCATAGTCTTTAGAAACAATTCAGCTGCCTTGTCCGGTGATAGGTCTCCCAAAGATGGTCCATGTGCTTTCTAAACTTCTCAGCATCATTACCCGTGATTGACTCCGCTAACGCTTCCCAGGCTTTGGTCCTCTTACCCTTTGAGCCTTTTGGTCTTCTCAAATTGACGGTGGATATATTTTTGGCCAGCTTCCATTCCCCTTGCTAAAGACCCATATTGGCAACGAGTTTCCTGTTTATTACGAGTTTGCCTTTAATCAGATGAATTTCTTCAAATTTGTTAGCGATAAGTACCTGGAATTAAAGTACTTACATCATTTTGAAGGATTAATACTTAATCGTATTGTAAGTTCAAGTAATAAGTGCAATTTTCCTTTGTAGCACTTGCTTTGCGTTTAGGTAATTAAATTTTCTAACAGGGCGTTCATTGATTTTGTTTTCAACAACTTTGATTTGCTCCTCTGTAACAAATCTAATATCTGTTTTCTTAGGATAAAACCTTCTGATTACCCCAATCCTATTTTCAACTGTCCCTTTATCCTGACTAGTATAGGGACGAGTGAAATAGGCATCCACATCAAGGGATTGAGCAATCAACTCATGTTTAGAAAATGCCATATCATTATCAAAAGTGAGTGTTTCCAGTTTGTGTTTATCCTGAGAGAGTTCCTCCACAATAGCTTCGGCCATTTGATCGGCATTTTTACTGTGCATCTTTCTGATTCTGGTAAAAAGACTTGCTCGGTCTGTCATCACCAACAAAGAGCCTTTGTGGTTTTACCCATCATTAAATCGACTTCTATATCTCCCAATCGTTCCCTTTTGTTAATGATCTGGGGTCGCTGTTCAATTGATACCCTATTCGGGATAATACCTCTACGATCTTTTCTGTTTCCTCGTTTGCGCCTTCGTTTGCCATGTTTTAGATATGTGTATAGTTGTTTGTATTCTTGGTTCTCCTGGTGGTTGGTGTGCTTACATTCCCATATCCATTGGTAAATCCATTCATGGCTAAGTGGACATTCTCTCGTTTTCTTTCCCTGATGGCTGATCAATTCAGGACTCCATCTATCTTCTTGGAGCCGGTTAACTATCCAGTCTTTCATGGGTTTGGTGAAAATCACTCTTTTTGGCTTTTCTTGATGACGAAGATTGGTCCTCCTTTGTGCATTTGCTGTTCGATAGACACCAGCTCCCCTACCTCCTGAACCCACATTTCGCTTAAGCTCACGTGAGATCGTAGATGGGTGAAAATGAACGATACAGGCAATCTCCTTTTGAGTAGCTCCTGTTTTCAATAATGCTTCAATTTGATACCTTTGATCAATACTGAGATGTGTGTAGTTTTTTGACATTTTGCAATCCAAAGATTGCACTGTTCAGGCTTTTGAAGGATGAAAAAGCCCTTAAAAGCTTTTTCATCCTTCAATTGCACTTATTAGTTGATCTCAGCCTTCTTTAAAATTCCGACCAATGGGAATTTCCTTTTCACCAATTACTACTACATTACCATTAATGGAATTTATTCGCTTTAAGTTCACTATAAATGATTTATGTATCCTTTTGAATTGGTTTGCGGGTAAATTCGCATCCCAGTGTTTCAACGTTTGTAGAATTAGATGGGAAATAGTATATAGTTTCCTATATAGTATATCAATAATAAAAGTTCTATCTTAGCAGTTGGACCAAAAATAGTGAACCCTATGCCATTTGAGAGTAAAAGAGCGAAAATATCATTTACGACAAAGGAACAGCAAACATTGGAGGTTATAAGTAAATCACGGGTTGAGGCCAAATCACGGGTTGAAAGGGCGAAAATGCTTCTTGGTTATTGGAAAGGGCAAAGCATCAATTCGATAGCAAAACAACTTGGCACGAATCGGCCAAAGGTTGAAAGGACTGTTGATAGGGCAATAGGATACGGTATACTAACCTCTCTGAACGACCTTCCCAGAAAAGGGGCAACCCCAAAGATCACCAATGAGGCCAGGGCATGGTTTTTATCAATAGCTTGCACAAAACCAAAAGACTTGGGCATGGCCTCAGAATTTTGGACCTATAATGCATTGGCCAAGTATGTAAGGGGCAATTGCAAACAGGCGGGCCATCTTTCATTAGGCGAAATACAGAAAGGGACCGTTTCAAAGATACTGTCGAAAAGTGATGTAAAGCCCCACAAACTATCTTATTACCTAGAAAAGAAAGACCCTGACTTTGACCGAAAGATGTCCCAGGTATTGCATGTTTATAAAGAAGTGGTACTTTACAAAGCTAACAAACCGGAAGGATCAATGATTGCCATCTTGTCCTACGATGAAAAACCTGGAATGCAGGCGATAGAAAATACCGCCACTGACCTAAGCCCCATAGCAGGCAAGCACCCAAATTGGGGCAGGGACCATGAATATAAAAGACACGGTACAGTTTCGTTGTTGGCATCAATCGACTTGATTACCGGCAAGATATATGCACGGGTCGAGGATAGACATAGAAGTAGGGAATTTGTGGAATATTTGAAAGGGCTTGATGAACTCTACCCAGTCAGCTTTAAGATCAAGATAATCTTAGATAATCATTCGGCCCATATTTCAAAAGAGACAAAAGCATTCCTGAAAACAGTGCCTAATAGGTTTGAATTTGTATTTACACCTGTACATGCTTCCTGGCTAAATCTTATTGAAGTCTTCTTTAGCAAAATGACCAGGAGCTTTTTAAGGGGGATTCGTGTAAAATCAAAGAAAGAGCTCAAAGACCGGATATTGAAATACATTAATGAAATCAATGAAATGCCAACAATCTTTAAATGGAAGTGGAAAATGGAAGATTTAACTATCGCGTAATTATTGATATGTTAATTAAGAAACTTAATACTAGTTAGCGTTACAATTTTAACGTAATCCTTCACTCCTTCGATATAAATCAATTCCGCTAGATCGAGTCGAAATATTTTTTTATCTGCCTTGAAAAAATGGATTTGGTCATTCTCCACCTCAGTTGTAAGGCGTTGTGGCTCTTTATGCGAACTGATCCTGTCAATGGCTTTATTAGTTGCTTTAAGAAATCGCTCAAAGGAGAAGGGTTTCAACAAATAATCAGCTGCATCCAACTCAAATCCCTCAAGTGCATATTCAGCATAGGCGGTAGTGAATATAGTTTGTGGTGGTGATTGAATTGATTTGAGAAAATCAACTCCCTTGATCTTCGGCAGATAGATATCCAAAAACAGGATATCTATCATTTGTTCATTAAGGACCGGAAGGGCATCCAGGGCGTTTGTTACGCAATCAACCAATTCCAGGTGGGGAACATCGGCAATGAATTTCTTTAAAACCCTTTGAGCAGGAGCTTCATCTTCAATTATAAGACAGCGGTAAGCCATGTCAGATAAGGTTGATTTCTAAATTTACATTATAATACTCGCTTGTAGTATCAATAATCAATTTGTAGTTGTTCGTGTATAGGATGTCCAGTCGCTTCCGTACATTTTGTAGACCAATTCCCGAATAGGGATTTTCGTCGTCGGATACCACTACTCTATTATTTCTGGACTTAAACTTCAAAATACCTTCGTCAATTTCAATACCAATGATGATTTCGATATTATTTACCTGGCTGTCAAAGCCATGGGTGAAGCAGTTTTCCAAAAAAGTTATTAAAATAGATGGTGCAACTTTGTGACTATTGGTATCTCCTGAAACTGAAAAACTTACTTTCGCCCTATCTTCCAATCGGAATTGTTGGAGCATAATGTAATTCTCAAGATATTTAATTTCCTTCGAAAGAGGTACATACCTGACATTACATTCATACAACATATACCTCATAAGCTCTGAAAGTTTCAAAATGAAATCCGGCACTTTCTCTGATTTCTCGAGGGCAAAAGCATACAATGTATTCAATGTGTTAAAAAGGAAATGAGGATTGATTTGATCTCTCAGAAATGATAATTCATTTTCCACCCGGGTTAATTCTCTCTCCTCGTACGCCTTTTCTTTCTCCTGGTAGTCTCTATTTAGTGTCTCTAAGAAAACAGCCCTTTTTTTATAAAATGAATTATTATGGATGAGATTTTCATTTTCTTTCTATGAGTTAATACCTGAGCATCAATCGATTAGAAAAAATGGAAAGATCGACCATAAGAATAATTTTTAATTTAGGTGTGTTTTCTTAGAGACACTAATTAATTTGAAAGCGGAAAATGCCAGTATAAAGAAAGAGACCTGGAATCCTGCGGCGGCCACACGGTCTGTCGAAACCGGTATTAAACAGTTGCATCCATAAAACAGAAAATCATAATTGGCCTGAAAAAGTGCCCAGGTAACAATTAAGCCGGCGAGTATGATAAAGTATCCTAAATAATATTTTTTAAGGAAAAATTTGGGGATAAGTAACTTATTATTGATAAAAACGATAATAGCATAAAAGAGCGCAAAAATGAGAAGGGATCTGATACTGTGGAAATGCTCTTCGTGAGCAGTTAATGAAAAAATTATGGGGATGGACATCAATGCTCCCCATAAATATAGATTGACTGCATTTCTGCTGAAGATCTTCTTGCGTGTATTTTCCGAAAGGGACAAACTATTCATTACCAGTAAATAAAGTGAGAATTTCAGACATAGTTTAAGTGAAATCGACGAAATCCTACTACTGCACTACTAACGTCAGCCTGAGCTATATATCCGTTTCATCCATTCGATATATCCGATTTTCGGGGAAAATGTGCGCTTTGTCGAATATATTTTCGGCGACACAACCTTCTTGATAATTTTATGGTAATGTTGAATAAAGGACAATTAAAATGAGATGGATTGGGATTGTGAAGGTTGTATTAACGCTCTTGATTGTCTTTATTTCATTCAGCCAGTCTATTGCCCAGTGTTGTTCCGGGGGAGTGCCAATGTCCAGTAACATCGGAATGCCCTCGGCTGATGCGCAAACGCTACAACTTGCGGTGAATTATGATTTTAATAAGTTATCAAGGTTTCAGCAAGGAAGTGACAAGCTCACATCCAATGAGTTCAGCCGTGAAACGAATGCAATTCTTTTTGAGATTGGATATTCTCTATCTCAGAAATGGTCTGTCGATGTTTTTTTCTCTTGGGTGCGACAAAAGAATGAGAATCGACTGGCAGGCAATCAGCAAACAACCAGTGGAATTGGTGATGCCACTATTCTGCTGAAATATAAGATTTTGAGTAGTTTGAATGTAGGTTTAGGAATCAAGGCCCCGCTTGGGGCCTCTGATTTCTCTTTTGAACAAAATGGATCAAGCTTTCCGCTTCCCTTGGATTTACAGCCTGGAAGTGGAGCATGGGATCAAATCTTTTGGGCCAATTACTCTGTTCCTGCGAAATTCATTCGACCAAGTACCACTTTTGCAATTACTTCTATATTCAGACTCTCCGGCGAGAATAATTCTTTCTTTTCTTCTACTTATGAAGTAGGGAATGAATTCATGTTAAATACCACTCTCAGTGATCGTTTTGTTATTGGCACGTTAGTATTCGACCCATCGCTAGGAATAAATTACAGAAGATGGGGTATTGATACTTCATTTGAGTTTGACAATCCCAATTCGGGAGGAGATTTCATTTTTATTAATCCTGGTTTATCCTATCAGGTAACACCGGATTTGTCGTTCCAGACAAATGTTACAATTCCAGTATATCGTAAGGTTGGGGGCATACAGGTGGCGCCGTCATACAGATTAAATGCAGGAGTTTTTTTTCGGTTTAGTACTAAAAAAAAGTAGTCTATTATGATAACAAACGAATCAAATTGGAGATTAGAATATAGCCTGGTGGCGATAGTTGTGATGGTTTCATTTTCTTGTTCGGAAAACGAGGAGGACTCATTCGTCGACAGCCGGGGAAAGGTAATTGCTGATGTATGGAGTATTCCGAAGGCAAATGTACTGAGTGGAGGCGTGATTCGAGATGGCATACCGTCGATTGATAATCCCCAATTTATTAGTGTTAGCGAGGTTTTGACAATAAGTGAAAGCGACTTGGTAGTAGGCTTTAAAAATGGCGATGACATCAGAGCTTATCCACATGATATTCTAGACCAGCATGAGATTGTCAATGATGATATCAGTGGTAATAAAATTGCCTTGAATTATTGTCCTTTAACTGGTACTGCCATGGCATGGAACCGGGAGCTTAATGGACAAACAACAACCTTTGGTGTTTCCGGATTGCTTTTTAATACTAATTTGATGCCTTTTGACCGCGAGACCAATAGTGTGTGGTCTCAAATGTTGGTCGCTAGTGTTAATGGAAGCCTTATAAACCAGAAGGCTGAATTGATGCCGGTAGTTGAAATGCCCTGGAGTGAGTGGAAAGAATTGTACCCCAACTCCAAAGTCATGTCGCGGGAAACCGGCTTTGCCAGAAGTTATAATTTCTATCCTTACGGATCATACAGAGAGACTAATCAGTTACTTTTCCCAGTTCAAAATAGCGATGACAGGTTGTTTGGGAAAGAGAGGGTGCTTGGGGTGATTGTTAATCGAAATGCGAAGGTTTATCAATTTGATGCAATGGACGCTGATGGGGAAGTTACATTAATTGAAGATTCATTTGAAGGTCAGGATTTATTTGTGGTTGGGAACAAGTCTTTTATGGTGGCCTTTAGTAAAACTGGCGTTGATGGTGCCGAAGAATTTGAAATTGTTAGTGCCAATTTACCAATTGCGTTCCAGGATAATCTAGGCAATAGATATGATGTCTTCGGGGAAGTAGTTTCAGGACCGAATCAAGGAGAAAGATTGGACGTTTTGGAATCGTATATAGGATTCTTTTTTTCGTTTCCTGCATTCTTTGGTACTCCTGAAATCTATGGGATGGAATAAATAATGGGTAGTGATTGTTTGGAAAGCCACTACTACAAGCTCATTTGTTTATTGAATCAGGGCTTCCTTGTTAATTGATTCTTTTGACTTAAAGCCGGTCGGGCTTCGACTTTTTGTCTTGACACAAAAAGTCGACAAAAAAGTCAAGGCTGTGAATAAATTCCTGAAATTCAGTTAGATATACCTGATAAATTCAAACTCGCTACGCTCAAACAGTGGATTTATGAGCGATTTCGTTTGAACTGAATTTCTGATAGGAATTTATTCAAGGCCAATCCAAAACCCCGAAATCGGCACAATTTGCCAATTTTGAGGTAGTGGAATATGTAGAGGCTGATAGAATATGCTCATTCGCAGCAATTAGGATAACTTTTCATCCAAAATTAATTTTCAAGGACGCCCTGTATAGCCAGGTTCGTCAGGAAAAGAGGAGGCATAGTGCCAATGACTACCCGGGTTATAAACCTGAACCAGGTTCACAATGAGACTGTCACTCCAACCGGATATTACGTAAATAAGACTGTCGTTCCACACAGCTTGCACATGATCGTCGATTGGGGTTGGAAGATCAGCGCCATTTTCCAGGTATTGGTTTAGGGCCGGATCATAAATATGAATCTTTGAAGAGGATTTTTCGTGCCCATCGGGAAACACGTGATAACCACCAATAATGTAGATCTTGCCTTTTACGACCGAGGCTGCCGAAGCAATTTTATGATGCATAAATCAAAAAAAGTGAGGTGATGGTTAGCAAGTGTCTCATTAATCAAAGTTATTAATGAATGATAAATCCTTTAACTCACCCCAACCCCTCCCAGGAGGGGAGTTGAATGAGTAAACATTTGTTCGATACCAAATATTCTGTGAGGCACTTAAAATCATCGACTTATTAATACAATTTCACTAATTCACACAACAGGTTAATCCTTTATTTAAATCTACGAGCGGAAATATTTATTCTTGACTATATTCACGCTGTTTGAATAATATAATTATAATAATTGATGCTTTCTAGAAGCGGGATCTTACTCATTATTTTTCTAGTTGGTTGTGGCTTAACCCGCATTATTCATAGGCCACCAATTTTGGGATTAATAATGGGTTGCTAACTATTTTTGATTGGAGTGTATGTATTAATTTGAAGATCAACCAGGTTTCTGGATTTCAAAGGACATTAGAGCGTTTTTTTGTTAGAATTTTTCAATTTTCAGTCAAAGCTCTATTGTGTTCTTATGGAAGAACATTTTTTTGATTAAACTAAACTGTTTAACTGATCGGTCAGTTCACCGTAAGCAAATCGCCCAGCAGGTATTGATATCTAAAGGCTCTTGAGAATTGTATTGTCAATGATCTTTTCCTTTCTTTCAGGCACGCCCCAACCTTCATCAGGTAAAGCCGGATATTGTCCACTTGCCATCGTTTAGCAAAGTGGTGTTTTGTTTTGGCAATTAATAATTTAATCTGCCGGAACATTTCATAACAGAGGGTAGCGATGATTAAACGCATGAAATTGGCCCAGTAGCGATGACAGGAAAGCCGGTCGGAATAAGTCATGTTTTTGAGTTCCTTTATTCGATTTTCACTGGCATCACCTCGCTTGACATAAAAATCAAAGTAAATCTGTTGAGCGGTCATCGCTTCAAAGTTGCTCACAAAGTAGCGGACATTCATTCCTTTTCCGGTAGACTCCACTTTGGCGTACAGCTTTTCAGAACGATCCCAGCTTTTGGCCTGGTAAGTAAACGGGCCAACAAACTCTTGATGTTTGATGATTTTTGAAGCATATTCCTTTTTTACTTCAATGATAGTCTGTTTGGTAAAAGTCTTTAAAACTTCATTACTACTAATACCTAAACAAAATTGAAGGTCAAACTGCTTAGCTATCCGATAAAAAGATGCTCCTGAAAAGCCACTATCCGCTCGAATAAGGATCTTTACTGAGGGCAGTTTTTTTCTGATTTTAATGACAATCCTTTTCAATAAGGCCACAAACTATTTGTTGGAGTGACAATTGCCCGGACGTAGTACTGGTAAAATGACCTGACCGGTGTTCCCGTCCTTAAAGAACAACTCATGGTACATAGTCTGTCCATAATAGCCATTATACAAACTGAGTTGTTGGGATCCATGAGTAGGGTCATCGGTACCATCTACATCAATGATGATTTGACCAGTCTTCTCTTTCAACTCCTCTACATAACGGTCTACAAACCATTGACTCATCTGGTAGATCAGACTCCGATCGGCCTTGTTTTCAAATCGACTTAAAGTAGGCTGGGAACATAATCCGCTATCTAGTACTTTACGGATCACCGGATCCTCTCGGAGTTTTTGTTCGTCATTGCAATCCTGATAGCCCTGCATCATTAAAAACACCCGTTGGCGAGGCATTTCTTCATAAGTGTATTCGATAAAAAAGGGGTTTCGATAGTCAGGAATCAGTGCGGCGAAGCTTTTTAATAGACCAGTCTTTCTCTCTACTTTTTCACTTAACAATATCGCTCCGTCTGAGCTAATCGCTGATGCTGAAAAATCAAATTTAAAAGCTTGTTTTCCTCGATAAAATACGGTATCTTTTTCCTTATATTCAGGCATAAATTAATTGCTTATTTTGTTGTCTAACTATCTCAATATAAGCAATTTATGCCTGTTTTTTATTGTCTACTATGAATTTTTCGGGTTAACAAAAGATTTGAAAGACACAAGAGCGTTAGGTAAACCTTATTATAAGAAATTGGATGAAATGTTTTTCAAAAATGCCAGCAAGCAGGGATTCGTAATTGACAATGAGAGTTATTCTTTAATATCATCTAATGAGATCCTGGTTGCCCATTCCTTACCTATCAAAAAAAGTTTATTTGAACAGGACATTGCCAATGGTGCACTAATCGGCTATGCGCTAATCCTTGGAAGAGGCAACGAAAAATCTGATTCCGATGGAATATATACATTGAAGATTGATGATGTTTCCGATATGGAAAATGTAACTTCAGCCTCTTTGTCAAATGGAGGAGGGAATATTGCCCTCACCGTGACCAAGTTAGAAAACTATGATGAGCGCAATCCCGGAAATGTTTGCACTGGGAAATTGGGCGGTGGTTGCGGGGCGTTTTACATCAATTTCGAGTGGTACTGCATTTGTGTTCATCCGGAGTTATTAAGCAACTAACAATTCTTTAATTGTACTATTTATTTAATTATTTGTAAATAATTAACATATTTACTAGAAAATTAGACTCACTCCAATGTTTATGCTGGTGAGTGTCCTGCCTGTTAAGAAAGACAACTGTAATTAAATTTGTGGTACATACTGGATTACTCATACACACAAACCATGCACACTGGCCCTCGTGAATTCGAAGCCTTCGACTTCTCATTTCGAACCAGTGACCTCTGCCCTGTCAAGGCAGCGCTCCCCGCCCGTAACGAAACGTGGAGTAGATAAGAAGTTATTAACTTTTGGTCCCTTGCCCGAATGAATACGGTCAGGCGGGCGTTCGGGCCGGTAAACCAAATGAGTGGGATCTGAGGGAGTCGAACCCACGACCTCTGCCCTGTCAAGGCAGCGCTCTAAACCAGCTGAGCTAAGATCCCCTGGGATGTCACTGGGTTGGTAGTCGGGTGTGATTTATTTTTAACCTACCTAACTGGGCCTCAAATATAGCTCATTTGACTGTAGCCAAGGAGCCGGAGGCTTGTGTTTTTGAGGGTCTTGCACTTAATTGCAGCTAAAGAATAACAATGAATATGAAGAATCTAATCATAGCGTTTGTGGCCTTCGTGGCTTGCAGCCAACCTCAACAAGTCGATAATAGTGCCTCCATGGCTCCCCCACAAGATTGGGATGCGAACAAGAAAATAGAAGAACTGGGAATAACTCTTCCTGAAGCTTCAACCCCGGTGGCTAATTATGTCAATGCTGTGAGGACTGGCAACTTGATCTTCCTTGCAGGAAAAGGTCCTGGAAAACCAGATGGGGGGTATATCACGGGAAAAGTTGGAGTGGATCTAACGATAGAGGAAGGTTATGAGGCCGCTAGATTAACTGGTATCAATCAATTAGCAGTTCTAAAAGCTGAACTTGGGGATTTGAACAAAGTGAAAAGAATAGTCAAGGTAAAAGGCATGGTCAATTGTGCCCCTGATTTTGGTAACCAGCCGGAAGTGATCAACGGTTATTCTGACCTGATGGTAGCCGTATTTGGAGAGAAAGGGAAACATGCCAGGGCGGCTGTGGGGATGGGGTCACTACCGAGAGGTATTGCTGTGGAAGTGGAAATGGTGGTAGAAGTGGAGTAATGGGTGTGTGTTTGTTTGTGGGTATGAGTCGGTCTTATTAAGTGAAGTGAGGATTCCTGACGGTGGGTTTCAGCCTTCGGGATTCGAGATGAGGTTAAAATTGGGGGTTGTCCCCACACAAGGATTTCTTAAAAATATAGTGTCATATCGAAACGAACTCAGTTAGTAAGATATCCCGTTATATAAAGAAGAGATCGCGCCCGATTAACCATATTCATGGTTTTATGATTTTTGAGAAATCAGATCCTTGGTGTCTATTGAATTGTTTCATTAAGCGTCCCCCTAATCATTGAAGTCGGTATTGAAGGGAATAGCAAGAGATAATTTCGGGAAATTTTTGATTCCGACGAAATGAGATACTTTAATTTCAACAATGGTTTTTCGAAACAATGTCAATCAAATAACGCGTATTTTTTAGTTAAAGGATTGTCATGAGAATTAGTGAGCACGAACACAGGATTATTAAGGAAACTATTTCAGATTTTGATCCGGAGGCAAGAATTTATCTATTCGGTTCAAGGACCGATAATACCCAAAAGGGGGGCGACATTGATATATTGATTGAATCATCAAAGCTAAATTTTGCAGAGAGAATAGTACTTAAAACGCGTTTACTCGGGCTACTAGGTGAGCAAAAAATTGATTTACTTTCAAGAAGTGAAATAGATGACGAATTTTACAACCTGATCAAAGAAAATATGATCCCCTTATAGATGGAAGAGCTAATACTGTTTTTAAGGAAATCTATTGAGGACGCAAAGGAGGCATCCGATATGCTCACCTATTCCTATAAAAAATGTAAAGTTTTACTGAAAAAAAAAGATTATGATTACGAGGAGCTGGAAAGTATTGAAGTGTTCGCTGCCAGATTTTCCCGTCTGTCAGACCTGCTCATTCAAAGGATCTTTAAAACTATTGAAAAGGTAGATCAGGATACCCCGGGTTCCATAAGAGATCGTATTAACAGAGCGGAAAAGAAAGGCCTAATAAGATCTTCAGAAGACTTTCAAATCATCAGGACAGCCAGAAACAGTATAGCACATGAGTATTCAAAAGAAGGTGTGAAAAGCTTGTTCGACATTGCTTTGAAATATACCGAAGCTTTGACTGATGCAGTAAAAAGGGTTGAGAAATTTTCTTTAAAGTATTGATTCAGGTTGAACTCGTGGTTTATAATTTTTGAGGAATCAAATCCTTGATTTCAATTGAAATTATGGATTATGATCCTATAACTTGAAAGAACTAAAAAAGAGTTTTAAAGAGAAGATGATTCATATTTCCAGACCGACCCGACCTGGCCTCATTTTTCCCGTCATGCTTTCCTCATGACTTTAAATAAAGAAAACACTACTAAGATTCACAATTTCACGGATCGTAATCCCTAATTTCAACTAAATTTAAGGATTAGGACATAGGCGCACTTTGGGAAAATTTTCTTGTCAGTGAAAGGTTTAAAATAACTCATTTTAAAGGTCTCTGGATGAACCGTTATTTCTGGCGAACTCATAGCCATCAGGAGATAGACTATATTGAAGAGTTTGGAGGCCGCCTAAAAGCATTTGAATTTAAATGGAAGGCCAGGAAAGTCAAACCTCCACAGGTATTTATGGAACATTACCTGGAAGTCAATCCTGCAGGTGAATCCGGATAATTTTATTGATTTTCTCAATTCGGTTTAAACTGCGGGCGGGAAGTAAATCCCATGCAGTTATGTCTTTATGGGAATCAAATCCCGTATAGTTATATTTTGATAAGAGATCTGTTTGGAGCTTTGTGGGAAAATATTCTGATAAGCGAAAGATTTAAAAATATTTCCTATCAACAATTATTTGCCAAAACCTATTTCTGGCGGTCAAAACAACAGCAGGAAGTGGATTACCTGGAAGAATCAAATGGAAAATTATATGGATTTGAGTTTAAATGGAGTGCCAGAAAAGGGATTCGTTTTCCAAAGACATTACCGAAAACTATGATGCCCGGGGTGATGGGAATAACTAGAGAGAATTTCAGGGATTTTTTGATTCCGGAGGAATGAGATTATTTCAATTTCCAACGATTCAAAAGAAAGGAGTGAAAGACCTTTCGACATTGCCTTGAGATACTCAGAGGCTTTAACTGATACTGTAAAAAGAGTCGAAGAATATGGTCGAAGTATTGATTAGAATGAAAAATTTTTTCCACAAGATTTTTATTATCAAAAAGTGAAAATTGCTACCATCATTGGAGCTAGACCACAATTTATTAAAGCATCTGTGGTAAGTAGAAAAATAAAGGAAATTGAAACTATAGAGGAAATTATCATTCATACAGGGCAACATTTCGATAGTGAAATGTCAGAAATATTTTTTAAAGAGCTCGATATACCGGAACCAAAATACAATCTAGGGATAAATAATCTGATACATGGTGCAATGACCGGTAGAATGATTGAGGAAATTGAAAAAATTCTAATTTCAGAAAGTCCAGACTGGGTGATTGTCTATGGGAATACCAATTCAACCTTAGCTGCTGCTATTGCGTCAAAAAAGCTTCAAATCAAATTGGCACATGTGGAAGCAGGCTTGAGGAGCTTCAACATGAAAATGCCAGAGGAAATAAATCGAATTTTGACCGATAGAATTTCTGATTTATTACTCTGTCCAACAGAAAAAGCTATAGAAAATCTTCATCTGGAAGGATTTGCAAACTTTGAATCTAATATTGTGAATACTGGTGATGTAATGTTTGACTCAGTGAAATTCTATACCCAGCTGGCTAATCGAAAGTCCAATTTATTAGAAGAAGTGAATCTGGATGAACCTTTTGTACTATGTGCTATTCACAGAGAAGAGAATACGACTAATAAGAAAAGGCTTTCTGAAATAATTGAAGCCCTTGAAGTGATTGATAATGAGATCAAAGTAATATGCCCGATACATCCAAGAACTAAAAGTTTATTACATAGAACAACTGAACTAAGTACTATTAGTTTTATTAAGCCGGTTGGGTATATCGAGATGCAGGCTCTTTTAAGCAAATGCAATTTTGTATTGACTGACAGTGGGGGTTTACAAAAAGAGGCTTTCTTTCATAATAAGAAATGTTTTATACTAAGAGATGAAACCGAATGGACTGAGCTTGTTGAGTGTGGGGCCAATGAAATTGTTGGAGCTTCTAAGGAAAGAATCATAAAAGCCATTAAGTCTTTTGAAAGAGCCGCTCAACCATCAGTTATCTTTGAAAAATTTTATGGGGATGGCGATGCAGCAAAAAAAGTGATGGAGTCTATCATCAACTTCACTTAGCACGATGTTTATTTGATACTATATTCTCTTGTCTATGTTGTATTTGATCCTCAGCTTTTTTCCTAAGAGCTGATTGAAGTCATGCCTAATGTTTTGAGTATATGTTATTGTCTGAAGCAAGAATCAGCAAGAAATTTGTGTTCATTGAACTTATGTCTCTTTTGCTAATGAATGACTCAGGGTCTGATGGAAATTAAAGACCTCATAATTACTCCTTTTTACCTTCTGATCTTTTACATTATAGCTTACACAATTAGGCCATATGTGACGGATAGAAATAATAGAAAATTTTTTATTCCTGCATTATTTGTGAGGTTTTTCGGTGCAATTTCCTTGGGGTTGATTTACCAGTTTTACTATGATGGAGGAGATACTTTTAATTATTTTACTCATGGTAGCAAGTGGATTTGGGAGGCGTTGTCGTCAAATCCATTAAGGGGCATTAAGCTTATCTTGGGCCCAAATGTTCATTCTCCTGAAGTTTACGAGTATTCATCGAAGATTTGGTATTTCAGATCAACACCCTCATATTTTATCGTTCATATAGTTGCATTTTTTGATATTTTTACTTTTCATACTTATAGTTCGACAGCTCTTTTTTTTTGCCGCTTTTAATTTCAGCGGGTTATGGGTCTTTTTTAAGACATTTTATCGATTATATCCGAAAGATGTAAAGTGGTTAGCCTTTGGAATATTATTCATGCCTTCAGTTTTTTTCTGGGGTTCCGGTATGCTTAAAGATTCTGTAACATTAGGAGCCCTTGGCTGGTTAATCTACTGCTCATATAATTTATTTTATTTTAGAAAAAACTATCTGTTGTCGAGCTTTTTTTTATTTGTTTCAGCTGGATCATTTTTACCATTAAGCCATATATCCTATTCTCGTATATTATCGCAATGTCTATCTGGCTATACTCACTTTATTCACGAAGGATTAGATCAAAGGTGATTAGAATTGCGGCTGCCCCAATATTGTTTGTTGTATTTCTTCTATTGGGTTATCAAGTAATTTCCCTGACTTTTTCTGAAGATTCAAGATATGCGCCCGATAGAATTGCAGAAACCGCAATGATTACCGCATACGACATCAGGTATGGATGGGGACAAGATGCTGGTTCACATTATACTCTTGGTAATTTAGACGGGTCATTTAGTAGCATGATTGCAATGGCGCCAGCTGCTATTAATGTATCACTGTTCCGACCATATTTGTGGGAAGCGAGTAATCCGTTAATGTTTATTGCCGCGGTTGAAGCTTTATTTTTATTGGTAATGACTATAGGAACTCTGGGGATTAAATGGGTTAACCTAAGAAATGCTTTTGTTGATCCACACTTACGGCTTTGCTTTTCATTTGCTCTAATCATTGCTTTCGCTGTAGGAGTGAGTACGCTTAATTTCGGATCCCTTGTTCGGTATAAAATACCCATGATCCCCTTTTACATAACTGCACTAACAATTCTTTACCATTCAAAGAAAAGACGACTTAAATGAGATTATCCATTATTGCTCCCATGTTCAATGAGGAATTAAATGTGAATAATACGTACAATAAAATTTGTGAAGAACTAGAGTCAATGGGATGGAAGGACTATGAGATCATTTTCGTTAATGATGGAAGTACGGATAACTCTTTTGATGAGGGGCGAGACTACTTGCGGTCAAATCTTCCAATTTGGAAGTACTGGGATACCGTAATAATCAAGGTAGAGGTAAGGCGCTTAGGACAGGACTGGAAGCAGCACAAGGAGAAATAGTAGTGACCATAGACTTTGATCTTTCATATGACGTTAATCACATCAGCAGGATTGTTAAAACACTGGAAGATGAATCTGAAGTAGATGTAGTTTTAGCTTCCTGTTATATGCCCGGCGGCACAACTGTTGGGATCTCACCATTTCGTTTGTTTATTTCAAAAACCGCCAATTTTTTATATAGGTATGCTTTTGACCCTCCGGTATATACTTCAACGTGCGTTGTTCGAGGATATAGGAGAGAGGTGGTCAATTCACTAATTCTCGAGTCAAATGATAAAGAAATCCATTTGGAGATTCTCTCAAAGGTATTGGCCAATGGATTTCGGGTAAAAGAAATCCCAGCAACTTTGGAAAAAAGACATAAAGGCATTTCCAAGTCTAGGTTCAGGGCTCATTCCATTTCACACATTATCTTTTTTATTCATGAGCGTCCCTTCGCCCTATTTGGAATCGTAGGAGTTATACTGTCAATTACCGGAATGCTAGCAGTCATAGTCTTATTGTATACGAGATTTGGTGGGAATGAAAGTTTTAATGAAACCTATTTTTCACAAATAGCTTCTCCCAGCTTTGTAATTATTCTCTTCCTTTCCGGATTGCAAATGATTGGACTCGGATTTTTAGGGATACAAAATAACTTAATGAAAAAAGAACTTTTTAAAATACAAAGGCTATTGGTTTCAAAAAAGAGTGTTAATTGGCGAGGTTTAAAATCCTTAAAATAGTCTTTAGTTTATTATTAGTAGGGATCTTGGTTGTTAGCATTGATTTCCGTAAAGACGTTTGGACTGGCATTTGTTTTACAGCCTTTTCAATACTAGAAATATTAGTCCTTTTAGGTTTCTCGATCTTATCAAGAGCCTTAAGATGGCATTTTTTAATGATCGAGAAGTCAAAGAATTATTCACTACGGTTTTTTCATTCAGTCAAATACCTCCTTATTGGAAGTGCTTTGAACACCTTGATGCCAGCGGGCAGCGGTGACATCGCAAAAAGCTACTTTGGTTATAGGGATACAGGTATCAAAGAAGACATGTTGGCGGTTAGCCTATTCGATAAATTCATTGCAATTGGAAGCATCTCAATACTTGGCTTATATTCTCTTTATATAACTGAAAATGTAATTTTTCTATTAGCGATTGTGGCAAGTCTCTTTCCAATAACATTGGCGTACCTTGCACCTAAGTTAGAAGGTACAAGCTTGATGAAACCATTGATTGACAGGTTTTCGAATGGAAACTTGGATATACGAATTTTATTAGAGGGTTTTCAGTTTGGATCTCGAAATATCTTGGTCGGCTTTACGCTGTCAATTCTCGGTTGGATATTAACCTATCTATTATTATTCAAATGTTTACAATTGATTAATCAATCAATTCATTTAACAGAAGTCTTTATTAATAGTCCTCTACTGACTTTAGGTAGGCTTTTCCCTTTCACTTTGAATGGGCTTGGTAGTGATGAAGCGCTTATGGTTTATCTATTTTCAGATACCGCATTAAGCCCTGATGAAATTGTCATTGGGGCCATTTTGTATAGGATAATTTTGACAGTTCTTCCGGCAGTTCTAGGGGTCCTCTTCATCATTAAATCAAAATAGTCAATGGGCTTGAAAAGTCTCATTCTCCCGTCTAGAACAACAAAGATCCTAGGATTTATATTGGACAATTTCCTTCCTCCAATTATCAGGGATCAACGTTGGTTTTACCAGCCAATCATTAAAACCTGGAATAGGAAAATGGACGTTGATTTTAAAAGAAAAGCTGTTTCCATGACCGATGATCAATTCAAGAAAGCTTATGAGGATCTTGTTCCCATGCGGAACACCGATAATACACAGGATACCATTGATTTCGTCTTTAAAGAAATTGTTGGTGAAGAGATTCTTGAAGTTGGATGCGGAAATGGTGATATATCAATTGAGTGTGCAAAACGTGGATACAAAGTGGCGGCAAGTGATATAGCTGAAGGAAATCTTGATTTGATCAAGCTTAAATCTGCAGATCAAAAAATTGAATTTTCAACAGTCGTTGCCAATATTGAAGCATTACCATTTCGAGACAAATCATTCGACACCACAATTTGCCTGCATACACTTGAACACGTAAGGAATCTTCATGCCGCGGTATCGGAGCTAAAAAGAGTTTCTAGAAAGCGTTTGATTGTTATCGTTCCGCGTCAGAAATTCTTTAGATACACGCCGGATTATCATCTAAACTTCTTTGGTGAATCTGAGCAATTGGCCTACAGCATTGGAGTTAGTAGCTATCAATGCCGCGTAATTGATCATTGTCTCTGTTATTCCGCCAAAATGAACGATTAAAAAAATATTACGATTTATAAAAATTGTAAGTTCAAGTAATAAGTGCAATTTTACTTTGTAGCACTTGCTTTGCGTTTAGGTAATTAAATTTTCTAACAGGGCGTTCATTGATTTTGTTTTCAACAACTTTGATTTGCTCCTCTGGTAACAAGTTTTTAATATCTGTTTTCTTAGGATAAAACCTTCTGATTACCCCAATCCTATTTTCAACTGTCCCTTTATCCTGACTAGTATAGGGACGAGTGAAATAGGCATCCACATCAAGGGATTGAGCAATCAACTCATGTTTAGAAAATGCCATATCATTATCAAAAGTGAGTGTTTCCAGTTTGTGTTTATCCTGAGAGAGTTCCTCCACAATAGCTTCGGCCATTTGATCGGCATTTTTACTGTGCATCTTTCTGATTCTGGTAAAAAGACTTGCTCGGTCTGTCATCACCAACAAAGAGCCTTTGTGGTTTTTACCCATCATTAAATCGACTTCTATATCTCCCAATCGTTCCCTTTTGTTAATGATCTGGGGTCGCTGTTCAATTGATACCCTATTCGGGATAATACCTCTACGATCTTTTCTGTTTCCTCGTTTGCGCCTTCGTTTGCCATGTTTTAGATATGTGTATAGTTGTTTGTATTCTTGGTTCTCCTGGCGGTTGGTGTGCTTACATTCCCATATCCATTGGTAAATCCATTCATGGCTAAGTGGACATTCTCTCGTTTTCTTTCCCTGATGGCTGATCAATTCAGGACTCCATCTATCTTCTTGGAGCCGGTTAACTATCCAGTCTTTCATGGGTTTGGTGAAAATCACTCTTTTTGGCTTTTCTTGATGACGAAGATTGGTCCTCCTTTGTGCATTTGCTGTTCGATAGACACCAGCTCCCCTACCTCTTGAACCCACATTTCGCTTAAGCTCACGTGAGGTCGTAGACGGGTGAAAATGAACCCTGATACAGGCAATCTCCTTTTGAGTAGCTCCTGTTTTCAATAATGCTTCAATTTGATACCTTTGATCAATACTGAGATGTGTATAGTTTTTTGACATTTTGGCAATCCAAAGATTGCACTGCTTACAGGCTTCCCATATCCATTGGTAAATCCATTCATGGCTTTTGGAAGCAATGGCTGATCAATTGCTAGGAAAAGCCGGCTACTTCCAGTCTTTTGGGTTTGGTGTAAAATCACTCCAGATTGGATGAAGGCGATTTTTGATGACGATGAGATTGGTCACTCATTCACGCTTTGCTGTTCTATAGACACCAGCTCCCCTACCTCTTGAAATCCCCACAGTTTCGCTTAATACACTGAGATCGTAGACGGGTGAACAATCGATACAAGCAATCTCCTTTTGAGTAGCTCCTGTTTTAAATTAATGCTTCAATGCATTGTTGTACGCTTTGATCGCTACTGAGATGTGTGCAAAAAGCATTTTTGACATCAACCTTTGCAATCCAAAGATTGCATTATCACTGCTTTTGAAGGATGAAAAAGCCCTTTAGCTCTTTTTTATCCTTAGAGAGCACTTATTAGTTGACGGCCCTAATTACAACATTACTTATTGCGCTTCATCCTACCATTATATGGATAGATAGTTTTACCAGGGCTTATAGCATGGTTTTTTTACTTTCTATCATGACGACAGCCTTAGTGCTTCAAGCTTTAAAAGATCAGTTTAAAAGTAACAGTTGGATAATTCTCTATGTTTTAGCCATGCCCTTGCTATTCTTCACACATTTTGTGGCGATTACCATCGGTATGCTTCATTTGATCATAGTGGCTTTTTATTTCAGAAAACCGGATAGAATTTTTTACCAAAAATTGAGAGTTGTTCTCACATTCTTCGTTTTGATGGGAGCAATTATTTATTACTCGGGACCCGTTATTGACACAGACCTGATCAATACCAGAAATCAAAAGTTCGTTGAGGTAGCAAAGGACAATGTTGAAAATAGGCCATTACACAGTAATTGGATTGAACAACCTACACCTATAAATCTTATTAAGGCTAGTTCACAGCTGTTTGTAACCCTATTTGCTGTCAGACTTCAGGATGTTGGGTTGAGCTTAAAGTTTTCAGTGATATACCTGTTAATAATATTCGGTGTATACATATACATCTACCGGGAAAATCTATTGAAGAACAACAAACTTCTCATTCCTTTTTCATTACTGATTGTTCCATTATTGATAGCATCAGCTTTGTCCATAAGGGCTGGTCACACCATGCCATTCGTCGTAAAGTATCATCTCTTTTTTATCACATTGGCGATGATGATAATGGCAATAATTCTTGCTCAGGTATTTGAAAAAAACAAACTACATTTTGCAATACTGATTGTGGTTCAGTTATTGGTGATGCATGTTCTGGTTTTTACCGAAAAACAAGAAAATGTAAAAAAATCAATCAAGAACTATGATCAACTTGCATTAGCTCTAACAGAAATTACTAATTCGTCAGATACTGTTGTTTTTTCTTCACGTAATGACGCGATGTTCACTAATTTGTATTTGAAGAATTACCGTTTTCATCAGACGGTAGACGGCGAATTAAGCGAACATGAAGTTTACAAATTGGTGAACGGAAATGCACAAACTTTGATCAGAATAGATGAACTTCACTATGATGAATCCTCAAAGTGACCCAACTATCAGGCTGCCGAAGATATCCATCGTAACCCCGTCTTACAATCAGGGAAAGTTCATTGAACAGACCATTCAATCAGTATTAGAGCAGAACTATCCCAACCTGGAATACATTATAATAGATGGCGGAAGTAGTGATGACTCAGTCGAAATCATAAGAAAGTATAGAAAACACCTCAAATACTGGGTATCAGAACAGGATGAGGGTCAAAGCGATGCTATTAATAAGGGGCTGAAACATTGTAAAGGTGAAATTTTCAATTGGTTGAACAGCGATGATTATTATGAAAACAATGTATTACATTCGGTGGCTGATGCTTTCATGAAATCCGGAGCCGATATCGTTAGCGGAAGAGAGAATTTTATTTACGAAGACGGATCAACAGAAATAAAAAATGGGACAATCATCTATAAGAAATTGGTTAACACCATTCACGAGGGTGTGATCTACCAACCAAGTACATTTTGGAAATTGCAAATTTTCAATTCGCTAGCCCCGATCAGTCCAGAGCTTAACTTCTTAATGGACTCTGAACTTTGGATTAGGTATTTATTGAGATACGGTCAGGGAAAAGTAGTAAAGATTGATGATATCCTCGCAAATTTTCGGATACATAGTAAAAGTAAAACCACACTACAACAAGGTGAATTTGAAAGGGAGAGGTGGAGCCTAAAAAAAACACTAATGAAAGCTGCAAAAGGCCCGGATATACTAATCGATCTCCTCGGTAATCTGTGCAAAAATCATAATTACAATCGTTCATGGGATATAGATAATTTAATTTCTAAAGAAGATATTCACCGGAGATGTGGAGAGGACCTACTCTACGAATTTTATAAAAAAAGTGATTACTGTTTATCAAAACAGATTTTAAGACACCTGATCAATCAACATGGAATCTGGAATGGAAGGAATCTGAATTTCATAGTCAAGTTAGAAATACTGCCAAGGTTTGTACTTGATTTTCTGAGAAATTCAAGTCAAAAAATGTAATAAATGACAGTAAGAAAAATTATCAAAGACACAATTACAGACATTACCGGTTACTGGTTTTACAAGCGAGAATCATCTTCCGGGCAGGAACAGATTTGTTATTTGACATTAGTAGATTGAGTAATGAGAAACTCAATATAATTTTGATGTTGGCGCCAACGTTGGTCAGTCGGCGATTTATTACGGAAAATATTTAGGGGGAAAAATATTTAGTTTTGAACCCGTTTATGAAACGTTCGCAGAACTGACAAGGAACACCTCCATATTCAGTAATATTACTTGTTTTAATATTGGCTTCGGCTCGCCGAATGAAGAGGCTCAAATTTTTCTTAACGAAAATGAATACAGTGTTTGTAATTCCCTGAATAAAGACAAGGCTTATATATCAACCTAACCTCACCGCTAGGAAAGAAAATATAACAATAAGAAGACTCGATGATTTTGTTAAACAACAGAAATGATCTTCGAAAAAAGGCTTTAGCTGCCTGGTACCTGCATTGTCAATTATCCTGGCATACATTCGGCTAACTCCTCTGCCTTTCTTCTCAATTGCAACTAAAACCTGCCTTTTTCGGTTATTCTGACGCCCTACAACACCTTCTTCCTGTTCTCCTACTACCGTTTCATCGACTTCTACTTTGCCCATTAGCGGGTATTTGCCACTGCTGGCCATTGCTTTCATAACCTTGTGTTGGAACAGCCAGCAGGTTTTTTGGCGCAACCCCAGTTTTCGGCTCAGTTCAGTAGAAGCAATTCCTTTTTTATTTGTACTCATGTAGTAAACAATATAAAAAGCCTTTAAAAGTGGGAATTTAACCTTGTGGAATAGGGTGCTACTAGTGGGAGTAGCCTGATACTTGCATTTAGTGCATTGCCGTGTATGCTGCAGCTTCCCACCGCAATACCGGTCATGGCCACACCTCTCACATTTAAACCCTTTGGGCCATTTCAATTCGGCCAGGTATTCTTGGCAACTGTCGTTATCGGGGAATTTCTCCTGAAACTCGAAAAGTGTTAGACTTTCATACTTTTTCTCCATATCTTGAAATTTAACTTTTACTCTTAATTGATATTAATATACTGAATATCAGTGATTTAACAAAGTATTTCAAGCTGTTTTTAGAGTCAAAATCATTATTTATTATATGCCTACTTCAAAAGATTTATATCAACCTAACCTCACCGCTAGGAAAGAAAATATAACAATAAGAAGACTCGATGATTTTGTTAAACAACAGAAAATAGAAAAAATTGATTTTTTAAAAATAGATACTGAGGGGTGGGAGCTTGAGGTACTCAGAGGAGCAAGTGAATTTATATCTGAAGGTAAGGTGCAACTTATCTTATGTGAAGTAGGATTTGCTCGCTCCAACAAAAGAAACACATATTTCGCAGAGTTAAACGACTATTTGGTTGAAAGGGGGATGATGTTTTACGCCCTCTATGGTATTAGTTATTACCAATTAAAGTGGGGTAATCATTACGGAAATGCTTTATATGTTGGTAAAGAAATTGGATCGTTGTGATAAGAATGAGTGTGCCGAGGATCTCCATATTAATGTCCGCCTTTAATGCTGAAAAATACCTCCCACTTGCTCTTGATAGTATTTTGAGCCAGACTTTCAAGGACTTCGAATTATTTATTTCTGATGACGGGTCCTCTGACAGAACAAGGGAGATCATTGATTCTTACCGCGATGTCCGCATCAAAAGATATCATCAGGATTCCAATCTGGGTAAAACTACAGCCATCAATCAATTATTCACCCGGTGTACAGGCGAACTTATAACCATCCATGACGCCGATGATATCTCTTTACCTGATAGATTGGAGAAACAATGGTCAGCTTTTAAAAACAATTCAGAAATCGGTCTTTGTGGCACCGCTTATATGTACATTTATGAGGACGGCCAGCCATTTAATGAAGTTCATTACGAAACTTCCCATGAGGAGATCAGGAGGAAGATCTTTAAACAAACCCAATTCCACGGGCCAACAATACTGTTTAAAAAAAATCTAATAAAACAAGACGAACCATTATACAGACCATTTTTTGACAACTACAATGAAGATTGCGATCTAGCAATAAGGTTGGTACAGCGCACAAGGTCAATGAACCTTGATGAAGTTCTGTATAAATATCGTATCCTGCCCAACTCCTATTCAAAAGACTTAACAGCAAGAAAAAAGGTCATGTACTATATTCTGTCAAGGATGGCAAGGCAAAGGGAGGAAGGACTGAAGGATTTTCTGGAGAAAGGGGAATTTGACAAGCTGGAAGAGTTGGTTGCCCGGCGTGAAAAACCATATAGATTAGATGCATCCCTTATTCATCGGGAAAGAGCTGCTTTTCAGATGTATTTTGAACTATTCGGTCCGGCTATCAGGAGTAGTTGGGTGGCGGTCAGAAACAATCCATTCTCACAAATAAACTATCGTACAATGCATTATTGCATTAGAAAGGCTCTGAAGCATCAATTGATCAAGGAAAAGCGGTAATGCCAAAATTAAAATTTGTGATGTTCGCGCCTGAATTCCCTCCTATGACTGGAGGAATATCAGAGTATTCATACCAGCTTGCAAAAATATTGAATGCTATCGGATGTCTGCAATTAGTACTTACCAACCAATACCAGTCCGAGTCAATACCTTTTAAAACCATTTCTCCCCGGTTTAAACGAAAGCTGCAAAAATATTCTATCGAAAAAGTTTCACTATTTCGAAAAGTATTTTCGGGCATTTACGTCTGTAGGATCAGGTTTTTTCTTATTTGGCATATAGTGACCAAAAAATTGAAAAATCCCGAGAGCATTTTTGTTTTTACAAGCATGTTTATTGACCTGACGTGGTTATTACTCCGAGTATCCCAAATTCTTGGAATAAAGTATATCGTTGTGCTTCATGGCTTGGATATAATAGAGCTTATCAAAGCAAGGAGATCCGGCTTTCTTAAAGTGATCCAAAATGCAGAATTAGTCATAGCCAACTCCTACTTCACAAAACACCTTCTAAAAAAACTATTGACTTTAAGAAATCTTGCTTGGTAATACACCCACCGTTTGATGACCAAAAGCACAGATCTTTACCCACTTATGAGAAAAAGGAGGTTTCAAATATTATAGGAATTAACCTGTCAGGTAAGCGAATAATTCTTAGTGTTTCCAGACTTGTGAAGCGCAAGGGAATTGATCTGGCTATAAGAGGATTAAATAAATATCTTACCACAAATCCGTCATGGATATATTTGATAGCGGGATCAGGACCAGAAGACAAGTATATTAAATCCTTGGTTACACCTGAGTTAAAGGATCGGATTATTTTTCTAGGTCAAATTGACAATAGGTTAAAAAGGTCGTTATTCAAACTCTCAGAAATCTTCATACTGCCCGTGCATTCTGATCAAGGGAAAGATATCGAAGGTTTTGGGATTAGTTACATTGAAGCTTCCTTCCATAAAAATTTAGTTATTGGTGGCATGTCAGGCGGCGCCACAGAAGCGGTAAGAGAACGACATTCAGGATTTTTATTAGATTTCGATCAGTTCGAAAACGTTGGTACAATTAGCGAAATACTTTTATCACTGGATGATGAAGACATTGAAAATTATGGGGAACGTGGAGAAGAATACGTTCTGAAGAATTTTAGTTCGGAGGTCACAAGAAAGAAGATTGAACGAATTCTAAGATTTGCAAATTGATTTGAATAATCTCATTATAAAACTTCTCAGATTCTTCATATACAGGAACCAAATTGTAAGCAAAATATTCTGGACAATATTCTATGCAAAATGGCAAAAGCGACTAAGGGAGAAAAGGGGGTTTATTGACCGGCAAAATGTCAGAGAAAAGATAGCCAAAGACCTGATCATCCCTTTTCACAATGACTCATTCATTAAAATTTCACCTCCCATTACAGTCAATTCCAATTCCGGGTTTTATTACCCGGAAGAGCCTTTTCATCCTTTCGAGCGTGAGTATATATTCGTTTTTGAAAACTCGAATTTTGTAGGACTTCAGGCAGTAGGAATGACAAATGATGGAGACATTATATTGGATACAGTTCTTAATAGGGATTGGCTGCTGAATAAGTGCAGTCCGCGAGCACTTGAGAATTATGCTAAGATCGAGACTGAAGCGGAATTAGACCTGGCCTTGAGCCTCGTCAATATTTACTCTGACAACCATAGTAGAAACTATTTTCATTGGTTTCTGGATTCCTTAATTGCCCTGGAAGCAGTTGAATTTTATGAGAAGAGGTTTTCAGAAAGACCAAAACTTATTGTTAACAGGGATCTTTCAGCGTTTCAAAGGGATTCGCTCAAACATTTAGATTTTGAAGAAACTGATCTCTTTCAATGGGATCATAACAGAGCACAAGTCAAGAAAATGATTGTTCCCATGGCCCGAAAATCCAAAGCAAAGAGATTTGCCGATTTTTATTCCCCCCATGGAATTTTATGGTTCAGGGATAAATTTTCCGATGGTAGTAAAACTCAATCCAGAGAAAGAATCTACATATCAAGATCAAAAGCTAAAGATCGAAGGGTATTAAATGAAGAGGAACTACTTGCTTTTTTAAAAACCCTTGGGTTTAAGGTATGTCATCTTGAGGAAATGACTTTCAAAGAACAGGCTAAATTATTTAGTAGGGCAGAAGTTGTTGTATCTCCGCATGGGGCAGGTCTTACCAATGTTATCTTTTCACATGATGTGACTGTAGTTGAGCTCTTTGATAATTTGCATGGGGTTACTTATTGGTATGACCTGTACTATAAAATATCATTGGCACTATATTTCAGATACGCCTTCCTAGAATGCGAATTTGAAAACGGCCCTAATAGAGGCGAACAGTCGTATAACCTTATTGTCAACACCAAGGAATTGGATCGACTATTTAAGAAACTTGGCTTGTGATTTTAAGAAACAGAAGTATCCTTATTGTTTCACCTGAACCATGGGGTCATATTTATGTGTCTAAACATCATTACGCGGTATGTTTATCCAAACTTGACAATAAGGTATACTTCCTTGGTCCCCCAACAAAACATTGGGGTATTGAAGAAAGTCAGCACCATAATTTGAAAATATTGTATTACACCGGTTTTGTTAGTGGTTACCACTTACTACCCAAGCCAGTCAGGAGAATCATATTTGGACTTATTTATAGAAAATTAATCCGGATCAGTGATTCAACTTTTGACATTGTGTGGTCATTCGACAACTCCGTTTTCTTTGATTTCCATTTCTTGGCGCCCCGGATACTCAAAATCTCTCATATTGTCGACCTTAATCAGGATTTCCAAACATCTCGGGCCGCAATCAATGCTGATTTTTGTTTTTGTACAACTGATTTGATCAAAGAGAAACTTTCAAAATTTTCAAGCAAGGTTTATAAGATAAACCATGGCGTATTTATATCCGAAATTGACCGGACTGTTGAGTTGAAGGGAGAATCGAAAACAAAGGTGGTGTATACTGGTAATTTGTCAATTCCTTTTATAAATTGGCAAACTTTGTATGAAGTAACTATGGGACACCCCGAAGTAGATTTTAATTTTGCAGGACCTGAGAAGAACAGCCAGCCATTGAGTGTAAATGAAGAGTTTAGGATAAAAACTAAAGAGTTAACAAATACTTATTTCTTAGGAACCATATCTCAGGACTCATTACAATCTTATTATAACATGGCAGATATCCTGCTGGTGGCATACAAAGATAAAAGTTTAACTGGTCAGGTTAATAATCCCCATAAGATCATGGAGTACTTAGCAAGTGGGAAGGTGATTGTGGCTACCCATACACAAGAATATGACGAAAAAGACCTTTTGGTGATGAGTAGGAGCTCAAGTGAATTCAAAGAAAAATTCCGTGAGGTTGTGAATAATCTAGAAGTCTATAATTCAATCGCAAATCAAAAGGAGAGAAGAAGTTTCGCTCTTGAGAATACTTACTGGAAACAACTGGAAAGAATAGAAAAAACGATAAGCCGAGAGTTATCGAATAAAGCTTAGGTACAGCATGAATTCCCTTTTACTGCGAATTTTAGCAAAAATCGGCATGCTGTCATACATGTCGTTCCTGTTAAGGAAAAAGTTCAATGGAAAAAGATTTAACCTCCCCATCAACAATGGTCGTGGCGCTAATCATTTTCTCCAGGATGATGAAACCTGGATGGCTGCGATTCTGAGAATAATTCTTGCTGATACCAGCGGTGTTTTCATAGATGTGGGTGTCAATCTAGGGCAGACGTTGTTGCAACTGAAATCCGTCAATCCGCATATTAATTATTACGGATTTGATCCTAATGCTGAATGCATTAGTTATTGCCATCATTTGTGCAATCTAAATGAATTTAAAAGTACGGCACTCTTACCAGTAGGCCTTTCCGATCACTTAGGCATCAAAGAGTTATCTTTCTTTTCGAAGGATGTCACAGATTCATCCGCTTCAATCGTTCATAGATTCCGAGGGGCAAGCACAGTTTCAGCGAAACAAGTTTTAACTGCTGCACTTGACAGTATTATCTCCGTTGAAAAAGAACCTATAATTATTATTAAAATTGATGTTGAGGGCTCAGAGTCACAGGTAATTAAAGGCGCAGAACACACTATCCTCTTTCACCGTCCTTATATAATTTGTGAGATCCTGCCAGTCTATGATGTATCCAACAAACAGCGGTTAGACAACCAAAATAAAGTCGTAAAATTCATGGCCAAAAATCAATATACAATCTTACGAATAGAAGCTGGTCATGATACCCTTAGTTTGAAATCAATAAAGGAAATAGGCATTCATAATATTATAGATTGGTGCAATTATCTTTTCTTGCCTACTGAAAAGAAAGATTTCTTCAACCCTTGGATAACTTAATTTCGATTGTCACCCCCTGCTACAATTCAGCTTCTTACCTGGCTGACTGTGTTAATTCGGTGCTTGAGCAAAATTATGACCACTGGGAATTACTCTTGATCAACGATGGTAGCAATGACCAAACGGAAGAAGTTATGCGGTCCTATGATGACATTCGAATAAGGTATTTTAACCAGGATCATGGCGGGGTTAGTGAGGCGAGGAACCTCGGTTTCAACAACATGACGGGAGATTTTTTTTGTTTCTTGGACGCAGATGATGTGTTACCCATAAACTCTCTTGAATCTCGACTTTCTATTTTCAAACAAAATCCTGAAGTGACTTTCGTTGATGGTGTTGTCCACATTATGGATGAAAAGATGCAAAACGTTACAAAGGTATGGAAACCCTCTTTTATTGGTGACCCTTTTACAGATTTGATACAACTCACAGGTAAGTCATTTTTTGGGCCAACCTGGATGGTAAAAAGGGAAGAAGGCAAAAATTATTTATTCAAAGAAGGGCTGAATCATGGCGAAGACTTATTATTTTATTTATCTATAGCGACGGGCGGCTGCTACACGGCAACCCAAGACCTCATTTATAAATACCGAAAAGGAAATGAATCTGCAATGATGGATTTGAATGGACTTTGGAAAGGATACAAGTTAATATATAATGAATTAAAGCAAAATTATGATATGGACTTGGTATCACTACGGGCCTTCAAAAACCGGATAACTGGGATTGCATTTAAAACTTACCTCCGCCATTTTGAAATAAAGGCTTCGCTCAAAGTTCTTCAAGAGTATTCCTCCCTATGAAAGTATTGTATTTGAGTTATTGGGGTTACAACGAAGGTCTGACCAAAGCTTCTGTCATACCACATGTAAAGGTTCTGGCCTGTTTGCCTACCATAGAGGAGGTAGTACTATGTACCATTGAAAGAAATGGCCGGGCGAAGGAAATCCCCTCAATTTCTAAAGTTACTTTTGTGCCTTTTCACTCCCGGAATATTCCTATCAACATCTTTAATAAGATCAGTGACTTCCTGTTTTTCAGGCGGAACCTGAAAAACCTGCTAAAAATCGGGCGGATTGATATAATTATTGCCAGAAGTTCACTGAGTGGATTATTGGTCTATAAACTCTCTAAAAAACTGAATATTCCCTTGGTTATAGAATCATTTGAACCTCATTCTGAATATATGAGGGAAGCCGGTGTTTGGCATCCATGGGGATTGAAGTATATTTTTTTGAATAGAGCAGAGAGGGAAATGGCCCGGATCGCTACTTCTTTAGTTACTGTAAGTAGCCATTTTGCCAAAAATTTAGAGACTGCTTTTGCCAAGAAAAAGATAGCCACGTTTCCTTGTGCTGTTGATCATCAATTGTTTGCTTATAGTAGTTCCCGATCGGAGAGCCGTAAGGAAGCAACTAGCTATACCAGATAGTGCCTTGGTAGGTATTTATTGTGGTAAGTTTGGAGATATTTACTACAAAGAGAAAGCCTTCGAGATACTTCTGAGAGCTCAACAATTTTTCGGAGAAAACTTCCGCCTGGTAATCCTGACTCCTCAAGATAAAGATACGATTAGGCAACAATTGATTGAGGCCTCTTTCGAGGTATCAAAGATGTACATCGACTTGGTTTCACATCATAAGGTTCCCCAATACTTATCGGCTGCTGATTTTGCTTTTTCAATGGTCAGACCCTCGCATGTCAGGAAATACTGCTCTCCTATTAAAACGGGTGAGTATTGGGCTAATGGTCTGCCTGTCCTTAGCGCACATGACATCGGCGACGACAGTAAAATTATTGATGAGAGTAATGGAGGATCTCTGTTTAGGGATGATCTGAGTGATCTGGAGGGTGCTTTTGAAAAGATTCAGGGCATTGTCGGTCGAATACGTCCCGATCCAGGAATTGTCGATTTGGCTATTAAATATCGGAACTTTAAAGACTTACCAGCGCTTTATAATCGGATCCTTGGATCATTGTGATAGAAGAATCGTTCCTTTTTTATAAGTTATGTCCACAAAATTAAAAGACACTAGTTGAAGACAGTAGTTGACGCTGACGATAAGAAATTATCACTTGGTTTTAAGGAATTGATAAGATACAAAGATCTCTTTATCATTCTTGCTTATCGTGACTATCGTGTGCGTTATGCACAGACCTATCTTGGATTCTTGTGGGCGTTCATTCAACCCGCATTAACATTGTTAATCTTTACACTGGTATTTGGCAGAGCTGCACAAGTTGATACGGGGACTATACCATATCCGGTTTTTGCGATAACAGGAATGACAGCCTGGCCTATTTTTCCTTCGTTATGAGCCAATCTGGGAACTCGATAATCGGGGCTCAAGGAATGATCAAGAAGATTTACTTTCCAAGACTGGTTATCCCCTTGGCCAAATCATTGGTTGGTATTGTAGATTTTGCTATTGCATTCATGTTTCTTGTAGTAATAATGCTTTTCTACAATCATCCTGTTTCGGCCAATCTTCTATACCTACCTTTTTTTATTGCAATTAATATTATTGCATCATTGGCTGTCGGTCTTTGGTTGAGTGCGCTGACCGTTAGATATCGCGATTTTCAGCATATAATTCCTTTCGCTGTCCAGTTCGGATTATACATCACACCCTATTGCCTATCCTTCCCAGCTACTGATAGATCGTGTGCCGGATTGGGTAGCCCCACTGATATACTATCTAAATCCCGTTGCCGGAGTCGTGGAGGGTTTCAGGTACTGCATTCTCGGTACATCATTTACCAATTGGTACGCACTTGTTTCTTTTGCGTTGGTAACACTACTTTTTGTTACTGGTCTTTTTTACTTCAAAAAAGTTGAACGGACCATGGCTGACATTATATGACTTCTGTTGGAGAGATAGCAATCAAGGTAGAAGCTTTATCTAAGAAATATGAGATTGGGCATCAAAAGGCTGTGTCCATTAATGAAAGGATCAAATATGGCCTAGGTCAAATATTTGGGGGACAGAATGTGGAGCGGGAGGACTTTTGGGCTTTAAAGGACATTAACTTTGAGATTAAGAAAGGTGAAGCTGTAGGCATCATTGGGAAAAATGGTGCCGGAAAGAGCACACTGCTAAAGATTTTATCGAAGATTACTTATCCGACACATGGAAGGTTTGAGATGGAAGGCCGGGTATCCAGTCTTCTGGAGGTGGGGACCGGATTTCACCCTGAATTGTCAGGCCGGGAAAACATTTTTTTGAACGGCACGATTCTGGGAATGTCAAGAAAGGAAGTAAGATCAAAATTCGATGAAATTGTTGCTTTCAGTGGTGTGGAAAAGTTTATCGATACACCTGTCAAGCATTATTCTTCGGGAATGTATGTCCGTTTGGCTTTTGCAGTTGCGGCTCATCTGGAACCAGAGATATTAATAATTGATGAAGTTCTTGCAGTCGGTGATGCTGAATTCCAGAAGAAATGCCTTGGCAAAATGGACGAGGTAGCCAAACAGGGAAGAACGGTGCTCTTTGTTAGTCATAATATGCAACTGATCGAAAATCTATGTCCAAGAGGTTTGTTATTGTCGAGAGGAGAAATAAAGAGGGAAGGAACTGCAGTTGAGGCTATAGATCAATATTGCACTGATTTATCTGAAAGCGCGTCCTACGACATTAATCTCAGAGTTGATCGAAGTGGTGCAGGTAATTTAAAGGTTACAAAATTCTGGTCCCAAAACTCGGAAGGTCAACTGACAAATACTTTTAAAATTGGAGAAAGTCTGATATTTGGCGTGGAGGTGAATAATAACACGGCGGAAGCTCTAAATATGGACATTGCGATTGCCATTAATAGTCAAAAAGGAGTAGCAATTGTGGATTTAAGCAGTTACGTCTGTGGCAGAACATTTGAGATTACAGAGTATAAAGTCGTAAAATGCAGGATACTATCGCCATTATTGAACAGTGGCAGATATTTGTGTAGTGTAATGGTCAGAAATGGAAGATTAATTGAGGACTGGGTGCTTGACGTATTTGAGTTTGAGGTAGTTTCACATGACTACTACTCCTCGGGTCATCTTCCGGATCAGGGACGTTTGGTTTTGATGGATCAAGTGTGGACGGCATAAATAAAATTAAGTTTGCCATCGTGGGATGCGGCCGTATTGGAGCAAGACATGCCACACATATCAATGAATTAGCATCGTTGGTTGCTGTCTGCGATATTGAAGGATCTAATGCGGATGCTTTGGCTGCACAGTATAACTGTAAATCCTACCATAGCCTGGAAAACCTTCTGACTTCTGATTTAGATTTCGAGATTGTAGCCATATGCACTCCCAATGGTTTACATGCGGCTCATAGCATTCAAAGTCTTCAGTCTGGTCGACATGTATTATGTGAGAAACCTATGGCTACCAGCGTTGCAGACTGTGGTGAAATGATCAAAGTAGCGGAGAAAGTGAACAAGAGACTTTTTGTTGTCAAACAAAATCGCTTCAACCCACCGGTAAAAGAATTAAAGAAGTTAATCGTTCAAGGCAGGTTAGGTGAAATACATAATGTCCATATGAGTTGTTTCTGGAATAGAAATTTCCAGTACTATGAAAACAATTGGAAAGGGACCAAGGAACTAGATGGTGGAACTCTTTTTACTCAGTTCAGTCATTTTATAGATCTCCTGTATTGGCTGATAGGAGATGTGGATGAGGTCAGAGCTTTTTCTCAAAATTATTGCCATAAGGAGATAATTGAATTTGAAGATACCGGGGTTGTTATCTTAAAGTTCCATAGTGGGGCAGTAGGAACGATCAACTACACAGTAAACAGTTATAAACAAAATATGGAGGGATCCCTTACGGTCTTTGGTTCAAAAGGTACGGTTAAAATTGGTGGTCAGTATCTTAATACTTTAGAATATCAGAGTATAGAGGGCTTTGAAGTCAGGAACTTGCCTCAGGGCAACCAACCTAATGACTACGGTCATTATCAGGGATCGATGTCAAATCATGAACTGGTTTACAAAAATCTGATCGATGTTATGACCAACAATGCTGCTATTTCTACCAGTGGCTTTGAAGGATTGAAGACAGTCGAAATAATTAGCAAAATTTACAAAGCAATTGATGGTTAGCTAATTCAAAGTCTTCACATAAAGAATGCCACTAAAAAGAATTTGAGAAAAGAAGCATCAGAAAAAAAGAGTGTTGTCTTCCTTGGATCAAAGCCAATAGGTTTGCAATGTCTTTCATATTTGAATGATCATAAAGAGCAGTTGGGTATTAGTCTAAACGGCGTATTAACCAACAATAATTCCAAATTTGGAATAGCTGATATCGAATCTTATTGTTTGCAGCATGAAATTCGATTACTCAAAGATCTGGGGGATTTGGAAAACATTGATGAAATTGATTATTTAATCTCAATACAGTATCACCAAATTCTTGGCAAGGAGCATATCCTGTTGGCAAAAAAATTAGCTATGAATCTTCATATGGCTCCGCTCCCTGAATACCGCGGATGTAATCAATTTACTTTTGCCATCCTTGATGAACGTGGGGAATTTGGGGCGACAATTCATCAAATGGAAGAAGGGATAGATTCAGGTGCAATCATTGAAGAAATAAGGTTTAAGATTCCGGATAAATGTTTTGTTAGCCAATTATATAACCTCACCGTTGAAGCATCCTACAAGATGTTTCGGGATTCAATAGCTAACATCATTAACGGTCAATACGACTTGACCCCACAGACTGATTTGGAAAACCTTCGTGACTGTTCTATACATTATCGGAATGAAATTGACGCGGTAAAACAAATAGATTTGTCCTGGGAGAAGTCAGTAATTGAGAAGTATATAAGAGCTACCTATATGGAAGGATTTCCTCCACCATACTCCATGGTAGGTGGATTGAAAGTTGAATATCATGTCAAATTATAGATTAGCCTACGTTACTACTCTGTATCCTGAAGCTATATCTTATTGTCTAAAATCACGAACGGACTTTTCCGAATTAGATTATGCAAAAGCCCAGAATGCTTTTACATCAATGAGAATAGGATATTCAGATTACCATTCTCGGTATCTTGGTTTGTTGGGTAATGAATGTAAGGAGTTCTTCTTCAACTTCATTGATTTACAAGAGAAATGGATGTTTACATCAAAATCCCAACACTCTGAGAAGAATCATGAATGGAATATTCTTATATCTCAACTCAAAAATTTCAAACCCGATGTAGTTTATCTCGCTGATCTATATGTTTTTGATTTTGAAAAGAGACGAGAATTGCGGAAGCTTTTTAAAAAAGCGAAAATAATTGGATGGAGATTCGCTCCTACTAGTGATTTTGGATTATTTTCTGATCTGGATTTGTTATTAACTGGAAACAAAGAGTGGCGGGGATTTTTTTCACCCGTCTACGATCTCACGTGAGCTTAAGCGAAATGTGGGTTCAAGAGGTAGGGGAGCTGGTGTCTATCGAACAGCAAATGCACAAAGGAGGACCAATCTTCGTCATCAAGAAAAGCCAAAAAGAGTGATTTTCACCAAACCCATGAAAGACTGGATAGTTAACCGGCTCCAAGAAGATAGATGGAGTCCTGAATTGATCAGCCATCAGGGAAAGAAAACGAGAGAATGTCCACTTAGCCATGAATGGATTTACCAATGGATATGGGAATGTAAGCACACCAACCGCCAGGAGAACCAAGAATACAAACAACTATACACATATCTAAAACATGGCAAACGAAGGCGCAAACGAGGAAACAGAAAAGATCGTAGAGGTATTATCCCGAATAGGGTATCAATTGAACAGCGACCCCAGATCATTAACAGAAGGGAACGATTGGGAGATATAGAAGTCGATTTAATGATGGGTAAAAACCACAAAGGCTCTTTGTTGGTGATGACAGACCGAGCAAGTCTTTTTACCAGAATCAGAAAGATGCACAGTAAAAATGCCGATCAAATGGCCGAAGCTATTGCGGAGGAACTCTCTCAGGATAAACACAAACTGGAAACACTCACTTTTGATAATGATATGGCATTTTCTAAACATGAGTTGATTGCTCAATCCCTTGATGTGGATGCCTATTTCACTCGTCCCTATACTAGTCAGGATAAAGGGACAGTTGAAAATAGGATTGGGGTAATCAGAAGGTTTTATCCTAAGAAAACAGATATTAGATTTGTTACAGAGGAGCAAATCAAAGTTGTTGAAAACAAAATCAATGAACGCCCTGTTAGAAAATTTAATTACCTAAACGCAAAGCAAGTGCTACAAAGGAAAATTGCACTTATTACTTGAACTTACAAAATTATAATTTGACATTTTTAGGATCAATAGGAAGTAGAAATGGACCACACTCAAAACGTTACCATCTTATCGAAACATTATTAAAGAAAACTCCTATAGTCGTTTGGTCCAAAAATGTTGCAGAAACTGTTTCGAACGCTAATAAACGATTCTTAAAAAAAATTATTATTGGGATAATTAACACATTAAAATATTTGGGGATAATTAATGCAATTTCAAGGTTAACAGATGTAAATAAAATCAATCATTTGGATTCAAATACGTTCAAAACCTCTGTTTATGAAAGCTACAAAGAACGAATTCATGACCCTGTATTTGGATTAGAGTATTATAGGGTAATAGCTTCTTCATCTGTAACATTTAATCATCATATTGACGTACTTGAGAATTCAGTGGGGAATATGAGAATGTTCGAGGCTACAGGCCTGGGGAGTTGTCTATTAACGGATTTGAAGCCGGAGTTAAATGAATTTTTTGAACCTGATGAGGAGATAGTGACTTACAATTCAATCGATGAAGCTATTGAAAAATTCAATTATCTCCTGAACAACCCCGAAACACGGAAAAAAATATCGCGAAACGGCCAACAAAGAACTCTAAATAATTATACCATGAAGCATCATGTTGAGCAACTGCATAATTATGTTGTGAAATATCTTTTTCATTAGTCTTTTCTATACCTCATGAATTCCCTGCCTACTTCATATGAACCTTAGTCGAAGCGACTTAATTGTTTTAGATGCAATAAAAGAATCATATTAGTAAAGTTCGTTTCGACATCAATCAGAAATTATAGGGTTTTAAGTACCTAATATGGAGGAATTCAAGTCACATCTCATTTCCAAAATCGAAAAAGACTTATTCAATTTCCATGAGGAAAATTATGATTTCCATCTTTTTGGATCGGAGATTAAGAGTAGATGGAGATTCTTGAAAAAAATATTCAGGAAGAAATTAATCAGCAGCTCAGAACACAAAGAGGTAATTTTGGAACTGTATGGTGTACTATCTACCTATTATGATAGGTTGGAACAAGTTTACTATCTCCTGTCAGATGAACATTCGAGAAAAACATGGATTGATTTAATTGCATTTAAGGTTTTAGGGCATTTGAAAGTGCAGCTTGATAGAAATGACAATTATTTTGATTCGATTGAAAATTTAAAATTTCTGGCTACAGGAATTGAACCCATACAACTTAATTATGACAAGTACAGCTGGACTCTTCACTATCACGATCTATCACAGATTGGATTTCCAATAAGAATATATTATGACACTGTCGGCGTTTACACGGATTTTGTATTACAACAATATAATTACAGGGATATTATAAAAGCTGAACCTAATGACGTCATTATTGACGCTGGCGGATGCTGGGCAGATACGGCGTTGTATTTTGGCGATCAGATTGGTAATAATGGTAAAGTGTATTCTTTTGAGTTCGTCCCAGGGAATGTAGAAATTTTTAAGAGGAACCAATCATTGAACCAAGAGATATCAAAGCGTATCGAATTATGTGAAAGACCACTTTGGTCAAGTTCAAATAAAATAATTTATTTCAGAGACCAAGGCCCTGCAACAAATATTTCATTTGAGAAGTTTGAAGATCAAAGTGGGCATGTAAAGACTATCACTCTAGATGATTTTTGCAAAGAGAAATCAATTCAAAATGTTAACCTCATTAAGATGGATATTGAAGGGGCGGAAATTAATGCTCTCGAAGGCTCACTCCTAACAATTAAGAGATTCAAGCCAAAATTAGCTATTTGTAAGTTCAAGTAATAAGTGCAATTTTCCTTTGTAGCACTTGCTTTGCGTTTAGGTAATTAAATTTTCTAACAGGGCGTTCATTGATTTTGTTTTCAACAACTTTGATTTGCTCCTCTGTAACAAATCTAATATCTGCTTTCTTAGGATAAAACCTTCTGATTACCCCAATCCTATTTTCAACTGTCCCTTTATCCTGACTAGTATAGGGACGAGTGAAATAGGCATCCACATCAAGGGATTGAGCAATCAACTCATGTTTAGAAAATGCCATATCATTATCAAAAGTGAGTGTTTCCAGTTTGTGTTTATCCTGAGAGAGTTCCTCCACAATAGCTTCGGCCATTTGATCGGCATTTTTACTGTGCATCTTTCTGATTCTGGTAAAAAGACTTGCTCGGTCTGTCATCACCAACAAAGAGCCTTTGTGGTTTTTACCCATCATTAAATCGACTTCTATATCTCCCAATCGTTCCCTTTTGTTAATGATCTGGGGTCGCTGTTCAATTGATACCCTATTCGGGATAATACCTCTACGATCTTTTCTGTTTCCTCGTTTGCGCCTTCGTTTGCCATGTTTTAGATATGTGTATAGTTGTTTGTATTCTTGGTTCTCCTGGCGGTTGGTGTGCTTACATTCCCATATCCATTGGTAAATCCATTCATGGCTAAGTGGACATTCTCTCGTTTTCTTTCCCTGATGGCTGATCAATTCAGGACTCCATCTATCTTCTTGGAGCCGGTTAACTATCCAGTCTTTCATGGGTTTGGTGAAAATCACTCTTTTTGGCTTTTCTTGATGACGAAGATTGGTCCTCCTTTGTGCATTTGCTGTTCGATAGACACCAGCTCCCCTACCTCTTGAACCCACATTTCGCTTAAGCTCACGTGAGATCGTAGATGGGTGAAAATGAACGATACAGGCAATCTCCTTTTGAGTAGCTCCTGTTTTCAATAATGCTTCAATTTGATACCTTTGATCAATACTGAGATGTGTGTAGTTTTTTGACATTTTGCAATCCAAAGATTGCACTGTTCAGGCTTTTGAAGGATGAAAAAGCCCTTAAAAGCTTTTTCATCCTTCAATTGCACTTATTAGTTGATCTCAGCATTACAAATTATCACGGAATGAAAGATTTTGTAAATGTCCCTTTATGGATTGATAAATTAAATCTTGGATACAAGCTATATTTTGATCATTTCACGATCCATTGGAGTGAATCGGTGATTTTTGCTATTTCAGAATAATTCGAATAATTGAGTATTGGCTATTGATGGAATTTTCAAATGTAGAGTGTCATAATGCCGTATAAGAAAGTTATTCCAACGTATTACCAACAAGTTGGATCCTCCTCTCGCTCCATAATCAGATAAGACGATTAGAGTCATAGAGGATTTTTTCATTTTTATTTAATTCTTGCCTCCCTCATGAGAATGAAAATATTGTTTGTGATTCATATACTGTCTAAAAATGGAGCAGCGATAGCAATGTATGACCTTATTTGCGGACTGAAAAACAAGTATCCGGATCTTTCTATAATGGTATTTGCAAGATTTGCTGAAAAAGAAGACGTTGACTTCTTCAATGAAATCAATCCAATAAAAGTTGGTGATGAAATAGAATTGTTGAAGGAATTGTCGAAAAACAATTATGATTTAATACACTGGTTTCGAACGAAATCGGCATTGCTTTTCAACCGTTTATTTGATAAAAGATACAAACACAGAAAAATACCTCCATCAATAATAACCCATTGCCAAATACTTTCTGATCATGGTTTAAGACTGAATTTCAAAGAATTAAGATATGCTTCATTCTTTGTTTTTATCTGCAAAACAGCTTATGAGCATCCTTATCACAAATGTATCGAAGAAATGGATAGGGAGATGGTATATTTCGGCTGTGGAGGAATGCCTGAACTAGAAAAAGCTAAGAAGAAGGAGAATCATTATGATAATCACAGCAAGCTGATATTTGGTCGTGGGAGCAATATCAATGAATTCAAAATCCCATATAACCTCATCTCATCAATCAGCCCATTAAAAAATGAAAATTTCCAGTTGATAATTGTTGGTTCTGGCGATAAATCAATGCTAAAAAAAGAGATTACCAAGTATGGATTTGACAACAAAGTCCAATTGAAGGATCAAATGCTTGTAAAGGACTGGTATCAGTTTTTGGCTAACATAGATGTTTACTTTTATCTACTTCCAAAAAACTCATATTCTGCTTTAGATGCTACCATTCAACAAGCGATGTTATTCAGCAAACCTGTTATTTATAAAGGGCTGAGATCAACTAATAAGTGCAATTGAAGGATGAAAAAGCTTTTAAGGGCTTTTTCATCCTTCAAAAGCCTGAACAGTGCAATCTTTGGATTGCAAAATGTCAAAAAACTACACACATCTCAGTATTGATCAAAGGTATCAAATTGAAGCATTATTGAAAACAGGAGCTACTCAAAAGGAGATTGCCTGTATCGTTCATTTTCACCCATCTACGATCTCACGTGAGCTTAAGCGAAATGTGGGTTCAAGAGGTAGGGGAGCTGGTGTCTATCGAACAGCAAATGCACAAAGGAGGACCAATCTTCGTCATCAAGAAAAGCCAAAAAGAGTGATTTTCACCAAACCCATGAAAGACTGGATAGTTAACCGGCTCCAAGAAGATAGATGGAGTCCTGAATTGATCAGCCATCAGGGAAAGAAAACGAGAGAATGTCCACTTAGCCATGAATGGATTTACCAATGGATATGGGAATGTAAGCACACCAACCGCCAGGAGAACCAAGAATACAAACAACTATACACATATCTAAAACATGGCAAACGAAGGCGCAAACGAGGAAACAGAAAAGATCGTAGAGGTATTATGAAGGATCAAATGCTTGTAAAGGACTGGTATCAGTTTTTGGCTAACATAGATGTTTACTTTTATCTACTTCCAAAAAACTCATATTCTGCTTTAGATGCTACCATTCAACAAGCGATGTTATTCAGCAAACCTGTTATTTATACAAGGACCTAAAGCACCAGCGGAGCTTATTGAACACGGGGTCTCAGGATTCATTGCCAGAAACGGGGCTGAAGTAGTTAGATACTCAAAATTATTGATTAGTGACTTAGAACTAAGAAAGGAAATTGGTCATAATGCGAGGAAGAGGATTTTGGAAAAGTTTCGATTTGAAGATACCATTGTCAAATACCGTGAGGTCTATGACATGATTAAGGGTCGTGGCACCACTCAAATTTGTCAAACCCACCGAAATCTGCCCATTCGGTCTGTCATGAGTTATATTGTGACATCATTAGTTGATAAAATTCAAAAAAGAATTATTAGTATTAAACCTTGGCTATAAACGTAACTAAAACTTTCTTACCCCCCATAGAGGAATATCAGAAGTTATTAAATGAGATATGGGATAATGGTTGGTTAACCAACAATGGAGATTTCGTTAAACAATTTGAAGAGACAGTCAGAAATCGACTCAAAGTAAAAAATTTCCTAGCGGTGTGTAATGGAACACTTGCGCTTCAAATTGCCATTAAGGCCCTAGGATTAAAAAGAGAAATTATAACAACTCCTTTTTCATATGTCGCAACAACTTCATCAATAATCTGGCAGAACTGTCAACCCGTTTTTGTAGATATAGATCCTGATACTTTCTGTATTGATCCCAGGAATATTGAATCTTGCATTACTGAAAGGACAGAAGCAATTCTTGTCACGCATGTTTTCGGAAATCCATGTGACATTGAATCAATTGAAAACATTGCAAGAACCTATAATCTCAAAACTATATATGATGGTGCTCATGCCTTTGGGGTTCGACAAGGCCAAACGTCATTATTGGATTTTGGAGATATTTCCACTCTTAGTTTTCATGCTACTAAGGTATTTCACACCGGAGAGGGTGGTGGTATAGTTAGTAAATCGCTAGATATAAATGATGTTTGCGCTTATATGAGGAATTTTGGGCATGACGGTAAATACGATTATCATGGCTTGGGAATTAATGGAAAAATGTCCGAATTCCATGCTGCTCTTGGATTGATTAATCTAAAATATTTCGATAAAATCATACAATCCCGTAAAAAAATTACTCAATTATATGATTTAAAACTCCCTTCACTTTCGAAACAAGTAATAAAGAATGATATAACATATAACTATTCATACTATCCCATTCTTTTCTCAACGAGCAATATTCTAAATAAAGTCGTCAACCTACTAGAATTGAATAAAATTTATCCTCGTCGGTATTTCTATCCTTGTCTTACAAATTTACCTTATATAAATATTGAAACTTGTCCAATTGCTCAGGATATATCACAAAGAATACTTTGCTTACCAATTTATGAAGGGTTATCTCAATCCGAACAACTTAAAATATGTGAAATAGTTGATTCTTACGTTTGATATAAAATACTATATCGACTACCTTTTTAGACTTAATTCTAACCAAATTTTCTCACCATTATCAGACATAAAATAAGCATTTAGATATCCCTTGTGAGATAAAGCCCTCAAATGGTTGATATGATTCTGAAAAGTGTCACGGTTTTCCAGATTGATTTCGCACAATTCTTCAAAATCTTTTCGATTATTAATATTCCCACCTTTGGTATTGAATGTCTGGTAATTTCCATCAATTAAATTTCTTAAGTTTTGTGCTAATATTTCTATCTCAGTGTCAATTATTCTGGAGTAAATACTGAGAGATGTATCGAACGGTTGAACTTCTATTTTTTTTTGAATAATAACTGGACCATGATCTATTTTACTATAGATTTCATGAATGGTAACGCCACATGGTTTCTTGTTAATAATGGAAAATATATGTGGATACCATCCACGATTATAAGGATTATAACCGGGATGGACATTTATGCATCGGATCTTCTTTAATAGTTCGTCTGGAAAAATCTGCTTACAGTGGAGAGATACTATCAAGTCATATTTGCTAGCAAGTCTGTCAAAGTCGTTTTTGAGGTTCACAGGGATTAGCCTTTGAATCCCCTTATATTCTTCAGTCAATTCAGAATTATTCCAACTACATGATAGCTGGAACTTTGAATGAGAGACATTATTGAATTCATAATCTTCAAGTAGTTTTTTAATACGACCCAATAAGGTTCTGTTGTCACAAATGACCAATACTTCATTCATAATAAATGGTTACGATTTTAGTTGTTAAGAGTATTAATGTAAGCATTAGTTGATTATTTAGCTAAGTTCTAATTATAACAGCATTTTGTTTAAATAGCTCATACAGATGATAGACTTGATCCGTTAATAGCATAGTCAGAAACCATTGTTTCAAAGTTGTTTTACTCTCTTATTCGGTCAGCATAAGCATACCAATTCAGGTAGTTTTGCAAATATTTGGAACTGACACCATTGAATGGGCGTAAGAATGTCCTAAGTTGAGTGTGAACATTGTTTACTTTTTGCAGATGGATTGTTTTATCATCTCTATCCACATGATCTTTGGCCAATAGCGCTTTGTGCTTTATGGAGGGGTTGTCTTTGGCAAAAGCCTTATAAGAAGGGTGCTTATCTGTAATCAAGGTTGCACCGTAGGCCAACTTCCCATCCAATGCCTTTGAAATTTCTTCTTTGCTCAGCCGTTTTGATGCAACAGCTTTAACCCGAAAAATTCATAGTAGACAATAAAAAACAGGCATAAATTACTTATATTGAGATAGTTAGACAACAAAATAAGCAATTAATTTATGCCTGAATATAAGGAAAAAGATACCGTATTTTACCGAGGAAAACAAGCTTTTAAATTTGATTTTTCAGCATCAGCGATTAGCTCAGACGGAGCGATATTGTTAAGTGAAAAAGTAGAGAGAAAGACTGGTCTATTAAAAAGCTTCGCCGCACTGATTCCTGACTATCGAAACCCCTTTTTTATCGAATACACTTATGAAGAAATGCTTCGCCAACGGGTGTTTTTAATGATGCAGGGCTATCAGGATTGCAATGACGAACAAAAACTCCGAGAGGATCCGGTGATCCGTAAAGTACTAGATAGCGGATTATGTTCCCAGCCTACTTTAAGTCGATTTGAAAACAAGGCCGATCGGAGTCTGATCTACCAGATGAGTCAATGGTTTGTAGACCGTTATGTAGAGGAGTTGAAAGAGAAGACTGGTCAAATCATCATTGATGTAGATGGTACCGATGACCCTACTCATGGATCCCAACAACTCAGTTTGTATAATGGCTATTATGGACAGACTATGTACCATGAGTTGTTCTTTAAGGACGGGAACACCGGTCAGGTCATTTTACCAGTACTACGCCCGGGCAATTGTCACTCCAACAAATAGTTTGTGGCCTTATTGAAAAGGATTGTCATTAAAATCAGAAAAAAACTGCCCTCAGTAAAGATCCTTATTCGAGCGGATAGTGGCTTTTCAGGAGCATCTTTTTATCGGATAGCTAAGCAGTTTGACCTTCAATTTTGTTTAGGTATTAGTAGTAATGAAGTTTTAAAGACTTTTACCAAACAGACTATCATTGAAGTAAAAAGGAATATGCTTCAAAAATCATCAAACATCAAGAGTTTGTTGGCCCGTTTACTTACCAGGCCAAAAGCTGGGATCGTTCTGAAAAGCTGTACGCCAAAGTGGAGTCTACCGGAAAAGGAATGAATGTCCGTTACTTTGTGAGCAACTTTGAAGCGATGACCGCTCAACAGATTTACTTTGATTTTTATGTCAAGCGAGGTGATGCCAGTGAAAATCGAATAAAGGAACTCAAAAACATGACTTATTCCGACCGGCTTTCCTGTCATCGCTACTGGGCCAATTTCATGCGTTTAATCATCGCTACCCTCTGTTATGAAATGTTCCGGCAGATTAAATTATTAATTGCCAAAACAAAACACCACTTTGCTAAACGATGGCAAGTGGACAATATCCGGCTTTACCTGATGAAGGTTGGGGCGTGCCTGAAAGAAAGGAAAAGATCATTGACAATACAATTCTCAAGAGCCTTTAGATATCAATACCTGCTGGGCGATTTGCTTACGGTGAACTGACCGATCAGTTAAACAGTTTGGTTTAATCAAAAAAATGTTCTTCCATAAGAACACAATAGAGCTTTGACTGAAAATTGAAAAATTCTAACAAAAAAACGCTCTAATGTCCTTTGAAATCCAGAAACCTGGTTGATCTTCAAATTAATACATACACTCCAATCAAAAATAGTTAGCAACCCATTATTAATCCCAAAATTGGGGGCCTATGAATAATGCGGGTTAAGGTACTTCTCCCCCTTGCGTTCAACCGCTGTTACTACCTGGACAACTGTGACCTCTTCCTTTCCCATATTCCGTATGAAATCGTTTCCCCTCTTTCTTGCTGCCCTATCTAAATTTCGACTGCCCTTGTTGTTAAGTGCCAGTTCCAATTCATCACATTCTACTTCCGAGGATAACTGTTCGGGAACAAACTCATTTAGTGAACTCAATATCTTATGCCGCCAGTCGAAGCTTGTCTGGATGCTTATTCCGATTTGTTTTGCTATCTTTTTTATCGGCATGCCCTGCTCCATGCAGCGCAGATAAGATTGCCATTTTGATTTAAGCTTGATGTCATACAAAGGTGTCCCTGTTGTTTCACTGTACCATCTTTTACATTCATTGCACTGATACATCTGCACACCTTTTTGTCTGCCCCTCTTATATACCTTCTCGCTTGTGCAATTTGGACAGGGTTTCTTCTTTCTTTTCTCTGCTATTTGTTGTTGAGCGGCAATCAATACTTTGCCTTGTAATTCCTGCTCCTGGAGCAACTCATCCAACAATTCGGTTTGGGAACTTATCGGCAATTGTGCAAATAAATTTTTGATCTCTTGACTTGATATCATATAGCGAAGATAATAATAATTGCTGTGTTATTTAGAACTTAGCCATTATTTCTAATGATGATGAAATTTTAAACATAATTTGTGTTTTTTCAAACTCGAGTAGCTTGATAAGGTCTCTGTTTTACATCTTGATAACATTTCATACTTTTTCAAATACATATGGTCAATGCCCAGTATTAGACTTTAGTCTGCCCGTTGATGCGTGTATCAGCGAGGAAGTGATAATAACGAATTCTTCCAGCGGCGCTTCTACCTATTCTTGGGACTTTTGTAGTGGGAGTATTGCATCATCTGATGGGATTTTGGAGGCGAACATCACAACTACAGGTGTGAGCCAACCTTTTGGTTTTGAAATGGTAAGGGTTGGCACCAATTTAGTAATATTCGAAAGTAACCGTAATAATGATAAGCTCGTCAGGATTGATCAGGGAAATGAAATTGATCAAAATTATAGCCAGTCAGATTTTGATTTAGGAGGCATTGTCAATGCTCCAATGGGGATCAAAATTTTACAAGAAGGTACGAATTGGTATGGCATTCTAAGTGGAGATGATGGTGTTATTTATCGCTTGGTTTATGGGGGTGATCCGTTATCCATTCCAACGGTTGATATTATAGGAAATTTCGGAGTTACTTTAACAATAGGCATTGGTGTAATAGTAGATAATGGAAATACCTATGCATTTATAGCTGGCGGAGGTGTAGGCCAGGGGAAGATTGTTCAACTAAATTTTGGGACATCTATTGCCAACATACCTTCTTCAATTATTCATGATATAGGAGGAAGCGTGCCCAATGATATAAGTCTTGTGAATGACTGCGGCACTTGGTACGGTTTAATTTCCTCATTCTCAAGTGACTTGAAAAGTATTGATCTATCTGCTGGGTTGGATATGCCTCCTGTTATTGGAACAATTGGAAGTTTTACTAGCCAAAGGGGAGTGGAATTAATAAAGGATGGTGACATATACTACGGGCTTGTGTTGTTGAATAATAATACCATTCAAAGATTAAATTTAGGAACAGACATTAGTTTATTCGATTTGAGTTCTACGACAGATTTGGGTGGATATGGGGCGTTGTCTTCCAACTTTGCTATGGACATTAGTCAGTTTGATGGGATATATAGAATTGTAACTGGAGGCGGCACAAATAATGAAGTTCAGTTTGTAGAATTTGAAAAGGCTTGTGTGTTTAGTGATGCTAACTCAAAACAAGAAGATCCAGTCGGTATTGTGTATGATGCATCAGGTATCTATGATATCACATTAACGGGAGTTTCAAGTGGAGGAGAAACCATTAGCTTAACAAAACAGATTACAGTCACGGTGGACGTAGCACCGGATATTAAAATTGGGATCGATAATAACCGGTGTGTTTCAAATTCAAATACCTTCACCTCAATCAACTCTTCCGGTAACATCCAGACTTACACTTGGGACTTTGGTGATGGCTCACCTACATCTCCAGATCCTAACCCAACCCATGACTATGGTGTCACCATGGGGTGCCGGATCGTACGATGTCGTTCTCACAGTAGTAAGTACAGATGGCTGCAACAACTTCACCCAACAAACCATCGAGATCTTCGACGAACCTATCCCCGACTTCACTAATCCACCCGAGTCATCCTGTAGCGGAGAAGCGCTTTCATTTACTAACACCACCACCAATATTCCCGGCACACCTGGGGTGATATCTTACCTATGGGACTTCAATGGAGAAGGTACATCCACAGATGAAAACCCAACTTACAGTTTTTCATCTGCAGGGCTTAAAGACATCACATTGACCACCACTATTCCGGGGTGTACAGATTTTGTGACTAAAAGTCTCAATGTCCTCGAAGGCCCTTCAGTGGACTTCTCTTTCAACAATATCTGCCTGGGTGATGTGGCGGAATTTACCGATCTCTCAACCGGCACAGGTATTGATCCTGGAAGCTATTCCTGGGATTTTGGGGATGGAGGTTTCTCCTCTGAGATAAGTCCGGGGCATGCTTACAATACCCCCGGCGATTTCAATGTTTCTCTTAGTGTTTCTAATGCAAATTGTACTTTAACTGATGTGCAGACTATCACCATTCATGCGATTCCAAATGCGGATTTCATCAATGATCAGGCTTGTGTAGGACCTGTCCTATTTACAGATGCCACCACCGTACAGTCTGCTAACATAACAGCATGGCAATGGGATTTCGGTAATGGATCTACATCAGATGAGCAGAATCCGGTAGCGCAGTACGCCCAAAATATAGATTTCACCATTCAACTTACTGCAACTTCTAATTTTGGTTGCTCGGATGACGTTGCAAAAACTATCAGTGTATTATCAGCGCCTACCCCCGACTTTTCCTATACACAAGGTTGCCTTGCTGAACCGACACAATTCAGAGATGAAACGGTTATTGCCAGTATCAACCCTGTGACTTCTTATTTCTGGGAAATCGAGGATGAAGTTTATACGGAAATGAATCCGGATCATACCTTCACTACATCGGGAACTTTCACTGCCTCCATGACAGTAACCACTGCCAATACATGTACTGTAGTTGCCACCAATGAAATCGTAGTACCGGCCCCACTGTCTATACCCAATTTTACCTTCACAACTGCTTGTGAGAATAGTGTGACCACTTTTGAGGATCAGACCAATGACACTGGTGATCCTATCGTTTCAAGGACCTGGGATTTTGATGGTTTGGCTACCGCTAATGGTCCGGTGGCGCAATTTGTTTTCACAGAACCCGGGAATTACAATGTAGGACTGACCACTACATCCACTCTGGGCTGTACCGCCTTTATTGGTAAGACCATCCAGGTCAATGAACAACCAACCGCAAGTTTTACCTCATCAACCACATTTGGTCTACCACCACTCTCTGTGAACTTCACCAATCAATCTGAAGACGCTAATTCCTTTGCATGGGTACTGAATGATGCGGTCGATCCATTCAGCAATGTCGAACATGCTGCGTTGGTATTTGAAGAAGAGGGAGCTTTGAAGTGGCCCTGGTTGCCTTTAATGAGTTTGGCTGCACTGATACCTTAATTCAGGTTATTGAAGTAGCTTTTCCTGCGATTGATTTAGTGCTTGATGAAGTAATTCCGGTTACTAACAATGGGAAAATCAATATTGTCCTTCGAGGCGCTAATCGTGGCACTCTGCCAATCGAAGGATTTGATATAATTATCAATATTGAGGACGGTAATACTTTGATTGAAAATTTTGATCAAACCTTATTAAAAGGGCAACCTTTTGTGTACACCCTTAATTTTGTGTTGCCGGAAGAGAATAACAATATAGATTTTTTATGTATTCTCCTTGAACTACTTGAAGTGGATGAACCAGACACCGATAACAATCAGGGGTGCATCAATTTTGAGCCTGAAATGATTGTCCAGGATCCTTTTCCAAACCCTGTTGCAGAAACATTGAGGATGAATATCATTTTACCTGCAGTAAAGGATGATGTTCAGCTCACCCTGATGAATATCTATGGTGAGGTACTGATTGATCAGGTATTTGATGATGTCGTTGAAGGATTGAACATCTTTGATTTTGACGTTCAACCGTATCTGTCCGGTCTGTACATTGTTCGCATCCGTTATGATGGGACAGAGGAAGTGAGGAGAGTCAGAAAAGAGTAGGTTTTTAAAATCACGCCATATCCGGCTGCTGCGAGCCTGCCTGCACCTTTGGCAGGATGTCCGCTAACCTTGCCGTCATATCGAACATAGTGAGATATCCCCTGCGGGGGAGGACCATAATTCATGGGATTTCTCACCCCTTCGGGGTTCGAAATGACGGCTTTATTTTGTTGTTTTTAATATAGGGGAGGCTCAGTTTACATTATAATCAAAGCGTCACACTGTATTTTACACAGGTGTTTCAGCTAGTTGAGGGAATGAACCCGGGTTGGATTTGATTTGTATGACACATTGGAGTAGAAATTATTGGCCGTTATCCATATTGTCATATCCGGCTGCTGCGCCTGCCTGCACCTTTGGCATGATATCCGTCCTTCCACCCACTAACCTTGCCGTCATATCGAACATAGTGAGATATCCCCTACCGGGGAGGACCATAATTCATGGGATTTCAGTCTACTCACCCCTTTGGGGTTCGAAATGACGGCATTATTTTGAGCCTGCCTGTTTTAAGGCTTTGGCCGTGAACCTTGCCAAATGTTAATAACCTTGTCCTGGAATTCCAGGGTCTCACCCCCAAAGACTATAATGTCCATGCCGAAAAAATTGCCGAAAAAATTGAGGGGTAAATCCAAGGATGCAAAGATTGAACAAAACTATATTTTACTATTTTAGCCGATCGGAGAATTTCACCAATTACATAATCAATTATTAGATGAACTTTTCGACGCTTGACATTATTGTTTTCGTTACCTACTGCCTGACCATCGTCAGCATTGGATTATGGGTATCACGTGATAAAGAGGGGCATGAAAAAAACACCGAGGATTACTTTCTGGCTGGAAAATCACTGCCTTGGTGGGCAGTAGGTGCATCTCTGATTGCAGCCAATATCTCGGCCGAACAGTTCATCGGCATGTCTGGATCCGGATTTGCGATTGGTTTAGCAATTGCTTCTTATGAATGGATGGGAGCACTTACGCTTTTAATAGTTGGTAAGTTTTTCTTGCCAATCTTTATAGAAAAGGAGCTTTACACAATTCCTCAATTTGTGGAAAAGAGATTCAGTACCAACCTGAAGATCATTCTTGCTATTTTTTGGATTGGCCTTTTCGTTTTCGTCAACCTCACTTCCGTCCTCTACCTTGGAGCAAAAGCTTTGGATACCATAATCGGAACCGGTGATGGAAGTATCCTGGTAACCAGTATTATTGGATTAGCGCTTTTTGCTGCCGCTTATTCACTCTGGGGAGGCTTATCGGCAGTAGCCTGGACAGATGTCGTGCAAGTTGTACTGTTGATATTCGGAGGATTGGTTACTGCATTTATTGCACTTGATAACGTCACACCTGATGGAGGTGTATTTGCGGGTTTTAAACATATATATAATGTGGTTCCTGAAAAATTCTCCATGATCCTTGATAAAGGTGAGATCATAACACCGAATGGGAAAGATGCCTGGTGGGATCTTCCCGGCTTGGCGGTGTTACTGGGAGGAATGTGGGTAGCTAACATTTATTACTGGGGTTTTAACCAGTACATCATTCAAAGGACTTTGGCGGCCAAGAGTTTGAATGAGGCCCAGAAAGGGATTGCTTTTGCTGCAGGTTTGAAATTGATCATACCCTTGATAGTGGTCATTCCCGGAATTATTGCTTTCGTGATGAATATTGGACCTGATGGTGTCCTTAATGCTTCCACGGTTGATCCTACATTTATTAATGATGAAGGAAATATCGTGAATGACAACGCCGCTCCATGGTTGATCAGTAATTTTGTTCCCGTTGGATTAAAAGGACTGGTATTAGCTGCGCTTGCTGCCGCTATTGTGTCATCGCTGGCTTCCATGTTAAATTCTACAGCAACCATTTTTACCATGGACATTTATCGGCCTTACATCAATCAAAATGCTTCCGACAGGCAAACAGTAAATGTTGGTCGAATTACTGCTGCCGCTGCCTTAGTTATTGCATGTTTGATTGCTCCACAACTTGGTAATATTGGTCAGGCTTTCCAATTCATTCAGGAATATACGGGTGTGGTTAGCCCAGGAATTCTGGCTGTATTTTTGACAGGTTTATTTTGGAAAAAATCTACTAACAACGCTGCTATCTGGGGCGCAGTTCTTTCAATACCGGTAGCCATGTACTTTAAAGTAGCCCCTAATGGGTGGTCTGATGCTGCTTTATTTGTCACTTTGCCTTTTATGCACCAGATGTTTATTACATGTCTTATCTCCATCGCCATTATTTTGTTATTAAGCCATCTGGAAGGAAAGGGAGTGGGCAACGAGAAAGGCATCCCACTGACAAAGGAGCTATTTAAAACCAGCCCTTCATTCAATATTAGCGCAACTGCCGTGATGATGATTCTCGTACTATTATATGCGATATTCTGGTAGAATTTCAATTCTCGAAAAGCGACAAAAGCTTTGAGGACTATGTATTTGTTTGATTGAGATTTAATTGATTTTTGATCTTTGTAGATTTGAGATTTAGTTAGAAATGGATTTTCAGAGAGAAGTAATTGATAGGAGCCAGAAGCTTCCCATAATCGTTGATTTCTGGGCTCCCTGGTGTGGTCCTTGTAAGTTCTTGAGCCCGGTCATAGAAAAGTTGGCTGAAGAAAACAAGGGCATTTGGTCTCTTGTTAAGGTAAATACAGATGAAGACGAGGAGCTTTCAAACCAATATAAAATTAAAGGAATTCCGGCTGTCAAAATGTTTCATCGTGGAGAGGTTGTTGCAGAATTCACGGGCGCTCTACAGAAAAATCAGATAGAGGCATGGCTGGACGAGCATTTACCCAATGAACGAAAAGATCAGTTAGCTGATCTTCGAAAACGATTTGAATCCGGTGAATTGGTTACAAAAGAACTTGAAGATTTTGCCAACCAAATACTGATCTGGACGTAGCAAAAATTTTATTGGCCAAAGCGATCATTTTTAATGAAACGAGTAAAGCGCTGACTCTGGTAGACCAATTGTTAGCTCCCCACAAATTCCTAAATGAATCAGAAGACTTGAAAAGCTTAGCGGATTTTATGAATTGTGAGTTGGGCCAATTAGGATTGTCAGAAAAGATTGAGCAAGCAAGAAAGGGCGTCAAATCAGGAGATTTTGATAATGCACTCGAAGAATTGATCAACGTAGTAATGATAGATAAAAACTTTAGCAATGAAATGCCTAGAAGAGCGACAATTGCTTTATTCCATTGGTTGGGCGACAATCATGAAATGACCAAAAAGTACCGGCGCAGGTTCGATATGGCACTTTATTAATCCAAGGACTCTAAGAATTCGTGTGGATAATAAAAGTTTAATGAAAGAACATGTCATTTTCCTTCAAGAAGTTTTTCAAGAAGAATACCAGAAATCCACTGTTCAAGGGATTATCAAGTTTTGGATTGGCCGTTAATCGCTTTTATGAGAATAAGAACTATGACATTCAAAGTAACGGCGAACTCAACGTTCTTCAAAAACTCAAAATCACCAATCCGAATTACATTTTTGATGTCGGTGCCAATGTCGGTGATTACGCTGTTCTTGTTCATAAAGTGTGTCCTGGCTCTCAAATCTTTGCCTTCGAACCGATTAATGAGCCATTTCAAAAACTAGCTAAAACTGTTAAGAATAACATGAAAGTTAAGGCCTTCCAATTAGCCTTGTCAGAACATCAGGGTAAAAAGAAATTTTTCCTTTATGACCAAAGTGAACTTACCTCATCTGTTAACATCCTGGGAATGAACAGGGAGATATCCCAAGAATATCAAATAAATGTTGTTAATGGAGATAGATTCATGAAAGAGCATAAAATTGAATCTATCGATCTGTTGAAAATTGATGTAGAAGGAGCTGAAATGGATGTCATTAAAGGTTTTTGGAAGGCGTTCACCGAAAAGAGAATCAGGGTGTGCCAATTTGAGTATGGTTATGCCAATATTACCAGTCATGCGCTTTTACTTGATTTTTATTTATTTTTAGGAAGACATGGTTATCGGATTGGCAAGATCTACCCGAAGTATGTGGAGTTCAGAGATTATCATGTCAAGCAGGAAGATTTTCTTGGCCCGAATTACTTAGCAGTAGATGAATCTGATATTGAGTTGATTAAATTACTTTCCAAATGAAAAGACTATCTGTATTTCTAATTTTTCTGATCTCAATCCAGGCGGTTGGACAGGATAGATATGAATATAAGAAACAAGTATTTGCAAGTAATGATGGTGACTATCTCAACTACCGTTTGCTTTATCCCTTAAACTATTTATCTACCAAAAAATTATCCACTTGTCATTTTTCTGCATGGTGCAGGAGAAAGAGGTAGTGACAATAAAGCCCAATTAATCCATGGAAGTGGCTTATTCCTTGAAAAATCGAATCGTAAAAAATTTCCCGCTTTCGTCATTTTCCCTCAATGCCCCGAAAAAAGTAGCTGGGCAAATACTACAGATTATCGAGGACCTGATATCAAACTTATTGATGAACCGGGAGAACAAATGAAGTTGGTATTCGAACTTTTCGACATGCTGAAACAAACTCTACCCATTGATAATTCAAGGATCTATCTCAGCGGTCTTTCAATGGGAGGTTATGGTACCTTGGACGCAATCATGAGGAGGCCCAATGAGTTTGCGGCAGCCATGCCGATATGTGGAGGGGGAGATACCTCAAAGGCGAGTACAATTTCGCATATTCCAACCTGGATATTTCATGGTGCGGTGGATTCTGTTGTTCCAGTCGAGTTATCGGGGAGCATGTACAAAGCGCTTCTGGAAGCGAATGGAAATGTCGAATATTCGGAATATGAAGGAGTAGACCACAACAGCTGGGAGAATGCATTTGCTGAAGAAGAGTATTTGTCCTGGATGTTCAGTCAAATCAAATCATAATACAATCTTATTTTTTTAAACATTTTCAGATACAACCATTGGGCGAACAACAATGTTATGAAATACTGTTAGGGAATGAATAGTTTGGCGTTGGATTGCCCCTTTTAGGGGGACAGGAGTGCAAAGGATGAGACTGTCATTTAATCTCTTTCAATTTTTCTCCCAATTCATGCCTGAGATATAAAATCAAGGGCTTTAACCTCTTGTATTGATGTCCAATGATTTGCACCTTCCGGTCATCACTAAAATTGAATTGAATAAAAGGAAATCTTCCGGATTTATTTTCATACCATCGGATGAGACATTTTTCCAAACCTGATAAGGGATATTTTTTTTTGAACCCAAGTCTAGGGAAAGCAATAAGATCAGTTGTTGTCAGTGAAATTTTTGAAACCTGGAGGAAATTAAGCAGTACCGAAAGTCCAAATCCCATTATAGCGAAAGTCAATCCGATAATGCCGTTCTCAAAAGAAAAGAGTTTGGAAAACATAAGCCCTAAGTTGCCCCCTGACATAGCATAGAAAAGGAATAGATAGAAAAACACTATCCCCAGGATTGGTATTTCGGCCTTTCGAAGAGGGTTTATCTTTCTAATTACGATTGGCTTACTCATTTTTCTCACTTTAGAGGTGCCCTTTAAACTCAAAAGTAAAAAAAGAAAACATCCCCTTACGGGGATGCCTTCAAGAGGATTCAATGAGCACTTTAAAAACGTTTTATTTAATTATTAATTGTTTTTATTGCACTTTTTTTCGAAAAGACCGCTTTTCAGCTTAAACGGATATAAATTTTCTCTTCCGCTGTAACTTTCGACACATCTACAGGTAACCCAAACGAATCAGACAAAAATTGCCGCAGGAACAGCTAAGTGACGAAGAGTTAATGCTTGCTGTCAGGTTGAATGACCTTGATCAGTTGGTCCCATTATTTGACCGCTACAAAAACCCCTGTACAATTTTTTTCTTCGACTTTCATCGGACGATGATGCAAGTGACGATCTGGTTCAGAATCTGTTTGTCAGAGTGATGAAGTACAGACACACTTACAGGGCCGAACATAAATTTCGAACCTGGATTTACCAAATGGCTAGAAATCTATACTATGATCACTACAAAAGAGAGGTGAAAGTGAAAGATAGCTTTTTAAAAGTAGAAAAAATTGGTGAAAATGAGGCAGGGGATTCTGAAGATTATTACGAAATAGAAGAGAGAAGAGAAACTTAGGGTGGCAATGGATAAGCTACCATATGATAAGAAAGAAGTTTTAGTGATGAGCAAATTCCAGGGTATGAAATACGAGGAGATTGCCAAAGTGACTGATTCCACAGTGAGCAATGTGAAGGTTAAGGTGCATAGGGCTATCAACAGTTTAAGGGAGATTTATTTTCAAATATCATAGATATGAAGTGTAACGAATGTCAGGAAGGGATTGCAGCCTATTTACAGAATGAACTGGATGAGTTGGATAAGGAGCAATTCGAAAAGCATTTGGAGGATTGTCAGGACTGTCAGCTAGTCCTGAAACAAACAGAAGAACTGCTGGGTGTGATGGATCATAGTCCAGTTATTGAACCCCCGGTTGCCCTTAGGTCAGCGTTCATAGAGAAATTGAACAGAGAGAAATCCACTTTAAGTAGCCCGGAGGGCAAACAGGTTTTTTTCAATCAGAACTTTTACCGGGTAGCTGCAGCGATGGCCTTGCTGGTCATTGGCTTCTCAGCTGGAACCTTGTTTACTGGTGAGTCAACCGATTCTTCGGAACTAGCAGATCTGAAATCTGAGGTGCAGTCTATGAAGCAAATGGTAATGATGAGCATGCTACGGGATGAATCGGCAAGTGAGCGCATCCAGGCTGTAAATTATGTAAATGGCTTCGATGAGCCTTCTCTTGAAGTGATTGAGACTTTGTTTCACACACTGAATGAAGACGAGAGTCCAAATGTTCGCAGAGCTGCCATCAGGGCGGCACTTGAAAAGTTCACCTACGATGAGAACGTAAGGCTACTGTTAATCAGATCATTTGAGTTTCAAACTGATCCGGTGATGCAAATTACCCTGATTGACCTGATGGTGGAGCTCGAAGAGAAAAGAGCGGCAAAGAAGTTCCAGCAACTTATTGATAAAGACGATATAGAAGAAATTGTAAAGGAGCAGGCAGAAATTGGTCTTCAGCTTCTGATCTAAAAGAATCATAACATGACAACAATAAACAACAACAAAATGAAAAGGACAATTATTTATGTACTCACAACATTAGTTTTTCTGGGCTCAGAAATCCGTGCTCAAGATGTCTATCGACAAAAGGTCCGTCCTCTGAATGTCTATCGACTAAAGGTTCAGGGAGATGTCACCAGCCTAAAAGTGGAAATCTCCAACCTTGCTTCTGAGATTAACATCGAAGGTCACAGTTCCGACGAAATTGTTATTGAAGTCGCAGGATATCGGGGTATTCCCGAAAAAGCAAAGGGACTGAAACCTTTATCTGCCTTCGGAGAAGACAATACTGAAATTGGTCTGTATGTCAATCAGAAGGGCAATGTTATCGAAATAGCTGGAGTAAGTAGGGCTTCAAATGACACGAACTACTTGATCAAAATCCCTGAAAGAATGAAACTTAAAATCAACTCTGATCATTGGAATGCAGAAGATATTGAGGTTGAGGGCATGAAGAATGAAGTGGAGATCAAAGCAAACTCGTCCAATATTGACCTGGAAAATGTAACCGGTCCATTGGTGTTGAATGCCTTGAATTGTGAGATCAGTATTACACTCTCTAGTTTGGGTCAGGCTGGTCCCAGTTCCATCACATCAACCAACGGTGACATTGATATTACTATGCCGGGTAATTCAAAAGGTAATTTCATACTATCCTGTTTTAATGGTGAGATCTATACTAACCTGGAAATGGATCTTGATGAAAAAAGCGAGGAGAACCTGAGGCGAATTGGCGGAGGAATGAGAGCCAGTGGTAAAACCAACGGAGGAGGTGTGGAAGTCACTATTCATGCGCTGAATGGAAATATTTACTTAAGAGGGAACTAGCAACAACTTTAATATAGCCAATAAACAAACTCAAAATTACAAGGTCACGAAAAACTCCCTAATAACAGGGCTAATTGTACTTGCATCATTAACAACCTTAGCCCAAACTAATATCGAAAAAAGTCTTCCAACGCAGGCTGGAGATGAGGTGAAGCTCGAATTTAAATTTGCCAACCAGGTTACAGTTTACACCTGGGACCGACAGGAGGTTGTACTAAAAGCTTCCGTTAGTATTGATGATGGTGAACACGATGATTTATATGAAATCGAAGCTGTCAGGAGTGGTACGCTTGAGTTTTACTCCAACGGTGTTGAATTGAGGAAAAAATGGCGCACCATTTATAATTCAAATGATTGCTGTAAAAGCCTTGGATCACATATGGAAATTAATATAGAAGTTCAGATGCCAGAGGATCTTGATCTGGATTTCAACTCCATAAGCGGGAATATTAAAGTAGGCTCACTAACACGCAGGTAACATCTTAATACCATTTCAGGGGACATTACCATAACGCCGCAAGAAAAACCCCTCTATGCCAAAAGTATAAGTGGTGATGTTGAGCTGATGGAGGAGGAGCTAATAAATGTAGACTTCTATGCCAAGACAATATCAGGCGAAGTTTACTCTAATCTGGATTTTGAATATCTCGATAAAAAGGAAGGACTGAGACAGCTTGTTGGCCAGAAAGTTCATGGTCGTCTAAATAATGGCGGCGAAAAATGGGAATTGGAAACTATTAGTGGGAATATTTTTTTGAGAGGTATTTAAAAATCAAGAACGTCATTCGGGAATCCCATCAGGATATCCGAATTTTCTGGTCCTTTGAGATTCCTCTTTAGCCAGAATGACGATTCACATTATAATTTTATATTTGCCCTCCTCTTTCATTGGGGCCGTAGCTCAGTTGGCTACCCGCCCGCCCGTACCGTTCGGTACGGGCGGGGAGCGTTTGACGGAAGTAAGGATGAAGGTGTATATAATTCAAAGTGAGGCCGATCAATCTTATTATATTGGAATGAGTGCCAAACCTGAATTATGTCTTCATCAAGAACACAATAAAGGAAAGGTCAAGTCTACAAAGACAAAAATTCCTTGGAACTTGTGTTTGAAGAAGAATTTGAGAGTATTTAAAAAGTGCAGGTAGAAAGTATAGAAAGAAATTATTGGGGCCGTAGCTCAGTTGGCTAGAGCGCTTGACTGGCAGTCAAGAGGTCGTGGGTTCGACTCCCATCGGCTCCACCATTAATTGCCATCCTATGTTATTGATGGTCTATTTTTACTAAGTGGTGCCGACTTGGTGCCGACAATTATTAAAAATTTAGAAATAGCGGTTGTAACAGTTCTATTAAAAAGTTCTTTATGCTACCAAACCAGCGTCTCGGTCTACGCGTTCCCGAATTCTTGAGAAGTGAATTGAAAGTTTAGTTAAGAATATGTAAAAGCCGGTATTGCTAAGAGTAAATAATCTGGACTTGTTTAAAGAAGATCTATCAATGTAGTTATTGTCAAGATTCCAAATACGATCTAAGAAGACCAGTGATTCTTCTAAATTTGGTTTTTGTGGCTCCACAACTTAAACACTTTAACTATTTAATAATCATTTAGTTAGAGTGTTTTTGTTTATATACTATCGACATAGTGTCAACAATGAGCACAGAACCAAGATTTGGATTACTTTTTGGTACAGTTTCGGAGTGGTTCGAACACGATGAGATGGCGGTACATTTCCCAAAAACCACCTCAAAATACAAACAAGTAGAATCCTCTAAATCAAATTGATTAACTAAGCTCTACTAATTCCTCTGTTTTTGCAAACCTATCCTGCTCGCCAAGGTTGGTAGCGCCAATAAATCTCGTCCTATCAAACTTGTTTTCATTCTTATGACAAACGATCTGGTAGGCTGAGGAGCCACCGATTCGGGCAATGATCACGGACCAGCCCAGGAAGACCTGGTAGATACGGTAAATGCGTTCGCCATATTTTTCGATCACTTTGTCTTTGTTTTTCATCCAATTATCATACCATCGATCTATGGTGATCGAGTAGTGGTTACCAATATTTTCGACACTATGAACTTCAAATCCTACTTTTTCTATCCGTTGCAGATCCCAATTGAGAGGCATGCTGGCATCCGCTCCTGAAAAAATGTATTCGTTCATAAAGAGACCCCAGACCAGGTCTTCCTGGTTTTCTTTCTGGAATAAGTGTCCTCTTTCACGCAACCCGGCTATTTGCAGGTAGAACATGCCATCATCTTCCAGCATGTCATATATCTGCTTCATGAACTTCTTGAAATACTTGATCCCCACATGTTCTGCCATTTCAAGGCAGGTGATCTTATCGTATTTTTTGTCCCGAGGGATGTCCCTATAATCCATCACCCAGATCTTAGCCTTGTCTTCAACGCCATACTCCCTGATCTGGTCGTTTGCCCAGTCAGCTCCTGCCTGTGCAATGGTAACCCCGGTAGTATTGACACCGTAGTATTTGGCCATGTGGGCTACCAGGGTGCCCCAACCGCAACCAATATCCAATAATCCTTCACCTGGTTTTAGTTGCATTTTTTGAGCAATCAGGTTCATCTTATTTTCCTGTGCCTCTTCGAGGGTCTCTTCAAAATTTTTGAAATAACAGCTGGTATAGATCATTTTTGATCCCAGGAACCAGTTGAAAAGATCATTTTTATTATCGTAATGTTCTCGAATGATCCGTTCGTCCTGCTTTTGCGAGTGGATCACCACTTCCGGTATCATCCTTGAAAAGAAAAATTTCCAATGGTGCGCCGTATAGTTGAAAGTGAAAATTTCATCTTTGTGCGCCAGCATTTCTTTGAAATCAATATTCAGGTCGACCTTGCCTGCAATAAAATCCTCAATGAAATTGCCTATTGCAACTTTTCCTCTATTATACCTGGAAGAAACCCGAGGATTTTTTACTTCTACAAATTCTGAAATTCTCTTGGACATTCACTAAGATTTTAAAAAAATAGAATACCTGATTGGCGACTGGAAAGGAATTTAATATTAACCTGTAGCAAGCTGCCTCTGCCTCTCAAGTCGCATTGACCTGGTTCGCAACGAGGGAATAAAAATACCTAGGATATAATTGCTGAACATAAACCAACCAAAGTCATTTTCATTCAATGAAGGGTCTATCTTCGGTGATAGCTCTTTGTGCTTTTCAGGCAACTCACTCCAATGCAGACCGGTGGCAATATGATGTGCAGTATGGTAGCCATTATTGATCAATATAAAGTTCAACAAAATTCCTGTGAAGTTGCGTGAGCTATTGTATTTGGATTCCTCGTCAGCGTGGACGTGTTGCAAATAGTTGAAAACGTGTACAGTATAAACAGATACTTGCCCAGGAATGACGACAAACAGTAAGGCCTTCTGCCAATCGATGATTAAGGCAATGCCAATCCATAGTACAAGGCTTACAATTTGAAAGCTTGTAGAATAGAATTTCTTGCGGTTTCCTGACCATAGATTTCTGAGGTATGCACCTACAGCCGGCTGTTGATAATATCCACTGACGGTAGGATAGATCATTAAAGTTAGGAGGGTGTTTTTTTCTGAGTATCGATAGGTTTTAGTATAATCTTCTTCCTTGTTAATCAGAACATGGTGATTGATGTTGTGCGTAGGGATCCAGGCGAAAATGGGGAAACCATAAAATACAGTCAACCAATTGTCAGTCAGAAAATTCATCGTCTTATTTCTCCAGATGCTCAGATGTTGATGGTTATGAGTCATCACGGCCACGGAAACAGCCATCAATAGCTGCAGGGCATAAACTGGCCAGAACAAATAAGACCCCATTTCAAAACCCCATTGCCAGAGAATGACAAGGAGAAGCGTAGTAAGTATCATAAACGCAATGGATCGGATATCCGCTCGATATCGTAACATAACAGTAAGTAGGTTATAGGTTAGAGGATTGCAAACTTACAACTTTTTGACATCAAAAAATACTGAGACATCATCGTTGGTTGGGTTTGAAAGCTATAAAAATGCCGATAAAGTGATGAGAATTGGAGAATTAGGCACTTTTGTCCCTTTTACCGTTAATCTGCCCGGGAAAAAGTGAAGTTGCTTCCCCTACTGGAAGACGCACCCATAACCTCTAGCTTCAAGGTTTCGGAATATCAAGTTCATCACCCACATCCTCTAGCGGCACTGGTTGTCCATCCTTGTAGGGCACTATCCATGAGTCTTTTAAACCCATCGCTCTCAGATGCTTCTTAAACTGATCGGCCTTTTTATAGCTGGTAACCTTCCAAGGGTAATCTCCTGGGTCCCCTTGGAATTAGCTTCTACTTTGACCAACTCTCCTTCAGGATCATCATAAGAAGAGAGATCCCGCTTTTTAAAGCCTCCAATCTGTACCCTAAAGGACAATCCTGCTTCTTTTGACGGGGATTTGTCCGTAAGTTTCTGGGATTTTTTTGGTTCCGCAGTTGCTGTTTTTGCTTGAGCCAATTGACTTTCCAGGTCTCCAACTTTTGCATTTAAAGCGGTTAACTGCTGGTTGGGAATTATTTAGATCTTGCTTGGCCCTCGCAAGATCAGTCCGCAAATCTTCCAATTCAGCGTTTAGGGCCTTCAATTTCACAGGATTAGATTTATACATTTTTGCCTGCTTCACCAGTGCTTTTTTTTCTTTCTTAGAAAGTTTTTCCGCATCCTGACAAAAGGCCACCTGACCTGCAATCAGGGTTAATAGGATGAGTAAATATTTCATTTTTTCTGTAGTTATAGTGTCAGCATCTACTAATTTTCATGCCTTACGGCCTTCACAAAAATTTTCTGATAATACCTCGAAAACAAATTTATTTCCACCACTCCCTTGCTTGAAGAAGCGTGGTTGAATCTCATATCCTCATTATTTCGCACATTAGTTTCCAAACCCACGTGGGTGACCTTCCTCTTTTTCTTGCCAGCGGCAAAGAACACCAGGTCCCCTTCCTTCACTTCATGAATACGGACTGTTTTGCCCATTTTACTTTGCTCAATCGAGGTACGGGGAATTTCCATATTGATTGATTCAAAAGAGCGGAGAAGTAGTCCTGACCTCAAGCCGGCCCTGGACGTTCCTCCCCATTTATATGGCACACCTGAATAACTTCTGGCTGTTTTAATCTATGTGTTGATCTTGCGCTCTCGATGAAAGAATGTTAGTGGTTCGACCCTCGCCACTTACTAATAACTTCTTAGTTAGTTTTCCACGCACCTCCACGCATCAGTGATCACAGCGGTAGCGTCAGGTCCACAAGTATCATATTGTTGGCCATCGCATACCTCAAATGCGAAACTGCATTCGACAACACTCGTACCACATCCACCTTTACAGGTACATGCCCTGCCATCACTATCGTCAGTAGAGCTACAGGCAATGATATGGTTCCATTCTCCATTGATACATTGTACAATGGAATTTCCCAAGCAGTCGTATGCCCCCTCCGGAGCCATACTGCTGCAATTACCATTCCATGGACAGCCGCCACTTGAGCTGTCGTCGTCATTATCTCCGCAACCTGCTAAAAAGGCAATTGAAAAAATTAGCAGTAAGAATTTAGAATAAGGGATGAAGCTTCTCATCTCTAATTACTTGCGTGTCTTTGAATATAATAAATGTTGGTGCATTTCGAAAATGTTTAGTTTCGATAGTGATTGAATTATTGGACTATATGTGTCCTTAAATGTAGGGATTGCTACCAATTGATCTTACACTTCACTTAACCTCCGGCCTCACTGCCTTAATCAAAATCTTTTGGTAGTACCTGGACATTAAGTTTACCTCTATGACACCTTTACTGGAGGAAGCATGAATGAACCTGACGTCATCTTTATTTCGAACATTAGTGACAAGGCCAACATGGGTGATTTTCCTTTTTTTCTTACCAGCAGCAAAAAAAACCAGGTCTCCCTCACGAACATCATGCAGGTTAACATTTTTACCCATTTTACTTTGTTCAATGGAAGTCCTGGGTATTTCCATATTTATTGATTGAAATGATCGAGAAGCAGTCCCGAACAATCCATACCACCTCTATTGGTTCCTCCCCATTTATAGGGCACTCCGGAATAGCTCCTTGCAGTTTTGATTACGGTATTGATTTTGCGCTCTCTAACTGCTACTTTTTTGGAGCCGGCGCAGCTGGCTAATATTGCGCTAATAACAAAGAGTGTTAACCCGAAAAAATTCATAGTAGACAATAAAAAACAGGCATAAATTGCTTATATTGAGATAGTTAGACAACAAAATAAGCAATTAATTTATGCCTGAATATAAGGAAAAAGATACCGTATTTTATCGAGGAAAACAAGCTTTTAAATTTGATTTTTCAGCATCAGCGATTAGCTCAGACGGAGCGATATTGTTAAGTGAAAAAGTAGAGAGAAAGACTGGTCTATTAAAAAGCTTCGCCGCACTGATTCCTGACTATCGAAACCCCTTTTTTATCGAATACACTTATGAAGAAATGCTTCACCAACGGGTGTTTTTAATGATGCAGGGCTATCAGGATTGCAATGACGAACAAAAACTCCGAGAGGATCCGGTGATCCGTAAAGTACTAGATAGCGGATTATGTTCCCAGCCTACTTTAAGTCGATTTGAAAACAAGGCCGATCGGAGTCTGATCTACCAGATGAGTCAATGGTTTGTAGACCGTTATGTAGAGGAGTTGAAAGAGAAGACTGGTCAAATCATCATTGATGTAGATGGTACCGATGACCCTACTCATGGATCCCAACAACTCAGTTTGTATAATGGCTATTATGGACAGACTATGTACCATGAGTTGTTCTTTAAGGACGGGAACACCGGTCAGGTCATTTTACCAGTACTACGTCCGGGCAATTGTCACTCCAACAAATGGTTTGTGGCCTTATTGAAAAGGATTGTCATTAAAATCAGAAAAAAACTGCCCTCAGTAAAGATCCTTATTCGAGCGGATAGTGGCTTTTCAGGAGCATCTTTTTATCGGATAGCTAAGCAGTTTGACCTTCAATTTTGTTTAGGTATTAGTAGTAATGAAGTTTTAAAGACTTTTACCAAACAGAATATCATTGAAGTAAAAAAGGAATATGCTTCAAAAATCATCAAACATCAAGAGTTTGTTGGCCCGTTTACTTACCAGGCCAAAAGCTGGGATCGTTCTGAAAAGCTGTACGCCAAAGTGGAGTCTACCGGAAAAGGAATGAATGTCCGTTACTTTGTGAGCAACTTTGAAGCGATGACCGCTCAACAGATTTACTTTGATTTTTATGTCAAGCGAGGTGATGCCAGTGAAAATCGAATAAAGGAACTCAAAAACATGACTTATTCCGACCGGCTTTCCTGTCATCGCTACTGGGCCAATTTCATGCGTTTAATCATCGCTACCCTCTGTTATGAAATGTTCCGGCAGATTAAATTATTAATTGCCAAAACAAAACACCACTTTGCTAAACGATGGCAAGTGGACAATATCCGGCTTTACCTGATGAAGGTTGGGGCGTGCCTGAAAGAAAGGAAAAGATCATTGACAATACAATTCTCAAGAGCCTTTAGATATCAATACCTGCTGGGCGATTTGCTTACGGTGAACTGACCGATCAGTTAAACAGTTTGGTTTAATCAAAAAAATGTTCTTCCATAAGAACACAATAGAGCTTTGACTGAAAATTGAAAAATTCTAACAAAAAAACGCTCTAATGTCCTTTGAAATCCAGAAACCTGGTTGATCTTCAAATTAATACATACACTCCAATCAAAAATAGTTAGCAACCCATTATTAATCCCAAAATTGGTGGCCTATGAATAATGCGGGTTAAAGCTTTAGCCAGCTGGTTTTTTGACATGGGAACTTTCTGATTCCTTATTCATAGAATTTATCTAAAATTACATTTCTTCTTACGATTAGTCAATGTGCGGTATTACCGGTATATATTCTTTTAATGAAGTTGGGCGCATCAACCAAATGTACCTGGTCAATGCCACAAGGGCTTTAGCTAAACGAGGCCCTGACTTTGAGGATTTCTATGAGGATTATTTTGTAGGCTTGGGTCATCGGAGATTATCCGTCATTGATATCAGTGCAAGAGGTAATCAACCGATGCAGGACGAATCAGGTCGGTATGTCATAGTGTTCAATGGAGAGATCTACAACTATCGCGAATTAAGGAAAAACCTGGCTACGAAAGGCTATGTTTTTAGATCTGATTCTGATACCGAAGTACTACTCAAGCTTTACATGGAGGAGAAAGAAGCATGCCTTGATAAACTTAATGGTTTTTTCTCTTTTGTCATTTATGATAATAAAGATCAGGTGCTTTTCCTGGCTAGGGATAGGATGGGTATCAAACCATTGCTATTCAGCATGGATGAGGATCGCTTCATTTTTGGGTCGGAAATGAAAGCTATGCTGGCTTATGGGCTTAAGAAGGAATTGAACTATGAAGCTTTATTAACTTATCTACAACTTAATTACATTCCATATCCTCAGACCATTTTCAAGGATGTACAGAAATGTCCTCCGGGTCATTACATGTTTGTAAGTGGAGGTGAATTGTCTATAAAATCCTATTATGAGATTTCAACCATCGCCGATGGCGATAAGGATTATAAGCAGACCGGGAAGCAACTTGTGGAGTTATTGGATCAATCAGTTCAGCGACGTTTAATTGCAGATGTTCCGATTGGAGTATTTTTAAGTGGCGGAATTGATTCTTCATGTATCACTGCCCTGGCCTCCAGGCATGTAAATCAATTGAATACTTTTTCCATTGGTTACCAGGATGAGCCTTTTTTTGATGAAACACATTATGCCTATGAAGTGGCCAATCATTTCAAGACTAATCACCAGGTATTTTCTCTCTCAAATTACGATTTGTTGAAACATCTGGATGACATCGTTAACTACATTGATGAACCTTTTGCTGACTCCTCTGTGATGCCAGTTTACATTTTGAGCCAAGAAACAAGAAAGACTGCTACCGTGGCACTTTCGGGAGATGGGGCAGACGAGATCTTTTCTGGTTACAATAAACACTACGCTTTAAATGAGAGCCTTCGAGGAGGTTTAAAAAATAATGTCATTTCAGGCTTATTGCCTTTATGGAAGGCTCTGCCCAAATCGAGATCTGGAAAAATTGGAAACTTTATCCGACAGTTGGAACGTTTTGGCCTGGGGCGAAATCTTTCTCCCCGAGAGCGTTATTGGTTTTGGGCATCATTTAACCCGCATTATTCATAGGCCACCAATTTTGGGATTAATAATGGGTTGCTAACTATTTTTGATTGGAGTGTATGTATTAATTTGAAGATCAACCAGGTTTCTGGATTTCAAAGGACATTAGAGCGTTTTTTTGTTAGAATTTTTCAATTTTCAGTCAAAGCTCTATTGTGTTCTTATGGAAGAACATTTTTTTGATTAAACCAAACTGTTTAACTGATCGGTCAGTTCACCGTAAGCAAATCGCCCAGCAGGTATTGATATCTAAAGGCTCTTGAGAATTGTATTGTCAATGATCTTTTCCTTTCTTTCAGGCACGCCCCAACCTTCATCAGGTAAAGCCGGATATTGTCCACTTGCCATCGTTTAGCAAAGTGGTGTTTTGTTTTGGCAATTAATAATTTAATCTGCCGGAACATTTCATAACAGAGGGTAGCGATGATTAAACGCATGAAATTGGCCCAGTAGCGATGACAGGAAAGCCGGTCGGAATAAGTCATGTTTTTGAGTTCCTTTATTCGATTTTCACTGGCATCACCTCGCTTGACATAAAAATCAAAGTAAATCTGTTGAGCGGTCATCGCTTCAAAGTTGCTCACAAAGTAACGGACATTCATTCCTTTTCCGGTAGACTCTACTTTGGCGTACAGCTTTTCAGAACGATCCCAGCTTTTGGCCTGGTAAGTAAACGGGCCAACAAACTCTTGATGTTTGATGATTTTTGAAGCATATTCCTTTTTACTTCAATGATAGTCTGTTTGGTAAAAGTCTTTAAAACTTCATTACCACTAATACCTAAACAAAATTGAAGGTCAAACTGCTTAGCTATCCGATAAAAAGATGCTCCTGAAAAGCCACTATCCGCTCGAATAAGGATCTTTACTGAGGGCAGTTTTTTTTCTGATTTTAATGACAATCCTTTTCAATAAGGCCACAAACCATTTGTTGGAGTGACAATTGCCCGGACGTAGTACTGGTAAAATGACCTGACCGGTGTTCCCGTCCTTAAAGAACAACTCATGGTACATAGTCTGTCCATAATAGCCATTATACAAACTGAGTTGTTGGGATCCATGAGTAGGGTCATCGGTACCATCTACATCAATGATGATTTGACCAGTCTTCTCTTTCAACTCCTCTACATAACGGTCTACAAACCATTGACTCATCTGGTAGATCAGACTCCGATCGGCCTTGTTTTCAAATCGACTTAAAGTAGGCTGGGAACATAATCCGCTATCTAGTACTTTACGGATCACCGGATCCTCTCGGAGTTTTTGTTCGTCATTGCAATCCTGATAGCCCTGCATCATTAAAAACACCCGTTGGCGAAGCATTTCTTCATAAGTGTATTCGATAAAAAAGGGGTTTCGATAGTCAGGAATCAGTGCGGCGAAGCTTTTTAATAGACCAGTCTTTCTCTCTACTTTTTCACTTAACAATATCGCTCCGTCTGAGCTAATCGCTGATGCTGAAAAATCAAATTTAAAAGCTTGTTTTCCTCGATAAAATACGGTATCTTTTTCCTTATATTCAGGCATAAATTAATTGCTTATTTTGTTGTCTAACTATCTCAATATAAGCAATTTATGCCTGTTTTTTATTGTCTACTATGAATTTTTCGGGTTAATTCTAAATCGGAGGCATTAAAATTGCTATCACCCAACAGTCAATCTGCAATTGATTATCAATTATATGAAGATAAAAGACAGCTTTTTTTGAACGATATTAAGGGAACTCCAGATCTCAACGATTTTTTAATGGCAGATACTAAACTGGTTCTGCCAAACGACATGCTTACCAAAGTGGATCTCATGTCGATGGCTAATAGCTTGGAAGTCCGCGTCCCTTTCCTTGATCACCTGGTTGCGGAATTCGCTTTCAGCCTACCAGTCGATTATAAGATCTACGGCAAAATGCGAAAACGTATTTTACGGGATGCTTTTAAAGAAATCTTGCCAGCCGGTTTATATAATCGATCTAAAAAGGGCTTTGAAGTGCCGCTATTGAAATGGTTTAGAAATGAGCTCAAAGGCGAACTAGATAATCAGCTGTTTAACCAGCCTCTAATAGAAAGCCAGGGTATTTTCGATTGGAAAACGGTCAAAAGATTGAGAAACCAACTTCACTCAAGCAATCCCGGTGATGCTCATGCGACAGTCTGGGCGCTTTATGTTTTTCAGAAGTGGTGGAAGAATTTTATGAACTAAAATTTTACCCTCATCAAAGAGCACCGAAGAATCTCAGTAAATGAGCGAACCATATTCACGGGATTCTTCACTCCTTTATTTCGTTGAGGATGACCTTGCAGCTTATGGTTTTGAGCTGTTTCTTTATTTTTCCCTTTCATTTTACAATGAAACTCCCCAATTTTAGTTATTCAATTGGTGTAAAATGAATGGTGTTATGTTAGAAACAGTTCTCAGATCATTCTTTATCTTCCTGTTTATGGGTGTATTAGCCATACTCCCAGCTGAACTTTGTGCACAAAACTCTCGTGATGTCAAAGCGAGAAAGGTGCCAGTACAATTTAAGGATCAGAGCCCGCAAAAGAATTTATCCAAGAGACAGGCTAAAAAACAGCTTGAAAAAACTTATGCGGCATATTTTGACCGGTTAATTGTTGAGTATGCGGACCGCATGGAGACCAATGCTAAAAATCGCATTAAACTGGCCAAAGAATTTCGCAAACCTCAATTCTCCGATCCATCTTATTTCGGCCACAAGAAACCACCCAAAAAGAGGGCACGTGGTAAAAAGAGGAAGTGCAAAGAGTGTCATATGTGGCACTAGTTAAGTTTGCTGGTCTCGCGTTTCGAGTTACCGAGTACTTTTAACTGGCTACTAGAAACTTGGAACCAATGAACTCCATAGCCCAATACATTGAACATACCAATCTAAAGCCAACTGTTAACGGTAAGGATATCGACCGATTGGTTTGGCAGGCAAAAGAACATGGATTTTTGGGAGTTTGTGTGCCGCCATTTTGGGTCAAAAGAGCAAGTCGTGAGATTGGAAGACAAGATATTCAACTGGTGACAGTGATTGGATTCCCTTTAGGTTATCAAATGACCGAAACGAAAGTAGAGGAGATCAAAAGGGCCATCGAAGATGGAGCCACTGAGTTGGATGTGGTTATGAATATATCGGCTTTCAAAGAAGGGATGGCGTGGACCAAGATTGAATTAGCAAAGTGTTCCAAACTAGTCCACGATCATGAATGTATTTTCAAAGTTATTATTGAAACTGCTTATCTATCGGATGAGGAAATTAAAACGGCAACTCTTATGGTCAGGGATGTTGGGGCAGATTTCATTAAAACTTCAACCGGGTACGCCACTTCCGGAGCACAAGTAGAACACATCAAAATGTTACGCAGCATCTTGCCAACCGATGTTGGGATCAAAGCTTCAGGGGGAATAAAAGTCGCATGAGTATGCTATCACGCTGATTAATGCGGGTGCAAATCGCATTGGGACTTCACATGGTTTGGTGATTATTGGGATAAACCACTAAATTGTCGGACTAATAATAATTAATTGGTCTGTTATCAAATTACCGTTTAAGGGTAGGGTACAAGGTGTTTTTTACCGGGCAAAGTACCAAGAATAAGGCATTAGAACTTGATGTAAAAGGTTGGGTATGCAATGAACCAGATGGATCAGTCCTTATTGAAGCAGAGGGATCAAAAGAAAAGATCATTGGCCTTTTCGATTGGTGTAAAAAGGGACCTTCTCAAGCCAAAGTAGTTGATGTCAAAAAGAAAGAAGTGATTGTAAAAAATCACGATAGCTTTATCATTATATAACTATGTAACTTAATTAGTGTCTCTAAGAAAACACACCTAAATTAAAAATTATTGAAGTAGGCATATAATAAATAATGATTTTGACTCTAAAAACAGCTTGAAATACTTTGTTAAGTCACTGATATTCAGTATATTAATATCAATTAAGAGTAAAAGTTAAATTTCAAGATATGGAGAAAAAGTATGAAAGTCTAACACTTTTCGAGTTTCAGGGAGAAATTCCCCCGATAACGACAGTTGCCAAGAATACCTGGCCGAATTGAAATGGCCCAAAGGGTTTAAATGTGAGAGGTGTGGCCATGACCGGTATTGCGGTGGGAAGCTGCAGCATACACGGCAATGCACTAAATGCAAGTATCAGGCTACTCCCACTAGTAGCACCCTATTCCACAAGGTTAAATTCCCACTTTTAAAGGCTTTTTATATTGTTTACTACATGAGTACAAATAAAAAAGGAATTGCTTCTACTGAACTGAGCCGAAAACTGGGGTTGCGCCAAAAAACCTGCTGGCTGTTCCAACACAAGGTTATGAAAGCAATGGCCAGCAGTGGCAAATACCCGCTAATGGGCAAAGTAGAAGTCGATGAAACGGTAGTAGGAGAACAGGAAGAAGGTGTTGTAGGGCGTCAGAATAACCGAAAAAGGCAGGTTTTAGTTGCAATTGAGAAGAAAGGCAGAGGAGTTAGCCGAATGTATGCCAGGATAATTGACAACGCAGGTACCAGGCAGCTAAAGCCTTTTTTCGAAGATCATATATCCTGTCGGGCTAACATCAAAACCGATAAGTGGAGGGGATACATGCCCTTAAAAAATAAATACAGCCTCCTGGTTCAAACCGATAGTGGAAAGAAGGGTAAGAACTTCCCAGACTTACACAGGACAATTATGATGTTCAAGGCCTGGCTTAGAGGTATCCATCATTCCGTAGATAACCTTCAGGCATACATTGACCAATATTGTTATAGGTTTAACCGCAGTCAGATGAAAGAAGGAATATTTGATAATCTGTTGGACAGAATGGTGAATCATAAACCTTGTCCTTATAAAATGATTTGTATTTATTAAATGCCTACTTCAAAAAAATTATTCTTATGGTCGATCTTTCCATTTTTTCTAATCGATTGATACTCAGGTATTAACTCATAGAAAGAAAATGAAAATCTCATCCATAATAATTCATTTTATAAAAAAAGGGCTGTTTTCTTAGAGACACTAATTAGTGTCTCTAAGAAAACAGCGAGTTTTTAGGTCGTATTAAAATATTGCTTAAAATGGAACAATGAAAAAATCACTCACCTTGCTGACTAATAACGGGTGACTTTGCTTTTATTCATTGTTTTTGATGGTTTTTGATAAAAATAGCCGGGTTTTAGCCTGGCCAGGACGCACTTCTGCCAGTGCCTAATCCTTATTAAACAGCTAAAAGGTGATTAAGCTGCTTGTTTCTGGCAATTGGCTTGCTGCTGGGCGGCCAGACGGTCAGCCTGGAGTTTACGCCCGATCTTGTGAAGGTTGTAGGCAGTAATGGCCAACCCGATGTAGCTATTGAAAGTTTTGCGGGTACGGTTCGGGCATCGGTCCAATCCCGGTGTTCCAGCTCATTAATGTTGGATTCGATAGCAGAATGCTTGTTTTTCAACCTTTTTGAAGGCTGGCGCTGATTCGATGGCTTTTTCTTCTTTGTTTAACCTACCCTTTTTAGGCATGATCACTTCTGGGATGAAGGTTTGCAGAGTTGCTTTATCCTCTTTATCGGAAAACCCCTTGTCGGTGCTCAGGCTTTGGATGGGGTATTTCTCAGCGATACGCCGGGCAATTGATAGGGTAAGTTGGTTGTCGGTTTGTTTTTCAGCTATTTGCCAGTCTATGAGTAAATGGTATTGATCCGAAGTGATGGCCAGATTCTTA
>CAXXNX010000042.1:0-74818 GCA_963664285.2 Cyclobacteriaceae bacterium
GTCTTTCATGGGTTTGGTGAAAATCACTCTTTTTGGCTTTTCTTGATGACGAAGATTGGTCCTCCTTTGTGCATTTGCTGTTCGATAGACACCAGCTCCCCTACCTCTTGAACCCACATTTCGCTTAAGCTCACGTGAGATCGTAGATGGGTGAAAATGAACGATACAGGCAATCTCCTTTTGAGTAGCTCCTGTTTTTAATAATGCTTCAATTTGATACCTTTGATCAATACTGAGATGTGTGTAGTTTTTTGACATTTTGCAATCCAAAGATTGCACTGCTCAGGCTTTTGAAGGATGAAAAAGCCCTTAAAAGCTTTTTCATCCTTCAATTGCACTTATTAGTTGATCTCAGCTTTTGTTACTAATCCTTTCATCATTTTAAAAAAAGAAGGTTATGAAAATGAAGTACTTACTACCATTGATCATGATTGTAATGTTTGTTAGTTGCAATAAACCGGTAAAGGTTTTACAAGTTCCGGGAAAAGACCAGTATTGCAAAGTTGATGTGAATGGGGTCTCGATTCTTCCGAGCGGCCGTCATGCCACACCAGTTGGTGAATTTTTGCTTATTACCCATGACCCATATGGTATGGCCATCTCACAAAATGGAAACAATGCAGTAACATTGCACAATGGGGTGTTCACTATAATAGACCTTACTTCACTAAACGCTACCAGGGTTCCCAGTTATGACAAAAAAATAACCTCACCTTTATCAAGTGGGTCTTTTTTGGGTGTTGCTTTTTCAGCTGATTCTAAAAAAGTTTATTTGAGCGGCGGTGACAACGGTGCTGTCATTGTATATGATGTTGAGCAACTCGAAAAACTTGATTCAATAAGCCTGAATGGAATTGTGAATGGTGTGGATTACCAGGATAGTTTTACTTCTGATCTGGTAGTAAATGACGATAAAAATGAATTACTGGTACTCGACAGAGGAAATTTCAGAATGGTTCGCATAGCTCTTTCTACCGGAAAAATCACTGGTTCCACAAAAGTGGGTCGCCAGCCTTTCGGTCTAGCGCTAAGTCCTGACAAAAAGCAAGCGTTAGTGGCTAATGTAGGTGTTTATTCCTATCCGGTGATTGACGGTGCTACACCAGAGAACTTCGACTCCTTAATGATATCTCGCCATCCTTACGGAGATAATACAAAAGAATCAATCGAGGGTACAGTTGTAGAAGGGAGGAAAATTCCCGGACTGGGCAGCCCTCTTCATCCTGATGCCATGAGTGTATTTACCATTGATCTCAACAGCAACAAGGTGATCAATAAATTCAAGACTGGCTACCAAATTGGCCAAACAGTGGAAGGTGCAGAAGTTGTGGGCGGCGCCAGTCCTAATTCTATTGCGGTAGGTAAACAGTATGCATATGTGACGAATGCCACGAATGATAATATTGCAATTATTGACCATAGAGACCAAAAGATAGTAGGTCATATCCCAATTCAAGTAGATAAACGGATAGACAATCTACGTGGTTTATTGCCTTTCGGTATTACGATGAGCAAAGACGAAAGAACGTTATATGTAGCTCTATTAGGATTCAATGCTGTTGCAGTAATTGATATTCCGAATAGAACAACTAAGGGACTGATCCCCTCAGGATGGGGACCAACTAGAGTCGAATTATCAAAAGATGAAAAATATATTTATATTATTAGCTGCAGAGGCTTGGGTGCAGGACCAAATGGTGGAGTAGGTTTTGTAGAACCTCCACAAGGCGATTATATTGGTGATATCCAGTTAGGCAGTTTTCAAAAGGTAAGTATGCCATCTGATGCCGAATTAGCAGTATATACTCAGCAAACTATTGATAATACATTTATTGAATCAAGTATTATAGATGATGGGAAAAACCCATTGCCTCCATTGCCCGGCCTACGCGAAAGCCCTATTAAACATGTGGTTTACATCACCAAGGAAAATAGAACTTATGATGAGGTTTTCGGTCAACTAAAAATGGGTGCAGGCGACAGCACTCTAGCCAGATATGGCGTAAATAATGAATATACGTTACCTGATTCTTTACAAAAAGATTTTCCTAACCTAAGAATTTCTCCCAACCATCATAATGCTGCTAAACAATTTGCTTTTTCGGATAACTTTTATTGTGACAGCGATGCCTCTGCACATGGTCATCATTGGATGGTGGGTGTAATACCGAACGAATGGGTGGAATCCAATTATAGTACAAGTAAAACTTTTATGCCGTTTTCTAAAGCACCAGGGCGTCGCTTTCCTGCTTCTACTGGAAGTGTGGATCCAGAAGACTATTCAGAAATTGGGGGAATTTGGGAAGCACTCGAAAGGGAAAACGTGGAATTTTACAATTTCGGTCAGGGTAATGAAACCGGTTCAGTTAGAGAGGAATGGTATGATACCAATACCGGAGCTGCTCATGGGGTAATGGTGCCAATGCAAAATGCCCTATTCAAAAGAACCAGCCTTAATTACGCGGGTTATAATATGAATATTCCTGATCAATACAGAATGGATCAATTTGAAACGGAGTTTACTAAAAAATGGATAGAAGGAGAGGAAGAAATGCCTCCTTTTATTACCATGATGATTCCTAATGACCATGGAGCAAGAATCCGTCCAGAGGATGGGTATCCCTATCGACTATCTTTTATGGTTGATAACGACCTAGCTGTAGGTCGCGTTCTTCATTTCTTATCTAGAACTAAATACTGGAAAGATATGCTTGTAATTATTACCGAAGATGATCCTCAGGGAGGTGTTGATCATATCGATGCGCATCGTTCCATCTTGATGATGGCAGGCCCTTATGTTAAAAAAGGTTACGTTTCGCATACACATGCCAACTTTGGTTCAATATTAAAAACTATTTACAATATTTTGAATGTCCCTTATGTGAATCATTTTGATGCAACCGCTTCATTGTTAGATGATTTTTTCACAGATGAACCAGATTTTACTCCTTATACATTAGAGCGTCATGATGGGCGGGTATTTGATGCAGAAAAGTCTATGAAAAGATATAATAAAACTATAGACTGGCGCAAGATTGAACAAGGTCCTCCCATGGACAATGAGGATGATGCGCGAGTAAATCATTATAAAGACAAAACAGGAGAATAAATCTCGTGTCTCAGTAATATGTTTGACGAAATATATTATTTACTTTTTTTTAGTAAAACTATCAAATTTATAGAGTCTCAATTGTCTGGTGCCAGGGCTTACCTTTGCGGCCACGATCACGGATATGCCCATGCAAGGATCGATGACGGAGATACAGATTATAGTAATGATGTCCATCAGTTTGTAGTAGGTACTGCTGGAGCAGGAGTGAATATTAAACCTAATTATAATTATGATGGATTCAATACCCCATACCAACCTGTTCTGCACGAACATGCTGCAAAATATGGTTATATGTTGATTGAAATTGATGGGGCAAAAGCTACATCAGAATTCAAGGCCTTAAATGAAAAAACATACGAATTTGAAAGCTCTCAGGTCTTTAGTTATTTCAGCAAGTAATAGGTCAATTAAATAGAGTAAACTTCCTTCCCATATCAGGGAACAACTTAAAACACACAATGATCACTCATTACTTTTTCAGAAGTAAACGGGAGGGCGGATCAGTTCTCTAAAACCCCTCTATTTTGTAACCCATCCTCGTCTATTTTGAACGATCTCACCTTTAGTGGTATCAAAAGTATGTCTGGAGGGGATGAGGGGAAATGGGGAAGGATTTTAGTTGCTAAAAACTTTCGGCTAAATAGCTACACGGATCTCACTCCATCCAAAAATAAAACAATCGAATTGGGCTCGCCTCTCCCGACAGCATATATACTTAATTTTATTCTCGTTCGAGTGCGACCTCCTCCCCTGAAACTGGAGTAGGTCAGTTTTGTGTAACTCGATCACCTTACTACCCTCTGATCATTCCCGAGCGGTCTTTCCAAGCGACGAATAATCCAGATCAAATGTAGACAGGATCAAGAAGTGGTCAGAGGGAAATCCAGTCGGCCAGGTTGAAATAACTTTTGTGGAAGTATTTTTCAATCCCTTGCCTTTATAATAAAGTTGATCAATCCTGCGACCATTCTTATGGGTAGGTGAAGGATGCTTTTGGACATCAGGATACAAACTCCGAAACGCATCTGTGAAACCGGTATTCAATAGTGTTTGCGAGGCAAGACTCTCCCCTCCATCGGTATGCGGAACCGCATTGAAATCACCTGCGAATAATATTGGGATCAAATCTGACCCATCAAATCTGGATTTATGAAAATCAAATACTAGAGGAAACTGTTCCATCCCATACCAATTTGACATCACATATAAATCCTGACTTTCACTGATCTCAACCTTAACTGCAACATTCATGAATGAGGCATCTTTTGACACATATAAGTCCGTTATTGGATAACGACTCAGCACCGAGATATTAGATCCTTGATTGAGGTAGTCCCAATCAACAGTACTTGCAAAATAGTAGCCTAATTCTGCGGCGATGAAATCCCCGGAAGAATAAGTTTCCTGCATCATTATGACATCAACATCTTCTTTTTTCAACATTTCTACAATGCGCATCCGGGAATCCCAGCCATCTTTTTCTACTGTAAAGTGCTTCCCTCCATGCCAGATATTCCAAACCCCTGCGGTTATTGCAGTCAGATTTTTTTCGATATCAAGAAGCACTGGTTTGAAATGTTTAGCATAAGATTTGAGCACTTCATCAGATGATAATACACGATCCCATATCGCTAAATTATCGATTTCAAAATCAGCCTGGAATAATTTTTCACTCTTGCTAAAGGCCTTAGCCAGATCTTGATCAATACTTACCTTAGCTCCATCCAAGGAATAGATTTTTAACAATGGGGCCACTATCATGAAATTCTTTACTTGATGCACAGTATAAGGATTCTCCATTAATTCAGATCTGTATTTCATAACGAGCTTGAAGTCCTTTGAATTCATATGCTCCATGAATTTCTTACGATCGGCAACTGAATAAATTTTGGCCTCATCCATTCTCTCTCTCATTTTCGCCTCAAATAATCCCTTTGGATCAACTACCAAACTCACAAGCTCCTCCGCCTTAACTTGACTTAAATTCAAACGATTAAATTCATCAACCAGGCCCTGCAGCGTTTCAGCTCCCTCTATAATTGCCGGGAGTATTTCCCTGAGGCGAATAAACATCTATCCCTTTCGCACCCACGACTAACGGACTGCTACTAGTGAAATCAAAGCCAACAGAATCACCGATATTGTACAATACCTTGTTATCCCCATCATAAAACAATCGAATTTCAGATAAGGCACTGTTATAAGTGACCGTTAACTGATGCCACTTCCCATCGTTCAGGGGCATTTGTTTTCCATTTTCACGGTCATAACTTATCCTTCGCTTACCGGAACCCATATTCCACGCCCAACTACCACCCGAAGAATAGAATGCCCATCCTGCATTCTTTTGGGAAGCAAGACTTTTATTCATAAACTCTTTTTGCGAAAGAATAACAAAAGGCTTATCGGAATCCATGGAAGTCTTGATCCAACATTGAACTGAAAAGTCTTTCCTGCTATCAAATTTCATATTCTTCCCGTCAAGAATCAGGTAACCCCCAAAGCCATTAGCGCCCAGACTCAAAGCCTCACCCTCAAGACCTTTCACAAAGGAGAGTTTTCCTTCGGTGCGTCCTTTAATTGAAGCTCCAGAAACACTATTCACATTCCCTTCAAACTCAAACTGAGCAATAGGACCTTGAGAATACCCAAGATTGGGAAGTAAAAAACAAGCGAGAATAAACACCGCGGGGAGTCTTATCTTTTCTAATTTAATATCCATGAACAACATAAGCATTTACCAAGGCCCAATAAGGATGCCATCAACGAATTACTTGTCACAATCCAATAAGAGCGCAGCGCTTTGTTTTTTTATACCGACTAACCTTAACTCTAAAGCATCATCTAAATTGATAGTCTACCTTCCTCTTTTTTTAATGACACCAGACAAGCGTAGCTGCAGGGCTCCCTCTGAAATTTTAAGAATACCCTGAGAGATTGAGATTAACCTATCTAATAAAATCTGACCGCTTCGTTCTTTAGCGTTTTCAATATTTAATTCATAAATCATCCAATTAAAGTCTTGTAAGTTCAAGTAATAAGTGCAATTTTCCTTTGTAGCACTTGCTTTGCGTTTAGGTAATTAAATTTTCTAACAGGGCGTTCATTGATTTTGTTTTCAACAACTTTGATTTATTCTTTAAGTTGGGCAGGCGAATGGCTCGGCCCTCCAGGTCGTACACCCGAAAGAAAAATCGCAAACCGTAAACGGCATGCTTAAAATAGGTGTCACTCAGGTCTTTGTCCTGACGAAGTGTGTACAGGGACTGTTGATCTCATCAGCTTCCAAGTCCAATGGAGACTTCTTGAAGTACAGGCTGATCTGGGCTATGGCCCGGGAATAACTAAAAAAAGTACTCTCCGAATAGCTTTTGATGGTGATCTGATGTCGAATTTCTGATGTGGTCCGAAAAACCGGGAACCTCTCGTTTGGCTCTTTCAATTAATGTCTTTGCTGAATTGGGACGGCTCTTTAACCCGCATTATTCATAGGCCACCAATTTTGGGATTAATAATGGGTTGCTAACTATTTTTGATTGGAGTGTATGTATTAATTTGAAGATCAACCAGGTTTCTGGATTTCAAAGGATATTAGAGCGTTTTTTTGTTAGAATTTTTCAATTTTCAGTCAAAGCTCTATTGTGTTCTTATGGAAGAACATTTTTTTGATTAAATCAAACTGTTTAACTGATCGGTCAGTTCACCGTAAGCAAATCGCCCAGCAGGTATTGATATCTAAAGGCTCTTGAGAATTGTATTGTCAATGATCTTTTCCTTTCTTTCAGGCACGCCCCAACCTTCATCAGGTAAAGCCGGATATTGTCCACTTGCCATCGTTTAGCAAAGTGGTGTTTTGTTTTGGCAATTAATAATTTAATCTGCCGGAACATTTCATAACAGAGGGTAGCGATGATTAAACGCATGAAATTGGCCCAGTAGCGATGACAGGAAAGCCGGTCGGAATAAGTCATGTTTTTGAGTTCCTTTATTCGATTTTCACTGGCATCACCTCGCTTGACATAAAAATCAAAGTAAATCTGTTGAGCGGTCATCGCTTCAAAGTTGCTCACAAAGTAACGGACATTCATTCCTTTTCCGGTAGACTCCACTTTGGCGTACAGCTTTTCAGAACGATCCCAGCTTTTGGCCTGGTAAGTAAACGGGCCAACAAACTCTTGATGTTTGATGATTTTTGAAGCATATTCCTTTTTTACTTCAATGATAGTCTGTTTGGTAAAAGTCTTTAAAACTTCATTACTACTAATATCTAAACAAAATTGAAGGTCAAACTGCTTAGCTATCCGATAAAAAGATGCTCCTGAAAAGCCACTATCCGCTCGAATAAGGATCTTTACTGAGGGCAGTTTTTTTCTGATTTTAATGACAATCCTTTTCAATAAGGCCACAAACCATTTGTTGGAGTGACAATTGCCCGGACGTAGTACTGGTAAAATGACCTGACCGGTGTTCCCGTCCTTAAAGAACAACTCATGGTACATAGTCTGTCCATAATAGCCATTATACAAACTGAGTTGTTGGGATCCATGAGTAGGGTCATCGGTACCATCTACATCAATGATGATTTGACCAGTCTTCTCTTTCAACTCCTCTACATAACGGTCTACAAACCATTGACTCATCTGGTAGATCAGACTCCGATCGGCCTTGTTTTCAAATCGACTTAAAGTAGGCTGGGAACATAATCCGCTATCTAGTACTTTACGGATCACCGGATCCTCTCGGAGTTTTTGTTCGTCATTGCAATCCTGATAGCCCTGCATCATTAAAAACACCCGTTGGCGAAGCATTTCTTCATAAGTGTATTCGATAAAAAAGGGGTTTCGATAGTCAGGAATCAGTGCGGCGAAGCTTTTTAATAGACCAGTCTTTCTCTCTACTTTTTCACTTAACAATATCGCTCCGTCTGAGCTAATCGCTGATGCTGAAAAATCAAATTTAAAAGCTTGTTTTCCTTGATAAAATACGGTATCTTTTTCCTTATATTCAGGCATAAATTAATTGCTTATTTTGTTGTCTAACTATCTCAATATAAGCAATTTATGCCTGTTTTTTATTGTCTACTATGAATTTTTCGGGTTTAACCAGTTATAATTTTTCTTAGCTTTACTCATGATGTTTTTTTGAGCAAAGCTTATGGTAGCTGACTAGCTTTAGCTACCGTAGGTTGAGTTCAACACGGTATATAGCAAATAGAGCAATTTGTGATAAACCGAAAAGGTCTGTGCTTTTTACAAAGTCATGAACTGATTGAGGAAGCTTTTCAAGAGTTTAAAATAAGTTAAGAAAAAGTTAAGCGTCTATAGAGTGAGTGTTGGAGATGGTTTGAGAAGAATAAATTAAAATCCAGATAATATGGAAACGCGAAGAAATTTCATAAAAAAAAAAAACAACAGCAACTGGTATAGGGTGTCAATCGGTATACCAACAATTTTGAAAGGTCAGGATGATCGTAAAGCGAGGCTAGGATTCATAGGAGTTGGTTTAAGAGGAAGAGAGCATCTAAGGCTGGCTTTACAACGAGACGATTCTGAGGTAAAAGCAATTTGCGATATCGACCCGGCAGCAATAAGGATATCCAAGGAACTGGTATCTAAAGCAGGCAAAACAGAACCGGCTGTTTTCACGGGTAATGAATGGGCTTGGAAGAAACTACTAGAGAGGGACGATCTAGATGGAGTGGTCATTGCTACTCCCTGGTTATGGCATGTGCCGATGGCAGTCGGGACCATGAAATCAGGCAAATATGCTGGGGTGGAAGTGTCAGTTGCGGTCTCAGTTCAAGAATGCTGGGATTTGGTGAATACCTCTGAAGAAACGGGGATGCCTTGTATGATCATGGAAAATGTGTGTTACAGAAGGGATGTGATGGCGGTTTTAAATATGGTACGGGAAGGATTATTTGGAGAGTTGATCCATCTTGAATGTGGTTATCAGCATGATCTCAGGCATGTTAAATTTAATGATGGAAAACAGGCCTATGGTGGCGGAGTTGAATTTGGAGAAAAAGGATTTTCAGAAGCTAAGTGGAGAACGACTCATTCGGTGAATCGAAATGGTGATCTTTATCCTACTCATGGAGTTGGTCCGGTAGCCAAATATGTTGACATCAATAGAGGCAACAAATTCGATTTTCTTACTTCTGTTGCTACAAAGTCTCGGGGTTTGCATGATTATATTGTGAAGAATGGTGGTGAGGATCACCCCAATGCGAAAGTGAAGTTTAAACTGGGAGATGTTGTTACTACTACTATCAAAACCCATAATGGTGAATCTGTCATCATTCAGCATGATACCAACCTGCCTCGGCCTTATTCATTAGACTTCAGAGTGCAGGGCACTAATGGTATTTGGATGGATTTGAATGATTCTATTTATCTCGAGGATCAAAGTCCTAAACCCCATCAATGGGAATCAGATGCCGCTTATATAGAAAAATATGATCACCCTTTATGGAAAAGGTTCGGTAAGCATGCAGAGGGCGCAGGACATGGCGGGATGGACTATTTCGTTAGTCATGCCTTTATAGAGTCGATCAAGCGAAAGGCGCCGGCACTCACTTGATGTGTATGATGCGGCAGCCTGGAGTGTGATCTCGCCACTGTCCGAGCAATCCATAGCCTTGGGTAGTGAACCTGTTACCATACCGGACTTTACGAGAGGAAGATGGATGACCAGGAAGAGTAATTTCGCGTTTGACGACGAATATTAGAAGCCATTCAAAGTACAAAAATGAAATTACTAATAATGGCTGCCGGTATTGGCAGCAGATATGGTGGTTTGAAGCAAATTGATGGGTTTGGTCCAAATGGTGAGACTATCATGGACTATTCCATATACGATGCTATCAAAAGTGGTTTTGACGAAGTTATATTTATTCTTCAGGATAATATGGTCGAGGATTTTTACAAGAAATTTGACCATGCTTTTGGTGGACAATTAAAGGTTAGTCATGTTGTTCAAAGGACTGACATAGAATATAATGGCTCTCTGATTTTGCGAAAAAAACCCTGGGGAACTGCACATGCCATTTTGTCAGCGAGAAATGTAATTGACACACCTTTTGTTGTTATTAACGCCGATGATTTTTACGGGCCGAAGGCATTTAAGCAGATGGCCAATTTCCTTTCGGAAGTAAATAGTGAGGATCAATTTGCATTGGTTGGATACAGATTAGGAAATACTTTAACTGCCAGTGGGCATGTAGCAAGAGGTATTTGTGAATCTGACGGCAGTAATTATTTGGTTTCAATTAAGGAAAAGACCAGGATCTTTAAAGATGGTGACCGAATATATAATCTCGAAAACGACGTCAAGGAATACTTAACAACTGAAACATTGGTATCTATGAATTGTTGGGCGTTCACACCGTCGATTTTTAATCATATACAAAATAGTTTCAATGATTTTATTGCTCGCAACAGACAAAGTGAAAATGCGGAGCTCTTTATTCCGAACGTACTCAATGGCTTATTAGATACCGGAGCCATAAGGATCAAAGTTATTGAAAGCATTGATCCCTGGTTTGGGGTGACCTATCGCGGTGATAAAGAGAAGGCAACCTCTAAAATTGATCAACTCATAAAAGAAGGTATATATCCGGCTTCATTATGGGATTAATATCGGACCCTGCTTTTGAAAAGATCTTAGCCGCCTTTAGTCTAAAGGATCCGTATGAGCCAACCGCTTTGGGTAAGGGTCACATTAATGATACGTATCTACTGACTTCAATAAAGGAACAGGAGAGAGAAATGGAATCCTGTATTAAGGAATGAGGAAAGAAGGCTAAACCGGTAAGAGGTTAAAATGAGATTTAATACAAGCCAGAGCGGGCGAGGTGAGTTAATCAAAATGTTCAATTATTCTATTCTACCATTTTCCGGCATACTCCACATCTTTCTCAAAACTCACACTTAAATAGCCATATTTTAACTTCGTAACAGCTCAATTTATAATTCCTTCTCAATTTTTTTTAGAAATAATATTTCAGCAAAAAATTGCCAATCGAATGATATCGTTTGGTTTGCTAGATGCACATGATGGTCTTGATCAAGAATGTAATTATCAGGTTTTATAAGAACACGTGTTTTTCCATATATCAATTCAAATTGTTTTCTTAGCGCATCGAATTCCTCCGAAAGTTGCTTGAGGTTCCTTGTTGCATCTAATTCTTGTTGCTGGCTTTGCGCTTCGTCAAAAGCTTTTAAGGCCAATAGAGCTTTCGGAGCAAATCGCACCAATTCGTTTACTTGCTCATAGACCTCAAGGGTATAAATGTTTCTAATGGCCTGTGATTTCATCGTTGATATTTTTGTGGCAATGCTATCGCAGCTTTGTAAAACTTGAGCTGAGTGTTCCAGGCGTTTTGCATGTTGTATACTCCATTCACCTTTATTTTTTGGATCAGGTAAATTAACTACTAACTCGTCTATCGGATTTTCGTGACTTTGTAAGTAATTACGCTTATTACCTATTAACAACGCATTTTTCCAAAAGGCCACGGGATTTTCTAATTGATCGATAAAAGCAAATTCAGGTGCTGCCAATGTGTTGGAAAACTCCCTTTGACGGTAAGCTGATTTAACGTCTTCTTTTAATCTTTTTTCGCCCGTCCAGGTGTATTCTGCGAAAGCAATAATTCCCCGCATATAGAGTTCGAAATGTGGAGAATCATCATCCCATAAGGTTAGTAATAGCCCATTCAGGTTATTGTTTATTGAAGATACTGCAAATGACTTGATGTTTTCAATGTTGCTTTCTCTCTGTGGCATCAGAACCCACCTTGTTTGTCCGGCTGTCGCCCCCATCACTTGCATTCCATTATTACGAAACCATTCCATTGCCTTACTATTCCCAATCGCCTGAGGAGAATGATAGTTCCATCTCATATAGATACAGTTTTTTGGAAATTGATCAAGAAACTCAAGTAATTTATGTTCGTTCTCTTCCCATACTTTGTCCACTTCTTTTTTGGTTAGTTTGGTATCGAACATTGGTCGATAAACACCCGCATGTTTTAATGGCATATCATCCCAAAAAATAGGGATACGATTATGGTCTTCCGCAAATTTACATACCTTTCCCAGCCACATCAATTGCAACTCTAAAGCCGATTTACCACTATCATGTCCTGTAGTATGTACTTCATCACCACCAATATGTAAGTATTTGCCATGAGGTGTTGCTTCTATGGCATCCAGGTACAAATCAAATTGAACTTCGTATGTTTTTGGATCAAGTGGGTTAAACGCCCAATGACTTTTCGGATCATCTCGAAGTTCTCTGTATTTTTCATGCTTTAGAATAAAAGAAGCATGTCCTAGGCCTTGTACAAGAGGACTAATTTCTATGTTACGCTCTTTCGCATAATTGCAAAGTTCCTGCCATTCACTGATACTCAACGCATCGGCCGACCCTATGCCTGGCTGCCGCTCATACTTTATCTTATCCTCCAACTCCACTATGATCGCATTTACTTTGTAGCTGGCCAGTTTGTCAATCAACTGATAGTAGTAATCAGTCTTATCTATGTGGTGCTTGATGTCCAAATGAATGGAGCGGAAAGCTAAAGAAGGAAAATCTTTAATGCTACACAAAGGCAAGTACACATCCTGCTCTTTTGCATCTTCCATGAACTGTTCTAGGGTTTTAAACGCATAAAACAGACCAGCTTTATCTTTTCCGGTAATGGTTATTTGTTTTTTGGAAATATTAAGTGTGTATCCTTCGGCTTGCAGGTCCAATGAATTATCAATACTGTAAATGATTTGTGCTTTTGATTGTCCCTCTACAGGTTGTATGTTTTTTAATAGATCTCCTCTTATTGGAAGGTCATTGTTTTGAAAGGTGAAATAGTCTTGAACGCCATCGTATTTCAATGAACTGGAGCCCTCGATTTCAAACTGCTGCGGCAATGGCAATAATTTAAAATCGCCTGATTTTTTCATTGGTGATTGACAGGAAAAGAATAATATAAAACATCCATAAAGGGGTAAATTTTGAAATTTTCTCATGAAATTAATTGTTTCAAATTTATTTTTAGCTATTAAAGGTAAGGGTAAGTATATGAAAAGTAGGCGGTTTCGGGGCAGTCCGATATCAATTTACTTAAAGGTTAAAGTGGGTTACAATCCTTGATTTTACTACGATATCACCTATTTTTTTATCTGCATTTCTTTTAGTGGATTTATCTAGTTTAAATCATTCATAAGACTTTGAAATGTTTGTCAGTTAACTTTGTTAAATCATTGTTATGGAAGCAGTTCTAAAGTCATAAGTATGGGGAGATGGTCTGAAGCCATAGGTTCATCAATCACTTCGATATTAACGATATGCCACTTCTTTGCTGGGCGAGTCAAAACATAATCAATCTGTCTATTTGGATTAACTACAGGTATTGTAAATAAATCTTTATTGAAATTTTCATGTACCCGATGTGATTGTGTGAAATACATCATGAATATGCTAAATTATTTGATGATCCTGAAATGAAATTTGGACAAATTACAATATACCCTTCCTTGATTTGGTTCCTTTTTTTGTGTCAATGCGGTGTTTCGGACAGAACAGGCTTCACAGTGCCAAATCAAAGCAGAGGTCTTTTCCTGCCTCATGGTTTTGAAGCTGTTGTGGTAGTTGATAGTATAGGTGGTAAGGCCAGGGAAATAGCAGTGAACGAGAACAAGGATCTCTATGTAAAACTCAGCTACCCAGATGAAAAGGGTGGTTGTGCTGTTTTGAGAGATACTGATGGTGACGGTAGAATGGATGTTGTCAAGAAATTCGGAATTTATGAAAAAACTGATGGTGGAGGCTACCAAACCGCGATGAGGATCCATAATGGATACCTTTATTTTAGCACCAATCTCGAAGTTTATCGGCATAAATTGACACTAGGAAAAATGATTCCTGAAAGCCCAATTGAATTGGTCTTGAAAGATGATCACGCCCATGGTAATCACGAACATATTGGTAAACCGGTCTCTTTCGATAAAGAAGGTAATATGTACGTGCCTTTTGGGGCTCCATCTAATGCCTGTCAGGACCCGAAGAGGACACCCGAGGCTCCAGGGATGGACCCGTGCCCCCAGCTTAAAGCACATGGGGGTGTTTGGAAATTTCCTCCGAACAGAATAGGTATGGCACAGAAAGATGGTGAAAAATATGCGTCAGGCATTCGTAGTGTAGTGGCTATAGATTGGAATAATGATGACGATAATCTGTATCTCGTCATGCATGGCAGAGATGATCTCCTAAGGTTATTCCCCAAAATATTTTCACCCTGGCAAAGCGCATTACTTCCGTCCGAGGAATTCTTGAAGGTTGAAAAGGATACGCATTTCGGATGGCCTTATTGTTACCATGATCAGATAAAAGGAGAAAAAGTGCTCGCTCCTGAATATGGCGGGGATGGGAATATAGTAGGGAGGTGTGCAGAGTATGATGACCCAATTTTAGGGTTTCCCGGACACTGGGCTCCCAATGGATTGTTATTTTATACAGGGGATCAATTTCCTGAGAGGTACAAAAACGGTGCTTTTGTAGCGCTTCACGGTTCTACCAATAGAGCTCCCTATCCGCAGTCAGGATATTTTGTAGCCTTTGTTCCATTTCAAAATGGATCTCTAAATGGTGATTGGGAAGTCTTTGCCGACGGTTTCGCGGTAGTGGATACTATCGTCAATGTAAGCGATGCCGTTTATCGCCCGATGGGTATTGCCATGGGGCCTGACGGATCTTTGTATCTCAGTGAGACAGAAAAGGGTAAAATCTGGAAAATTCATTATGCCGGCAGCAAAGAAGAGTTTGGGTCAGATCAATTGCTTGTAATGGAAGAGCGCGAAAAGCTACCTCATATAAAAACTCCTGATGTAGAAAAGGATAACTTAAGGAAGGAGAGTACCATGTTGGGTAAGAACCTTTATTACAACTACTGCGGAATATGCCATCAAAACGACGGTAGGGGAGCCCGGGGACGATGGCCTCCACTTACGGGAACCGAATGGGTGAGTGGTGATAAGAAAAGACTGATCAGTATCATATTAAATGGCCTGGAGGGAGAAATTCAGGTAAATGATGTTACCTACAATGAGGTGATGCCCCAACATGGATTCTTAAAGGATAACGACATAGCTAATATTCTCACCTATATTCGTCAAGAATTCGGTGATAAGGCTGATGCAGTGAGTGAAGAAGAAGTCCGGGAGGTACGAGACTCCAATTAAATGTGATTAAAGACCTGAGATACCAGTTTATACCTAAACCAAACCTCCAAATGAAGCACATTTTCATATTGTTCATAGCACTGTTTGTTTCTTCATTAAAGGCCCAGGAAATAGACATTCTTCTCAAAGGCGGTCATGTGATTGACCCGAAGAATAATATTAACACTCTAATGGACGTAGCTATCACTGATGGTAAAATATCCCAGGTAGCCGCGAATATTGATGTAAACAATGCGGAATTGTTAGTCGATGTTTCAGGATTATATGTGATCCCTGGTTTACTGGACATTCATTCCCATAATTTCTTCGGCACTGAAGCTGATGCTTACCTCAGTAACAGTTTTACTGCCCTGCCCCCTGATGGTTTCACATTCCGGACTGGTGTGACAACAGTGGTTGATGTTGGTGGCGCCGGATGGCGGAATTTCAGAACATTCAAGGAACAAACAATTGATAACTCAAAAACGAGAGTTCTTTCCTTTTTGAATATTGTAGGTTCCGGAATGAAAGGTGGTGCTATTGAGCAAAATGTTGATGACATGGATGCTAAACTTACAGCTATGGTTGCCAGGCAGTTTTCGGAGTACATAGTGGGAGTAAAACTTGCTCACTATCGTGGAGAGGAGTGGGAACCAACCGAAATTGCGGTTGAAGCCGGCCGATTGGCGGATATTCCTATCATGGTTGATTTCGGAGGTAGTGATCCGGAACTTTCTATTGAGACATTATTTATGGAAAAACTGAGGCCGGGTGATATTTTCACTCATACCTATTCTCATGTGAATGGCCGTGTACCAATTGTGGATGAAAAAGGTAAACTGCGACCGTTTGTTTTAAAAGCACGGGACAGGGGGATCATCTTTGATGTCGGACACGGTGGAGGCAGCTTTTTATTCGAACAGGCGATCCCGGCAATTAAACAAGGATTGAAACCTACCACAATCAGCACTGATTTTTATACTGGTAGTATGAATGGCGGTATGAAAGACCAGGCCAATGTCATGTCAAAGTTCCTGAATATGGGTCTCACTATCCAGGAAGTTGTTGAGGCTTCAACCTGGACCCCAGCTAAATTCATTAAAAAACAGGACCTCGGACATTTAACTGTTGGAGCGGTAGCAGATATTGCTGTTTTTAAACTAGAAAACGGTGATTTTGGGTACACCGATGTAAGGGGATGGAAAATAAAAGGGGATGGAAAACTCATAGCCGAATTGACCCTTAGTGAGGGTGATATAGTCTGGGACCTTAATGGAATCTCGAGGCCAGAATGGAAACCGTAAGATTATGAAAACCAGATATCAAAACACCGCAAGCCTTTTTCTATTTTGTTTTCTGATAGTGTCGTTCGACTTACTGGGTCAGAATTATGACCTGCTTATAAAGGACGGACATGTTATTGATCTTCACTTTCAGAGCTGGAGTAACCACCATAGTGGATGTTGGTAGTTCCGGCTGGAGGAATTTTGACAACTTCAAGGCTCAAACCATAGATCGTGCTAAAACCAGGATCTTTGCATTCCTGAATATTGTTGGGGTTGGTATGAAAGGTGATGCCAGGGAGCAGGATATGAGAGATATGAATGCCAAATTAACCGCCCTAACGGCACAGCGCTACCCGGATGTTGTGGTTGGTGTGAAAGTGGCTCATTATGCTGGTCCGGAATGGGATCCTGTGGACCGTCTTGTAGCCGCTGGTAAAATGGCAGACATCCCCGTAATGGTCGATTTCGGAGGAGTGATCCCCGAGTTATCATTGGAAAAATTACTAATGGAAAAATTGAGGCCAGGAGATATTCTCACCCACACTTTTGCTCATGTGCGAGGTCGTTTTCCCGTAGTCAATGCAGATGGGAAACTCGAACCTTATGTAGTTAAGGCCAGGCAAAGAGGAGTGATTTTCGACGTTGGCCATGGTGGAGGGAGTTTTGTGTTTAAGCAGGCCATTCCCGCCTTAGAACAGGGGTTCAAACCCAATGTCATAAGTACCGATTTGCATGTAAGTAGTATGAATGGAGGAATGAAGAACATGGCCAATGTAATGTCCAAGTTTTTGAATATGGGAATGTCACTGCAGGAAGTAATTACGGCTTCAACCTGGTCTCCTGCGTAGGTTATAAAAAGAACAGAGTTAGGTCATTTAACAGGAGGTGCAGTTGCTGACATCTCAATATTTAGAGTTTTGGAAGAAGATTATGGTTTTGTGGACGTGCAAAAAAAGAGAATGAAGGGTACGAAAAAACTAGTGTGTGAATTAACAATACTAGAAGGAGAAGTAGTCTATGATTTAAACGGTATAACTAGTCCAATGTGGAATGAATGACAGAAGGCCAACTTGATCTATAATGAAGTTAACCTATAAATATACCTTAACCCGAAAAATTCATAGTAGACAATAAAAAACAGGCATAAATTGCTTATATTGAGATAGTTAGACAACAAAATAAGCAATTAATTTATGCCTGAATATAAGGAAAAAGATACCGTATTTTATCGAGGAAAACAAGCTTTTAAATTTGATTTTTCAGCATCAGCGATTAGCTCAGACGGAGCGATATTGTTAAGTGAAAAAGTAGAGAGAAAGACTGGTCTATTAAAAAGCTTCGCCGCACTGATTCCTGACTATCGAAACCCCTTTTTTATCGAATACACTTATGAAGAAATGCTTCGCCAACGGGTGTTTTTAATGATGCAGGGCTATCAGGATTGCAATGACGAACAAAAACTCCGAGAGGATCCGGTGATCCGTAAAGTACTAGATAGCGGATTATGTTCCCAGCCTACTTTAAGTCGATTTGAAAACAAGGCCGATCGGAGTCTGATCTACCAGATGAGTCAATGGTTTGTAGACCGTTATGTAGAGGAGTTGAAAGAGAAGACTGGTCAAATCATCATTGATGTAGATGGTACCGATGACCCTACTCATGGATCCCAACAACTCAGTTTGTATAATGGCTATTATGGACAGACTATGTACCATGAGTTGTTCTTTAAGGACGGGAACACCGGTCAGGTCATTTTACCAGTACTACGTCCGGGCAATTGTCACTCCAACAAATGGTTTGTGGCCTTATTGAAAAGGATTGTCATTAAAATCAGAAAAAAACTGCCCTCAGTAAAGATCCTTATTCGAGCGGATAGTGGCTTTTCAGGAGCATCTTTTTATCGGATAGCTAAGCAGTTTGACCTTCAATTTTGTTTAGGTATTAGTAGTAATGAAGTTTTAAAGACTTTTACCAAATAGACTATCATTGAAGTAAAAAAGGAATATGCTTCAAAAATCATCAAACATCAAGAGTTTGTTGGCCCGTTTACTTACCAGGCCAAAAGCTGGGATCGTTCTGAAAAGCTGTACGCCAAAGTGGAGTCTACCGGAAAAGGAATGAATGTCCGTTACTTTGTGAGCAACTTTGAAGCGATGACCGCTCAACAGATTTACTTTGATTTTTATGTCAAGCGAGGTGATGCCAGTGAAAATCGAATAAAGGAACTCAAAAACATGACTTATTCCGACCGGCTTTCCTGTCATCGCTACTGGGCCAATTTCATGCGTTTAATCATCGCTACCCTCTGTTATGAAATGTTCCGGCAGATTAAATTATTAATTGCCAAAACAAAACACCACTTTGCTAAACGATGGCAAGTGGACAATATCCGGCTTTACCTGATGAAGGTTGGGGCGTGCCTGAAAGAAAGGAAAAGATCATTGACAATACAATTCTCAAGAGCCTTTAGATATCAATACCTGCTGGGCGATTTGCTTACGGTGAACTGACCGATCAGTTAAACAGTTTGATTTAATCAAAAAAATGTTCTTCCATAAGAACACAATAGAGCTTTGACTGAAAATTGAAAAATTCTAACAAAAAAACGCTCTAATGTCCTTTGAAATCCAGAAACCTGGTTGATCTTCAAATTAATACATACACTCCAATCAAAAATAGTTAGCAACCCATTATTAATCCCAAAATTGGTGGCCTATGAATAATGCGGGTTAATACTAGCCGGTATCTGTTTTCTGACATTGCTCGCAATGCTGGCTATTGGATATAGGGCTGAAGTTGGTTCGGTAGTCATAATATGCCTGATGGCATTAGCCATAGGTTTCCGGGGGCATAATTTCCTCAAGAGTTTTTCTTATACAGTAATTATATTCTCGTCTGTTTCCGCTTCACTATTTTATCCTGAATACTTCACTTATTGGGGTGATTTTAAACTTTCAATTCTGATTGTTCCCTTATTGCAACTGATCATGTTTGGTATGGGAACTGCAATGAGCGTAAAAGACTTTGTTGGTGTTATAAAAATGCCCAAAGCTGTAGGTATTGGTTTGATTTGCCAGTTTACAATAATGCCTATCGTTGGTTTCACATTGGCAACTTTGTTCGGTTTTGCGCCTGAAATTGCCGCTGGGGTAATTTTGATCGGCGCTTCGCCCAGTGGGTTAGCTTCTAATGTAATGTCGTATATCGCGAAAGCAAACCTTGCCTTATCTGTAACCTTAACTGCTTGTGCTACTTTATTAGCCCCTATACTCACGCCATTCCTTATGCAGGTTTTGGCCGGTCAGTTTATACCCATTGATTTTTTAGACATGATGTGGAGCATTGTCAAAATTGTAATTCTGCCCATTGTAGCGGGCTTGATTTTCAACCACTTCTTTCATGGTAAAGCAGAATGGCTGGATAAAGCCATGCCCATCGTTTCAATGGCCGGAATAGCAGTGATAATTACCATAATTACAGCAACGGGAAGGGATAGTTTATTGAACATTGGTTTCATTCTTATTCTGGCAGCGATACTTCATAATTCCGCCGGGTACTTTTTGGGATATTGGGTCTGTCGCCTTTTTCGGATGTCAGAGCAGGATTGCCGAACTATAGCGTTGGAAGTGGGAATGCAAAATGGAGGATTGGCCTCCGGTATCGCCCTTGAAATGGGTAAAGTAGCCACCGTAGGATTGGCACCGGCTGTTTTCGGACCATGGATGAACATCTCAGGATCCTCATTAGCTACCTGGTGGCGGGAGAAACCTGTTGAAACTGAGGAATTTGAATTCAAAAAAATAGAGAAAGAAATAGAAGGATATTAAAATTTACACCCATGATTAAACGGTACATATTTTTATCGATGATTGTTGCCATTTTACTAAATACATCAATTGGTCAGACTATCTCCAAAGAGCAAATGGTATTCCTCACATTTCAGTGGGAAGGAGAACGGTTTGCTGACGGTCATCCCCGAGTATCCGATGACATTTTGGAGCGCATGAAAACCGTGACCGTAGAAGAGGCTTGGGGGGTACTTCGTGGAGAAGGATACCACAACCAATTTGAAGGCAATTGGCAACCACTCCATAACGACGTAGCTGTAGTAGGTAGAGCACTAACAGCTCAATATATGCCTAACCGACCAGATGTGTCCGACCAGATAAAAAAGAAAGGAAAAGAAGATGGAAGGATAGGTAACACCAACTCCTGGCCAATTGATATGCTTTCTAAAGGTGATGTTTATGTAGCAGATGCTTTTGGAAAAATTGTTGATGGTACTCTGATTGGTGATAATCTTGGAAATGCAATTTATTCCAAATCCGGGAATGGCGTGGTATTCAATGCTTCAAGCAGAGATCTGGAAGGATTATCGGAGATTGAAGGATTTAATGCCTTTGTAAAAGGATGGCATCCTTCATTTTTAACAGAGGTGATGCTTTCTGGTCTTAATGTGCCAATTCGAATGGGTGCGGCTACTGTATTACCTGGTGATATTGTTATAGCAAAAAAAGAAGGAGTCATCTTCGTTCCTGCACATCTGGCAGAAAAGGTGGTAGTCACATCAGAAGTAGTTCGCCTTCGTGATTTGTTCGGCATCTCCCGTTTGATAGAGGGTAAATATACTCCCGGGTCAGATAGATAATAAATGGACTGATGAGATAGAAAAGGACTTTTCTCAATGGTTAACTGATCATATAGATGAACTGCCTGTTCCGCGGGAACAGATTCAGGAGCTTCTCAAAAACAGAACATGGTAAAATATTGATAACCTTAAAAAACATACGACATGAAAAATTCAGATAATCGAAGATCCGCCTTCAAAAAAATGGGGGCCGCACTTGCAGCAACTTTTGGTTTTGGTGTTGCTACAGCAACTGCTCGCCCCGCTACCGAAAAAGAAAAAATTGTCACCGGTGAAATTGTCACGCATCAGGATAAGCCGCTGTTTTCAGGCGCCGTTAAATATGGAGACCTATTATTCATCGCTGGTAAAGGGGCACATTTCGATGGCGATATTACCGCACATACTGATCATGTGCTTAATGAAATAGAGAAAGCGTTGAAAGAGAATGGTTCTTCCATGGATAAAGTCCTGAAAGTAAATGTCTATTTACACGACCTCGAAGACTACACTAAAATGAATGAAGTCTATAGAGGCCGTTTTGGTGACAGTCCCCCGGTTAGAACCACAGTAGCTACTTATGGAGGGGTGCCTGGTGACTCATTAGTTGAAATCGACTGTATAGCTGCCTTAAAGTAGGGCGGTTTTCAATACAAAACGGCATATTGTCATGAACAGAAGAAAATTAATCAAACAATTATCGGCACTGCCAATAGTAGGTGGATTATTAGGTACCGAATCTTTGGCCAGTCCGATCGCAAAAGCACTTCCCGGACCGCGCCGGGACTACTACAAGGGAACTCGGCTTACGCACCTATATTAATGCGGCCGGTACATACACTGCTTTAACCGGTTGCTTAATACGGGAACAAGCAGTAGACGCGTATAATTATACAACCTCACAGTATGTTGCCCTGGATGAGATTCAGGATAAAGTTGGGGAGAGGCTGGCCGAGTTAATTGGATGTGAGGCTGCAACAGTTACGGCTGGTGCTTTCTCGGCGATAACTTTGGGAACCGCTGGTGTTCTAACCGGCCTTGATCCAGAGAAAGCGGCTCGGATTCCCTATGATCTAACGGGAATGAAATCTGAAGTGATCTTGCAAAAAGATCACACAATTGGTTATGCCCATGCCATTAAAAATACCGGTATTAAGATTATCCAGATAGAAACTAAGAAAGAACTAGAAAAGGCTATTAATGACAAAACTGCTATGTTGTGGTTCCTAAACGCTCACAATTTCAAGGGCAAAATACAATACAAGGAATTCATAGAAGTTGGCAAGAAGTATAGCATTCCGATGATGAACGATTGTGCTGCTGATGTTCCTCCCGTAGAGAATTTGTGGAAATATACGGACATGGGATTTGACTTGGTCTGCTTCTCTGGAGGAAAGGGATTGCGAGGCCCTCAAAGTTGTGGTTTGCTTCTGGGACGCAAAGACTTGATTGCCGCCGCCAGACTAAGCGCTCCGCCTCGCGGTGACACTGTGGGCAGAGGTATGAAGGTCAATAAAGAGGAAATCCTGGCCATGCTTCTTACCGTCGAGGACTATCTTTCGAGAGATCATGACGCTGATTGGAAATTGTGGGAGGGTCAGATCAATTTGATCAGCGATAGTGCAAAGTTAGTTTCAGGAGTTGAAACTGAAATTCATGTTCCCGGCATAGCAAATCATGTTCCATCGTTGCGCATCAAATGGGATCAAAATAAAATCAAAATGACTCCTGATGAGGTGAGACAAGCGTTAAGGGATGGCCATCCGTCAATTGAGACTGTCGGAGGAAAGGAGTCTGTAGATATTACAACCTGGATGATGAACAAGGGAGAGGAGAGAATTGTGGCTACTCGAATAAAGGAAATATTGCAAAGTTAATCAACCGGCTATAAATTGTAAGGTGGATAATCTACAGGTTATCCCACCCATTTTGTTATCACAATTATTTAGGATGTCGACTTCAAGTGCCAAAATCTGGTCTTTTATTGTTGCTGCAATGCTTATGTGGTCATGTTCGTCACAAAGACAAAATAAGGAAATAACAGAAGTTCCTGATGCTAAAGATTTTGTAAAAGTGGGGAGCGGACCTAGTGGCATGGAAGGTCCGGCGGTTAGTAAGAATGGGGTTCTATATTTTGTGAATGCCGGTAAAAACGGAAACATCGGTCGTGTTGATTTGGAGTCTGGCAGTTTGATCTTCTAATCGACTCCTTGCCTAACGGTAGTTTCGGGAATGGGATACGATTCAATCAAGCCGGTGATATGTTTGTTGCTGATTATATTAATCATAATGTACTCAAGGTTGATCCTGTTAATGGAGAGGTCTCAGTATACGCTCATGAGGACAGTATGAATCAACTGAATGATCTAGCCATTAGTTCAAGCGGGACACTATTTGCCAGTGATCCCAATTGGGCAGAAGAAACGGGTCAACTTTGGAGAATTAATACAGACGGTTCTGTTGATTTATTGGAATCCGAAATGGGAACGACTAATGGAATAGAGGTGGCCCTCGGGGATGGAATGCTTTACGTGAACGAATCTGTCCAACGCAATGTGTGGGTATACGATTTAAGTTCCGAAGGAGAAATAAGCAGTAAGAGACTTCTTATAAAATTCGAGGATTATGGTATGGACGGCATGAGATGCGACGAAAATGGAAATCTATATATAACAAGACATGGGAAGGGGACGGTCGCAGTTGTATCTCCTGCAGGTGACTTGCTTATGGAAATAAAATTAAAAGGAGAAAAACCTTCCAATATCGCTTTCGGGGGCAAGGATGGCAAAACATGCTTCATCACCCTTCAGGATAGAGGCTTTATTGAAGCTTTTGAGGCGCCCTTTAAAGGAAGATCCGTAGGTCTTTGAAAATTTAAATTATTCCCAATTATTCCGAATGGTATACCAGGACTCTCATCAATTTAACCTGTCGACTATTTTAAGGTATAAAGTGCTCCTATCAATTTTACTAATTGGGTTAACTACCCGATGTATCAACCAGATACAATATCGACCTAATTGGGAATCTTTAGACAGTCGGCCCACCCCCGGAATGGTTCGAAGCTGCCAAATTTGGAAGTTTTATACACTGGGCCGGTGCAATCTTGTGTTGCACCCCCTTATATATGGCCCTTACCCGGTAGCATCTTGGTTCGTGCCATTTGGTTTGACCACTAAACCTTGGTTAAATCCCAATTCGCCACTATTTGAGGAGGAACTACCGGTAGTGTTGCCGCCTCCACCTTGGTTTGGTCTCGACATTTTTACTGATTGATTCTAACAATTTAAATTGCATTGTTTATAGCGAACAAGTAGCTTCGTATGACCATGTCTGTCTTATGAATAAAAATTTCGTTTACTTCTTAGTTCTGATAGCTTGCGCAAGTGAAAGAACAGAAAGTGAAAATAAAAGCTTTGTTGAAAATCCACTTGAGAGGTATTTTGATGACAGTTTAAAGCCCTTTTATCATGGCGTTGCCTCAGGAGATCCATTGACAAATGCAATTATAATCTGGACAAAAATTACTCCCGAAGATTCTCTGGAAATGATTAAAGGTGAGTGGAAAATGTCCTCTGATAGAAATTTTAATGAGATAGTAAATTCGGGAAATTTTGAAACCACACCTTCAAGAGATTATACTATAAAAGTTGATGTTAATGGTTTAGAAGCGGGGACAACATATTATTATAGGTTTGAGCAGGGAGGCTTCTTTTCACCCATTGGCAGAACAAAAACTGCTTCAGCTGTTGCTGATAGTTTAAAATTTGCTATAGTATCATGCAGCAATTACGAACAGGGTTTTTTCAATACCTATGCCCGAATCGCCGAACGCAATGATTTAGATGCAGTCATTCACTTGGGTGACTACATTTATGAATATGAAATTGGTCACTATGGAGACTCATCAACCGGTCGATTTCATGAACCACCTCACGAAATAGTTTCGATCCAGGATTACAGAACACGCTATGCACAGTATAGACTAGACAATGATTTGAGAGCGGTGCATCAAAGCCATCCTTTTATAACAATTTGGGATGATCATGAAATTGCGAACAATACGTTTAAGACCGGAGCTCAAAATCATCAACCAGAAGAAGGTGATTTCGATTCACGAAAGAATGCGGCACGGCAAGCGTATTATGAATGGTTACCCATCAGAGAAAGCTCCCGATTATACCGTTCCATCGATTATGGAAACCTTGCGGAGATTATCATGTTGGATGAGCGGATCGCAGGCAGAACAGCTCCTGTAGATAGCGTTGATCATCCTGCAATTTCAGACACGACTCGCAGTATGTTAGGGTCTGAGCAATTGGACTGGTTCAAGACAAGATTAGTGTCATCTGAGGCCCAATGGAAACTAATTGGAAACCAAGTAATATTCAGTTATTTAAACAGGGGTTACTCTCCAGTTTTAAAACTCAATATGGATTCCTGGGATGGCTATCCAGCCGAACGCTTACAACTAATTAACTACATTAAAGAAAAGGATTTAGACAATATCATATTTATTACTGGTGATACACATTCGTCTTGGGCGTTTGAGGTGACTGAAGATCCATTCGATGATTACCAAACAAATGGGGCTGTAGCTATAGAGTTTGGCACTGCCAGTATAAATGCAGCTAATGCCAATGAAAGACAACCAACTGATTCTGTAAAAATTCATGAAGACAGAATAATTGGGGAGCCTTTAAATCCCCATTTGAAATATGCTAATCTACGTGACCATGGCTATCTGGAACTGAGCCTTAAAACGGAAAGCGTTACTGCCCGTTGGATTTACGTGGATAAGGTAAACCAGCCAAGCAGCACATCATTTTTAGCAAATGAGTTGATAGTATATCCTAATACTAATCTCATTCAGAAGCTGTAGATCTATAAATCAAACTTAATTCTCTGCGCTAATGGTAATTCCGTACTGCAATTAATTGTATAGTCTGTCTCCCCATAGATAATCAAGGCATGGTGGTAGCCATTCGTCAGGACAGTAAAATTGGCAATATAAGGGCGGAGATTGGTATGTCATGGAAAGCTGAAAATGGACAAACCACCATAGATTATAATGGAGAGCAAAAATAGCCGGAAAACTGGCCACCATGGGCAAAGAATTGTGGGGAGTGTGTTAACCAGCCTTTGATGAGGTTAACTTTCAGCAGCCAGGAATATTTCATACCTTTAGAAGACTATTCAAATGGTGCGTCCCACACAGAACACTCAGGATATTCTGCTCGTTGTTTTTCGTCATCAATAATCTCAATTTCTCTAAAGACTCTTCTAACTTGTAAAACTCTTAATTTATAGCATTGACAAACCTTCTAATGCATTCAAACTCATCTCCGCTAAAACAAATCAAGGAGGGAAGCCCCAAGATCTTTATAGACATTCATTATGGGTTTATGAAGCAATAGGCGATAAGCTAGATCCCTGTAGTCCTTCAGTGACTTCATACTTTCGACCCCCTCCCAAAGAATCTCATGGGAAGCATCATATCAAATTATTTCTTAAATTATGTGACCTAATTCTGGGATCAGTAATGAGTTTGTCATTTACTCAATCAAAACTGTATACTATGGAAAATACAATGCGAAAATTACCCATGTTACTTGTTCTACCTTTGTCTGTCTTAATATTCGCCAGTTGTGGTGGTGACGACGACGACGGTCCCAATGCTATTTTTATTGTTGATACCTGGAATGGATTTGAATTTGTTATATCAGGGTGTTTTGATCCAAGAAATGACGAGACGATAACATGTGATGACCCCTGCATTGTTGCCACTTTTACAATTGATGGCGCTTTACTATTACCACAATCGAAAGTACATTTAATGAGACTGAGACAGGTACTTATACCATATCAGGCAGTATTCTAACCATTTGTGAAAATGGAATTCCGGACTGTACTACTTTTATGTGGGATGTTTCGAGTAATACATTGACCTTAAGCGGTAGTATACTAGAATGTAACGTAATTATAAAGTTTAAAAGAGCGTAAGCTAAAAAAAGTCTCCAGGAATTTTAATGGTTACAACTACTTTAGAAAATCGAATAATTCTCAATATTATGCAAAGAGTATATCAAATAAATTTTAGCCGAATGAATAAATTACTCTTATTACTCTTTCTATCCTCCACTGCCTTTTATACATCAGGACAAACGATAACGAAATCACAACCTAATGAGGTTGGTATGTCCGAAAAAAGGTTGTCAAGAATCGCCTCACATTTCCAGACTTATGTTGATAAAGGCAAAATAGCTGGCATGCAAACACTGGTGTATTGCAAAGGCAAGACAGTACATTTCGAATCACTAGGTTATGCCGACATAGTTAAAAAAACCAAACTGGATAATGGCTCAATTTTTAGAATCTATTCCATGACCAAGCCATTTACTTCAGTTGCACTTATGATGCTATTTGAAGAGGGTAAGGTGCAACTCGATGATCCTGTCTCCAAGTATATTCCTTCATTTTACGACATGGTTGTGATGGATGAATCAGGAAATACTTCTCCTGTCAATAATGAAATGATGGTACTTGACCTACTTAGGCATACTTCTGGGTTCGGTTATGGATGGGGTGGAGGTATTGTAGATTCTCTTTATCGAAATGCAAAATTAGGATCAGCTGTAAACCTCGAGGAATACATGCAGAAAGTTTCAGCGCTTCCCTTGTACTACCAACCGGGAGAAAAATGGCGATATAGCATATCAACTACTATTTTGGGATATATCGTCGAGGTGATATCTGGTCAGCCATTGGATCAGTTTTTCAACAACAGAATTTTTCAACCGCTTAACCCGCATTATTCATAGGCCACCAATTTTGGGATTAATAATGGGTTGCTAACTAGTGTCTGTATGAAAACAGGCTAATATGCTGATTATCCATCATATTCGTATTTTTTCCATCAAATCAGCGCTGAATTATTCTCGAATCTGATTCAGTAGAATTATCAAATTCACAAATATTATCAAGAACAGTTGCGTTGTAGCCTGTTAATTGGCCATTTGAAGGTTTTCCATTCAAAAACCCCAAAGAATTCACTTTGAGATTCGCAGGCTTTTTGGTCTGTCGGGGAGTAAAATCCCTGTCCTTTTTTTGTTCATTCAGTGTAGAAAAGAAACGATTTTTTCGGTTGGTTTATCAGGATTAATCATTATATTGCATATAACCGATATAAATACAAACCATGAGGAAATCCTTCCAGCCCCAACTTACCCTGAGATGCACACCCATCGAGCAAGTAGAGGCTCCGGTGAAAACTAAAAGCCACTTAGCTGCCCTGGCAGCCGCCCTTCAATATATCTATGTCCAACCTGAATGGAACCAGCGTATTTTTGAATTACTTTCTTCCAAACTCATTGAGGGAAAGAAAAAGACGGGCCGTGAGGGTATGAGTCTGTGGGAGGTCTTCGTATTGGCCCAGGTGCGCCTGTGCATGAACATCTCTTACGATGAGTTACACCATATCTCCAATTACGACACGTTGGTACGGGGCATTATGGGGGTGCTACCTACCGACTACTCTGTGGGCAAACAGTATAAGTACCAGAACATTTATGACAATGTGACCTTGCTGGACGATGAACTGCTCATCGGCATCAATGATGTAATCGTAGCAGCAGGTCACCAGGTGTTTAAAAAAAAAGGAAAAACCGGAGGGGAGGAAGTTGCCTTGCGTTGCAAGACCGATAGTTTCGTGGTAGAAACCGACACCCACTTTCCTACCGACTACAACCTGCTATGGGACAGTGCCAGAAAGTGTATAGATGTAGCTGATTTATTGGTCTCAAAAAGGTATTTTACTGGCTGGCGTAAGTCCGGGGATTGGCGCAGATCCCTCAAAAGGCTGATGCGCAGCGTGGGCAGGACCACCGGCTCAGGAGGAAAAAACAAAGAGGAGCGGGTAGAGCAGGCTGCCACTTCCTATCTGACTAAAGCCCATGCTTTGAGCAAGAAAGTGGGCCAAATGTTGGAAAAACATCAGGGAAACTCTATCGAGGAGTTCGCAGCCCTGATGGCATTGACCTATTATCTTGAGATGTTGGAAAAGCACATCGAGTTGCTCGACAGGCGGTTGATCAGAGCAGAGACCATTCCTCATGCCGAAAAAGTCTTTTCCATCTTTCAACCTTATGCCGAAATGATCAAAGAAGGCAAACTGCACCCCAATGTGGAGATCGGTAAGAATCTGGCCATCACTTCGGATCAATACCATTTACTCATAGACTGGCAAATAGCTGAAAAACAAACCGACAACCAACTTACCCTATCAATTGCCCGGCGTATCGCTGAGAAATACCCCATCCAAAGCCTGAGCACCGACAAGGGGTTTTCCGATAAAGAGGATAAAGCAACTCTGCAAACCTTCATCCCAGAAGTGATCATGCCTAAAAAGGGTAGGTTAAACAAAGAAGAAAAAGCCATCGAATCAGCGCCAGCCTTCAAAAGGTTGAAAAACAAGCATTCTGCTATCGAATCCAACATTAATGAGCTGGAACACCGGGGATTGGACCGATGCCCGAACCGTACCCGCAAAACTTTCAATAGCTACATCGGGTTGGCCATTACTGCCTACAACCTTCACAAGATCGGGCGTAAACTCCAGGCTGACCGTCTGGCCGCCCAGCAGCAAGCCAATTGCCAGAAACAAGCAGCTTAATCACCTTTTAGCTGTTTAATAAGGATTAGGCACTGGCAGAAGTGCGTCCTGGTCAGGCTAAACCCGGCTATTTTTATCAAAAACCATCAAAAACAATGAATAAAAGCAAAGTCACCCTTTATTAGTCAGCAAGGTGAGTGATTTTTTCATTGTTCCATTTTAAGCAATATTTTAATACGACCTAAAACTCGCTGTTTTCTTAGAGACACTAACTATTTTTGATTGGAGTGTATGTATTAATTTGAAGATCAACCAGGTTTCTGGATTTCAAAGGACATTAGAGCGTTTTTTTGTTAGAATTTTTCAATTTTCAGTCAAAGCTCTATTGTGTTCTTATGGAAGAACATTTTTTTGATTAAACCAAACTGTTTAACTGATCGGTCAGTTCACCGTAAGCAAATCGCCCAGCAGGTATTGATATCTAAAGGCTCTTGAGAATTGTATTGTCAATGATCTTTTCCTTTCTTTCAGGCACGCCCCAACCTTCATCAGGTAAAGCCGGATATTGTCCACTTGCCATCGTTTAGCAAAGTGGTGTTTTGTTTTGGCAATTAATAATTTAATCTGCCGGAACATTTCATAACAGAGGGTAGCGATGATTAAACGCATGAAATTGGCCCAGTAGCGATGACAGGAAAGCCGGTCGGAATAAGTCATGTTTTTGAGTTCCTTTATTCGATTTTCACTGGCATCACCTCGCTTGACATAAAAATCAAAGTAAATCTGTTGAGCGGTCATCGCTTCAAAGTTGCTCACAAAGTAACGGACATTCATTCCTTTTCCGGTAGACTCCACTTTGGCGTACAGCTTTTCAGAACGATCCCAGCTTTTGGCCTGGTAAGTAAACGGGCCAACAAACTCTTGATGTTTGATGATTTTTGAAGCATATTCCTTTTTTACTTCAATGATAGTCTGTTTGGTAAAAGTCTTTAAAACTTCATTACTACTAATACCTAAACAAAATTGAAGGTCAAACTGCTTAGCTATCCGATAAAAAGATGCTCCTGAAAAGCCACTATCCGCTCGAATAAGGATCTTTACTGAGGGCAGTTTTTTTCTGATTTTAATGACAATCCTTTTCAATAAGGCCACAAACCATTTGTTGGAGTGACAATTGCCCGGACGTAGTACTGGTAAAATGACCTGACCGGTGTTCCCGTCCTTAAAGAACAACTCATGGTACATAGTCTGTCCATAATAGCCATTATACAAACTGAGTTGTTGGGATCCATGAGTAGGGTCATCGGTACCATCTACATCAATGATGATTTGACCAGTCTTCTCTTTCAACTCCTCTACATAACGGTCTACAAACCATTGACTCATCTGGTAGATCAGACTCCGATCGGCCTTGTTTTCAAATCGACTTAAAGTAGGCTGGGAACATAATCCGCTATCTAGTACTTTACGGATCACCGGATCCTCTCGGAGTTTTTGTTCGTCATTGCAATCCTGATAGCCCTGCATCATTAAAAACACCCGTTGGCGAAGCATTTCTTCATAAGTGTATTCGATAAAAAAGGGGTTTCGATAGTCAGGAATCAGTGCGGCGAAGCTTTTTAATAGACCAGTCTTTCTCTCTACTTTTTCACTTAACAATATCGCTCCGTCTGAGCTAATCGCTGATGCTGAAAAATCAAATTTAAAAGCTTGTTTTCCTCGATAAAATACGGTATCTTTTTCCTTATATTCAGGCATAAATTAATTGCTTATTTTGTTGTCTAACTATCTCAATATAAGCAATTTATGCCCGTTTTTTATTGTCTACTATGAATTTTTCGGGTTAAACTCACCGACACTTTTTTTGAAGTTCCTGAAAGCAAGTGGAAGAGGTTAACTACGTGTTACAAGCAGGGTGATGATGGCAACCTGCAAGTCCAGGATGATCCTGCGACCAGCAAATTTATAAAAGAGGTTACACTTTTCACCGGTGGAGGAGGATTGGTATCAACCACTTATGATTACCTGAGGTTTTGCCAAATGCTGCTCAATGGGGGTGAACTTGATGGAGTAAGATTGTTAAGCCCAAAGACTATTGAACTGATGACTATCAGCCATACTCAAGGAATCGAATTTAGTGGTGGATTCAATTATGATCCCAGACTGGCAGAAGGTTTTGGCCTTGGCTTTTCTGTCACCAAAGACCTAGCCAGGTTCCAAAACCTGGGTTCTGGAGGAGCGTATGGCTGGACCGGTGCGGCAGGTACTTACTTTCGAATAGACCCGAAAGAGGAATTGATCATCATCCAAATGCTACAAATACTCCCTTACTACCATCTCAATCACAGTCGTGAGTTACAGACGCTGGTTTATCAGGCGATTGTAGATTAACTTTTTTGCCAAAACGTTTTAAGTATCTTACCAAGCATGTATTCAAGTTTCGTGGACAAAATTTTTCTTCTTTGGCAAAATTCGATAGCAGGCAGGAAGATTTTTTCAACATCTAACAATTAGGTTACAAACACAGTGGACCCACTATGAAGTGGTCCTCGGTTGGTACTATCCCCGCTGTGTTTTCGGCTGATGTTGACCAATCCTAAACCGGTAACCTGCCGGATACTTAAACGCTGTGTAATTTCAATAAGGCACTGACCGTCGGTTGCTTTACATTAATGTCATTTTTGGCTAAATAGTAAGTGATGGCAAAGCAATAGTTCCTGCACCAATTACTATTACTTCCTGCCTTTTTCCATTACCAGATCTCATATACAAATTCTTGTTCGTCACTTTTTCGGGATATAATGATAAGATTCCCCCCAGGTCATTAAAATAGAAGGCACTAGGGATCCTTTCAACCTGGTGTATGTAAGCCAATTAGATTCCCTATGGTCGATGGTATGCCCCATTTCATTTTCATGGCCAGTCATAACAAGTTGTGGCTGAAAACCTTTAACCATTCTCTGGATATCTGTCGTCCAACAGTTGGGGAATAGAACGTCCACCCGGTTATGGTCTCCTACCTGATCTATCCAATCCCAGTCGCTGACCGGCCCTGATTGGTCACCTGTTTGAGTGAAAGACATTCCCTCGGGTGTAAAAACCAAAGGCACATTATTCTCAATATTACTCCCCTGATGTCCGGGATAATTAACTACTGCTAAGTTTTGTTTGCCATTTTGTATGTTCAACTCTTGAAAGGTATGTACCTCTCTTTTAAGATGTGTGATTTTCTTATGAATTGGCTTATCCTGCCAAACTTCAGGTGGGGCAACAACAGGTTTGTTTTGGTCAATAAATGATTGAGCTACCCACTCATCTCCATGATCCCTATGCCTGTGACTGATAAATAAGGCATCACATTGATCTACTATTTGCTGCATCAAATCGTCCGCTATGGTAAAGCGCTCCGCTTTGGCAGAGTGCGCACGAACCAGGTCGAAACCAAAAGTGACACTAGCAGTGCGGATAATAAAACCATGATTGTAGAGTTTCCAGATCATAGCCCCTTCTTTTACGTTTGTTTGCTTTATTTCACTTACAGCTAACATGATCCTTTCATGTAAAAACTTTTGAACTGCAGATCTGTGTGCTGCCTGCTCTTCATGCAAAACACCATCCAACATCAGCATTGCCATCCTGCGTTCCAATGGCTCATCAATAGATGGAGGGTATTTTTCCAGCGCTTCATTTACAAAACTGAGGGTGATTTTGTCTTGTTGATTGATAAACCCGTCAATATCGCCCCACCAGTCCAATTTTTCATCGTTTGCATCGATTTGAGCTACCGTGATAGTTTTGGCAATCAGCATTGCCAGGGTAAATGAAACAATTTTTTTCATCTGCTTTCTTATTTTATTGAAATGGTGATGGTCACTACCGGATGATCACTTGGCCAAATTCCTTTATACTTGAAATGCATGTCCGAATCTACATCTTCTAACTTTTCCCCTTGTAATAAATGTAATCAATTCTGTATGTCAAATTCTGATTGGGAGCGTCGGGAATTAGTTAATGAATTGATTGAAGTGTGTTTGCTGAGATCAACTAATAAGTGCAATTGAAGGATGAAAAAGCTTTTAAGGGCTTTTTCATCCTTCAAAAGCCTGAGCAGTGCAATCTTTGGATTGCAAAATGTCAAAAAACTACACACATCTCAGTATTGATCAAAGGTATCAAATTGAAGCATTATTGAAAACAGGAGCTACTCAAAAGGAGATTGCCTGTATCGTTCATTTTCACCCGTCTACGATCTCACGTGAGCTTAAGCGAAATGTGGGTTCAAGAGGTAGGGGAGCTGGTGTCTATCGAACAGCAAATGCACAAAGGAGGACCAATCTTCGTCATCAAGAAAAGCCAAAAAGAGTGATTTTCACCAAACCCATGAAAGACTGGATAGTTAACCGGCTCCAAGAAGATAGATGGAGTCCTGAATTGATCAGCCATCAGGGAAAGAAAACGAGAGAATGTCCACTTAGCCATGAATGGATTTACCAATGGATATGGGAATGTAAGCACACCAACCACCAGGAGAACCAAGAATACAAACAACTATACACATATCTAAAACATGGCAAACGAAGGCGCAAACGAGGAAACAGAAAAGATCGTAGAGGTATTATCCCGAATAGGGTATCAATTGAACAGCGACCCCAGATCATTAACAAAAGGGAACGATTGGGAGATATAGAAGTCGATTTAATGATGGGTAAAAACCACAAAGGCTCTTTGTTGGTGATGACAGACCGAGCAAGTCTTTTTACCAGAATCAGAAAGATGCACAGTAAAAATGCCGATCAAATGGCCGAAGCTATTGTGGAGGAACTCTCTCAGGATAAACACAAACTGGAAACACTCACTTTTGATAATGATATGGCATTTTCTAAACATGAGTTGATTGCTCAATCCCTTGATGTGGATGCCTATTTCACTCGTCCCTATACTAGTCAGGATAAAGGGACAGTTGAAAATAGGATTGGGGTAATCAGAAGGTTTTATCCTAAGAAAACAGATATTAGATTTGTTACAGAGGAGCAAATCAAAGTTGTTGAAAACAAAATCAATGAACGCCCTGTTAGAAAATTTAATTACCTAAACGCAAAGCAAGTGCTACAAAGGAAAATTGCACTTATTACTTGAACTTACATTTTAAACAATTGAAGAAAATATCAAATAAGAGAAATTCAGAAAATCAAAATTAAACCAGATGTCACACAAAAGATATTCGGACGAATAAATTGCAGGATTTTTGTATGCTTGGAAAGAAATTCTAATGATGTCGTGAAAACCGCTGAAGAGTTGTCCATTCCTCGCAAAACATTGGAGGGATGGACTAAAACATCAAAATAATTTATGCCATTTTGATGAGGATCATGCCTGCCACGACAGCAATAATTCCGATTGCTTTTCTTGCGGTGAGATGTTCTTTTAGAAAGATGAAACCTAGTAAGGCACCGATCGCCACGGCAAGCTCTCTTGCAGCTACTACATAACTGACTTGTGCCATTTGGAATACAAATAGGATGATAAGATATGTGCCCATTGAACCCAAACCAATTGTGAATGAATATCTTTTCTTACTCCTCCAAGCCTCTGATAATTCATGCCGTTTTTTGGCCATCACGTATGGAGCTAATAGTAGGGTGCTCAAAACTGTAAATCCGTATATGTAGAACAGGGGATGGGATATTTCCACTGCTAGTTTGTCTACTATTGAGTAGCTAATAATCATTAAGCCAACGAGAAGTGCAAACAGTATGCCGTGTTTCTGATGGCCATTTTTGAGCCCAAGCAAAAAGATGCCAACACTGATCGCTAAGATTCCAATTACACCTATTGGGCTAATGGTTTCTTGAAGTAACAAAAACGCTGCAATAGCTGTCCCAGCTATCCCACTCCCTCGAGCGATAGGATAAACTACTGAAATTTCTCCATACTCGTATGCTTTTGCGAGGGCGAAAAAATAAACGGCATGAGTTACTCCTGATGCAATAATATGCGGATACACTTTCTGAAATGCCATTTGATCTGGCGCAAGAAAAAATATGAACGGTGTTAATGTGATACATGCCATCACCAAACCGTTCCAAATGACAGCAAGATCACCGGCTATTTTTTTGGTGGCAAAGTTCCATACTGCGTGGAGAGTGGCTGCCAGAATGACTAACTGAAAAGCAATCGTTGGCATAAATTATTTTGACCTTATGTAAGTTCAAGTAATAAGTGCAATTTTCCTTTGTAGCACTTGCTTTGCGTTTAGGTAATTAAATTTTCTAACAGGGCGTTCATTGATTTTGTTTTCAACAACTTTGATTTGCTCCTCTGTAACAAATCTAATATCTGTTTTCTTAGGATAAAACCTTCTGATTACCCCAATCCTATTTTCAACTGTCCCTTTATCCTGACTAGTATAGGGACGAGTGAAATAGGCATCCACATCAAGGGATTGAGCAATCAACTCATGTTTAGAAAATGCCATATCATTATCAAAAGTGAGTGTTTCCAGTTTGTGTTTATCCTGAGAGAGTTCCTCCACAATAGCTTCGGCCATTTGATCGGCATTTTTACTGTGCATCTTTCTGATTCTGGTAAAAAGACTTGCTCGGTCTGTCATCACCAACAAAGAGCCTTTGTGGTTTTTACCCATCATTAAATCGACTTCTATATCTCCCAATCGTTCCCTTTTGTTAATGATCTGGGGTCGCTGTTCAATTGATACCCTATTCGGGATAATACCTCTACGATCTTTTCTGTTTCCTCGTTTGCGCCTTCGTTTGCCATGTTTTAGATATGTGTATAGTTGTTTGTATTCTTGGTTCTCCTGGCGGTTGGTGTGCTTACATTCCCATATCCATTGGTAAATCCATTCATGGCTAAGTGGACATTCTCTCGTTTTCTTTCCCTGATGGCTGATCAATTCAGGACTCCATCTATCTTCTTGGAGCCGGTTAACTATCCAGTCTTTCATGGGTTTGGTGAAAATCACTCTTTTTGGCTTTTCTTGATGACGAAGATTGGTCCTCCTTTGTGCATTTGCTGTTCGATAGACACCAGCTCCCCTACCTCTTGAACCCACATTTCGCTTAAGCTCACGTGAGATCGTAGACGGGTGAAAATGAACGATACAGGCAATCTCCTTTTGAGTAGCTCCTGTTTTCAATAATGCTTCAATTTGATACCTTTGATCAATACTGAGATGTGTGTAGTTTTTTGACATTTTGCAATCCAAAGATTGCACTGCTCAGGCTTTTTCATCCTTCAATTGCACTTATTAGTTGATCTCAGCTTAACATTATTGGGGAATTTGTGAATTTCGTACAATTTCCTGGCTAAAAAGCGTTTTAATGCTTTTTTAGTATCCATGTAATAATCCTCGTGAAGTAGATAGTACAAAACACGGAGATTATGGCAACTAAATTACTTGATTACAGAGGAAGCAGATTGTTGGTGGTCGTGATATCTTCTTCCCATATCATAGTTAATTAAGTTGTGATAAATAGAGAGAGATAAAAAAAATTAATTGAAGTAGGCATATAATAAATAATGATTTTGACTCTAAAAACAGCTTGAAATACTTTGTTAAGTCACTGATATTCAGTATATTAATATCAATTAAGAGTAAAAGTTAAATTTCAAGATATGGAGAAAAAGTATGAAAGTCTAACACTTTTCGAGTTTCAGGAGAAATTCCCCGATAACGACAGTTGCCAAGAATACCTGGCCGAATTGAAATGGCCCAAAGGGTTTAAATGTGAGAGGTGTGGCCATGACCGGTATTGCGGTGGGAAGCTGCAGCATACACGGCAATGCACTAAATGCAAGTATCAGGCTACTCCCACTAGTAGCACCCTATTCCACAAGGTTAAATTCCCACTTTTAAAGGCTTTTTATATTGTTTACTACATGAGTACAAATAAAAAAGGAATTGCTTCTACTGAACTGAGCCGAAAACTGGGGTTGCGCCAAAAAACCTGCTGGCTGTTCCAACACAAGGTTATGAAAGCAATGGCCAGCAGTGGCAAATACCCGCTAATGGGCAAAGTAGAAGTCGATGAAACGGTAGTAGGAGAACAGGAAGAAGGTGTTGTAGGGCGTCAGAATAACCGAAAAAGGCAGGTTTTAGTTGCAATTGAGAAGAAAGGCAGAGGAGTTAGCCGAATGTATGCCAGGATAATTGACAATGCAGGTACCAGGCAGCTAAAGCCTTTTTTCGAAGATCATATATCCTGTCGGGCTAATATCAAAACCGATAAGTGGAGGGGATACATGCCCTTAAAAAATAAATACAGCCTCCTGGTTCAAACCGACAGTGGAAAGAAGGGTAAGAACTTCCCAGACTTACACAGGACAATTATGATGTTCAAGGCCTGGCTTAGAGGTATCCATCATTCCGTAGATAACCTTCAGGCATACATTGACCAATATTGTTATAGGTTTAACCGCAGTCAGATGAAAGGTGGAATATTTGATAATCTGTTGGACAGAATGGTGAATCATAAGCCTTGTCCTTATAAAATGATTTGTATTTATTAAATGCCTACTTCAAAAAATTAATTTTATAAATACTATTATTAATTAATGATTTCCGAGTACTGGCTGTGTCCACGCCATTTCATACAATATATTTTCTATAGGGTTACTATGTAGTTTCGATGAGGTAATTTTGCATCTCACAAAAAGGATATCATCTGTTAATTCAATATTGGCCTTGGTTCCTTCCATAGACTTAAACTCTTCAGGCCCTGATTGCCCTGTTCTGCATCCGATGAATGATATTGTGTATGTAATTCCGGTTTCTTGTGCTACTTCCACGGACAATTTATTCTTATCAAACTCCAATCCTTTGAGTATAACTCCACTGGTAGCGTAGAACTGACCTGTCTCCATCGCAGCTATCAATGATGCCGGTGTAAGTGAATCGGTCTGTACCATGATCCAACCTCTACCAGCATTACTCCACTTACTACCCTTAACATGGTAATTGTGGGAATCGTCAGTTGCAAGACCGTATATTAATGGCTGATTATTTTCTAGATAAGAGATATTGATAAGGTCCCACATTTCTTCTGTTGACATGTGGGCAGAGTCCCCTAAGTTATGAACCAAAGGATGACCATTGTATACTTCAAAAAACCTTTCGCCTCTCAGGGCGATCATATCATAAAGACTTACTGCATATTGATAGTTTGGGTGGTTGACATGTGGAATCATAGGTATACCCGTTTCTTCTCTTTGCTTGATCACTTCATCGAGGTTGTTTTGAAGAACTTCCAATATACTATTGCCTCCTTGGGGGTTAATTTTTTCTTGAATGTTGGTCACATTCATATGCACGGGATTATTTTGAAACCCGTCAGTGATCTCTTCAGATTGAATAATCAGGAACTTCCCTTCCTCTTCAAAACGTCCCCTGTACTCCTCGTAGGTTTTTAGTTTGACATGAATCCGTCCTGAATCTATTCTGTGATTAACCCAATCAGGGCCATAATTGTCGAGATAGTTTTTAAAAGCATTTTGATAAATGGAATCTTCCGAAATTACTACCCATTTATCACCTTCTGCCAGGATGTTATGATCAGACAATGCGATAAATTGATAATCATTTGATTTATACCAATCCACGATCACTTCAGGGAATTCATCCCCGTCACTCCAATAAGAATGGGTGTGGAGGTTTCCCTTGATCCATCGCTTTGCTAATTGTTGCTCTGAAACCGATTTCTTTTCCATGCAACTAGTAATTGCCGCAATGCATAGTAATATGAAAGCTATTTTTAAATAATTCATTTCGTTTCGGTTTAGTATTAAATGTTTGGTTAATTGTTAAGTCAAGTATGTTATTGAGTCCATCCTGGTATTTATTAAATTCGACCCAGTGGATTTGGCTATTGATTTCCAGCGATTGAATTTTACAGTAATATTGCTCATAGTTCATGGTGTTTTTTAATGGTGTTCGTTAAGGGAGGTAGTTTACAAAGTTAAAGGCACATGCTTTACACTAGATTTAAGCTGAGCCTTGTTGATTGTTGTTTCTTCCTTAATTCTTTTTCATTGAAATATCCTAAAAATACATTCCTATAAAACACCTTCCAAATACCATTACCAAGCTCCACAGCAGCCACCTGTCTACCGATTAGCCCTCTTAGTCATGTAAACCCAGAAATAAGACTTCCACCTCACATTACCGTTTTGAGTTACATTCATCACCTTCATGTAAGAAGGATAGTCATATGGCTTTATCTTTTCCGGAAATGGTCTTGTAGAAAAGTCGTGTATTTTACCAGGTGTCTCCATTTCGAGCGCCTCATGTGGACGTTCGTAATTGTACTCTTTGACAAATTGATTGAGTTTGCGCTGTTGGGACTTCAGGTCAAATGCTGAAGGGACAGCACAAGCTGCCTTTAAATCGCGATGCATGCGTTCATGCCTGCCATTTTGTTCAGGGTGGGCAGGGTCAGAAAATACAGGTAAAATTCCCAAGTCAATGAACCAGTATGAAAGCCTGGAGTAACGTTGAATAGCTGTTACAAAACCAAAGGGAACACCATTGTCGGTGTGGACCTGTTGGGGTAGTCCGTATTTGCGAAAAACCCTTTTAAACTCATTTTTAGCTGATTTGTAGTCTTCTTTGTACATAGCCTTTGCAGTGAACAGGAAGCGACTTTTAGAGTCAGCTATGGTCAATGGATGGCAGTAGATTCTATTGCCCATTAGGAACTTTCCCTTGTAGTCAGCAGACCAGACTTCATTGCAATGATGGGGATCGAAAATAGGATATGTTGGCTTGACCCTTCGCAGTCGCTTTTGTGGACATACCAAACCATTCTTAGACAGAATATTGTGTACAGTAACCACCGATGGGATGTCCTCAACGTTACAATGGTTAAACAATAGTCGGTGTAATTTTTTGGCTCCCCAACGAGGGTATTTACCCTTCAATTTCAGTATCTTTTCTTCCACATATTCTTTGGTTCGATTGGGATGATTCCTGGGAGCTGATGATTGATCTCGAATCCCGTTAATGCCTCGGGTTTCATACCGATTAATGAGTCTGTAGGCGGTAGGACGGGATACTCCAAAGGCTTTACTTAATTCGGTGATGGTATACTTTCCGGTTAACCATTCGCAGATAAATTCTACTCTTTGTTCCATAGTCGTTACATTTTTCCAAGGCATATCAATTTGTGTTTTATCACAAATCACTCCTTAAAATGTGTAAACTATGTCCCTTTAAAAGTGTAAACTATGTGCCTTTAACGTACCTGGCTACCAATAACGCCCAATGCATGCAGCGTACGCTACTACATCGGCTTAATCAAAAGTAGCCAATCTGTTGAAAATAACGGAGTCCTAGTGCTGCCTTTTTGATGCTGTCATGCATGATGCTACCCTTTTTGTTATTCACTCTTCTCATTGTATTCTCAGTTCAGATCCTATTTAGTTTCTTTTCATTTTTTGAGGCCAAAAAACGAAACAAAAAAGCCTTTGGAAAATCAATAACCCACGGCCCGCACACTGCCCTCGGCCCGCAAGGCCATCATCGGCTGGCAACACGGCTCTGTCCCTCATCCGCCGTTATTTTCCGGCTCACCCGCCTGGGTGAAAAGGGATTAAGAATGAGTTGAAATTTAGATCCTGGTTTGCAGAATAGTTCCAATTTCTCTTTTTATTCTAAGCCAACTGGGAAGGGAATGCCACTAGTATCCAATAAAGGGTAACGATACAGCTAAGCTCTTGGCAGCTTAGCCTTTCGTAAATTTCAAAAGTATCGGTTATCAAGTGCCTTTGCAAATAATCACTTTAGCCGATGGAGCTTAGTGTCTGTTACCTGGCGGCTATATCTTACCCTTGTCAATATCGCTTAAAAGTTTCTCAATTTTCGAAAAATCCATAAAATCAAGACCGTTAATTCTCTTGTGGAGTTGATCCATGCTGTTTACGTTTAGCTCTCCTTTTCCGATATCATAGATATGTTCTGGTTTGCTATTCTTGATAACGAGAAGCAACCACTGTTCTAAATTTTTATCTTGATCATAAATTACATTAACGGCATACTTTTTGGTACCCTCTGAATTATAATATGGAACAAAAGCCATCACTGTTCCATCTGGCTGATGCTGTGCCCAATAATTGCCGCGAAGAAATTTGGTTGATTTCTTCCTCTTTTCGAATGGATAAATGGTGTGTATTATTCTAGTCCCTTTATAGACTACTAGAACATAAGTTACTTTTTTCAAAAGTGTAATCACCCTGATAGACTTCAAATACCTCAGGTTGTTTATTCCGTCTTTCATTTAGGTGTTCTGGGGAATATAAAAGGTCAGCGAGCTCAATACAATCTGGTAGTGATCTCGATTTACTATGAAATTTGCTTGTTGGTATGAATGTTTGTTCCCCTATTGGAGTATAATTTCTTTTGTAATGGTTATGTCGCTTTTGAATATGTGCAAATCCTGAGAAATCGTCTCCCTTGATCATGATCATTTTCTTTTTGGGAGAAATTCTGATAATATCTGTTCTGTATTTCCCAGTCCTCATTAGAACATAAGGCAAATGCAACAATGGATCCTTACTTGTTCAAGAATATGATTGATTTCTTCTGAAGTCAGTAAATTAGATTCCATCCGTTTTTATGCTGACAGGTAACATTTGGCTAAACAAACATAACGTCCATTTATATGCCTTCTGTCTTAATCTAATGGAATTTTAATCTTTTTAAAACTACCTGTGGTAACATGGTGTAAATTTCAGTAGTTCTGCTTGAGTTATGCCCTAATAATGATTGAATATACCGTAAAACTGTACCGTTCTCCAGTAGATGCGTGGCACCTGCATATTACATGATCATTTCATAATTAGGACTACGAAATTTACTAATAATTGATCAATGCTCAAATCAACTTTTCTAATGCTTTCTCAAAGACTTTCAAATCACTTCAGTTATTGTATTAACCAGTTGAAGTCAACCTTTTAGATGTCTTTGAAATTCTACAGGGAGAGAATAGAATTTGTAAAGTAGAATGAGGTTGCTATGGTATAAATTGTGTTGCTATGGTATAAATTGTACTGTGACAAGCTTTTACGTGTTTAGTTAACAAGCCACTAAAAATAGCCCTTCAATTGCAAGAATCGTCGATATTTTCCAAATTTGGGAAGTCAAATTATGAAATGATCATGTAATATGCTCGGAAGACTCGGTGATCTTCTTGGGATACGCCCTGATTCGAAATGCAAAGCATGATTGGTAAAAGGCAGGAATGTTGATGATCACTAATTCAGGTATATTCGGAGTAGTAAATAGAATGAATTGTGTTAAAGATTGGAACAGTAGTCCTACCTATCAAAGAAGTAGCGGCAAGGCGCAAAGGCAGGTTTGTCCAAAAACCAATGTTAATTACAATTATTGACATGAAAATCATATCGGTTCTAAATATTCAGCAACTGCCCCCATTTTAATTAATAGTTTTTATAAACGATGAAAGAACTACGCACCCCAATCATCATGTACCTGTTTGGATGCATGATCGCCTGTACTCCCGCAGATGAATCGATTATTGCCGATATGGTAGTAACGAATGCCAACGTTATTACCGTTGATACAAACGATTCACAAGCAGCAGCATTTGCAATTATCGGTAATAAGTTTTCTGCCGTGGGAACAAGTGCCGAAATTAAAAAATTGATTGGCAAAAAAACTAAAATCATTGATGTCCGGGGGAAAACTATTACACCAGGGTTTATTGATGCACACTTACATCCCATTCCAAAGTACCCGGACAGTTCGATATACAGCAGGGTTGATTTAAGTCCGAAAAATGTTCGATCAATGGAGGAGTTAATTGAGGTGCTGAAAGAAAAAGCAAAGATCACACCTCACGGGCTATGGATCATTGGTAGTCGGTATCAGGATACCAAGTTAGGTCGCCATCCTACCAGGCATGACCTTGATCAGTCATCAACCGAACACATTATCAGCATCTCTCATTCAAGTGGGCATATTGCTGTTGTGAATACGCTGGCACTAAAGAATGCCAAAATAACCAGACAGACACCGGATCCTCCCGGAGGTGCATTTGATCGTGAAAAAGATGGTCGGCCAAATGGCGTGTTACGGGAGAAAGCCAAGGGCATCGTGTTTAGAGGAAACCCTGTTCCACAGTCACCAACTGAAGATGAAAAACTGGTGGGATATATTTCATGTTTTAACGATTACCTGAGCAAGGGAATTACAAGTGTTGGTGATGCCGGGAATAACAGTTTACGAATGCCTTATTATCAGGAATTGATTAGCAGAAATCAGCAAAAAGTAAGGATTTATGCCATGTTTGGTGAAAGAGATATCAGCCGTATGAAAGCACTTCATTTACACAGGGGATTCGGCAATGAATGGCTTTGGATCGGGGCGATAAAAATCTATCACGGCAATTCCCTTTCGGGTAGAACATGTTGGTTGTATGAACCTTATGATAAGATCAATCCCGAGACTGGAAATAAAGATTATTATGGAATACCACCGGCAAGATCGCAGGCGGAACTTGATAGTCTTGTTTTTGAAATCCATCAGGCGGGCTATCAATTGGCTTGTCATGCCAATGGTGATCGTGAGATTGATATGGTATTGGATGCTATTGAGCAGGCCCTTCAAAAACTCCCGCGCGATAACCACCGGCACCGGATAGAACATTGCAGTGTTTCAAATATGAAAATTCTTGCCAGGGTAAATAAGTTAGGTGTTATCTTGGCTTTACACTCTTACATTTATGATCATGGTGACAAGATGGAGGACTACGGTCCTGCAAGATGGAGCATGATGCATCCAAATAAATCAGCCATTGAAATGGGCATTGTTGTTGCCGGTAATTCTGATTCAAATGTTAGTGAAGCATTTCCAATGCTGAGAATTCAGAGCATGGTTACAAGAACTACAGCGGAAGGAAAAGTCTATGGTGCTGAGCAAAAGGTTTCTGTCGGAGAAGCCATCCGAATATGGACAATGGGAAGTGCCTATGCATCTTTCGAGGACGATGTTAAAGGTTCAATATCAGTGGGTAAACTCGCAGATTTTGTAATCCTTTCTTCAGACCCTAATGACGTTCCTCCCGAAACCATAAAAGACATCACGGTTGAAAAAACCTACGTTGGAGGCAAATTGTCTTACTCGAAGAATTGACCAGTACAGCAAAAGCGGTAGAAATTCTAAAAATCCCTATGAGAGGAGAACTCAAATAAGGAAAATCCTGCCCAAAACCATTTATTGCTTGCTGAAGGTTGATACGACGATAATAGAAAGCTCCTCATTCGTATCGTAATCGTCGAAATCTCCGCTAAAGTGATTACTTAAATGAAATAAGAGGTGAAGGAAACTTTCTGTCTCACGAAGTTGAACTACCAATGAACTGGAATTTAATGTTATAACTGTAAGCATTACCGGGCCCTCGCCTGGCATGATAGAGATTAATGTCATTATGCTACCATTTAGGGTCCATTCACCACTATCTTGTTCTCCATCGAAACTTGCACTATACCTGCCATCCGCCTCAAACGTAATAGTACCTTCAAAACCTCCTGGAAATTCAGTTTCAAAAACATCAGTAAACGGTTGTACTTCAGTATCACTTAGCCCAAATGTATCTGCTAAAAATTGAACCAAGTCTTGGCCATCAATAGTAAACTCCAAAGTTGCACCTGTGGAAGTTCAGGTACCAATAAGATCATTCTCACCAACATCATCGTCATCATGGTCACCACAGGCGGTAAACATCAAGAGCATCGCAGGCAGAACTAACAATAAAAGCAGTTTTAGCATGTATCGTTCCGTAGTATTATAGTTTGAGTATTATAAATTCAAGGATGAAATGTAATAAATATTTATAGAAAAATTCTGCGGCAAGATGGCATTGGACCTGCCGGGACTTGGAAGCTAACAGAGGATGGTGATACTATTTTAATGTCGTGGACACCCAGAACTGATGAAGTTCGTATTGACGAACTTAGTAGGGATGTGTTACGCTTGACATTTTCAGGACCTTTTGATTTTTACCAATCTACCATCTATAATCGAAATGCAGTTGGAGTGGCACAAACCCCCTAGATAATTTGGAGATTATTCCCATTCTCCCACATTGTCTTATTATCGAACCAGTTCAAGGAATATTCAGCCAAAATCTACGAACTGAAGCCGTACGTCGATCTTTTGGATATAAATGACGTAGAATTCATGGAGGGGATGAGGGTGCAAAAAGACCCTGAATAAGGATTGTTGGAAAGCGACAGTTAGTGCAGTGATGTAACACAGAGTTACAAGGCTGCCCTGCGGGGTCCCCGTGACGGTATCGAAACACATTGAATGATGGTAGCAGTATCATAAACGTCTTGGATACATCACTGGCTACCTCCGCCACACTTCCACATTATTCATATCTCAAACTCTCACTCGGATTTAACTTTGCTACATAAAATACCCTTGAGACAATAATCAGAATAGTTAGCACCAGGATGGCCAATAGGACATAGTGAAATTGATATTTCATAATCGTTAACGATATTTGATGCGAGATAAAATCACAAAATTATCAATTTTTCAATTATGACGAAGAACCGCTGGACCAACCGACTTTCGTTCATCATCACCACTTCCGCCTTTGCCGTCGGTCTCGGCAATATCTGGCGTTTCCCTTACATCACCGGAGAAGGCGGCGGTGGTGCCTTTTTGTTGGTTTATTTAGGACTCATGGCGCTGATCGGCATTCCCCTCTTGCTCATTGAGCTATCACTGGGACGAATGTCGCAAGCCAGGCAACTCACGGGTTTTGGAAAGTTGAGCCGACAATCTCGATGGAATGCACTTGGTTGGCTTGGCATGGCTACTTCTATATTCATCCAGTGCTTTTATGTAATGATTATGGCATGGATCGCTATCTATTTTTGGGAATGTCTTTCCGGGAATATTGCAGTTTTGCAAACGATGGAATTGTCTGAGCATTTTGACGATATTGTCTCCAACCTGGGGTTGGTCATAGCGATTAATGTGTGCATTATGGCCGCGGCAGCTTATGTAGTCAGCAGAGGATTGCAAAATGGTCTGGAGTTTTTTTCCAAATGGATGATGCTGCTTTTTGTTTTGCTCATGCTGGGTCTGGCGATATGGGCTTCCACTTTGGAAGGTGCAAGAGAGGGTTTGCGCTGGTATTTGTTGCCCGATTTTTCCAAAATCAATCTCGAAGTCATTTTGAGTGCCTTGGGTCAGTTGTTTTTCTCTGTTGGCATCGCCATGACTGTGGCTTTTGTTTTTGGCAGCTACACGGATGAAAAGGAAAACCTGGTACTCAGTACCACCTGGGTGGTTTTGTTGGACACTTTTATTGCCGTTTTGGCCGGCTTTATGATTTTTCCGGCCTTATTCACCTTCGGTTTGGTCCCGGATTCAGGTCCGGATTTGATTTTCATTACCATGGCTTCCGTTTTTGGTCAACTCGCGTATGGAGAGGTATTGGGGGCACTTTTCTTTTTGCTCTTGTTTTTGGGTGGGTTTACTTCGCTCATGGCAAACATACAGGGCATATCAGATAGCATTAGCGAAAAGTATAAACTACCCACTTCAAAGGCTTTGCTGCTGGTGTTCGCTATCATCACAATTGGCTCCATTCCTGTCGTTTTTTCCTATTCGGAGAATCCAATGCGCATTTTTGGACTGACTGTTTTCGGACTGCTGGATTTTTTAACGAGTAAAATTATGTTACCTCTCGGCGGTCTGTTGATTGTCGTTTTTGGTGCCTACGTTATCGGGTTTGAAAAATTGAGGGCGCATATTTCGAAAGAGGGAGGGGGTTTTGTCATTGGTGGGTATTGGCGGTTTATTTTGAAGGTGGTTATTCCTGTGGCAATTATTATTCTTTTGTTCTATGGGCTTTTCTAACCGTCCTGGATTATTTTATGCATAATAACCCGTTGACCAGTTAGGCGTGTACGTACATATAAATGGTAACTGTTATAGATGTCTTATTTCGGAAGGTTTCAAATGTTCTATCAGCAATTTCAAAACTTACTAAGAAATCCTTTTTATATCGGTAAAATAATAATTTGATGAATGGAGAGATGAACCAAAGGAATTAGTAAATGGATTACATGATTCTATAATTGATGAGGAAACCTTTGAAAGAGTTCAGTAGATACTCAATCAGAAAGGAAAGAATTTTCCTAAACCTTCAAAATGCTCAGATAGATTTCCCCTTCGTAGGCATCTCATTTGTCGTCGCTGCGGTTCAAATTTAACGGCGAGTAGTTCAAAGGTAGAAGTCGAAAATATCCTTACTACCATTGTCAAAAGGGGGGCTGTAAAGAAAGAATTAATGCTGTCAGTGCAAATGAAGATTTCGATTAGTATCTCGACAATTTAGAAATTAGTCCAGAGGCAAAAGAATTGTACTCATTGATTTTGAAGGATGTGTATGAGCAGGAAGAGGGAAGTAAGGAGAAGCAAATAAATTAACTCCAAAGAAAAATTGTGTCATTAAAAGATCGTTTAAAAACGGCAGACGACAAGCTAATTTCTGGAACACTCAGCGATCAAGATTATGGCAGAATCTCAGAAATGATAAAGCAAGAAATTGAACAGAAAGAGGAGGAACTGCATAGATCAGCAACACTTATACAAATTATGATAAGCATGCTGAGTTTGGTCTAACTCTGTTGACTAATCTAAAATTCTATTTCAATCAAGCGCCAATTGAGATTAAGTATAAACTGATTGGTTCGATATTTCCTGAAAAGTTGATATTTGAGGATAATAAGTATCGAACCGCTGAGATTAACCCGCATTATTCATAGGCCACCAATTTTGGGATTAATAATGGGTTGCTAACTATTTTTGATTGGAGTGTATGTATTAATTTGAAGATCAACCAGGTTTCTGGATTTCAAAGGACATTAGAGCGTTTTTTTGTTAGAATTTTTCAATTTTCAGTCAAAGCTCTATTGTGTTCTTATGGAAGAACATTTTTTTGATTAAACCAAACTGTTTAACTGATCGGTCAGTTCACCGTAAGCAAATCGCCCAGCAGGTATTGATATCTAAAGGCTCTTGAGAATTGTATTGTCAATGATCTTTTCCTTTCTTTCAGGCACGCCCCAACCTTCATCAGGTAAAGCCGGATATTGTCCACTTGCCATCGTTTAGCAAAGTGGTGTTTTGTTTTGGCAATTAATAATTTAATCTGCCGGAACATTTCATAACAGAGGGTAGCGATGATTAAACGCATGAAATTGGCCAGTAGCGATGACAGGAAAGCCGGTCGGAATAAGTCATGTTTTTGAGTTCCTTTATTCGATTTTCACTGGCATCACCTCGCTTGACATAAAAATCAAAGTAAATCTGTTGAGCGGTCATCGCTTCAAAGTTGCTCACAAAGTAACGGACATTCATTCCTTTTCCGGTAGACTCCACTTTGGCGTACAGCTTTTCAGAACGATCCCAGCTTTTGGCCTGGTAAGTAAACGGGCCAACAAACTCTTGATGTTTGATGATTTTTGAAGCATATTCCTTTTTTACTTCAATGATAGTCTGTTTGGTAAAAGTCTTTAAAACTTCATTACTACTAATACCTAAACAAAATTGAAGGTCAAACTGCTTAGCTATCCGATAAAAAGATGCTCCTGAAAAGCCACTATCCGCTCGAATAAGGATCTTTACTGAGGGCAGTTTTTTTCTGATTTTAATGACAATCCTTTTCAATAAGGCCACAAACCATTTGTTGGAGTGACAATTGCCCGGACGTAGTACTGGTAAAATGACCTGACCGGTGTTCCCGTCCTTAAAGAACAACTCATGGTACATAGTCTGTCCATAATAGCCATTATACAAACTGAGTTGTTGGGATCCATGAGTAGGGTCATCGGTACCATCTACATCAATGATGATTTGACCAGTCTTCTCTTTCAACTCCTCTACATAACGGTCTACAAACCATTGACTCATCTGGTAGATCAGACTCCGATCGGCCTTGTTTTCAAATCGACTTAAAGTAGGCTGGGAACATAATCCGCTATCTAGTACTTTACGGATCACCGGATCCTCTCAGAGTTTTTGTTCGTCATTGCAATCCTGATAGCCCTGCATCATTAAAAACACCCGTTGGCGAAGCATTTCTTCATAAGTGTATTCGATAAAAAAGGGGTTTCGATAGTCAGGAATCAGTGCGGCGAAGCTTTTTAATAGACCAGTCTTTCTCTCTACTTTTTCACTTAACAATATCGCTCCGTCTGAGCTAATCGCTGATGCTGAAAAATCAAATTTAAAAGCTTGTTTTCCTCGATAAAATACGGTATCTTTTTCCTTATATTCAGGCATAAATTAATTGCTTATTTTGTTGTCTAACTATCTCAATATAAGCAATTTATGCCCGTTTTTTATTGTCTACTATGAATTTTTCGGGTTAAGACCTTGAAAAGTTACTGAAATTATAAAATCAATTAACCAATTCAGAATAGATGGCCATAAGCTCTTTGCACTTTATGTGAGATTGAAACTCTATTGCATGATTGTAGCCAGCATTAACGAACTGTCCATGTTGCTGACTGTCGTCAAACAGTTTTTTAATTGCACCGGTCAATTCCTCAGGGTCTTCCGGGTTAAAGACTAAGCCACCAGGCCCACATGTTTCAGGAAGTGCAGAAGTCCCGGAACAAATTACCGGAGTTTTACAGGCAAGCGATTCAATAATTGGGAGTCCAAATCCTTCATAATAAGAGGGTATAACCGTGACTCTTGCCGATTGATACAAAATGGATAATTGATATTGATTAATGTAATTTTTGTCATTTACAAAAAAAACCCTCCCTACCAGATTTTTATTTTCAATGAATTTATTGAGTTGACCCCTCAGCGGGCCCGCTCCAACGATTACTAATGTTTGATCAGGCACTAATTGCAATGCTCTAAGCAAAGTGAATAAGTTCTTGTTTTCGGTGAGGGCGCCAACAAAAAGTAAGAAGTTCTCAGGTAGTCCCATTTCATCTCTAAAACGCTCTTGTTCACTCTTTGTGTGGGCTTGAAAAAAAATATCATTACAAATAGGCGCCACTATTTGAATCCGATCTTCTTCTATACTATAAGATTCCAATAAATCGACTTTGGTATTGTTAGATACTGTAACTACCACGTCAGCTTTCTGTAGTGCATGCGCTACTTTGGCTTTATAGATCTGACGATCTAGTAGAGGATAATCATTTTTGCGTTTAATGAAGAGTAGGTCATGAATGGTGACAACAAACTTCGTTTTAGTTGACGAGGCGTATGGCAGTTCATTTGACAGGCCATGGAATACGTCAATATGGTCTTTGCGAATATGGTTTGAAACTCCGAATGTACGCCACAGTGAATTGATGAGATGATGTTCAAGGTGTACAGCTATTGCTGTAGCTTCAGGATCCAAAGCTAAGGGTGCGTTGATCTTCGGACTATAACAATGATATTCGTTTTGCCCATAGTGTTGACACAGCCCTTTGATGATAGATCTTGAATAACTGCCAATACCTCTGTAATTATAAAAGGCCCTTTTGGCATCAAAGCCTATTATCATGGTCTGCTACAGAGCACGAACTAAAAAGGATTGCCTCATCTTCCCAGTCTTATTTCTTCATTTTGGTAAAACTAAAACCTTCGACAATCTTTCTGAAGATGTCGAAATAAAGTGTAACAATCAGTAAAATTGATTGCACCCAAATCATAATAACGTTAAAGTTTTTGGTATCATAATTAATACCAAGGAAATGCTTACTGGGGAAATAAAACTGCTCTCTGAAATCAATGGGATTCGAAGGAATGGGATCCATATAAATGGGATAAATCTTTCGAACTAGTTCCCCATTCTCCTCAGTTATCCTTGATCTTGCGCCTGTATTGCGGACAAAGAAGCGAATCTGCTCATTCTCATATAATTTCTTTTGAAGATCGAAACTCATTTTCTCCTCAGGATTCATACCGGAAATAAAAACATCTTTTTCCGAAGAAGCTTTATTATATCTGTTGCTATGGACTTTTTTCAAGGCCCTAAGGAATTCTTTTCCTTCATTGTACACCTCTGAATTGAACGCGGAAGAAATATTCAAACCCAATGTATTGGCAAAACAAGAAATAGAGAAAAGTATGACCCAAAAAGAGGTGGTCATGCTCTCAATTCCTAAAATAGAATTGCCAATCACTACAAACATTATGGTCTGTAGTGCGGATAAGGAAAATAAGATCAGCAGTTTTGAGAATACATAACTCAATCTACTAAGGTTAAGAAATGACTCACGCTTGAGGATTTTTCGATCTTTAATGATTTCCTCTGCCGAGACCGTTAGACCCATGAATAATGCGACAATTATACTGATAAAGAAAAATGCTGGTATGTTTTCATTCTCGCTAAACCAATAAGTGTCATTTTCACTAGGTATGTATCTTACAATGTAAGCAAGAAGAACTGCCAGGACAGGGGCTTCTAACAAGTTAATTGTGAGGTACTGCTTATTACTCAGTTTTGATTTAACGTCCCGAAGCGTAAATATGACCGCCTGCTTGATTTTATTAGGTATGTGAAGAGATACTTTCGGTTTTTCAGAGTGTTCTTCAACTTTCCGTACCTTGATTTTTTTGTTAAAATATTCATTCCAGGTTTCAGGAGATATTTTTCGTTGATCAGTGAACTTTCCATATTCATTGACCACTTTGGTCTCAATTATGTTGAAGATTTGTTCCGGGTTGACGTTCCCACATTCAAAACATGAACCGACTTCTTTGTCGATCATATTGACAATTGTCTTGAAGTAAGTAACTGCTTCAACAGGATTGCCATAATAGATTTGGTACCCACCGACATCAAGGATCACCATTTTGTCAAACATCTTATAGATGTCACTCGACGGTTGATGTATCACTACGAATATCATTTTGCCCTTCAAAGAGAGCTCCTTGAGCAGGTCCATGATGTTTTCAGAATCGCGTGAAGACAAGCCGCTGGTCGGTTCATCAACGAACAATACTGCCGGCTCTCTCAGCAGTTCCAATCCAATATTTAGTCGCTTTCGCTGTCCACCACTGATTGTTTTTTCCAGGGGAGAGCCTACTTTAAGGTCGCGGGTTTCTGATAGTCCAAGGCTAGATAGTGTTTTGGTTACAAGCTCCTCAATTTCATCGTAATTCAGGTGATTAAAGCAAAGCTTCGCCGCAAAATACAGGTTTTGAAAAACGGTAAGGTCCTCCATGAGAAGATCGTCCTGGGGAACGTACCCAATTACCCCGTCAATTTTCTTTTTGTCCTTGTGGATATCTACACCATTGATCCTGACTGAACCTTCGGTAGGCGTCTCATTCCCATTAAGTACATTCATGAGGGTAGATTTACCGGCCCCACTACCACCCATTAGCCCTATTATTTTACCACCAGATTCTGCAATGTTGATGTTTCTTAAACCTATGTGACCATTCTTGAATTTGAAGTTGACATTTTCGCAAGTGAAGCTAATAGGTGACTCAATGGCCTCGTCCCGGAAGGTGCTGACTATATCACTAAAGTAAATGGGTCGTACTTTGTTTCCTCTTATGCTGCTACCTGGGGAAAGAATTTGAATGCTCTGATCTCGCTGTAGGGGAATTCCATTAAGAGTTAGCACCGTAGAGCCGATATATTTCATGAAGTAAATCTCAGCAGATTTTATTCTCTGGATGGCTATAAAACCATCCATGTTTTTAGCTTTGAGATGTTTGCTCTTTGGTGGCTTATCGTGCTCACCATTATCGATGACGACGATGTCTGATGATGAAAGGTTTGCCTTGTCGTGATGTACTACATAATTCTTTATTTGGTCAATTTCATCTTTTGGAACATTAAAAGCATTACCAATGTAATAAAGTAACACATCCTCTCTTTTGGTGATTATAGCATCTGCCATAATGAGTTCCATGAGAACCAGCATCACCACCACCTTTTGCTGAGTGGTGAATTCTTGGTTCACATTTTTGGTAATACTGTCGATTTCGGCCTTTTCGTCAATATTATCTGACGGACTTTTAACAATGTCAGCAGTTAACTTGTCAAAAAGTTTGAGGTACTTTTGAACTTCCTCCTTGTTGAGATTTTCGCTAAGAAACTTTTCAATAGTGTCCCTTTCATCTGCTGTTACCTGATCTTCTTTGGCAACAATGGCGAGTAGCTGGATTATGGCCTTTAATAATTCTTCACTCATAGTTTAGGGATTAGTTAGGCAATGTAGTATTGAAAATGGCATTGGTCCCTAAATATAAAAAAAGGCATCGAATCTTAATCCAATGCCTTCTAAAATAACAGAATGAGTTTAAACGCTTATAATTTCTTTTCTTATGCGCTCCACTTCATCAGTCACACCTTTCAGGAGACCTTCATCCAGAACTACACCCGCAGGATTCTCACTTATTTTTGCTTCAAGATCACCTATTTCATCAAAGTAGAACCTTAAAGCTCCCATCTCTCTTGACATTTCTTCAATAACCTCATCGTGCTCTATTGAGTTTAGCACACCTATCAGATCAAGAAGTGGTCGTTGCTGATCAGCGATTAAGCGTATTAAAGGTTCAAGTACCAAATTTCTTACATCGGGAGGCAGATCGTTGGGATAATTCTTAACCACTTGGGTGGAAATATATAATCCTTCTATGTAGCTGCCAGCAAGAGCAAGAGCGGCGATAGTGGTACGGTCATTGTTTTCCAGTTGTGCCTCTGCTTGCTCCATAGCCTCATTAACCAAAACTGCCATAGAGTCACGATTACCAATATTCTGCTCAAATCGCCTTAGGAGGTTCACGTCAAAGGCGGAGGCAATACCCAGGTAGTCCGCGAGATTTTGACAACCTTCCATGTATTTCAGCGCATTTTGAACTTGTTCATAAGAAGCATAATAACCAACGTCAGTGGCGAAAATACCCAGGTTTAATGCCGCTTTTTCATTTGTTTGATAAGAACTTACTTTGGAGATATCGTTGGTGACAGCGCTATTAAAATCGGCTCCTACTTGCTGCAACAACAGGGGAACTTCTGAAGGAGGTGGTAATTCATGAACCACCTTATCAATCTGTTGAAAAACTTCAGCCTGTGCTGATTCAAATTCATTACTTTCTGAACTATCAGATGTTTGACTTGACCCGGAACCTCCACAGGACCACAATAGAATCAATATCCCAAAAATTAAAGCATTAAGCGTTTGGTTTTGGTTGAAAATCGTATTTCGCATGTTTGTGGAATTGAGGACATTCAATTTTAATACATTTTTAACTGTTTTAAAATTAAAAAGAAATAATTTACTCAAGGGTGGATTCTTCGGAATTCTTAGAAAGTTATTTACCTCTTTAACTTTGAAGTAAAAATACTCGCTCTTATGCTAAATAAGCCTATTAACTTAAAATTTGTGATTTAGAGAAACAAAAAGATTTGTGGCAGATCTTTGTGGATTAATGGAATTTCCGATTTCATAAGCTATACATTGATAAGATTCGGCGATATGAACAAATGTAAGAGCAGAATGGTGTAAGTATACCATTTAAAAAGACTTTGGTATAAACTACTTCTGATCGCTTCCAGGAAGTAAACTGAAAAAGGTTTGTAAATCAAAAAGAAGCTCTTAATGCAATGATAAAATTTCTTCGGGAGCACTAATTCCCGAAGAATATGGCCTGTAGTGCTTGTCGAATAAATTCTCAATACCACCATTGATCTGCAAGGTACTGGAGATTTGGTAGGAACCTCTCAGGTTAGCGGTTAACCAAGCTAAAGAACCATTAGGTGTATAAAGGTGTGTTTTACTTTGTTCTTCAGGGGGTAAATCTTCAAACTCTCGTTTGCCATTATACTTAAAATATAGCTCTCCTTTGACTTTTTTGGCTGAATACGTAAGCGATGTTTGTCCAAATAATGGGGTAGTGTGTCGTAATGGAACATTTTCAACTTTGTCTTCCCCGTCGGTAAATGTGAGGCTCGTAAAAAGTGATAAATGATCCGTAATATCTGATTTGATACTGGCGCTGAAGCCATAGATATAGGCTTCACCGACATTGACTTCGGCCTGAACTTTGCTCAAAATATTATCATATATTATGGAATCCTGTCCGTTGAAAGTAAAGTCCCTGCGTACAATTGCATTATCTAAAATGGTATAGAATAGAACGGTACTTAGCTGCACCTTTTCCAAGAATCTCTTGGTAACACCCAATTCAAAGTTGTAGGTATATTCTGGTTTCAAATCATTATTCGGAACTACTACATTACCTGGTTCAGAATCAAACACCTTCCCAGCATCGTCTACATTCGGAGAACGGAATCCAGTTGAAAAAAGGACATTTATCTTAGTTTTTTCACCTGGTTTGTAGACTAATCCCAATGATCCATTAATTGCTCCATTTTTTATTTCCAGGTTATCAAATGGGAAATTAAAGAAGCTATCGTCCTCAAAAGAAGATTCCAGCTTGACAAAACTGTATCTCAACCCGGATGATAGTATCAATTTATCACTGATTGACCATTTGTAGCTGAAGTATGAGGCAAAAGTCTGGTAAGTATTACCACCATCCGGGTAGCGTGTACTCGCCGCGCTCAGATCGCCTGTATCAATGTCTTCCTCAAAGGCAGAAGAATTGACATCATTGTGATTAAACTCAATGCCATAAAAAAGTTGATGCGTGTCGTTGGTAATTTTATCAAAATCCAGGTTGAATGTAAATATGCCAAGGTCTTCTATACGATGACGAAGACTGGGATCTTCAAAACCGCGATCATGCCTGCTCTCTTCTAAATCCTGAAATGATAATGTGAGACGACTTTGATCAAATAATTTGTTTTTTCTGAAATATAACCACTTGAATGAATTCAATATAAACCGTTGTGGACCATAGTACCACTCTGCACTACGAGGCTGTCCATTTCTTGGTTCGATTAGTCTGTCATACCTGGGAATATCAGAAGATGTACTATAATAGAGTTGATATTCCAGGTCCATGAAATCGTTGGGACGCCATCTTAACTTTTGTAACAAATTATATTGCCAGAATCCGGAGAACTTTTGGAGATTCTCATCGTCATTCTGTACAATAACATCCTGACCATTTATGCGCTGAACGAACGATGGTCTTTTTCCGAAATCAGGAAATTCGTCTGTACGATTGTTTCCTGTTTTTAGGTCATCATAATCGCTAAAAGTAATACTAGTCACACTTGATAATTTCTTACCACCCAGATTGAAATGTACGTGGCCTGTTTTTTCGTTATTGGCAGAAGAATACCTACTGAATACCTGTCCAAAAACTAAAGGCTGATCATTGGTACTAAACTGCGGATCAATGGTATGAAAGTCCATTACACCCCCTAGAGCATCGCTTCCGTAGATGACAGATCCCGGACCAAAAACAACTTCTGCTCCCTTGAGAACATTGGGATCTATCTGAATGACATTTTGAAGGTTACCCCCTCTGAATATGGCATTGTTCATCCTGATACCATCAAAAACTATCAAAACTGCATTGGCAGCAAATCCTCGTATCATTGGACTACCGCCGCCTAGTTGGCTCTTTTGTACAAACACTTGACCGGAACTCTCTAACATGTCAGCTGCGTTCTGCGGGTTTCTAAATTCAATCTGTCTTGGATTGATGCTTGTAATCTCATTAGGAAGTTCAGATTTGTCTTCTTCCCATTTGTTAGCTGAAATGACTACTTCTCCAATCTCTATTATCCTTTCTTTCAAATAGATCTTATACTTTTTGTCAACTATATCCTGATAAGTGAATCTTTCCCGCTGGTAAGAAGGGTGCTGAAAATTGATAATATCATTCGGAGTAAATATGGTGAAGTCAATAGTTCCTTTGGCATTGGTTTGATCAGAGACCACGCTCACTGTGGAAAAAACCAATACATTAAGAATTGGTTCAAGATTGGTTTCATTCATCACCTTCAGTACCTGGGCGGATGATCCAACAGATAGCATTATTATCCCTATAAAGCAGAGGAGTCTATTCATGCACCAACTTCACCAATGAATTGCCGTGAAGATATAGCAAAAATCATGCGATAAACAATTCAGATCTTTCTTGGTGTAATTGTTTTTTACAATTGATTTGATGGGTGGTAATTTCAGACTATGAAACCAGAAAATACTTCTTACACACAAGAGGATAATTATCAACATGGTGGGGCCACCTGCCCGCCGTACAAATATCTTTGTCAGTTGGTCTGGCATTTAAAAACAATTATAAACAGATGAAATGGATCAAGAGATTATTAGCTATAGGGATGTCGCTGATACTATCCATTACGATGCTCTATGTCGTGTTTGATGAAAAGCTGCCTGAAGGGGAGGAAGGTCCGAATGCGGAAGCATTAGCTGATATTATGCTTAAGGCCATCAACAATCCTGCATGGCGGCAAACAGGTGCAGTGGAATGGGATTTTGATGGCCGACACCGACATGTTTGGGACAGAAAAAGACATTATGCCCAGGTTTCATGGGATAATTATGTGGTACAGATTGATATCGATGGTCGGAAGGGTATAGTGCTTAGTGGAACGAATTCCAAAGATCTCCTCAAGTTGTCTGAGATGTGCTTGAATGCTTGGAAATATTGGGCTAATGATTCTTTTTGGCTCAATCCGGTGTCAAAAATCAGGGACGAAGGTACTTCGAGATCAATCGTTAACTATAATGGAGAAATGGGTCTTATGATTACTTATGATAAAGGAGGCGTAACTCCGGGGGATAGCTATTTATGGTTTCTCAGGGAAGATGGATTACCTTATAAATGGAAAATGTGGGTGAGCATTATTCCGATTGGCGGAATCTCGGTGAGTTGGGAAGGGTGGCAGGAGTTGATTACCGGAGTTAAAGTGGCCACAATTCACAAAAATATTCTAACGCTGCAATTGTCAGAGATTAAAGCTGCAGATACGATTGAAGGACTCATGGGGGATAATATTTTCGGGGCACTTAATAGCGCTGATGCCATTATTGTTAATTTCTGATATAGTGGAAATCATTTTGTAGTTGTTTTCATTATGTGGAATGAAAATTCACGATAGCTTGGGTTAGTATTATAAGCTAAGTTCTAATTATAACAGCATTTTGTTTAAATAGCTCATACAGATGATAGGCTTGATCCGTTAATAGCATAGTCAGAAACCATTGTTTCAAAGTTGTTTTACTCTCTCTTATTCGGTCAGCATAAGCATACCAATTCAGGTAGTTTTGCAAATATTTGGAACTGACACCATTGAATGGGCGTAAGAATGTCCTAAGTTGAGTGTGAACATTGTTTACTTTTTGCAGATGGATTGTTTTATCATCTCTATCCACATGATCTTTGGCCAATAGCGCTTTGTGCTTTATGGAGGGGTTGTCTTTGGCAAAAGCCTTATAAGAAGGGTGCTTATCTGTAATCAAGGTTGCACCGTAGGCCAACTTCCCATCCAATGCCTTTGAAATTTCTTCTTTGCTCAGCCGTTTTGATGCAACAGCTTTAACCCGAAAAATTCATAGTAGACAATAAAAAACAGGCATAAATTGCTTATATTGAGATAGTTAGACAACAAAATAAGCAATTAATTTATGCCTGAATATAAGGAAAAAGATACCGTATTTTATTGAGGAAAACAAGCTTTTAAATTTGATTTTTCAGCATCAGCGATTAGCTCAGACGGAGCGATATTGTTAAGTGAAAAAGTAGAGAGAAAGACTGGTCTATTAAAAAGCTTCGCCGCACTGATTCCTGACTATCGAAACCCCTTTTTTATCGAATACACTTATGAAGAAATGCTTCGCCAACGGGTGTTTTTAATGATGCAGGGCTATCAGGATTGCAATGACGAACAAAAACTCCGAGAGGATCCGGTGATCCGTAAAGTACTAGATAGCGGATTATGTTCCCAGCCTACTTTAAGTCGATTTGAAAACAAGGCCGATCGGAGCCTGATCTACCAGATGAGTCAATGGTTTGTAGACCGTTATGTAGAGGAGTTGAAAGAGAAGACTGGTCAAATCATCATTGATGTAGATGGTACCGATGACCCTACTCATGGATCCCAACAACTCAGTTTGTATAATGGCTATTATGGACAGACTATGTACCATGAGTTGTTCTTTAAGGACGGGAACACCGGTCAGGTCATTTTACCAGTACTACGTCCGGGCAATTGTCACTCCAACAAATGGTTTGTGGCCTTATTGAAAAGGATTGTCATTAAAATCAGAAAAAAACTGCCCTCAGTAAAGATCCTTATTCGAGCGGATAGTGGCTTTTCAGGAGCATCTTTTTATCGGATAGCTAAGCAGTTTGACCTTCAATTTTGTTTAGGTATTAGTAGTAATGAAGTTTTAAAGACTTTTACCAAACAGACTATCATTGAAGTAAAAAAGGAATATGCTTCAAAAATCATCAAACATCAAGAGTTTGTTGGCCCGTTTACTTACCAGGCCAAAAGCTGGGATCGTTCTGAAAAGCTGTACGCCAAAGTGGAGTCTACCGGAAAAGGAATGAATGTCCGTTACTTTGTGAGCAACTTTGAAGCGATGACCGCTCAACAGATTTACTTTGATTTTTATGTCAAGCGAGGTGATGCCAGTGAAAATCGAATAAAGGAACTCAAAAACATGACTTATTCCGACCGGCTTTCCTGTCATCGCTACTGGGCCAATTTCATGCGTTTAATCATCGCTACCCTCTGTTATGAAATGTTCCGGCAGATTAAATTATTAATTGCCAAAACAAAACACCACTTTGCTAAACGATGGCAAGTGGACAATATCCGGCTTTACCTGATGAAGGTTGGGGCGTGCCTGAAAGAAAGGAAAAGATCATTGACAATACAATTCTCAAGAGCCTTTAGATATCAATACCTGCTGGGCGATTTGCTTACGGTGAACTGACCGATCAGTTAAACAGTTTGATTTAATCAAAAAAATGTTCTTCCATAAGAACACAATAGAGCTTTGACTGAAAATTGAAAAATTCTAACAAAAAAACGCTCTAATGTCCTTTGAAATCCAGAAACCTGGTTGATCTTCAAATTAATACATACACTCCAATCAAAAATAGTTAGCAACCCATTATTAATCCCAAAATTGGTGGCCTATGAATAATGCGGGTTAAGTATATTGGAGATTCACAGAGTTCTCATTGCAATCGATGCGTCACCCGCTCCGCGGAACACTGCATTGATCAGAAATATTAACATAATGGTGGCATTACCCAGGAAAATAATCCGGGTGTAGCCATAACCTTCGCTGACTAAGGATTCCTCTCCACCCATTAGCCTTAATATGTCCGGCGCATAGATGGCCTCCGGAAATACCAATAACTAAAGCAAGGGAAAGTGCTAAGAAAATAGCCTGTACTGCCACAACGGCAGCTTCTTTATGTCTCTTCTCACCAACTCTGCGGGCAACCATAGCAGTAGTAGCTATACTGAGGCCAATAGCGATAGAGTAGACAATCATCAAAACTGATTCTGTAAGGCCCACAGTTGCTACCGCGTTAACCCGCATTATTCATAGGCCACCAATTTTGGGATTAATAATGGGTTGCTAACTATTTTTGATTGGAGTGTATGTATTAACCCGCATTATTCATAGGCCACCAATTTTGGGATTAATAATGGGTTGCTAACTATTTTTGATTGGAGTGTATGTATTAATTTGAAGATCAACCAGGTTTCTGGATTTCAAAGGACATTAGAGCGTTTTTTTTGTTAGAATTTTTCAATTTTCAGTCAAAGCTCTATTGTGTTCTTATGGAAGAACATTTTTTTGATTAAATCAAACTGTTTAACTGATCGGTCAGTTCACCGTAAGCAAATCGCCCAGCAGGTATTGATATCTAAAGGCTCTTGAGAATTGTATTGTCAATGATCTTTTCCTTTCTTTCAGGCGCGCCCCAACCTTCATCAGGTAAAGCCGGATATTGTCCACTTGCCATCGTTTAGCAAAGTGGTGTTTTGTTTTGGCAATTAATAATTTAATCTGCCGGAACATTTCATAACAGAGGGTAGCGATGATTAAACGCATGAAATTGGCCCAGTAGCGATGACAGGAAAGCCGGTCGGAATAAGTCATGTTTTTGAGTTCCTTTATTCGATTTTCACTGGCATCACCTCGCTTGACATAAAAATCAAAGTAAATCTGTTGAGCGGTCATCGCTTCAAAGTTGCTCACAAAGTAACGGACATTCATTCCTTTTCCGGTAGACTCCACTTTGGCGTACAGCTTTTCAGAACGATCCCAGCTTTTGGCCTGGTAAGTAAACGGGCCAACAAACTCTTGATGTTTGATGATTTTTGAAGCATATTCCTTTTTTACTTCAATGATAGTCTGTTTGGTAAAAGTCTTTAAAACTTCATTACTACTAATACCTAAACAAAATTGAAGGTCAAACTGCTTAGCTATCCGATAAAAAGATGCTCCTGAAAAGCCACTATCCGCTCGAATAAGGATCTTTACTGAGGGCAGTTTTTTTCTGATTTTAATGACAATCCTTTTCAATAAGGCCACAAACCATTTGTTGGAGTGACAATTGCCCGGACGTAGTACTGGTAAAATGACCTGACCGGTGTTCCCGTCCTTAAAGAACAACTCATGGTACATAGTCTGTCCATAATAGCCATTATACAAACTGAGTTGTTGGGATCCATGAGTAGGGTCATCGGTACCATCTACATCAATGATGATTTGACCAGTCTTCTCTTTCAACTCCTCTACATAACGGTCTACAAACCATTGACTCATCTGGTAGATCAGACTCCGATCGGCCTTGTTTTCAAATCGACTTAAAGTAGGCTGGGAACATAATCCGCTATCTAGTACTTTACGGATCACCGGATCCTCTCGGAGTTTTTGTTCGTCATTGCAATCCTGATAGCCCTGCATCATTAAAAACACCCGTTGGCGAAGCATTTCTTCATAAGTGTATTCGATAAAAAAGGGGTTTCGATAGTCAGGAATCAGTGCGGCGAAGCTTTTTAATAGACCAGTCTTTCTCTCTACTTTTTCACTTAACAATATCGCTCCGTCTGAGCTAATCGCTGATGCTGAAAAATCAAATTTAAAAGCTTGTTTTCCTCGATAAAATACGGTATCTTTTTCCTTATATTCAGGCATAAATTAATTGCTTATTTTGTTGTCTAACTATCTCAATATAAGCAATTTATGCCTGTTTTTTATTGTCTACTATGAATTTTTCGGGTTAATTTGAAGATCAACCAGGTTTCTGGATTTCAAAGGACATTAGAGCGTTTTTTTGTTAGAATTTTTCAATTTTCAGTCAAAGCTCTATTGTGTTCTTATGGAAGAACATTTTTTTGATTAAACCAAACTGTTTAACTGATCGGTCAGTTCACCGTAAGCAAATCGCCCAGCAGGTATTGATATCTAAAGGCTCTTGAGAATTGTATTGTCAATGATCTTTTCCTTTCTTTCAGGCACGCCCCAACCTTCATCAGGTAAAGCCGGATATTGTCCACTTGCCATCGTTTAGCAAAGTGGTGTTTTGTTTTGGCAATTAATAATTTAATCTGCCGGAACATTTCATAACAGAGGGTAGCGATGATTAAACGCATGAAATTGGCCCAGTAGCGATGACAGGAAAGCCGGTCGGAATAAGTCATGTTTTTGAGTTCCTTTATTCGATTTTCACTGGCATCACCTCGCTTGACATAAAAATCAAAGTAAATCTGTTGAGCGGTCATCGCTTCAAAGTTGCTCACAAAGTAACGGACATTCATTCCTTTTCCGGTAGACTCCACTTTGGCGTACAGCTTTTCAGAACGATCCCAGCTTTTGGCCTGGTAAGTAAACGGGCCAACAAACTCTTGATGTTTGATGATTTTTGAAGCATATTCCTTTTTTACTTCAATGATAGTCTGTTTGGTAAAAGTCTTTAAAACTTCATTACTACTAATACCTAAACAAAATTGAAGGTCAAACTGCTTAGCTATCCGATAAAAAGATGCTCCTGAAAAGCCACTATCCGCTCGAATAAGGATCTTTACTGAGGGCAGTTTTTTTCTGATTTTAATGACAATCCTTTTCAATAAGGCCACAAACCATTTGTTGGAGTGACAATTGCCCGGACGTAGTACTGGTAAAATGACCTGACCGGTGTTCCCGTCCTTAAAGAACAACTCATGGTACATAGTCTGTCCATAATAGCCATTATACAAACTGAGTTGTTGGGATCCATGAGTAGGGTCATCGGTACCATCTACATCAATGATGATTTGACCAGTCTTCTCTTTCAACTCCTCTACATAACGGTCTACAAACCATTGACTCATCTGGTAGATCAGACTCCGATCGGCCTTGTTTTCAAATCGACTTAAAGTAGGCTGGGAACATAATCCGCTATCTAGTACTTTACGGATCACCGGATTCTCTCGGAGTTTTTGTTCGTCATTGCAATCCTGATAGCCCTGCATCATTAAAAACACCCGTTGGCGAAGCATTTCTTCATAAGTGTATTCGATAAAAAAGGGGTTTCGATAGTCAGGAATCAGTGCGGCGAAGCTTTTTAATAGACCAGTCTTTCTCTCTACTTTTTCACTTAACAATATCGCTCCGTCTGAGCTAATCGCTGATGCTGAAAAATCAAATTTAAAAGCTTGTTTTCCTCGATAAAATACGGTATCTTTTTCCTTATATTCAGGCATAAATTAATTGCTTATTTTGTTGTCTAACTATCTCAATATAAGCAATTTATGCCTGTTTTTTATTGTCTACTATGAATTTTTCGGGTTAACACTCACTTTACTCACAAAGAACACATCAACTACGGCGAACAGTGACTCCATGACCATTTCCAGGATCATAGGCACTGAAAGCATGAAAATTGCTTTATTAATGCTTCCTGAAGTAAAGTCCTGTTCGCCTCCTTTAACGGCCTGGCTAAAATTAGCAATGATGGATTTTACGTTATGAACTAAACGATTTCTCATTCTATTATTAAAAAAGTACGATAAAAAGGAAAATAGTGGGCGGTCGGCAGGATACCCCTTAGCAGGTAGGGATTGCTTTGACCAGATCGATATGAATGAGAACCAGAGCCTTCATAAGGGCGCAAATGTAGCTGAAGAAATTAAACTTTCAACATAGCTATGTTAAAAATTCGTGAAGGAATGAAAATCTAATCACCAATAGACTGAAGTATAATGTCAGATGCTAAAATGATTTCTTCTTCGTTAATGGTTAGAGGTGGTGCTATTCGCATGCTGTTATCACAAAACAGAAACCAGTCGGTAAGCACTCCATTTTCAATTGCCCTATCAATAATTAATTTGAGTATTTCAAAAGATTCAAATTCCAATGCCATCATCAATCCTTTGTTTCTGATTTCCTTGATGGCCGGGTGCTTTAGCCTGGACTTAAAAAGATTCGCTTTCGATTCTACCTTTTCCAATAGTTGCTCTTCCATTAAAATATTGAGCGTGGCAAGAGAAGCGGCAGCCGAAACCGGATGACCCCCAAACGTTGTAATGTGCCCAAGAATGGGATCATTTTTTAAAACGGCCATTATTTGATATGAACTCATGAAAGCACCAATTGGCATACCACCGCCCATACCTTTAGCACAAGTAACAATATCAGGTTTGATGTTATAGTGTTCGAAAGCCCAAAGTTTACCGGTTCGTCCGAAACCACATTGGATCTCATCCAGGATCAGGAGTGCTTGCTGTTGGTCACACGCGTCACGTAACGAGTAAAAGTATTCAGAGCTTGCAGTTCTTACACCAGCTTCACCCTGTACAGTTTCAATAACAACGGCTGCAGTATATTTTGTTATGAGATTGAGATCATCAAAATGACCAAATCGAATTTGTTTTGATCCAGGTACTAATGGTCTGAAAGCTCTTTTAAAATCTTCTGAGCCACTAATTGACAGCGCTCCGTGAGATGAGCCGTGGTAGGCTTTATCACAAGAAATAATCTCGGCTTTGCCTGTGTATCGCTTTGCCAGTTTGAGCGCTCCCTCGATCGCTTCAGATCCGGAATTGACAAGATAAACATTGTCTAAAGGATCAGGCAAAGTACTAGCCAGGGCTTGGGCCAGTTTCACTTGTGGTGTTTGGACGAACTCACCATAAACCATAAGGTGCAAATGCTTGTCTAATTGGCCTTTAATGGCTTTAATCACCTGAGGATGTCTGTGGCCGACAGAACTCACTCCAATGCCACTAATCAAATCGAGATATTTCTTATTATTCCCGTAAAGCCAGACACCTTCAGCGCTTTCAACCTCAAGCATTAATGGAAAATCTGAGGTTTGAGCCAGGTTTCTTAAGAATAACTCTCTCGTGGATGTCACAGTTTTTAGATTTAGCTCACCATTAAACCACAATTTTAATCACCAAAGAGGGTTTTCTTTACAGAGATTCGATTTTAATAGGTACAGTTGTGGTTGAGTGTCGCGTTATATTCAACTAAATTTGGTTTTGTAATGGAGATTAAGTCTTTTATCTAATTTGTGCCACAACCAAATCAAAAGCTATGAGAGTTTTCAACAAGCTATTCATTTCAATTATTACACTATCAATGATTTTATCATCCTGCGGTGACGACGATGATGACGATAAAAATGGAGATCCAATTGTCGGAACCTGGGAATCAACGACTTTTTCTCAGACAGACTGCGATAGTCTGATACCGGATATAATTGATTTTTCTTGTGGGAGTTGTTTCTTTAATGAGTTCAATGCTGACGGAACATTTAGCAGCACCATTAATGTTCCTGGTGTTTTAAATGAAAGCTTGGATGGAACCTATATGATCAGTGGTTCAACACTAACCACCTGTGATGCAAACGGTGAGAATTGTGAGGATAGTACGTTCACCTTATCTGGTGACAATCTGGTCATCATGGGAATTGAAGGCGGTTGTACATTGTCAGTAAATTTTATGAGGGGCTAATTGTTCGGACCAACTTTCAACTCTTCCTTATTTTCCTTCAAAACAGAAATAATAAAGTTAATATGGTCGTCCAGTTCAACGCCAAATAATTCTATTCCTTTGTAAACTTCCTCACGTTCCACCTTGGCAGCAAAACTGGGCTGTTTCAATTTCTTTTTCACTGATTTGGCAGTTAATGTGTCAATCCCTTCCGGGCGTACATGGCAGTATGCAATGATAAAGCCGGTTATTTCATCACATGCCAAAAGACCTTTGTCAAGTAGGCTATCATATGAGACTCCCCATTTGGTATAGTGAGCAGAGATTGCATGAGCGATTTTATCTTCTCCCTTTTCTTGAAGAAGCTTTAAGATAACATTCGGATGTTGATCAGGGTAAGCTTCGTAATCAGCGTCATGTAACATACCTGTAACTGCCCATTCCTCGGCATCTTCCCCAAATTTATGCGCATAGGCTTCCATGACTAATTCCACACTTCTGGCATGGCGTAAAAGTGCATCACCCTTTGTATATTGGGTTAAAATTGATTTTCCTTCTTCCCTATTCATTTTCCTTATGTTAATGTGCTAAGATACTAAAATGAGTAACTCTCTTAGGATAAAACAGGAGGGTAGAACTAAATTTTATCTGACGTAGTTATTCAATAGGATATCATTTTTGTTTGATATTCGTTAACTTTACAAAGATTGATATATAGCAAAATGATCAATTCGAAGTATTTCATACGTACCTTTTTTCTCCTAATCGCAGGAGCGCTGGCCGGTTTTACATGGCCTTCTGGCAGTGACGAAAAAGATGCGATAAGGGAAACCGTTCAATGGATGTCTTTCGAAGAAGCAATTGAAAAGAATAAAATTGAGCCGAAGAAGATATTTATAGATGTTTATACCGACTGGTGCGGCTGGTGCAAGAGGATGGATGCCAACACATTTAATAATCCGGTAGTTGCCAAATATTTGAATGAGAAGTATTACAATGTCAAATTAAATGCGGAAGGTAAGCAACCCATCGAATTTGATGGCCATATTTTTAAATGGGTGAACACAGGAAGAAACGGAATCCACGAATTAGCTTATGCCCTTTTAAATGGTAAAATGAGTTATCCTACTGTAGTGTTTTTGGATGAGAAGTTCAGGATAATTCAGCCATTACCCGGATACCAACAGGCTCCTTTCTTTGATAAGGTTATTAAGTTTTATGGTGAAGATTATCATAAAGAAAAAACCTGGGATGACTTTGTGAAAGGTTACGATTCACCTCTTGAGTAAAATGATATAAATCATATAAGAGCTCCTAATTAATTAGGGGCTTTTTTTATTTATTTTAGTTAATTGGGGCCGTTCTAATTAGAGATTGATTATGGAAAAAAATTTACGAATACCACCAAAGGAGAGAAAACTTACCAAGCTTGATTATGAAAAAGAATTAAAAAAATTGGAAGTAGAGTTGGTCAGGTTGCAGGAGTGGATTAAAAAAGAAGGTCTCAAAGTTGTAGTGATATTTGAAGGGCGAGATGCAGCAGGTAAAGGTGGGGTGATCAAAAGAATCGCCAATCCACTTAATCCACGGATTTGCCGAATAGTTGCACTGGGGGTACCCACTGAACGAGAGAAAACACAATGGTACTTTCAGCGCTATGCCGCACACTTACCGGCGGCTGGAGAGATGGTGCTGTTTGATAGAAGTTGGTACAACAGGGCTGGAGTGGAAAAAGTAATGGGATTCTGTTCTGATGAAGACTACGAGGAGTTTTTGCGTTCTTGCCCGGAATTTGAAAGGAGGCTGGTGAGATCTGGTATCATTCTCATCAAGTACTGGTTTTCCGTAGACCTTCATGAGCAGGAAAAGCGTTTTAAAGAGCGTTTAAATAATCCAGCCAAACGCTGGAAATTCAGTAAAATGGACCTCATTTCAAGAGCCCGTTGGTTAGACTATTCTAAGGCTAAGGATGACATGTTTGCCCACACGGATACCAAACAGGTGCCCTGGTATAGCGTCGATGCCGATGATAAGCGAAAAGCGAGACTGAATTGTATCAGCCATCTGTTGAGTCTGATCCCATACAAATCGTTTGAGTACGAAAATATTGAATTGCCTAAATTACCTCGTAATAAGGCCTATGCTCGTCCACCAATGGATTACCAGACATTCATCCCGGAGCTATATTGAATGTCCATTCCACTCTTGCATAAGTTACTTTTTGAAATGAGGCCCTTTTTTTAAAGAAGTCAGTTTACTTCGTTATTCGCTACCCGTTGCTGATTAATCTTGATTGGCAAGTGATTTTAGTCTTATATTCAATGGCTACTTACAAGAATCATGTGTAGATATTCATTGATAATAGTGATAAGCTTATTCTGCTGTAAAGATAAAACAGGACCACAACTTGTAGAGTATATTGATTGTTCCAATTGGGAGAATTGGTCGAGTGCGGAGGGAGTTCAATGCGGCTATGTTGTTGTACCTGAAGATCATTCTGCTCCCAAAGGGAAGAAAATCAAAATTGCTTTTGCCATCAAAAAAGGTAACGAGGTAAGTATTGGGTATCCTACCATTTATCTGACCGGAGGCCCTGGCGCACCCGCAATAAATAATATGAATCGATTTCAGCGAGATGACTTGACTGCTGTAGGTGATGTTGTACTAGTTGATCAGCGAGGAATGGGAAAGTCCGCAGCGCTACCTGACCTGGGAGAAGAAACTATTGATATACTAGCCGCAGATCTCTCCTTGACTGCGGAACAAGAGAGTATTGCGAGACTGATGGATAGTGTGAAGGTGCAATTGAACAAGGAAAATATTGATTTAGCCAAGTACAATATAACTCAGAATGCGCTTGATTTTGGCATTTTAATGGAAGCTTTAGGGCATGAAAAATTTAATCTTTGGGGTGGATCATATGGCACGAAACTAGGGGTGTACATTATGAAGCATTTTCCAGATAAAATTCATGCTTCGGTACTTACTGCTCCTGCAACTCTTGATAATCAAGCTCTTGAGAACAGATTCCCTGATTTTCTTTCAGCCCTGGAGAAATAATTTGAACTTTGTGCTAATAATCCCAAGTGCAACGAAAAGCATCAGGACTTAAGAGCCCAAACAATTGCTATTCTGCAGGCGTTGAAGGAAAATCCTTTCACTGTAAATCTGGCCAACAGAAAATTCACAATCAATCCTCAGGATGCGGTCTTTTTGATAAGATATATGCTTTACAAAGCCAATGCGGATGAATTGCTATCGGATTTTGTTACTGCTGTAATGGGAGGAGATATTTCTGAAATAGAGAGAACTTGCGGAAATGCCTTGAGCGTATTTTATGGTGTAAATACCACAACTTTTTACAGTTTTAATGCTTATGAGGAGTTTTCCGACAACACGGTAAACAACATTCAGTCCCATGTTGATAGTTCTGATATTTTATCCGGATCAGGACTTGGTTGGTTTCAATCATTTATACCAGAAATGGTCAATTGGCATGATGGTAGAGCAACAACTGAGGAAAAGCAGTTGCAAAATATCCAGGTGCCGACACTTGTGGTAACCAACACCTTTGATCCTGTTACTCCCGCAAGAAACAGCGAACTGTTTGTAAATGCTATTCCATCTTGCCAGGTAATTAATTTGGGGAATTTTGGACATGGCACATTCACAACTTGCATGGCTAAAATCCGAAGAGCGTTTCTATTGAACCCTCAAGATGAGATCGACGAGAGTTGTCTTTGAGTCGCTGTTTCCTGTATTAATTTAGAAGCGCCTCATGTCAATCCGTGTACAAAAATCGTCTGGCCAAAATAATTGCATGACACTGATGTTGAGTAACGTCTATTCTTAAAAGAGGCTCTTTACGATGGTTCATTACTCCGCCAATGGCCAAATTACGGGCAGGAGGATTATTTTCTAAAAAACTATTTTGTAAAGGCCCACCCACCTGCCATGAAATCAATTTTGATAGTCCAATGTCAATGACTGTCCCAATTTTTTTCATAGCCCATTCGTTGCCAGTTAATTTAGCTAATTGCCAAGCTGAGATCATTCCTTCATAGGCATATGCAGTATTTCGATTTCTCATCAATGTGCGATGTGTATCAATCATCCAAAATGCTAATTCTATGGTCCTTTCCGCCCACAGATCGCCCCAGCCTGCAGAGGATATTTCATAAAATGACATTGATCCCCATTGATAAAATCCTTTAGTTTGATTGCTGTCAGCATCTTTCTGCCTCGCTTCTGTCACATAAAATTGGTACATGTTTTCAGCTGATTCCTCAATAATAGACCGGAGGCTATCATACCCCAGATATTTTGCTGCTTTGCAAAGTGTGAGTAAAGTCTCTCCATCAAAATAGGGCGAAGGCTTCCCACAGCTTAGACCATTTTTTAAATTATAACTACCGGAAAAGTGTCCATCATCTCTTCTTAACCCGAAAAATTCATAGTAGACAATAAAAAACAGGCATAAATTGCTTATATTGAGATAGTTAGACAACAAAATAAGCAATTAATTTATGCCTGAATATAAGGAAAAAGATACCGTATTTTATCGAGGAAAACAAGCTTTTAAATTTGATTTTTCAGCATCAGCGATTAGCTCAGACGGAGCGATATTGTTAAGTGAAAAAGTAGAGAGAAAGACTGGTCTATTAAAAAGCTTCGCCGCACTGATTCCTGACTATCGAAACCCCTTTTTTATCGAATACACTTATGAAGAAATGCTTCGCCAACGGGTGTTTTTAATGATGCAGGGCTATCAGGATTGCAATGACGAACAAAAACTCCGAGAGGATCCGGTGATCCGTAAAGTACTAGATAGCGGATTATGTTCCCAGCCTACTTTAAGTCGATTTGAAAACAAGGCCGATCGGAGTCTGATCTACCAGATGAGTCAATGGTTTGTAGACCGTTATGTAGAGGAGTTGAAAGAGAAGACTGGTCAAATCATCATTGATGTAGATGGTACCGATGACCCTACTCATGGATTCCAACAACTCAGTTTGTATAATGGCTATTATGGACAGACTATGTACTATGAGTTGTTCTTTAAGGACGGGAACACCGGTCAGGTCATTTTACCAGTACTACGTCCGGGCAATTGTCACTCCAACAAATGGTTTGTGGCCTTATTGAAAAGGATTGTCATTAAAATCAGAAAAAAACTGCCCTCAGTAAAGATCCTTATTCGAGCGGATAGTGGCTTTTCAGGAGCATCTTTTTATCGGATAGCTAAGCAGTTTGACCTTCAATTTTGTTTAGGTATTAGTAGTAATGAAGTTTTAAAGACTTTTACCAAACAGACTATCATTGAAGTAAAAAAGGAATATGCTTCAAAAATCATCAAACATCAAGAGTTTGTTGGCCCGTTTACTTACCAGGCCAAAAGCTGGGATCGTTCTGAAAAGCTGTACGCCAAAGTGGAGTCTACCGGAAAAGGAATGAATGTCCGTTACTTTGTGAGCAACTTTGAAGCGATGACCGCTCAACAGATTTACTTTGATTTTTATGTCAAGCGAGGTGATGCCAGTGAAAATCGAATAAAGGAACTCAAAAACATGACTTATTCCGACCGGCTTTCCTGTCATCGCTACTGGGCCAATTTCATGCGTTTAATCATCGCTACCCTCTGTTATGAAATGTTCCGGCAGATTAAATTATTAATTGCTAAAACAAAACACCACTTTGCTAAACGATGGCAAGTGGACAATATCCGGCTTTACCTGATGAAGGTTGGGGCGTGCCTGAAAGAAAGGAAAAGATCATTGACAATACAATTCTCAAGAGCCTTTAGATATCAATACCTGCTGGGCGATTTGCTTACGGTGAACTGACCGATCAGTTAAACAGTTTGATTTAATCAAAAAAATGTTCTTCCATAAGAACACAATAGAGCTTTGACTGAAAATTGAAAAATTCTAACAAAAAAACGCTCTAATGTCCTTTGAAATCCAGAAACCTGGTTGATCTTCAAATTAATACATACACTCCAATCAAAAATAGTTAGCAACCCATTATTAATCCCAAAATTGGTGGCCTATGAATAATGCGGGTTAATGATAGTAAAAAAGTTAGGTAGTCGTTCAATAATGAATCAAAGTGCTGTTTCCTAGGGTGACTTGGTTCCGCTCGTAAAAAATCTATAAGGCTTAGCGCAGCCAACGACATTGTACCTGTTCTACCAGATAACTCCCCGGTGTAGGCAATATATTTTCCACCCTTTCCTTCTTTACTGTGTGATTCAAAAAAGGCTATGCCCTTTTCTATAGCTAATTTTGATTTTTCCGAAGGAAGTTCCTGATGTACCAGAACTATTCCCCAAAGCGCTCCCGCTTGCCTCACCTGACTATCGCCAGTGGAGTACTCATCATTCACGAAATCATATTCATAGTTGAAACTACCATCTTCTTTTTGATTGGCAAGTAAGAAGTGTTTTCCAAGCTCCAAGGATCTGTCCAGGATCTTCCCATTCAGTTCAGTGGTATGAACATAAGTGAGCATTGTGGCATGGTGCCTAATCAGTAAATAAGTGAGTAACCCTACAAGTATTATGATCCCACCTGTAACTATCTTCCAGTTTTTAATCATTGTGAATTGAGGTAATGAATTGCCTTAATTAGAGCCGATATTGCATGTTGGGTATTGTCGATTCTTATCTCCGGTTCAATGAGACTTCGACCAAATCCACCGAGAGCATTTTTTTTATATTCGAGCTCATCAAGATCGTTCTTTGAATATTGAAGCCGGAGCAACCAATTGAACGAAATCATTAGTTGTTTGAAGTATAGCTGCTCTTTTTCGCTATGATCTAGATATTTAGCTAATTCTAAGGCTGCACCCAATCCTTCCATCCACGTAGCGGTAAAAACTGTCGGAACTCCGAATAAACTACCATAAACCTCATCATTAGGGTCTAAGTTTTGCCAATAAAGTATTCGATCCGTCATTTTATAAGCAAAATCTGCAAATTGAGGATCCTGACTAAGAAGAGCAATCTTGCTCATCGCTATTGTGGCCAGGGCATAAATGAGAAGTGCTTCCAATTACCATCATGGCTGTAATAGTCAAGCGCTTGCCTCAGACTTTCAAGATACTTTGTATCACCGAATGCTCCATACATTTCCGCCAGGGCGAGCATTGCTTCTCCAGGATAAATATTAGATTCCCAGCCACTATTTTTTTCGTAATTGTAACTCCCATTATATACGTAGGTACTTTTATACTGACCTGTACCATACTTCTCCTGTAAATAAAGGATCATATTGGCCAATGACCTCAGTCGTTCATCGTAAACAGTATCTCCCGAGAATTGTTTCAATTTGAGCATGACAAGCATCGGTAAAGCAGTTCCACCCAATTTCGCTCTCTGCCTGAACATGTAATAAGCAGTATCAGAGTTGTCTTCCACTATAAACCTGTTGAGATATTCAAGATTAAGGTAGGCGGCGGCCAGGAATGAGGAATCCCCTAAAACTTCAAAAGCAGATAGCAGCGAATAATTAGTTCCAGCTTGTCTGAGGAAGTTATCGTCGGACTTTGTACTGAACGAGTCTTCAACAGGATTGTACCAATAGTTAAAGCGGCCCGTAGCCTCTTGCATATTTAATATCCAACCAGCACCTAATTGAATAGCCGCTTTCAAGGAATCAACTGCCATATGTTTAAATGAATCATCATTGATTTCGTAAAATAAATAGTTAAATGGACGCTCGACTTCTAGCTGAATACTGAGCAAACGATTCTCTAGTGGCAAGCTCCACCAGTAGCGAAATTTGCTATCATTCTTGTGAAAAAAAAAGCCAACCACGATGGCTATAATTAGCAATGTTAGAACTGTTAATGATGTCCTCTTAATCCAGTTAACCCGAAAAATTCATAGTAGACAATAAAAAACAGGCATAAATTGCTTATATTGAGATAGTTAGACAACAAAATAAGCAATTAATTTATGCCTGAATATAAGGAAAAAGATACCGTATTTTATCGAGGAAAACAAGCTTTTAAATTTGATTTTTCAGCATCAGCGATTAGCTC
>CAXXNX010000043.1:0-75481 GCA_963664285.2 Cyclobacteriaceae bacterium
AAATGGAACGGTTTCCGGGACAGAAGCTGATTGCACGAAGTATATGGGTGAGTTGGGGAAAGATCCGCTCTTCAATGGTATCCAGTTTAAGATTGATCAATCTGATATTCATGCTTTCCAAAAAATGCATGTCAGGCTTAAGGATGAAATCGTTCATTCTTGTTTGAAGCACATAGATCCTAATGAAAACACCGGTATTCATCTTGAACCGGAAGACTTTCGTAAGATAAAAGATGATGAAGACGTTGTAGTACTAGATGTGCGCTCTCAATATGAACATGAAGTTGGGCACTTCAAAAATGCTGTAACCCTGGATATTGATAATTTCAGAGACTTTCCTCATAAATTAAAAGAGTTTAAATCCAAATACAAAGACAAAAAGATCCTAACCTATTGTACAGGCGGCATCAAATGTGAGAAGGCAAGTGCCTATTTATTAGAGCAGGGTTTTGAGAGTGTCTACCAGCTACATGGCGGTATAATTAATTATGGGCTAGAAGAAGGTGGAGAAGATTTTGATGGCAAATGTTATGTTTTTGATAACCGGATAGCGGTTGATGTCAATAGTGTTAACCCGAAGGTGATCTCGAAATGCTATGTGTGTAATGAACCTTCAGATCGAATGATAAATTGTGGCAATCCGGTTTGTAACAGGCACGTACCAATTTGCGAAAAATGTGGTTGGGAAATGGATGGCGGATGCTCTGAAGAGTGTAAAAATCACCCCGAAAAAAGGCCTTATGACGGTACCGGTTATTATGCTAAAAAGATGAATGGTTATAATCCATATAAAGGTCTATACCGCGATAAAAACACATCTATGTCTCAGCAGTGACCATTCCTTGATGGTCAACAAAGAAACATCTTTCATCTTATTGTGATTTTATTTATTCTTACGCTATGGCTAGCTATTCTCAATCTGAGTTAATCTTAAATCCCGATGGGAGTGTCTATCATCTGAGTCTCAAGCCTGAACATTTGTCAGATACTATCTTGGTTGTAGGAGATCCCGGCAGAGTACATCGAGTCAGTCAGTTCTTTGATGATGTAGACTTTGAGATGAACAAGCGGGAGTTTATCACCCATATTGGCAAGTATAAAGGCAATAGGATCACTGTCCTAAGTACTGGTATGGGCATAGATAATGTCGAGATCGCTATGACAGAGCTAGATGCGCTAGCCAACATTAATCTTAAAACCCGGGAACCCAATACTCAACAAAAAAGACTTAGGATCATCAGAATTGGTTCGTCAGCAAGTTTCCAGGAAGATATCAGGGTGGGAAGCCATGTGGTATCGGAGTATGCCATTGGTCTTGATACGTTAACCCGCATTATTCATAGGCCACCAATTTTGGGATTAATAATGGGTTGCTAACTATTTTCGATTGGAGTGTATGTATTAATTTGAAGATCAACCAGGTTTCTGGATTTCAAAGGACATTAGAGCGTTTTTTTGTTAGAATTTTTCAATTTTCAGTCAAAGCTCTATTGTGTTCTTATGGAAGAACATTTTTTTGATTAAACTAAACTGTTTAACTGATCGGTCAGTTCACCGTAAGCAAATCGCCCAGCAGGTATTGATATCTAAAGGCTCTTGAGAATTGTATTATCAATGATCTTTTCCTTTCTTTCAGGCACGCCCCAACCTTCATCAGGTAAAGCCGGATATTGTCCACTTGCCATCGTTTAGCAAAGTGGTGTTTTGTTTTGGCAATTAATAATTTAATCTGCTGGAACATTTCATAACAGAGGGTAGCGATGATTAAACGCATGAAATTGGCCCAGTAGCGATGACAGGAAAGCCGGTCGGAATAAGTCATGTTTTTGAGTTCCTTTATTCGATTTTCACTGGCATCACCTCGCTTGACATAAAAATCAAAGTAAATCTGTTGAGCGGTCATCGCTTCAAAGTTGCTCACAAAGTAACGGACATTCATTCCTTTTCCGGTAGACTCCACTTTGGCGTACAGCTTTTCAGAACGATCCCAGCTTTTGGCCTGGTAAGTAAACGGGCCAACAAACTCTTGATGTTTGATGATTTTTGAAGCATATTCCTTTTTTACTTCAATGATAGTCTGTTTGGTAAAAGTCTTTAAAACTTCATTACTACTAATACCTAAACAAAATTGAAGGTCAAACTGCTTAGCTATCCGATAAAAAGATGCTCCTGAAAAGCCACTATCCGCTCGAATAAGGATCTTTACTGAGGGCAGTTTTTTTCTGATTTTAATGACAATCCTTTTCAATAAGGCCACAAACCATTTGTTGGAGTGACAATTGCCCGGACGTAGTACTGGTAAAATGACCTGACCGGTGTTCCCGTCCTTAAAGAACAACTCATGGTACATAGTCTGTCCATAATAGCCATTATACAAACTGAGTTGTTGGGATCCATGAGTAGGGTCATCGGTACCATCTACATCAATGATGATTTGACCAGTCTTCTCTTTCAACTCCTCTACATAACGGTCTACAAACCATTGACTCATCTGGTAGATCAGACTCCGATCGGCCTTGTTTTCAAATCGACTTAAAGTAGGCTGGGAACATAATCCGCTATCTAGTACTTTACGGATCACCGGATCCTCTCGGAGTTTTTGTTCGTCATTGCAATCCTGATAGCCCTGCATCATTAAAAACACCCGTTGGCGAAGTATTTCTTCATAAGTGTATTCGATAAAAAAGGGGTTTCGATAGTCAGGAATCAGTGCGGCGAAGCTTTTTAATAGACCAGTCTTTCTCTCTACTTTTTCACTTAACAATATCGCTCCGTCTGAGCTAATCGCTGATGCTGAAAAATCAAATTTAAAAGCTTGTTTTCCTCGATAAAATACGGTATCTTTTTCCTTATATTCAGGCATAAATTAATTGCTTATTTTGTTGTCTAACTATCTCAATATAAGCAATTTATGCCTGTTTTTTATTGTCTACTATGAATTTTTCGGGTTAAGTCGATTTGAAAACAAGGCCGATCGGAGTCTGATCTACCAGATGAGTCAATGGTTTGTAGACCGTTATGTAGAGGAGTTGAAAGAGAAGACTGGTCAAATCATCATTGATGTAGATGGTACCGATGACCCTACTCATGGATTCCAACAACTCAGTTTGTATAATGGCTATTATGGACAGACTATGTACCATGAGTTGTTCTTTAAGGACGGGAACACCGGTCAGGTCATTTTACCAGTACTACGTCCGGGCAATTGTCACTCCAACAAATGGTTTGTGGCCTTATTGAAAAGGATTGTCATTAAAATCAGAAAAAAACTGCCCTCAGTAAAGATCCTTATTCGAGCGGATAGTGGCTTTTCAGGAGCATCTTTTTATCGGATAGCTAAGCAGTTTGACCTTCAATTTTGTTTAGGTATTAGTAGTAATGAAGTTTTAAAGACTTTTACCAAACAGACTATCATTGAAGTAAAAAAGGAATATGCTTCAAAAATCATCAAACATCAAGAGTTTGTTGGCCCGTTTACTTACCAGGCCAAAAGCTGGGATCGTTCTGAAAAGCTGTACGCCAAAGTGGAGTCTACCGGAAAAGGAATGAATGTCCGTTACTTTGTGAGCAACTTTGAAGCGATGACCGCTCAACAGATTTACTTTGATTTTTATGTCAAGCGAGGTGATGCCAGTGAAAATCGAATAAAGGAACTCAAAAACATGACTTATTCCGACCGGCTTTCCTGTCATCGCTACTGGGCCAATTTCATGCGTTTAATCATCGCTACCCTCTGTTATGAAATGTTCCGGCAGATTAAATTATTAATTGCCAAAACAAAACACCACTTTGCTAAACGATGGCAAGTGGACAATATCCGGCTTTACCTGATGAAGGTTGGGGCGTGCCTGAAAGAAAGGAAAAGATCATTGACAATACAATTCTCAAGAGCCTTTAGATATCAATACCTGCTGGGCGATTTGCTTACGGTGAACTGACCGATCAGTTAAACAGTTTGGTTTAATCAAAAAAATGTTCTTCCATAAGAACACAATAGAGCTTTGACTGAAAATTGAAAAATTCTAACAAAAAAACGCTCTAATGTCCTTTGAAATCCAGAAACCTGGTTGATCTTCAAATTAATACATACACTCCAATCAAAAATAGTTAGCAACCCATTATTAATCCCAAAATTGGTGGCCTATGAATAATGCGGGTTAGGTCTGAGTGGGGTAGGAAGGACTTTTATACCTACGTTCAATTAGCTGATGGCGCCATCCCGAATGAGTTGGAAAGAAAGCTTCCGGATCTCGTTGAAAAATACAAACCTGAGAATGCTGAACGTAACCTAAGGGACGTTTTGCTTCTTCAACCGCTGAAAGATATTCACCTCTATACCCGGTTAACCGACGAGCCGGAAATTCACGGGAACGGAGATGGTGTTTATTATCTCGGGATAGTAGCTTTCTTCATTATCATTATTGCCTGGGTCAATTATGTTAATCTTAGCACGGCTCGTTCATTAGACCGCGGCAGGGAAGTGGGATTACGCAAAGTATTGGGTAGTCATCGCAAGAACCTGATCCTGCAGTTTCTTATTGAATCCTTTGTGATTAACCTCATGGCTATGATTTTGGCAGTTGTATTTATTTTTCTGATCACACCGGCACCCGGCATTTGTGCTCTCGTCGTTCAAACCGGTAGCTGTTTTGCATGGCAAATTGAAATAATCCTGAAAGAACAGAACCAAGTACCAGGAGTCCACCGAACTTTTCCCGGAAGAAGGCTTTACACATAGAAATCTTGCGAGGATTAAGCGTGTTTTGGGTCTAGAAAAAGAGGCATTGCGTATAATTAGTGTCTCTAAGAAAACAGCGAGTTTTAGGTCGTATTAAAATATTGCTTAAAATGGAACAATGAAAAAATCACTCACCTTGCTGACTAATAAAGGGTGACTTTGCTTTTATTCATTGTTTTTGATGGTTTTTGATAAAAATAGCCGGGTTTTAGCCTGGCCAGGACGCACTTCTGCCAGTGCCTAATCCTTATTAAACAGCTAAAAGGTGATTAAGCTGCTTGTTTCTGGCAATTGGCTTGCTGCTGGGCGGCCAGACGGTCAGCCTGGAGTTTACGCCCGATCTTGTGAAGGTTGTAGGCAGTAATGGCCAACCCGATGTAGCTATTGAAAGTTTTGCGGGTACGGTTCGGGCATCGGTCCAATCCCCGGTGTTCCAGCTCATTAATGTTGGATTCGATAGCAGAATGCTTGTTTTTCAACCTTTTGAAGGCTGGCGCTGATTCGATGGCTTTTTCTTCTTTGTTTAACCTACCCTTTTTAGGCATGATCACTTCTGGAATGAAGGTTTGCAGAGTTGCTTTATCCTCTTTATCGGAAAACCCCTTGTCGGTGCTCAGGCTTTGGATGGGGTATTTCTCAGCGATACGCCGGGCAATTGATAGGGTAAGTTGGTTGTCGGTTTGTTTTTCAGCTATTTGCCAGTCTATGAGTAAATGGTATTGATCCGAAGTGATGGCCAGATTCTTACCGATCTCCACATTGGGGTGCAGTTTGCCTTTTTTGATCATTTCGGCATAAGGTTGAAAGATGGAAAAGACTTTTTCGGCATGGGGAATGGTCTCTGCTCTGATCAACCGCCTGTCGAGCAACTCGATGTGCCTTTCCAACATCTCAAGATAATAGGTCAATGCCATCAGGGCTGCGAACTCCTCGATAGAGTTTCCCTGATGTTTTTCCAACATTTGGCCCACTTTCTTGCTCAAAGCCCGGGCTTTAGTCAGATAGGAAGTGGCAGCCTACTCTACCCGCTCCTCTTTGTTTTTTCCTCCTGAGCCGGTGGTCCTGCCCACGCTGCGCATCAGCCTTTTGAGGGATCTGCGCCAATCCCCGGACTTACGCCAGCCAGTAAAATACCTTTTTGAGACCAATAAATCAGCTACATCTATACACTTTCTGGCACTGTCCCATAGCAGGTTGTAGTCGGTAGGAAAGTGGGTGTCGGTTTCTACCACGAAACTATCGGTCTTGCAACGCAAGGCAACTTCCTCCCCTCCGGTTTTTCCTTTTTTTTTTTAAACACCTGGTGACCTGCTGCTACGATTACATCATTGATGCCGATGAGCAGTTCATCGTCCAGCAAGGTCACATTGTCATAAATGTTCTGGTACTTATACTGTTTGCCCACAGAGTAGTCGGTAGGTAGCACCCCCATAATGCCCCGTACCAACGTGTCGTAATTGGAGATATGGTGTAACTCATCGTAAGAGATGTTCATGCACAGGCGCACCTGGGCCAATACGAAGACCTCCCACAGACTCATACCCTCACGGCCCGTCTTTTTCTTTCCCTCAATGAGCTTGGAAGAAAGTAATTCAAAAATACGCTGGTTCCATTCAGGTTGGACATAGATATATTGAAGGGCGGCTGCCAGGGCAGCTAAGTGGCTTTTAGTTTTCACCGGAGCCTCTACTTGCTCGATGGGTGTGCATCCCAGGGTAAGTTGGGGCTGGAAGGATTTCCTCATGGTTTGTATTTATATCGGTTATATGCAATATAATGATTAATCCTGATAAACCAACCGAAAAAATCGTTTCTTTTCTACACTGAATGAACAAAAAAAGGACAGGGATTTTACTCCCCGACAGACCAAAAAGCCTGCGAATCTCAAAGTGAATTCTTTGGGGTTTTTGAATGGAAAACCTTCAAATGGCCAATTAGCAGGCTACAACGCAACTGTTCTTGATAATATTTGTGAATTTGATAATTCTACTGAATCAGATTCGAGAATAATTCAGCGCTGATTTGATGGAAAAAATACGAATATGATGGATAATCAGCATATTAGCCTGTTTTCATACAGACACTAGTTAATAAGGGACTGAAGCAAGATCCGGACAATGAAAGTCTTTTAGAGTTGAAAAGTGAATTACGTGCATTATTGGATTACTGACAACAATATGCTGTCCAAAAGATAACGAGTAGGTTTAGCTTGTATGATACCGTCTAAACCTTTTCAAACACCAACCGATAGTGGTCCATTATTTCCTGCTCAAAACATACCCTATTGGGGCTTACTCTAAATACTGCTATCTGATGTCTGAATTCTTTATCTGTTAGGTATCTAGGAATAAGGGACAAGTATAGCCAGTATTTTTTCAGATTAAATTTTCTGAACCTCTTTCTCCATTGGCCTATAGTCTCTATATAATCTAACCTTCCACTACTTTGAGAAATTAATTTAAAATGAGGCTCAGCGTTTTTTATTACCATTTCATGACCATAGGGTAGCCATGAGCCAGGGAATTCTTTAACCATTAGCGCTAATACATTTGGCGCTGACCCTTCCTCGGCATTGATGTCAAAATCCTCATAATCAAGCATGTTTTTACTAAAAGTCATGGTCTGCATGTAAAATCTTCCGCTAGGCGGTAAAAGATCGTTTAGTGTCTTAAAAAAATTGCTATATACTTTCTCTTGTTTTCCCTCCTGCCATTCTTCAAAGGAGCAGAAATGCTCTAATCCTCCAATGCAGGTAACGGCGTCAAATGTCCCAAAATCGTCCGGTTTTACATAGCGGCAATCCTTCACTATTACGTTATATCCATTTTTTTGACATGCTTTTGCTTGTCCCTCAGACAAGGTTAAACCAATACTGGTCGCTTCTCTTTCCCTAGTAATATATTTGGTAAAAGGCGCCCAGCCACAAGCCATATCAAGCACTTTGCTTCCTTTGTTAATATTAAGGCTATCAGCTATAAATTTGTGTTTGGCTTTTTGAGCTGCTTCAAGAGACATTGAAAAATCACCATCATATTTGGCTCCGCTGTAATCTCCTGTTTCTCCAATACTTAATCGAAATATTTTGTCAATAGTGGTATAGGTAAAATCTAAATTCTTTTTATCTGCCATTTTTGTATTTCTAATTGTAATTATTTTCTCACAAAGAGTTGCTATCATTTTTTAGAAGGGCCAAAAATATCCATTATTCTCAACAACATCTGACAGGACAGGTAAATTCTCGTTTTCATTGTTGTTTCTTGTGCACAGAGGCTCCTTTATTACATTACATCCTGCAAATCTACCTAAAGCCTATCGATGAAGCTAGTTGATCATCCTCTACATAATTAATTAATTTACGCCATGGTTTGTGTCGCAAAGTCAATTGTGAAGACACAGCCGATGGCGAGAATAATTTTGCAAAAAGATTAAGTTTCTGAATAGCTTGCCCCGTTACTCAGAGACGGTTTTACGTTGAACTCAGGTTCGAAAGTTATTATATAGTTTCTCCTCACCTACGATGGTCTTTCAGTATGTGTGTCTTTAAATGAGGGAAAAATGGAAATAAATTAGCTTCAATAAAATATCGAGGAGGCAATCTTTGCCTCTGCCCAATAACGAAAAGAGCTTAATTTAAATAGATAGGTTCACCTCCCATACCACTTTGCTACCACTTCCTGGGCATGTTTGTTCTGTGGTGTAAATCGTTTGTCGCCAATACCGCCGGCGCTCTCGTGGTCAGGAAACCACTTCCATAAAAAGCCCCCGGCAAACCATGTCTCCTGCCAAAACGTACGGTATAAGGCTTCATATGCGTTCTTTTGGGCGATCATATCTACAGAACGATCATCTGCCCGCTCCCAGGGAGCCTTGGAACAGAATTCAACGCTTCGGTAGCCGTATTCTGTGAAAAGTAACGGTTTACCGTACGAATCACTAAAATCCATTAGCTTCTCTTTATGAGGCAGCCACGCTTCCACGAGTTCTTCCAAATCAGGTCGCTTGTTATTTTTTAGTGGGAAATAAGCATCAATGCCAATGAAATCCAACTCATCCCAGAAATCCACGTTTTCATAATTATCCCAGTTAGCGGCATAAGTCAGTGGTCCATGGTATACAGTCTTTATTTGGGCAATGAGATTTCCCCAAAAGTGGGGTCTCTTTTTTACGACCTGACGAAATTCGGTAGCTATACAAAGTAGATCTACTTGTAATGAATCGGCAATATTAGCGTAAGTCATCAGGTAACTGGTATAGTCTTTTTCCCAGGTTTGCCAATCCTCTTCATTGTCCAAACTATAGTCTCCCGGCCATCCATCTCCCCGTACCCACACATGCGGCTTAAGCATCACTCGATAGCCAGCGTCTTTGGCGGTTTGAATAGCATTAATTGCGCCTTCGGTCTTTTCGCCAGACCACTGACGTCGGTAATTAAATTGTACAAATGGCTGATCCTTCTTTGATACCGCATAAGGCACAACCGCCACCCAATTGGCGTTTATTTTGGCCAAATTATACAGCTTATCTAAGGTCAGTGGACTGTGTGTGCTCACTAAATTCACCCCATTCATTCGGTCATAGTCGAAAAAAACCCCTTTATCTCCGAGTAATATAACACCCGCGAATAAGGTGGCGGCGGCCACCGTGGCAATGATGATGAATTTATTGAACAGGTCGAACATTTTTCTTCTTCATCAATAAAAGTAATAGAACTGGTAATAATGTAAGATCAACGATCAATGCTATGGCCAATGTTATTGAAATCAGTAACCCGGTATAAAATGTAGCATCAAATGATGAAAAAGTAAAAATGATGAACCCAGCGGAAAGAATAAAAGTGGTAATGATCATGGCTTTCCCAGTAGATAAAAAGGTATGCATCAATGCTTTGGTATGATCGTGAGCCCGTTTCATTTCAAGGTTAAAGCGTGTGAGAAAATGGATGGTGTCGTCCACTGCAATGCCAAATGCGATGGCGAATATGATAGAGGTTGACAACCTCAAAGGTATCCCGAAAAAGGCCATTACTGCAGCCAGGAAAAGAAGAGGTAAAATGTTGGGGAGAAGTGCTATCAGGATCATTTTCAATGAACGAAAAAGTAGTGACATGATCAATGCAACTACTGCCATGGCGAGTGCCAAACCGAAGATAATGTTTTCCACCAGGGCTTCGGTTGTAAGATCGAAGAGATAAGAGGTACCTGTAAACTTAAAACCTATTAGATCATTGTTGATGTTACTGGATACATATTGTTCAAAATCTTGCTGGTTCTTAAGACCAGCTTTGCTACCCAGGTCTTGTCCAAAACCAGTAATGCGCCCACCTTGTTGGTCATCGGTAATCAGTATTATCGGAAAATGATGTGCTAATTGAGGAAATTGTCTGGCTATTTTAGCTTCATCCTGGCTATCTGGCAGATGGTAATAGTTCGCCTGCCCGCCATGGTTGGCCATATTTAGGGTCTTCACCATATCAGCTGGTGAAATGATGTTGGGAAATGGTACACCAAGATATGAGGTCACTTTATCCACCGCTTTTATGACATCCGGAGACAACATATCTTGCTCGGGGTCATTAACAGTAATGCTCACTTCCAGTGGTTTCGAGCCTCCGAAATGCTGGTCAAAAAACGCAAAATCATAAGTTACTGGATGATCCCTTGGGAAATCGGCAATTAGCGGCGTGTCCACTACCAGTAGCTTCAGACCTGCAAAGGCAATCAACGTCAGTATACCATAGACAACCAGCACCTGCTTACTATGACGAAGCGTAACGAGAAAGAACTTTCCCAACACATAGTTCCAAATAGGGTAGTACGTGGAGGGTTTAGGCGCTCTGCTTAGTGTGGCCGTGGCAGACAACAGGCTAAATGTGACAGCATAGGTAATCATTACACCTATAGAAGTATAGATCCCGAGATTTCTCACTGGTATGGAATCGGTAATCGCCAAAGAAGCAAATCCAATTGCCGTAGTGATCGAAGTAAGAAAAGTGGCCATTCCGACTTCCTTTAGGGTCAGTCTCACCGCTTCCAATTTGTCATGACCCCTGGCAGTTAGGTCGAAATAGCGGGTGAGAAAATGGGTAATGTCTGACATAGCTGTTACCAACAAGATGGTAGGAAGCATTGACGAAAGAATGTCAACGGCCTGATTGGCTATAACCAAAACACTGAGACTGATAGCGATGGACAACCCAATCATTACAAGCGGAATGATCACCCATTTGAGGTGCCCAAACAACAGAAAAAGGATGCTAATGATCAATACGATTGATATGGTAAGAAAGGTCGAGAAATTCTCCCGAATCAATTGAACAAAGATTGATTGCGCCTGAATTCGTCCGGCAACATGAAAATTACTAAAAGCGAAGTCACCTACTACTTGGCTGATAGCTTCACTTAATTCAGCCTCAAGCGTCTTGTCATTGTAGCGCTCATGATAAACGATAAAGGCCAGTGCTCCAATCTCACTATTGATTAGCTTTTCCGCAAGGTTTGGATGACTGCTCAGTTGAAGGCTGTCTTGTATCAGCCGGTTTCTATCATCTTTGTGCAGGTAGGGGACCAGTACAGTTCCGAGGGGAGATTGAATGATCTTTTGGGCTGAGAGTGGAGACAGTATTTGTGTCACACCCTCCAAAGCACTGATATGTCTGATCATGGAATCTGCCTTATGGAGAAAGGACGGATTAAAAATCCCGTTCGAATGCTCAACTGCGATGAGCAGGTAGTCGTTATCATGACCGAATTCTGCTATATGGTCCTGGTAAGCCAGCCAGTCGGGGTCATTCTTCTCAAAAAAGTTTTCAAAATCATAATTGAATTGCAAACCCGGCAGTTGCAGGATACTTGTCAGACTGACAGCCACAACCAGGGCAATAATCCAATAAGCTTTTTTGATGGTCACTAAGCCAAATACGTAAATTATCGAAAGCCATCCAAGCAGAACTCTAAGATCAATCGTTTTTGGAATCCAAGAACCAAAATTTACTCTTATATGGGAAGCATAGCCGCCTGCCTAAGAGAACCGGTCTATACTATATGACCATCTTGACTAATCCCGTAATGATGAGAGTATTATGGAAATTGAGATAAGTGATACTAACCCCGAGGGGGTGATATTATGTACATCTTGAACAAAAAGCGTTCATCATAAGGAATTCAGGCTCTTTAGGTTGAACGGCTAGGTGGCACACGGACCGAAAAACTCAAAACCCAGAAATAATTCTATTTCAGAATACCTGCGATTTTCCCGATACCAATTTGTTTCGCAATGCCAGTCACCTCGCTTTCACTATCAAAACCATCATACTTAATGCTGAACAATGATTGATCGATTGGTATTTGCAACTCATAATACAAAGGGTCATTTTCGTCCTTTTGAAGCATCCCCTTATATGAATCAATCTTAATCACTTTCTGATTACCACCAGCCATACTGGCAAAAAGTGGATTAGTTAGAAATCCACTCAAGGCAGAAAGGAGCGGCGAATCGGTAACCAGCTCAACCCGAACTGACTTTGTTTCGCCGGGGTAACTGCGGTTCACAAAAACACCTGTTAGTCCAGAACTACCCGCGACCTCATCACCATTTTCATCATAGCTAATACCAGCTAGTTCGGTAGGAAGCATCTTAACCCGAAAAATTCATAGTAGACAATAAAAAACAGGCATAAATTGCTTATATTGAGATAGTTAGACAACAAAATAAGCAATTAATTTATGCCTAAATATAAGGAAAAAGATACCGTATTTTATCGAGGAAAACAAGCTTTTAAATTTGATTTTTCAGCATCAGCGATTAGCTCAGACGGAGCGATATTGTTAAGTGAAAAAGTAGAGAGAAAGACTGGTCTATTAAAAAGCTTCGCCGCACTGATTCCTGACTATCGAAACCCCTTTTTTATCGAATACACTTATGAAGAAATGCTTCGCCAACGGGTGTTTTTAATGATGCAGGGCTATCAGGATTGCAATGACGAACAAAAACTCCGAGAGGATCCGGTGATCCGTAAAGTACTAGATAGCGGATTATGTTCCCAGCCTACTTTAAGTCGATTTGAAAACAAGGCCGATCGGAGTCTGATCTACCAGATGAGTCAATGGTTTGTAGACCGTTATGTAGAGGAGTTGAAAGAGAAGACTGGTCAAATCATCATTGATGTAGATGGTACCGATGACCCTACTCATGGATCCCAACAACTCAGTTTGTATAATGGCTATTATGGACAGACTATGTACCATGAGTTGTTCTTTAAGGACGGGAACACCGGTCAGGTCATTTTACCAGTACTACGTCCGGGCAATTGTCACTCCAACAAATGGTTTGTGGCCTTATTGAAAAGGATTGTCATTAAAATCAGAAAAAAACTGCCCTCAGTAAAGATCCTTATTCGAGCGGATAGTGGCTTTTCAGGAGCATCTTTTTATCGGATAGCTAAGCAGTTTGACCTTCAATTTTGTTTAGGTATTAGTAGTAATGAAGTTTTAAAGACTTTTACCAAACAGACTATCATTGAAGTAAAAAAGGAATATGCTTCAAAAATCATCAAACATCAAGAGTTTGTTGGCCCGTTTACTTACCAGGCCAAAAGCTGGGATCGTTCTGAAAAGCTGTACGCCAAAGTGGAGTCTACCGGAAAAGGAATGAATGTCCGTTACTTTGTGAGCAACTTTGAAGCGATGACCGCTCAACAGATTTACTTTGATTTTTATGTCAAGCGAGGTGATGCCAGTGAAAATCGAATAAAGGAACTCAAAAACATGACTTATTCCGACCGGCTTTCCTGTCATCGCTACTGGGCCAATTTCATGCGTTTAATCATCGCTACCCTCTGTTATGAAATGTTCCGGCAGATTAAATTATTAATTGCCAAAACAAAACACCACTTTGCTAAACGATGGCAAGTGGACAATATCCGGCTTTACCTGATGAAGGTTGGGGCGTGCCTGAAAGAAAGGAAAAGATCATTGACAATACAATTCTCAAGAGCCTTTAGATATCAATACCTGCTGGGCGATTTGCTTACGGTGAACTGACCGATCAGTTAAACAGTTTAGTTTAATCAAAAAAATGTTCTTCCATAAGAACACAATAGAGCTTTGACTGAAAATTGAAAAATTCTAACAAAAAAACGCTCTAATGTCCTTTGAAATCCAGAAACCTGGTTGATCTTCAAATTAATACATACACTCCAATCAAAAATAGTTAGCAACCCATTATTAATCCCAAAATTGGTGGCCTATGAATAATGCGGGTTAAGGATTTCTTGTCCTACCAGGATGTCCAGCTCAGTCAATGATTGCTGAAGAGAAAACCGTGTGTTTTCCAGGTCCTCAGAACGATAGGCTGAAGCAGCTTCATCAAGTTTCGTATTTACATCCTGCGATTTAGCCTGGTAAACCGCGAAAATGATAATTATAAATGCAATGAATTTCATTCTTAATTTTTTTAAGACTAAATCAATTTTCACCGAGTAAAGACTTGATCTCAGCCAGGTCAAAATTGTCTGAGGCGGATATCACGTCGTCTTCCGATTCAAAATTGACACATTTCAAAACAAATAGCGTCGACTGACCCAATGGCACACTCAGTTGATATCCCGAGTAATCGGCATATTGGATTAAAGCCTTGTTGCCCTGAACAGTGATTCGCTTGTATTGGGTCCCTTCTGATTGCCCGGTCTGTGAGTACGCAGGATTGGTGAGATAAAGGTTGACGCTGGAAACCATTACCGAATTGTTATTGATAAGCACTTCTACTTTCCGGTCACCGTTTGCGTAGTAACGGCCAATATTCAATCCGACAAATCCCACACCCGACGTTACGATCTGATCCCGGTCTTCATTATAATCCAACCCTGAAACTGACGTTGGAAAAGTCTCCAAAACCTGTTCACCAATTTGCAATTCAACGCCACGCATAGCTTCCTGGATGGCAAATCTCACCTGGCTGTAGCTTTTTGTTTCCAGGGATGAGCGGGGCGTCAGCAATATTAGCCATTACATCTGGCGGAGCAAGTTTTAAGCCGCCACCGCGTTTGTTTTGAGCATTCGAAGAACTGGATGGGTTGGAAGAATTTGAGCTAGCATCAACAGGATTATTTTTTTTCTCCTCTTCACCAACCCCAATTTCCTTCAATAATCCTTTATTCGCCTTTTGTTTTAGTTTTTTCAGAAATTGTGCTTCGCATTCTATTGAAGTAAGGCCTAAGAGTATGGCAAATAATGTAATATAACGGACCATGTCTGTATAATTTTTCTTTGATCAAATATAGCTTGTTTAAGATGGAATGAAAATAACAATACTTGTTAGATACCACAAATTAAAAAAAAGTGTATTGGGTCAAGTACCTATCCATTTTGAATTAATTTTGAAGCCAATCCATAACTCCTGATAAATGAGGCAATACCTTGATTTGATGCAACATATTCTTGATAGCGGTGTGGAAAAGACGGACCGAACCGGTACAGGTACCAAGAGCGTTTTTGGTTACCAGATGCGATTTGACCTATCGGAGGGATTTCCGCTATTAACTACTAAAAAACTGCATCTTCGATCCATCATATATGAGCTTCTGTGGTTCCTGAAGGGAGAAACCAATATTCAATACTTAAAGGAGAATGGGGTATCCATATGGGATGAATGGGCTGATGGGGAGGGTAACCTCGGACCCGTTTATGGTTCGCAATGGCGAAGCTGGCCAGCCTCTGATGGTCGGTCTATTGATCAAATCACCCAGGCCGTTGATCAGATAAAAAATAATCCCGATTCCAGGCGTATCATTGTCAGCGCCTGGAACGTTGGTCAGTTACATGAAATGGCCCTCCCGCCGTGCCACGCATTTTTTCAATTTTATATAGCCGATGGAAAATTATCGTGCCAACTGTATCAAAGAAGTGCTGACGTTTTTTTGGGTGTCCCTTTCAATATTGCCTCTTATGCATTGCTTCTCAGGATGATGGCCCAGGTATGTAACCTCGAAGCGGGTGAGTTCGTCCATACCCTGGGTGATGCCCACTTATATTCCAACCACATGGAACAGACAGAATTGCAATTGAGACGCGAAACCGGACCACTACCTCAAATGATCATTAATCCGGCAGTCAAAGATATTTTGCAATTCAAATTTGACGACTTCGAGTTGGTCAATTACCACCCCCAATCACATATCAAGGCACCTGTAGCCGTTTGATTAAAAGTTTATGAACGAGAAGAGCAGTGTATTTGATATGATCGGACCCCTAATGATTGGCCCGTCAAGCTCACATACTGCTGGTGTTGTACGCATTGGCAGGGTGGGGCTCCCCATACTTGGTGGCATTCCTGAAAAGGCCGAGGTAACTTTTTACGATTCATTCGCCAAAACATATGAAGGCCATAGCAGTGACCGGGCAATACTGGCCGGCCTCATGGATTTAAGAACTGATGACAGCCGCATCAAGACAGCATTGGAACTGGCAGAAAAGCAAAACATAGATTACAAATTTAAGTCTGTAGGTAATGCGTCCACAATGCATCCCAATACCGTTAATTTGCATTTGTTCGCGAAAGGTCATTCTGTAACGGTAACCGGAGAAAGCAGGGGAGGGGGTTTGATCAGGATATCGGAGGTTAATGGTTTCGAATCCGGGTTTAGCGCTCGCTTGCACACGCTTATTATTATAGCCGATGATGTTAAAGGTAGCATAGCCTATATATCAGATATACTAACTCATGACGACTGCAATATTGCTACAATGACCGTATCTCGAAAGGGTAAGCATGATATGGCTTGCCAGATTATCGAGATGGACAATGGTGTGCAAGCACTGACCCTGGAATATATGAAGAATCTCAAGTGGGTGAAGGAAGTAATCTACATCCCTGATATTGACCTATGATTTATGAAATATCTGATTTCCATCTTTCTATTGATCACTTTACAGGCTTTTTCACAGGAAAGTAGCCTCCGATTGTATGCATTAGATGAATGCATTGAAATTGCCATGGAAAACAATTTGAATGTGAAGATGAGCCGTCTTGATCTTCAGACTTCTGAAATAGACTTATTTCAATCGAAGATGAACCGGCTACCTAATCTCAACTTTAACGGTGGTTCTGGAATCAACTGGGGTCGTTCTATAGACCCAACTTCAAACGATTTTATTAACCAAAGAATTAAATTCAGTTCTCTTTCCGGTCAGAGTTCAGTAACAATTTTCAGGGGGATGCAGCTCACGAACAGCATTAAAAGAGAGCAATTGAATTATGAAGCTTCCCAAAATGATTTGGAGCGAACAGGTAATGAAGTGGCGATTAATGTCACTACTTTTTACCTCGATGTGATCTTCAATAAAGAGCTGTTACAAAATGCTCAATCTCAGATTGGGGTGACCCGCAACCAATTGGATCAAACAATAAAATTAGTGGAAGCCGGTTCTTTGCCGATCGCCAATAGATTAGAACTTGAGGCTCAATTGGCCAGTGATGAAGTGCAAATGGTTAATGCTGAAAACAACCTCAATCTTTCAATTCTTAATCTCAAACAGGCACTTCAAATACCCAGTGAACAGAATTTTGATATTATAATACCTGATTTGGACATTGATGCCGAAGAAGAGATTTTAGTAAGTTCTGACCGCATTTATAAGGAAGCTTTAGCTCTTCAACCCGAGATTCGCAGCGCCGATCTTCAGGTGGAGAGCTCGTTAATCAATATAAGAGTGGCCCGGGGCTCGCTTTACCCCATGCTTACCCTGGACGGATCGCTAAGGACAAATTTTTCTGACGCTGCCAATCGACAACGTACCATTTTTGATGGTACCTCAACGCAAGAGGTACAAATTGGCTTTTTAGCCAATGATCCTACGCAGCGGGTAAATGCCATTCTTGATTTTCCTAACATTGTAGATATAGATCCTGATTTTACCTTCAGAGAACAATTTGATGAAAACCTCAGTAAATCATTGTCGTTGAATCTACAAATCCCGGTATTCAATCGTTGGAGGACCCGCAATGATATGCAGCGTGCAAGTATTTCCAATAAGCAAGCAGAGATCAGTGCAGAGCAGGTAAGGAATCAGTTAAGGCAGAAAATCGAAACAGCCCACAACAATGCGGCAGCCGCACTTAAATCCTTCCAAGCCAGTACCAGGCAAGTTCAGGCGCTCGAAAGAGCTTTTGAAAATGTTGAAAATCGTTTTAACCTGGGTGTTGCTAATTTTGTGGACTACCAGGTTGCAAGAAGTAATTTATTACAGGCCAGGTCAGATTTGACCCGGTCTAAGTACGACTACATCTTCAGATTGAAGATCCTTGATTTTTATCAGGGTAACCCACTTTCATTTGACTAATGGCTGTAAGAAACAAACCATCAAATAAACTGATTTTTGGACTGGGGGCAGCCATTGTTGTCCTTATCGTTGTGGCATTTGTAGGAAAAAGAAATGGGTGGATTGGTCAAGCAGAGGCCGTGGAAGTTTTGTTTGATGAGGTCAAACGGCGTGCGATCATTGAAAAGGTCAGCGCTTCAGGTGATATCCAGCCGGAGATAGAAGTGAAACTGAGTCCTGATGTTGCCGGTGAGATTATTGAATTAAATGTTGAAGAAGGTGACTCAGTACAAGTAGGTCAATTATTGATCAAGATCCGCCCGGATAATTTTCAGGCAGCTGTTGAGCGATCCCTGGCAAATATGAATCAACAACTGGCTAACCTGGCCGATGCCAGAGCCAAGCTCAGCAGGTCACAAGCCCAATTTGAACGATCAAAGCTTGAGTTTGAAAGAAATAAGAAGTTATTCGGCCAGCAAGTGATTTCAGATGCTGACTTTGAGGTTGCAGAGGTGAATTTCAAGGTAGCCTCACATGACCTTGAATCGGCAACTCAAAACGTTGAAGCAGCGAAATACATTGTTCAAAGTTCTCGAGCCACAGTTAATGAAGCTAAAGAAAACCTAAGATTGACCAATGTCATTGCGCCAATGAGTGGTATAGTTTCCAGGTTGAATGTGGAGCAGGGAGAGCGTGTCGTTGGTACACAACAAATGGCAGGTACGGAAATGCTCAGGATCGCAAATTTGAGACAAATGGAAGTCTTGGTCAATGTCAATGAGAACGATATTGTAAGGATTGATCTAAGAGACACTGCTATCATTGATGTTGATGCCTATGCCTACCTCGACCAGGAGTTCAAAGGTATTGTAAGCCAGATTGCCAATACTGCCAATCCAAAACCAAGTAGCGACGCAGTTACTGAGTTTCAGGTCAGGATCAAGATCCTCAGCGAATCATTCATGCTGTTGGAACAAATCCGGCACAATCCCTACCCTTTTAAACCGGGCATGACAGCCAGTGTTGATATTATCACTGATCAAAAGGAAGATGTCCTGGTTGTGCCCCTGGCGGCGGTAACCATGCGAAATCCGGCAGATACACTGAAGCGAAAGAATATCGATGTCGAGAGCGAAGAATTGCAAGAAGTAGTGTTTCTCTACCGCAACAACAAGGCGATAATGGTACCAGTTGAGACCGGAATTAGTGATTTCGATTATATAGAAGTGACAAGTGGTTTAAACGAAGGTCAAACCATCATTTCAGGGCCATATCAGGCGGTGTCAAAAAAGTTAGATCATAATGATCGGGTAAAGGAGTTGGAAAAAGATGATGAATCATAACAGCTTGATATTGAGTGATGATCTTTTTTCAAATTATTTTCCACCGGTCTTTTTGGGCATTTGTACTGGCTCGTTACTCCCTGCAATGTAAGAATAGGTTTCGAAAATTTGCATTACTGCAGTAGGTAGGATCTGATCCTTATCTTTCACTTTCCTGGTATAACGCAGGTCCAGGCTACCCTGCCATACAGTTTTAGCGGAGCGATCTTTTAATTCAACCAAAAGAATAGCTTCATAAAAGTTGCGTTGCCTGATATTGTAACTTTCATAAGGAAGATAATACGGTGAGTAAATTGACCTTCTCGAATAGTAGCTGGGAGTGATGTCAATGTCCGTTTTATTATTTGCTATGAAATTGTACTGTAGTCGCAGGTCAGAGCGTGATTTGTATTCATAGCCTCGGTTTTGCATTTCGATATTAAGTAATTTTTCAATTTCTATATTGACTGATAAAGAATCGCGTCGAGTTTCCTTGGCACCATTACCAGGTGAAACAATGCGATAGGTTTCAAAATTTCCAAAATCTATCCTTGGATTAATAAATGAAACTACTTGCGGGCCCTTGCAGGACACCATAAAAATGATTGAAATAATATAGTGTGAATGACGTTTGTACATTGGCCTTCTAATTTAAAAAAGTTAAGTCATCGGTTCTGCATTCTTACTTATATTTATAACTCATCTTGATTAGTTACTGACTGTTATGAAACAAATTACTATCGTTTTACTTTCTACATTAACAACAATTACTTTTGCTCAATCACCAGTTACCACGATCCCTTTTGAGCTATTCGGAGAGCATCTATTTATTAAACTAACAGTCAATAATTCCAATGAGGAACTGGATTTTATCTTTGACACAGGTGATGGTCTGACTGTATTAAACCTTGAGGCTGCAGAACGCCTTAAAATCCGGTCTGATAAGAAAGTCAAAGAAACCAGTGCCGGAGGCCGGGTAACCGGATATCTTGTTAACCACAATACAATACATCTTAATAATATCGAGATCAAAAACGTTAAGCTGTATGAGACTTCATTAAATCATCTGGAAACAGCCATTGGAAGAAAAATTGACGGAATAATTGGTTATGATTTGTTGCACAACTTTGTAGTTGAGATCGACTATAATGCCATGGAGTTTCATGTCTTTAATTTTGATGATTATAAATATAGCGGCGATGGAACTCCTATTAATATCTAGTTCAAACATGCTATACCCTATGTACCCGGAACGGTGGTTTTGAATAACGGTGAACTACTGCAGGGTAATTTCTACTTGGAATCTGGCGCCCGGACAGACCTTGATTTTAATACTCCATTCGTGAATAGTAAAGGGTTGAAAGATAAAGTAGGTAATACATATTCATACCTGGTGACTGGCTTATCTGATCATGAGTCAGTGCATACAAGGGGACGTATCCATCAGTTTTCTGTAGCGGGTTTTACTTTCAATGATTTACCGGTAGGCCTGAGCCAGGAATTGGCAGGAATTCAAAGTGATGTAGAAAATGGCAGGAATAATTGGCAATGAGATTCTTCACAGATTCAACATTGTTTTTGATTATAAGAAGCATAAAATGTGGTGGACTGAAAATTCAAAATTCAAAAGCCCGTTCATTGTTAATTCCTCGGGAATTTTATTGCAGCTTGATTAAACCCTAACCAAACTTTTTGTTCATCAGGTTAACGCAGGGTCTCCTGCCGAAGAAGCCGATTTAAAAGCCAATGACGAAATTGTTGAGATAAACGGTAAATCATCTGGCAAGTACACATTGGTTGAAGTGGCTAAGTTCTAAATAACACAGCAATTATTATTATCTTCGCTATATGATATCAAGTCAAGAGATCAAAAATTTATTTGCACAATTGCCGATAAGTTCCCAAACCGAATTGTTGGATGAGTTGCTTCAGGAGCAGGAATTACAAGGCAAAGTATTGATTGCCGCTCAACAACAAATAGCAGAGAAAAGAAAGAAGAAACCCTGTCCAAATTGCACAAGCGAGAAGGTATATAAGAGGGGCAGACAAAAAGGTGTGCAGATGTATCAGTGCAATGAATGTAAAAGATGGTACAGTGAAACAACAGGGACACCTTTGTATGACATCAAGCTTAAATCAAAATGGCAATCTTATCTGCGCTGCATGGAGCAGGGCATGCCGATAAAAAAGATAGCAAAACAAATCGGAATAAGCATCCAGACAAGCTTCGACTGGCGGCATAAGATATTGGAGTTCACTAAATGAGTTTGTTCCCGAACAGTTATCCTCGGAAGTAGAATGTGATGAATTGGAACTGGCACTTAACAACAAGGGCAGTCGAAATTTAGATAGGGCAGCAAGAAAGAGGGGAAACGATTTCATACGGAATATGGGAAAGGAAGAGGTCACAGTTGTCCAGGTAGTAACAGCGGTTGAACGCAAGGGGGAGAAGTACCTTAAAGCTGTTGCATCAAAACGGCTGAGCAAAGAAGAAATTTCAAAGGCATTGGATGGGAAGTTGGCCTACGGTGCAACCTTGATTACAGATAAGCACCCTTCTTATAAGGCTTTTGCCAAAGACAACCCCTCCATAAAGCACAAAGCGCTATTGGCCAAAGATCATGTGGATAGAGATGATAAAACAATCCATCTGCAAAAAGTAAACAATGTTCACACTCAACTTAGGACATTCTTACGCCCATTCAATGGTGTCAGTTCCAAATATTTGCAAAACTACCTGAATTGGTATGCTTATGCTGGCCGAATAAGAGAGAGTAAAACAACTTTGAAACAATGGTTTCTGACTATGCTATTAACGGATCAAGCCTATCATCTGTATGAGCTATTTAAACAAAATGCTGTTATAATTAGAACTTAGCTGTTGAAATTAGAGATTTACTTGCTGTGGGAGAAGGAGAGGTTGCATTGAAAGTAAAAAGCAGCGACCAAACTAGAAAAGTGACATTGCAACTGAGGGAATTGATCTAATGAAATCTTGTTAACGAAGCATTGATCTTAGATAATCCGGAACAATCGTTCCTTAATATTCGTTAACTGTATATGCCTCGCACTAAAGCATTTAGACGCGAAGAAGCCCTGGATAGAGCTATGACACTTTTCTGGAAGAAAGGGTATCATGCAACAAGTATGCAGGATCTCGTTGACGGTATGGGTATAAACAGATCCAGTATGTACGATACTTTCGGCGACAAACACTCCTTATTTCTCGAGGCACTTGCTACTTATAAAAAAAAATTCGGGCCATCCGATTATTATCTCAAGTTCCATTCTGCAGTGGAGGGCATTCGAACTTTAGTTGATGACTACATAAAAGAAATCATTTCGGACTCTGATAATAAAGGCTGCTTTATACTTAATTGTACAACCGAATTTTCTGATGAAGACAAGGAGGTTAACAAACTCTTGAGGGGCAACCTATCGGATTTTCAAAAATTGCTGACTAGCCTGATTGCCAAAGGCCAGCAGCAAAGTGAGCTTAACGATAATAAGGACCCCGAAGAACTTAGCGATTTTTTGATTGCAGGCCTTCAAGGAATGCGAATGATTGCTTTATTAGTAAGTGATAGCAAAAGATTGAAAACAATAGGATCAAATCTTCTTCAAGGCATCATTTAATTTTTTTTTGATTTTACCGAAACAAACGTTCCGGTATATCGTTAATTGGAATGAATGTTCCATAATTTAAAATGAAACAATGAAAAAGATAGAAAACAAAGTAGCAGTTATTACCGGTGGTAATAGCTGTATCGGTTATTCAACCGCAGAGCTTTTTATTAAGCAAGGTGCAGAAGTAATAATTACGGGGCGGAATCAGGAGAAATTAGATGAAGCAGTTAAGAGCCTTGGATCAAAAGCTCAAAGTGTATTGGCTGATGCAGCTAAGTTATCAGATATTGAAGCTTTAGCTTCTAAAATTGCAGCATTAGACAAGAAGATTGATGTATTATTTGTGAATGCTGGAGTGGCTAAATTTGCACCGCTCGATATAATTGACGAGGCACTCTTCGATGAGCAATTTGACATCAATGTTAAAGGGTTGTTCTTTACAGTGCAAAAATTATTACCCTATATCAATGATGGTGGTTCAATTATTTTGAATGCTTCTGTCGCTGCCAGCCAGGGAATGGAAAATTTAACTGTATATGCAGCCACCAAAGCAGCTGTGTTAACCCGAAAAATTCATAGTAGACAATAAAAAACAGGCATAAATTGCTTATATTGAGATAGTTAGACAACAAAATAAGCAATTAATTTATGCCTGAATATAAGGAAAAAGATACCGTATTTTATCGAGGAAAACAAGCTTTTAAATTTGATTTTTCAGCATCAGCGATTAGCTCAGACGGAGCGATATTGTTAAGTGAAAAAGTAGAGAGAAAGACTGGTCTATTAAAAAGCTTCGCCGCACTGATTCCTGACTATCGAAACCCCTTTTTTATCGAATACACTTATGAAGAAATGCTTCGCCAACGGGTGTTTTTAATGATGCAGGGCTATCAGGATTGCAATGACGAACAAAAACTCCGAGAGGATCCGGTGATCCGTAAAGTACTAGATAGCGGATTATGTTCCCAGCCTACTTTAAGTCGATTTGAAAACAAGGCCGATCGGAGTCTGATCTACCAGATGAGTCAATGGTTTGTAGACCGTTATGTAGAGGAGTTGAAAGAGAAGACTGGTCAAATCATCATTGATGTAGATGGTACCGATGACCCTACTCATGGATCCCAACAACTCAGTTTGTATAATGGCTATTATGGACAGACTATGTACCATGAGTTGTTCTTTAAGGACAGGAACACCGGTCAGGTCATTTTACCAGTACTACGTCCGGGCAATTGTCACTCCAACAAATGGTTTGTGGCCTTATTGAAAAGGATTGTCATTAAAATCAGAAAAAAACTGCCCTCAGTAAAGATCCTTATTCGAGCGGATAGTGGCTTTTCAGGAGCATCTTTTTATCGGATAGCTAAGCAGTTTGACCTTCAATTTTGTTTAGGTATTAGTAGTAATGAAGTTTTAAAGACTTTTACCAAACAGACTATCATTGAAGTAAAAAAGGAATATGCTTCAAAAATCATCAAACATCAAGAGTTTGTTGGCCCGTTTACTTACCAGGCCAAAAGCTGGGATCGTTCTGAAAAGCTGTACGCCAAAGTGGAGTCTACCGGAAAAGGAATGAATGTCCGTTACTTTGTGAGCAACTTTGAAGCGATGACCGCTCAACAGATTTACTTTGATTTTTATGTCAAGCGAGGTGATGCCAGTGAAAATCGAATAAAGGAACTCAAAAACATGACTTATTCCGACCGGCTTTCCTGTCATCGCTACTGGCCAATTTCATGCGTTTAATCATCGCTACCCTCTGTTATGAAATGTTCCGGCAGATTAAATTATTAATTGCCAAAACAAAACACCACTTTGCTAAACGATGGCAAGTGGACAATATCCGGCTTTACCTGATGAAGGTTGGGGCGTGCCTGAAAGAAAGGAAAAGATCATTGACAATACAATTCTCAAGAGCCTTTAGATATCAATACCTGCTGGGCGATTTGCTTACGGTGAACTGACCGATCAGTTAAACAGTTTAGGTTTAATCAAAAAAATGTTCTTCCATAAGAACACAATAGAGCTTTGACTGAAAATTGAAAAATTCTAACAAAAAAACGCTCTAATGTCCTTTGAAATCCAGAAACCTGGTTGATCTTCAAATTAATACATACACTCCAATCAAAAATAGTTAGCAACCCATTATTAATCCCAAAATTGGTGGCCTATGAATAATGCGGGTTAAGTTTAACCAGAACACTTTCCGCTGAATTGTTGGGCAGGAATATACGGGTGAATGCAGTTAGCCCCGGACCAATCAACACGCCTATTTTTGGCAAAACCGGAATGACCGAAGAACAGATCAACGAAGCGGCAGCTGATATATTGGCAAATGTGCCCATGGCTCGATTTGGAGAACCGGAAGAGATCGCGGAGGGTGTGCTATATCTGGCATCTGATGATTCACGATATGTTGTGGGCCATGAACTGATCATTGATGGGGGTATGACCACGCTCTAGTCTGATAAGTATCAGATTAAAATTAGAGAGGCAATTCGTCTTTGGGTTGCCTCTCTTGTCTTTAAGAAGAGACATTCGTAGTTTCTAATTGCTCCTCCAATTCACTTACTGTCGTTTGGTCTCCAAGCTGACGAGCTACCTTCAATTTACCAAGTAATGCCAGCCTTCTTTTGGGACCTTTATTGAGAGATTTGTCAAACTGAATAATAGCATCTTCAAACCGCCCCTTCTCCAATAGCCAATTGCCATAGAATTCATAAGATAGCAGAACAATTGAAGGTGGCCCAAAATTGAAGGAGATATTACTCTCCACATTAGTCGCTTCTTTCAATAAGCTTTCAACGATTTCATCACTGTCGTTATTTCAGGATGGCAAGCCCGGCTTTAAGCTCCAGGGCTAGTACCTGTGAGTGGTCAAGGTCATTTTGACAAGGTGTTCTTGACGCAAAAGAAACCCCGCTGCAAACGGCTATTCCTTTTGTGACCAATTTATTTTCGGCCGCAGCAATTTCTTCTTCTATCTGTTGTATTTTGTCTTGGGACTATTTCCACTTCCTTAGTCTGCAATGCATTATAGCTGTCAAGAAATAGTTGAGATACCCTGGTCTGGACATTGAGATCATCCGTGTCTACTTCAATTGACGAAAATCGACTCTTCCAGTTTCCGGTTTCAGCCATGTAATTGCCAACCATCTCGATAGCATAGTAACGCGTATAGGTTGAAGTATTTGATTCAATATAAGGCAACATATTTTGCATGATCCGATCAGCATTTTCAACATCGTTTTTCTGAAGGTAGGCATACAACAGCCAATGATAGGCATGGAGGTTCCAACCGAGTTCCTTATTTTGTGAGGCTCTTTTCAACTTCGCCTCATAGGATCGAATATTGGAAGAAATAACCTCATCCCACATGCCAAGGGCAATATAAATATGAGAGGGCATATGTAACGTGTGACCAGCGTCTGGTGCCACTTTGGAATAATTGTTAGCTGCCTCAATAGCCAGTGGTGCATGTTCAGGATCGTCATATGAATGAATTAGGTAATGGAGGGCCCCGGGATGCTTAGGGTTTTCATCAAGGATTCCTTGCGCTATTCTAGCTCCCTTACCATAAACTTCATAGTCTCTACCTGCTTCCACTGATCCGAGCAATGAAAGCGCATAGAAGGCCGCAATCTCATGATTATCCGGATACTTAGCATAAAGTTGTCCCATATGTTCAGCATAGGCATCGTCTCGATCTATTTTAGAACCTTCTCCAAATAATATTTCAGTTCCCATTAAAAAATCTTTCTCTAACTCGGTTGGCGCCTTGTCTAATCTCTCTTCAGCAGTACTGGCTAGTTTCGAAAGAATTTCTACTCCTTTTTCAAAATCTTGCTGCAACCATATGGGATGATTGAAGGTCATGGCTTCACCCCAGTATGCCATAGCAAATTTAGGATCTTTTTTTTGTGCCTTGCGGAATGATTCAGCCGCATCATCATACATAAATGAGTGAAGGAGCAATACACCGGTTTCAAAATAATCGATGGCTTCACCATTACTGGTGACTTTTAGTTCAATGTTGCCAAGGGTGGTGGTTTTGACCTTCTTTTTTTCTGGTGTGCAGTTTATTGTACACAGTCCAATAGTTAGAATAACAACAAATCGGTAAAAATTAAGTCGTTTCATGGTGGTTGTTGGCTTAAAATTAAGATTTTTCAGTGTTAATCAAATTACTTCCAATACTAAAGGAGATTCATTTCGAAAGGAATAAGAGTCTCCTTTTTTGAGACCTGATATTAACTTTCTAATAGGAGAGACAGGTGAAATGATCATGTAATCATTGCTTTCGACTTGAACTTTTCCAACACTGATAGCTAAATAATAATTCCCTGAATTGGTTATAACACAAGCACCTAATTGAGCAGTTGTGAACCTGCTATCCGGATTGATTTCGTCGATTGTCCTTTTTGACTTGAGGGCCTGTTCCAGTTGCACTTGATTCTTCTCGACTTCCAAGTGCAACATTGCTCTCATGGTTTCATACTTATCCCCGGCACTGCTTTTTGTCTCTTCCCGGACGGCGTCTGTTGCAGCTTGAATGGTTTGTTGCAGCAAATTAATTCGTCGCTCGACGTTGCCAACACATAGGTTATACAATTCTTTTTTGATGCTTGGGTCTAGCGGCATAGTTCACATTTAATTGTGTTTAAAAATACCAAATTTGGTAATGATAGTCTTTTGTAAGTTCAAGTAATAAGTGCAATTTTCCTTTGTAGCACTTGCTTTGCGTTTAGGTAATTAAATTTTCTAACAGGGCGTTCATTGATTTTGTTTTCAACAACTTTGATTTGCTCCTCTGTAACAAATCTAATATCTGTTTTCTTAGGATAAAACCTTCTGATTACCCCAATCCTATTTTCAACTGTCCCTTTATCCTGACTAGTATATAGTTTCCTATATAGTATATCAATAATAAAAGTTCTATCTTAGCAGTTGGACCAAAAATAGTGAACCCTATGCCATTTGAGAGTAAAAGAGCGAAAATATCATTTACGACAAAGGAACAGCAAACATTGGAGGTTATAAGTAAATCACGGGTTGAGGCCAAATCACGGGTTGAAAGGGCGAAAATGCTTCTTGGTTATTGGAAAGGGCAAAGCATCAATTCGATAGCAAAACAACTTGGCACGAATCGGCCAAAGGTTGAAAGGACTGTTGATAGGGCAATAGGATACGGTATACTGACCTCTCTGAACGACCTTCCCAGAAAAGGGGCAACCCCAAAGATCACCAATGAGGCCAGGGCATGGTTTTTATCGATAGCTTGCACAAAACCAAAAGACTTGGGCATGGCCTCAGAATTTTGGACCTATAATGCATTGGCCAAGTATGTAAGGGGCAATTGCAAACAGGCGGGCCATCTTTCATTAGGCGAAATACAGAAAGGGACCGTTTCAAAGATACTGTCGAAAAGTGATGTAAAGCCCCACAAACTATCTTATTACCTAGAAAAGAAAGACCCTGACTTTGACCGAAAGATGTCCCAGGTATTGCATGTTTATAAAGAAGTGGCACTTTACAAAGCTAACAAACCGGAAGGATCAATGATTGCCATCTTGTCCTACGATGAAAAACCTGGAATGCAGGCGATAGAAAATACCGCCACTGACCTAAGCCTCATAGCAGGCAAGCACCCAAATTGGGGCAGGGACCATGAATATAAAAGACACGGTACAGTTTCGTTGTTGGCATCAATCGACTTGATTACCGGCAAGATATATGCACGGGTCGAGGATAGACATAGAAGTAGGGAATTTGTGGAATATTTGAAAGGGCTTGATGAACTCTACCCAGTCAGCTTTAAGATCAAGATAATCTTAGATAATCATTCGGCCCATATTTCAAAAGAGACAAAAGCATTCCTGAAAACAGTGCCTAATAGGTTTGAATTTGTATTTACACCTGTACATGCTTCCTGGCTAAATCTTATTGAAGTCTTCTTTAGCAAAATGACCAGGAGCTTTTTAAGGGGGATCCGTGTAAAATCAAAGAAAGAGCTCAAAGACCGGATATTGAAATACATTAATGAAATCAATGAAATGCCAACAATCTTTAAATGGAAGTGGAAAATGGAAGATTTAACTATCGCGTAATCATTGATATGTTAATTAAGAAACTTAATACTAGTATAGGGACGAGTGAAATAGGCATCCACATCAAGGGATTGAGCAATCAACTCAAAATGGAAAGGAAGTGATCGCCGAGCTTGGTTCCGGCTCCTACTCTTTCAGTTATCCGATAAATTTAGAAAACGAAAATTAGTATAGAAGTTGATGAAATTTGTTTTACTCTTTTATATTCTAATTGTGTTGTTTTAATACTAAACCGGGTTTAAAGAAATTCCAATTTCTCAATACCGCCAACCACTGTAAAATCCCATTCAGTTGGTCCTTCTAAAGACAGGCGCATTTTTTTTAAGTGGTCCAGTATCTTGGTCCCATGGGCTAGTTTGCCATAAAATTTTATTTAAGTCCATTTAATCACACTTGTTTTCTGTACTAATCTTCTTTATCACCGCCGTATTTTTTACTTAATTCAGTAATGTATTCGTGACTAACTGGGTATTTCCTCAATAAACTAAGAAAGAAACGGCCATAAGAATCGGACCAGTAATAAAAGTTATTAAGGCTACGTTATCTATGGTCTCAGAGCTTTGAGTCTCTTGGCCAGAAACATAACCTACACTCTGAAGAATGACTCCCGTACAAAATAGGCCAAGTGCCAGGGTTGCTTTGCTGAAGAAAGAAAAACCAGCAGCATAACGCCCCTCTGTCACTTCTCCCATTTGCCACTTTTTAACTTCTGACAAATCACCAATCATCGCTGTTGCTAAAGGAACGAGAACACCGCAGCCACCCCACCACATCATCTGAAATATACCAAAAGCTACAACAGCAATGGAAAAACCACCTATCTCAGCCTGAGGATCTAAGAGGCCACCAGTGAAGACTGCTAATAAAAGTAAACCACCAGCAGAACTTACCAACATGGCGCGGTAACCAGTTTTTTTCTTATCAAAACGCTTCACTGCTTTACCAAGAATGAGTGAGCCAATCATAAAGCCTATCATACCACCACCATGAACAAAACTTTTTTCTGCTTGGGTAAACTGCATATAATCTACATATGTGAACATCTGTACTTGTGCAACAATCACCATAGAAAAATGCGCAATAGCAAAGAAAACCATCACAAACCACATAAGTTTATCTGAAAAAATATCTTTGAGATCGTGAATAAAAGCTTTGATAAAGCTTTTCTCACCTTCTTTAGCTAATTCTTCTACGGCATGCTTATCTGCGTATTTGTAAGTTGTAAAAACACAGAAAAGGACCAAGAGGATTGTGGCAATGGTCAAAACTATACCCATATTATGGAAGTTGGACATTATTTTTGTACCATCAATACGTGATCCGTCTTCAGCAACTCCATCCTTAAAGAAAAGCACCCAACCCAGAGCACCGAAGACGAAATTGACAATCATATTAAAACCGAAGCGCACCCCCTGTAAACTTGTTCGATCGTCATAATTTGTACACATCTCAAAGCCTAGAGCTGTATAAGGAACCACAAATACTGTAAAAGCCGTTTTAACAAGAATATTTATAACGATTAACCCGAAAAATTCATAGTAGACAATAAAAAACAGGCATAAATTGCTTATATTGAGATAGTTAGACAACAAAATAAGCAATTAATTTATGCCTGAATATAAGGAAAAAGATACCGTATTTTATCGAGGAAAACAAGCTTTTAAATTTGATTTTTCAGCATCAGCGATTAGCTCAGACGGAGCGATATTGTTAAGTGAAAAAGTAGAGAGAAAGACTGGTCTATTAAAAAGCTTCGCCGCACTGATTCCTGACTATCGAAACCCCTTTTTTATCGAATACACTTATGAAGAAATGCTTCGCCAACGGGTGTTTTTAATGATGCAGGGCTATCAGGATTGCAATGACGAACAAAAACTCCGAGAGGATCCGGTGATCCGTAAAGTACTAGATAGCGGATTATGTTCCCAGCCTACTTTAAGTCGATTTGAAAACAAGGCCGATCGGAGTCTGATCTACCAGATGAGTCAATGGTTTGTAGACCGTTATGTAGAGGAGTTGAAAGAGAAGACTGGTCAAATCATCATTGATGTAGATGGTACCGATGACCCTACTCATGGATCCCAACAACTCAGTTTGTATAATGGCTATTATGGACAGACTATGTACCATGAGTTGTTCTTTAAGGACGGGAACACCGGTCAGGTCATTTTACCAGTACTACGTCCGGGCAATTGTCACTCCAACAAATGGTTTGTGGCCTTATTGAAAAGGATTGTCATTAAAATCAGAAAAAAACTGCCCTCAGTAAAGATCCTTATTCGAGCGGATAGTGGCTTTTCAGGAGCATCTTTTTATCGGATAGCTAAGCAGTTTGACCTTCAATTTTGTTTAGGTATTAGTAGTAATGAAGTTTTAAAGACTTTTACCAAACAGACTATCATTGAAGTAAAAAAGGAATATGCTTCAAAAATCATCAAACATCAAGAGTTTGTTGGCCCGTTTACTTACCAGGCCAAAAGCTGGGATCGTTCTGAAAAGCTGTACGCCAAAGTGGAGTCTACCGGAAAAGGAATGAATGTCCGTTACTTTGTGAGCAACTTTGAAGCGATGACCGCTCAACAGATTTACTTTGATTTTTATGTCAAGCGAGGTGATGCCAGTGAAAATCGAATAAAGGAACTCAAAAACATGACTTATTCCGACCGGCTTTCCTGTCATCGCTACTGGGCCAATTTCATGCGTTTAATCATCGCTACCCTCTGTTATGAAATGTTCCGGCAGATTAAATTATTAATTGCCAAAACAAAACACCACTTTGCTAAACGATGGCAAGTGGACAATATCCGGCTTTACCTGATGAAGGTTGGGGCGTGCCTGAAAGAAAGGAAAAGATCATTGACAATACAATTCTCAAGAGCCTTTAGATATCAATACCTGCTGGGCGATTTGCTTACGGTGAACTGACCGATCAGTTAAACAGTTTAGTTTAATCAAAAAAATGTTCTTCCATAAGAACACAATAGAGCTTTGACTGAAAATTGAAAAATTCTAACAAAAAAACGCTCTAATGTCCTTTGAAATCCAGAAACCTGGTTGATCTTCAAATTAATACATACACTCCAATCAAAAATAGTTAGCAACCCATTATTAATCCCAAAATTGGTGGCCTATGAATAATGCGGGTTAAATAAGTGAAAAGCATTTTTTCACCTTGGAAACTCTCCGGAATAAACCAAAGAGCAAAGAATGCTAAAGCTAAAGCTATACCACCCACTAGCATAAAAGGGTGACGACGACCAAAACGACTTTTACTACGGTCAGTAAGAGTTCCCATAAGCGGGTCAGTAACGGCATCCCAAACTGTTGCAATAGACAAAGCTGTACCTGGCTAATGCCGGACTCATCCCTATAACCTGAGTATAAAAAAGCATAGCAAAATTGCCGATGCCATTCATTGTAATTGAAACTGCGCCTTCTCCGGATGCGTACGACCACAAGTCGCGCATACTAACTTTTTTATTTGAAACCGACATAAATATTAATCTGACAATTGGTTAAATTATTTGGTGTAAGGTGCACTGCTTAAATTATATTCGCACCTCAATCCACCGGCATTATATGTGACTTAACCTCAGTCACTTTATAGGTACTCTCCAGAAAATTGGTATATGGTGCTCGGGGGTTAACCAACAACGCTGCCCCAAAAGCTGTTCCAAGCGAAAAGTCCGTAGTATAGATTTTATAGGAAGGCAATACGTCAACCAATATCTGAATAAAAACCTGGTTGGCAGCAAAACCACCATCAACATATACCTTGTCAATCTCCGTATTCCCAAATACCAATTTTAATGATTCAACCTGAATATCTACTAATTCAATTACCAGTTGATGGTAGGCCATTTCAATTGTATCAAAATTAGATGTATTAGTATCGGTCGCACTTCTCAGCCCAAACTTCTCAGGTTGTAGATATTTGAACTTATAACAGGCTTTTGGCGCTCTTCTCAGTTGATCGTAAATTTTTTGCTCAAACTTTATTGATTTGTAATAACCCTTTGGATGTCCATAAGACTCTTCCAGCTGTGTGCATTGGAATATGAATTCCTCCCCCAAGAATAGCCTTGAAGCTTTTATACGTGTACCCTTGATCCCCAGAAAATTCAAAGAATCCTTAGCAAATTGATCACTGGTTAGAGTGGATCCATTAAAGAAATTCATGCAAATACTCCAGGTACCAGTCGACATTAGTACAAACCTGTCATCATCACCCTGAATGTATGGGATCAATGCGGCCGAACTATCATGTACACCAACTCCAACGTTAATGGAATGATCATCAAAGCCAGTAGCATAGCTGGTAGTAGTTGATACTATCTCTGGAAATTTTTCAACGAACCCTTCATCATCCACCCATTGATGGTAATCATTGTTTTCAAAATTCCATAGTGATGTATGACAGCCGACACTGGTATATTCGGACACCCTTTTCCCACTAAAGAGATAACTGCAATATTGCGGCAAGTGCAAACTATTTATTATCCTTTGGTATAGCTCCGGTTTGGAGTTCTTAATCCAATAAAGTTGAAGTCCTGAATTAAGCATGCCTAGCGGTGGAGAGGCAGTTTCTGTGCAAAATTTTTCTAGATTACCATAGCGAGAATATAAGCCATCAATCAACTCCACAGGAATGTCTTTTAGGTAATTATAAAATGGCGATAGTGAATTACCTTCTTCGTCAAGATGCACCAGAGATGCACCATAGGCGGAGAAATTCAAATTGACTACGGGATAATTATCATTTCTAAGTGCCTCGGCAAAAGTGCCCCTCATCCACTCTTTAATCGAGTTAAGGTCATCAGAGGGGAACCCATCATCATCAACTACCTCATCGAATTTTTTATACTCACAATGGACCTCTTGCATTTCCTCATCGAATAGGAAGAACTTTTTATTGGTCTTGCCGAGATCAAATATCGCTGTAACCTTACTTTTCATATTAACAGGAACTATCCATGTAATTTCAAATTATGCTATGCAATACGATATTGCATCCTGTACTAGCCTGATTTGAAAATTAAAGAAGCCAAACCCTAGTATATATATATACGCAAGTCCGTCGATAATTTTCTAGTATCACTTAATCATTCTTGATTATGCCTAATATTTTGTGAAATACTCCATTGTTCTCAGATATGCCCTGTTCCGTCGCGGTCTTAAACTATAGGCAGATACAATGAGAAGTCAATAGCCCGCTTGATCTATCAGATAATTGGGTAGATCCTTAACCTGTTGACAGCAAAGTTGCTCCATAACCTGCTGCAATTGTTTCTTCAATATAGACATTGTATGATGGCCTCCGTGCTTCCCTAATGCCCCTACACCATACATAAATGATCTGCCTAGAAAGGTAAAAGCCGCACCACTTGCCAGGCTACTTGCTATATCAGGTCCTGATCTAATGCCACTGTCCATCATCACCACTATATCCATTCCATACTTTTCAGCAATGCGCTTTAAGGGCCGGATAGTAGATTCCCCATGATCTAGCTGACGACCTCCATGATTAGAAACAATAATACCATTAAGTCCCAATCGGATTGCTTTTTCTGTATCTTCTTCACTCGCCACGCCCTTCAAGATCAATTGCCCCTTCCACTTATCACGGATTCCCTTTATCTTATCTTCATCTAATCGTCCGGAAAACATTTTATCCATAAAGACACCCAATCTTTTCATGTCCAGTTTTTTCGGCATGTATGGTTTCAGTGTATCAAAATTCGGTTGGCCGTGTTTAAGTGTGTTTACAGCCCATTGAGGGTGTGATAAGATCTGAATTACATTTTCCCAAGTCATCCGAGGTGGCATAGCCAAACCATTGCGTATGTCACGAGGCCTGTAACCGAAACTAGGAACATCGCATAACAATACCAGGGTGGAGCACCCTGATGCTGCTGCTCTTTCTAATAGATCGTCACGATGAATTTCCTCTGCCGGGTGATACAATTGAAACCAGAAGTTTCCTTCCGTGATCTTTGCAATACGCTCTATACTACTTGTAGAAACTGTCGATAATATGAAAGGTAAATTATGTTCGTAAGCGGCCTTTGCCAGTATTTCTGGTGCGTTTGGCCATATTAGGCCCTGCAAGCCTATTGGTGCCACCCCAAAAGGTGCATCATAAGTATGCCCGAAAATTTCTGTTTTAAGAGTGCTCTCTTGATATGGGACTAAGTATTGAGGCACTAACCGAGTATCTCTAATTTCAGAGGTGTTCCGATACAAATTAGTATCCTCATTACAGCCTCCGTCTAAATATTCAAATGCAAATTTTGGAATCCTATGTCTTGCTTTGGTTCTTAAATCTTCTATCGAAGGGTATTTCGGATTGTACGCGAGTTCCATCTGAGATCTACATTTTCAGCCTTCGATTCTCATTTCGGTACCTGTTCCCCTTCTTTTATTGAGAAACTTACTCAGCATTATATACAGCCCGCCACAACACACCCATGCTGGCAGAATCAAGAAAGAAAGAAATACGTCATACTGTACGGAAATAAAATAAAATACGCCAAAGCTGATCAACCATGCAAGGAAGACCGCCTGATTAAATTGTTTCCCCGTCTTCTCTGCATAGAAGGTCGGTATTCCGATTTTATCCGCAAAGAAGTACTCAAAAGCAATGACTGCCCCAATCGGTGATAAGAGGAAGCCATAAAAGGCCACAAATCCGAGCAGCTTCATCGCGAATGCCGGAAATAACCCCGCAATAGTGGCTATGGAGCCAGCAATGATGGTAACCCAAAAAGTCGGAAGCTTAGGCATGATTGCCTGGAAGGCCAAACCAGCCCGATAGATGGTCGGGTTGGCGGTTGTCCAGCCAGCCAGGATAACCGCAATGATCCCAAATATGCCAATAGCATTATAGGCCAATGGTCCGGGGGCCACTGGTGGGGCTTGCCCATCCAACAAATAGCCCTGAGCTTCAGGTGATTTAAGGTACACCGCATAGAGTAACGCCGCCGCAATCCAGGCCATATAATGTCCAACATACATACCACCCGCTGTAGTCCAACCTACTGAAGGAGATTTGGCAAATCGAAATACTGACAGGTCAGACATACCGATATGCATGGCCCCGTTACAAAACCAGGACCAAATCAGAACATGCCAGAAAGTAAATTTTATCTGTCCTGGAAAAGGGTCTGACCCATCGCCCCAGATAGCTAAGAATTCCGAGAAAGATGAAACCTCCAATTGGTTGAGAGCCACAACACCAGCCGCCAGAAAAGCCAATACAATAAATGGTGACATCCAGTTGGCTGCCTTAGATATCGTATCATACCCTTTGGCCGCGATTATCGATATTAATGCTCCTACCAATATTACAATCACAACCCATGTAGGCCCATTTGGAAGCGTATCCGTAAGCTGAGGCATCTCCATATCAAATGGCACCCCCACCGCTGTTGCTGAAACCGTCACCATGGCCCCGGCCAAAAAACAAAATAGTATACCATTAGCCAGGTTGTAAAAAATTACCAGTCCCTTACCACTGATCTTTTCCAGGTGATAATATAAGGTAAGTCGGTTTATTACTCCTATTTCAGCAGTCAGGTAGCGCCAACTTAATACCGCCAACAAATTACCCAGTAACAAACCAACGATTAGATCAAAGGCACTCACTCCGGCTGTAAGGAACAATGGTCCTATCATAAATTCCGTACCCGCCGCATGTTCTCCCGCATACATTCCGAGAAAACTCTTCCAATCTCTTAGACTCTCCTTTGGTACAGGTTCTCTTTCGTACTCACTTTTGGGCTGTTGCGTTGCTTCTTTAGACATATCTTGATTTTCAAGGCATGAATTACTCTTTAACGCTAACCTATTGGTTTTATCAAGATTAGGTATCCTGCACCTTCCTGCATTATAGGATTGGGTTCTGTATATTAAACGTTGTCAGTGGCCTCAAATATACTTGACAACTACAATGACCTCCTCTTTATATATTTGAAATCGTTCTTGCATTCAATAGACTTATTATTAACTATGGCTGATGCGGCTAGGAAGCCCATATTCCTGAAATCTGTGGAAATTACAGAAATGCCATCACTCAAGATCTCCTTAAGCAAGGTCTCGTTGTAAGAAAGAACACCAATATCCTTGCCCAACTCAATTCCCGATTCACGTTGTAGTTTTATTAACTGCGTGAGATCATTTTCTTCAATGACTATATAAGCTGCACCCTTTTGCAATTCTTCATTCACATCGATCCTGTTAATGATCTTATGAGAAAAATTTTTGATCGAACAGAACCGACGAAATCCAAGAATGATCTCTTTGGGGTAGGGATATTCATTGTCTGCTGGAAAGACCAACACCAACTCACTATACTTAGCCAGGTCATCATGTGCTGCTATCAATGATTCATAAATGTCCGACTTGAAATCTTGGTAGATGCAATTATGATAATGATCGAAATCAGAAAATTTATGATCTAGTAAGGTGATTTTGTGTTTGGGAATTTTCTTTAAGAGGTTTTCAAATTCCTTTATTTCGAATTGTATAAAATGGGGCATAATAACATAATGATCGTAATCCTCAAGACGTTCGGAAATTATCTTTTCAAATAGATCATAATGACAATGGTAGATGAAAAGGTCCAGATGAGCTTTTTCCTTTAGCTCGTGGGCCATAGCATTATATATTTCCTTTTTGTAAGCACTTAGTTTATTAAAAACTATAAGTGCTTTAAGTAAAGATTTAGGATTAGTATTTTTGATATAATAGCCCTTTCCTTTTACAGAATGAATAATTCCTTTATCCTTAAGCTCTTTGTAAGCTTTTTCAACCGTATCTCTTGACAGGTAGTAATCGAAGCTGAGCTGGTTTATGGATGGTAATTTCTTTCCATACTTCAATTGTCCGGATTCTATCTTATTGATCACACTAGCTACGATCTGTCGGTACTTTGGAGTACTGGATCCTTCATTGATTTCTAGTGTAATAAAATCCTCCATACTATGAAAGGATATCCTGTTGCTTTGAACTATCCTTCCGCAAAATTAGCTAATTGAATCAATCAAGCCTTCGGGACAGTACAGGATAGTATCAAATAGTATTCTGCTGACATTTGAATTAATTTCAACAAAGCAATTTAAAGTATGGCATTGACAAGAACCTTCAAACATGTAGACTACCTCTGGGATGAAGCAAAAGCAAATGAAATGCTCGAAGATGAGGTGGCCTTGTTATTGTATCGCTCTAATATCTTGGGTAGCGATCTCCGAATAACCAACTACGGAGGTGGCAACACAAGCTGCAAGACTTTGGAAGGAGATCCCCTTACCGGCAAACTAGTGGACATCATGTGGGTTAAGGGTTCAGGCGGCGATATCGGAACTCTCCAGAGAAATGGCCTGGCAGGTCTTTATCTTGAGAAGCTAAGGGCATTAAAATCAATTTATGAAGGATTGGAATTTGAAGATAAAATGGTAAGGTTATTTGATCATTGCATTTACGACCTCGATTCGAAGGCGCCTTCTATTGATACTCCCCTCCACGCTTTGCTTCCCTACAAGCACATAGATCATCTCCATCCCGATGCTGCCATTGCCATCGCAGCGTCAAAAGACGGCGAGAATATCATGAAAGAGATCTATGGTGACGATTTCGTGTGGATCCCCTGGCAAAGACCTGGTTTTGATCTTTCCCTTAAGCTGGAAAAGGCAATTAACGATAACCCCAGTTTGAAAGGCCTCTACCTGGGAGGACATGGTCTATTCACTTGGGGGGATACCGCTTTTGAGTGCTATATCAATTCTTTGGAAGCCATAGAACAGGCCAGCGAATACCTTGAAGCTAACTATGGCAAGAAAAGACCAGTATTCGGTGGGGTCAAAGTAGATTCCTTACCAAAAACCCAAAGATTAGATCAGGCCGCTACCATTGCGCCAATATTACGAGGATTAGCCTCTAGTTATAACAGGATGATTGGCCATTTTACTGATGATGAACGAGTATTGGAATTCGCCAATAGCCATGATATTGCAAAGTTGGCCCCTATGGGTACCAGTTGTCCCGATCATTTTCTCAGGACTAAAATCAGCCCATTGGTGCTTGATCTCCCTGCAGATTTAGATCTTGCTGACAAGACCGATATAAAGGAACGTTTGGAATCGGCGTTTGAAAAATACCGTGAGCTTTATACCAACTACTACCAAACCCATAAACGGGACAATAGCCCTGACATGAGGGATCCCAATCCGGTGATAATCATTTGGCCCGGGGTAGGTATGTTTTCTTTTGCCAAAAACAAACAGACTGCAAGGGTTGCCAGTGAATTTTATCTCAACGCCATCAATGTTATGAAGGGGGCAGAGGCGGTGTCTGAATATGTTTCACTGCCCCTTCAGGAATCATTTGACATTGAATACTGGCTCCTGGAGGAGGCGAAACTCCAAAGGATGCCCAAAGAAAAATCCTTATCCAGAAAAGTTGCCCTCGTAACCGGCAGTGCTGGTGGAATAGGGAAAGCCATCGCGGATCAGTTAGTTAATGCAGGAGCTTGCGTCATCATTACTGATATTGACCAGGATAGACTGGTGGCAGCCCAGAAAACATATGCAAAAGATACTTCAACTTATGCGGTGTTGGATGTAACACAACCTCAAAGTATAGCAGAAGCATATAAGGTAGCGTGTCTTGAATTTGGAGGTGTCGACATTATAGTCAATTCAGCAGGCCTGGCAATTAGTAAACCACTGGAAGAAACGAGTGAACAGGATTACGCGCTACTAATGGATGTATTGGTAAAAGGGCAATTTGCTACCTCACAAAAAGGGGTAGAAATCTTACGGGCCCAAGGATTAGGTGGGGATATTATTAATATTGCCAGCAAGAATGCCTTGGTTTCTGGTCCTAATAATGTGGTGTATGGAACAGCTAAAGCAGCTCAGACGCACATGTCTAGACTACTTGCTGCTGAACTCGGCCCTAACAAGATCAGGGTAAATGTGGTAAATCCGGATGCAGTCATCGGTGGCAGTAAGATATGGGAAGGAAAATGGGCTGAAGGTCGAGCTAAGGCCTATGGAATTACTGTAGAAGAACTCCCAGGTCATTACGCAAAAAGAACATTGCTGAATGAAATCATTGAAACCGGGGATATTGCGAATGCGGTCTTGGCTTTTGTAGATGGCCGTCTCTCAAAAAGTACAGGTAACATTCTAAACGTCGATGGTGGCGTAGCCGCAGCTTTCGTGAGGTAATAGACTTTAAAGTAGTGCGTAAATCCCTTATTTTAAGTCTTACTTAATATGATCACAAAGAAAGATATCCAGGAATTCGATTCACCGTCGCTTCAAAATCATAAGAAGAAGTTAACCCCATTGGTTGATTCTTTGCAGTCAAAAGGTTTTGATACCCAGAATTTATTAAAGAAGATTGGCGATTTTCAGATCGCCATACCCAGCTGGGCGCTGGGAACAGGAGGAACCAGATTTGGCAGATTTCCTGAAGGTGGTGAGCCGAGATCCCTGGAAGAAAAAATAATGGACATTGGTCTGTTGCATAAACTTAACTGTTCGAGTGATTCCGTTAGTCTACATATCCCTTGGGATATACCTTCGGATTTAAATGCTTTAATTGAACTGGCTGGTTCTCAGGACATTCATTTCGATGCCGTGAATTCCAATACCTTCCAGGACCAAGAAGGAGACGAATATTCTTACAAATTCGGCTCATTATCTCATACCGATCTTAGAAACAGAGATCAGGCTATAGAGCACAATAAACAAGTCATTGATTATGGGATCCAGTTAGGCTCAAAGGCTCTAACTGTTTGGTTGGCGGATGGATCGTGCTTTCCGGGCCAAAATAATCTTCGTGAGGCTTTGGAGAGGACTATTGAATCACTGACCGAGATCTATAATTCCCTTCCACCTGATTGGAAAATGCTCATCGAGTATAAGCCTTATGAGCCAAATTTTTATTCTACGGTTATTCAGGACTGGGGTACTTCTCACCTTATTGCGTCCAAACTAGGACCAAAGGCCAACTGTCTAGTAGATCTAGGTCACCATCTGCCTAATACCAATATGGAACAGATCATCGCAACCTTAATGATGGAAGAAAAATTAGGCGGTTTTCATTTCAACGACAGTAAATTCGGGGATGATGACCTCACTGCAGGTAGTATTAAGCCCTACCAGCTTTTCTTAATATTCAATGAACTTCTGGACGGTTTACGGAATAAGCCTGAAACCAAAATATCATGGATGATCGATGCGAGCCATAATGTGAAAGACCCTCTGGAAGACCTGATACAATCTGTAGAAGCTATTAAATTGGCCTTTACCCAAGCATTAATCATTGATAATACGGCTTTAAGGAATGCCCAGGACTCTAATGATCCGGTCCAGGCTCAAGAAGTTTTACAGGAAGCATTTAGAACCGATATACGCCCATTATTAGCGGAATCACGACGCATAAAGGGTGGAGCACTTAACCCAATTCAGGCCTTTAGACATTTCAATATCAGAAATAAGTTAATTAAAGAAAGAGGTGTGACGTCAACTTCATCCGGGTTATGACAATCGCAAATAAGCTTGGCCGCCTGGTCCACCGTCACAGATGCCTCAAAGGTTTTCGAGGTTTCTGGCATTGATGGGTGAGGCCAATCATCAGGAACTTTTGACCTTATTACACCTGATGCTTCATTTGAATTTCCCTACCAACTACCAGGTACCGTCACATTGATCAGGAATTCCACCTATCTACTCAAAAGACATTACCTCAACATCTATTTTGTGAAGTCGAATTCAAAGAGAATATAACATACGACTAGAAGGTCTCCTTCATTAAGGAAAAAGATACCGTATTTTATCGAGGAAAACTACTTAGTAACATTCAATTATTTGTTGTTTAAAGGATGATACATCAAAGTAAGTTTTCGAGGTTTCTGGCATTGATGGGTGAGGCCAATCATCAGGAACTTTTGACACTTATTACACCTGATGCTTCATTTGAATTTCCCTACCAACTACCAGGTATTCCCAAAGTCATAAGAGGATCCAAAGATATTTCTCATTTTCTTGAAAAAAGGAGATTTAAATACCACAATATCAGTCCGCTATTTATTACTGCTATTGACCCACACAAAATCTTTGCGGAGATTGCCGTTCAGGAATTCCACCTATCTACTCAAAAGACATTACCTCAACATCTATTTTGTGAAGTCGAATTCAAAGAGAATATGATCTACTATTACAAGGAGTTCTTCAATCCAGTCATACGACTAGAAGGTCTCCTTAATCATGATCAGGAGAATTTTATCTAAGTTCAGGACATAAAAGATGTCGTCATTCTCGAAAATAATGGCTCTTAGCCTCTCTACCCTTTTCAGAGGGAGTGTTGCGACCGAAGAATCTCCTGGAAGAGCTTTTAAGGTAGACTACATAGTTCAATGGCACCTCAAAAAAAAGCACCCCTCACCAGGGATGCTTTAACCTTATATGAACCAAAGTTATAATTCTTGATTCTTCTCAAATAAATGAACAGCGCCATTATAGCACTATTCATTCTCCATAGCTTTACGAAGTCGAAATTGCTTGCTACTACTAGTAAAAAGCTTCATACTCAGTCAAAATAACAACAATTCCTTCTTACAGCTATCATGTACTATCCTGCCTGAAATGACAGTATTCAATGCTACTAGGAGTTCTCCCATTTTATCTAAATTGAGTTGACAAAATCAAGATGACTATGCAAAAAGTAGCCTTCACCATGCAATTAAAACCTGGCTATGAAAATGAATACAAAAAAAGGCATGACCAGATTTGGCCTGAACTTTCTCAAGCGCTCAAAAATGCAGGAATTAGGGATTACGCCATCTTTCTGGACAAGACCACAAGGGTTCTTTTTGCGGTCCAGGATTTAGAAGAAGATGCCGATACCACCGTACTGCCCGGCCAGGAAATTGTTATGAAATGGTGGGAATATATGGCCGATATTATGGAGACCAACCCCGATCATTCACCGCGAACTACTCCATTACAACTGGTTTTTGAATTAGATTCAATGGAGTAGAATGACTAAAAAAATAGGGGCCTAAGCCCCCATTTTTTATCCTATTTTTATCTTGGATTGTTTACTCTATAATCAATCTTCCGCTGTCCTTCCTGTTTCCATATCTTAATTCATACAACGCAATTCCCGGTGGAATCACTAATCTGTTGATATCGAATTCAAGTGTATGAGATCCACTTGGAATTGTCAATATGTCTGAAGATAAAACCTTTCCCTGCATACTATTCCAGTTTTTTGGAGAATCGATCTTTATTGCTGTCATCTCCTTCTTGTTGGCTATTCTCATGGCACAGCTTTCCCTGCCTGGCTTCAATACTCTTGTTGATAAAGAATTGGTAATTGACTACAGTTCACAAAAGTTCTGGTTATTTTCATTCCTGGTGATTTTTATAACCGGTGTCATTTCCGGAAGCTATCCAGCCCTTTATCTGTCCGCGTTTCAGCCGGTGAAGACGCTTAAAGGAGCGGTTTCAATGGGTAAAGGAGCTTCGACACCCAGAAAAGTTATGGTAATTTTACAATTCGGCTTCTCCATATTCCTGATGATTGGTACTGTAGTCATTTTCAATCAGATTGACCTCGTACAAAACAGACAATTGGGTTACAACCAGGAAAATTTGATCGGTATCGAGAATACAGATGAAATAGCCAAAAACTATCATGTACTTAAGCAGGAATTACTACAATCCGGTGTAGTGGAGGCGGTTACAAGGTCCAACAGCCCAATTACTGCGATCTGGTCAAATAATTTTTTGGGGTGGCCCGGCAAACCGGAAACCCAAAAAGTTATTTTTACCACCATTGCCACAGAATATGATTACACCAAAACCATGGGTATTGAGCTTTTGATGGGCAGGGATTTTTCCAAAGAGTTTGCCACTGATTCATCGGCCATCATCATCAATAAGGCCGCTCTCGATATTATGGATCTTGAAGATCCTCTTGGTACACAATTAGATTTATGGGACGAGAAACGTACTCTCATTGGAGTGGTGGACAATGTTTTGATGGGGTCACCCTATGAAGCTGTCAGACCAATGTTTATGTTTATTAATCCTGAATGGATCAGTTATATAACCGTGAGGTTGAAAGCAACTGATGATCTGCAGAGATCGCTTGCAGCTGTTGGAGGTATCTTTGAAAAACATAATCCTGCCTATCCGTTTGAATACAAGTTTGCCGATGAGGAATTTCAGAAGAAGTTTACCACTATAGAGATGACTCGTAAGCTTGCCGGTCTTTTTTCTTTATTGGCCATACTCATTACCGGCTTAGGATTATTCGGATTGGCTTCTTATATGGCTGAACAAAGGACCAAAGAAATAGGCATTCGAAAAGTGCTGGGTGCTTCTGTACAGAGTCTGGTGAGTCTTATCCCGAAAAATTCATAGTAGACAATAAAAAACAGGCATAAATTGCTTATATTGAGATAGTTAGACAACAAAATAAGCAATTAATTTATGCCTGAATATAAGGAAAAAGATACCGTATTTTATCGAGGAAAACAAGCTTTTAAATTTGATTTTTCAGCATCAGCGATTAGCTCAGACGGAGCGATATTGTTAAGTGAAAAAGTAGAGAGAAAGACTGGTCTATTAAAAAGCTTCGCCGCACTGATTCCTGACTATCGAAACCCCTTTTTTATCGAATACACTTATGAAGAAATGCTTCGCCAACGGGTGTTTTTAATGATGCAGGGCTATCAGGATTGCAATGACGAACAAAAACTCCGAGAGGATCCGGTGATCCGTAAAGTACTAGATAGCGGATTATGTTCCCAGCCTACTTTAAGTCGATTTGAAAACAAGGCCGATCGGAGTCTGATCTACCAGATGAGTCAATGGTTTGTAGACCGTTATGTAGAGGAGTTGAAAGAGAAGACTGGTCAAATCATCATTGATGTAGATGGTACCGATGACCCTACTCATGGATCCCAACAACTCAGTTTGCATAATGGCTATTATGGACAGACTATGTACCATGAGTTGTTCTTTAAGGACGGGAACACCGGTCAGGTCATTTTACCAGTACTACGTCCGGGCAATTGTCACTCCAACAAATGGTTTGTGGCCTTATTGAAAAGGATTGTCATTAAAATCAGAAAAAAACTGCCCTCAGTAAAGATCCTTATTCGAGCGGATAGTGGCTTTTCAGGAGCATCTTTTTATCGGATAGCTAAGCAGTTTGACCTTCAATTTTGTTTAGGTATTAGTAGTAATGAAGTTTTAAAGACTTTTACCAAACAGACTATCATTGAAGTAAAAAAGGAATATGCTTCAAAAATCATCAAACATCAAGAGTTTGTTGGCCCGTTTACTTACCAGGCCAAAAGCTGGGATCGTTCTGAAAAGCTGTACGCCAAAGTGGAGTCTACCGGAAAAGGAATGAATGTCCGTTACTTTGTGAGCAACTTTGAAGCGATGACCGCTCAACAGATTTACTTTGATTTTTATGTCAAGCGAGGTGATGCCAGTGAAAATCGAATAAAGGAACTCAAAAACATGACTTATTCCGACCGGCTTTCCTGTCATCGCTACTGGGCCAATTTCATGCGTTTAATCATCGCTACCCTCTGTTATGAAATGTTCCGGCAGATTAAATTATTAATTGCCAAAACAAAACACCACTTTGCTAAACGATGGCAAGTGGACAATATCCGGCTTTACCTGATGAAGGTTGGGGCGTGCCTGAAAGAAAGGAAAAGATCATTGACAATACAATTCTCAAGAGCCTTTAGATATCAATACCTGCTGGGCGATTTGCTTACGGTGAACTGACCGATCAGTTAAACAGTTTAGTTTAATCAAAAAAATGTTCTTCCATAAGAACACAATAGAGCTTTGACTGAAAATTGAAAAATTCTAACAAAAAAACGCTCTAATGTCCTTTGAAATCCAGAAACCTGGTTGATCTTCAAATTAATACATACACTCCAATCAAAAATAGTTAGCAACCCATTATTAATCCCAAAATTGGTGGCCTATGAATAATGCGGGTTAAACAGGCTCAAATCGCTATTTTTTCCTCACGACTAATCTTGACATCTCGGTTTGAACATTTAGCAAAAATGTTATATCTCTGAGTGACGCTTAGGGGTTTTAATTATTTCTCATCGACAAAGATCTCTTTGGGAATCATCGCATGAACACCTTTCCTGCCATCCACCAGTTGGGTGATACTAACATCTGCAGCTAAACTACTGAGCATATAGGCATCTTCTCGGCTCATTCCTCTTTCTTCCATCAAGTATTTGATCATCTCCCGTACCGCAATTTTAGTAGCCTCGGTAAGATTTCTATTAGTGCCCATAGTAATGAAGTGTGTAGGGGTTTCGGCTCTCGGCCAGGTAAGAAGTTTGTTTTTGTGCACAATGAATTGCAGATCTCCTTTCAATGAAGTCTCAATGGCCGTTATATCAACTTCTCCATTGCCTTGTGCTGCATGACCATCACCTGCCTGAAATAACGCCCCCTTTATGTGTACCGGAATATATAAGGTTGTTCCGGCCACTAACTCCTTGTTATCCAGATTACCGGCATGAATCTAGGGCGGGGCACTATTGATACGCCCGGCTTCTTTTGGCGGAGCTACTCCCATACTACCGAAAAACGGTTTCAATGGAATTTCAATTCCTTCATCAAAATGCCCCAACATCTTCTTTTCATCCAATTTTATCAGGCGGTATTTGCGCTCGAAGATTTCATCTGAAAGAAAGCCATTTCCCCCAATTGCGTTATAACCTAGGGAATTGCCAGGTCAATAGAATGGATACGTACTTCCAGCATATCACCGGGTTCAGCTTCCTCAATATAAATTGGTCCGGTTAGCACATGCCCGCCTGGTCCTCGGTCGGTGACTACCTGAACATCTCGAAGTTCCTGTTCGACTTGCTCAGGAGGCAATCCCGCGCCTTCCAATCTTGTTGGATTTGACGTAAGTAAAGTATGTATTTTGACGTGATCCCCGGATTTAATACGCAATACAGGTGGAGTTTCAGACCAATAATGTCCCCAGACCACGGTAGTGGGTGAAGGGTTCAAAATGTGTGGATTGGAAGATGATCCCAACTTTTGAGCCAAGAGGGAAATGGGAACCCAAATGGACATAAATAAAAAACTAACAAGTACCTTAATCATGGCTATTATCTCAGAATTACAGGAAACTAAAGTTAAACAATCCCAACCGTACGGAAAATTAAGTGTATTTAAGAGGTAAGACAGACCAGGTGGCTGTCAGATTATAGATTTCTACAATCCTACTAAAAACTTCCGAAACTCTTCAGTATCATACTTGGCCATGCCATGTCGCTCTGCCACTATTTTCCCTTCTGGCGATATCACAAAGGTGGTGGGAATGACCTGTCGCTCGTAAACTTCGGGGATGAGACTATTTCTGCGATAGACTGGAAAGGTAAAGCCTTTTTTATTGGCAAAATCCCAGGTGCGTTGCGGTTCATTATCCACGGAGATCATGACAAACTCGATTTCATCACCCATTTTATCATAAAGATTTTGAATATCCAGCATCTCAGCAATGCATGGTGCACACCAGGTTGCCCAAAAATTAACAAAAACGGTTTTGCCTTTGAGTTCGGAGAAATCAAGTTGCTCGTCTTGCTGATTGATCAATTTAAAATCATAAGACGCGTCTTTCTGTTCGGAAGGAGGGATGTCTAGCTCTGGGGTGAAGATGCCTGTCATAAGTACAACTGTTTGCAGACCTCCAATTACGGTTGTGTGGGTTCCTGTGATATACAAAGCCAGTGGGATGGCAATAATCAACGCCCATTCAATCAACTCTCGTTTAAGCTTTTTCTTGGTTTCGGCCATAAATCTTAGTGCATAGTAGTTAATACGTCTTATCTCTCAAAATAATTCCATTTCAAGTTGGTTTTTAGCCTGTTTTAACTGATTTTTTATTTACTATGCTTAAGTCTAAATTTGAACTTTAGTGATTTGTAAGTTCAATTAATATGAGCAAAGATTTCTTTGGTATAGAAAAGGAACTCACCACTCCTTTAGGAACACATAAATATTACAGTTTAAGGGACCTCAAGAGTAAAGATGGCCGAGTAGGAAAATTACCTTTTTCTATCCGAATCCTTTTAGAGAATGCTATTCGTAACTATGATGGGTTTGCTGTGACTGAAGAGCATCTTGAGACGTTGTTGGATTGGAAAAATACTGCGGGAAATAAAGATATTCCTTATACTCCTGCTCGCGTTTTGATGCAGGATTTTACCGGTGTTCCTGCCGTGGTAGATATAGCCTCTATCAGGGCTGAAGTGGACCGTAAAAGCAAAGACACTTCCAAAACCAATCCCATCGTTCCCGCCGATATGGTAATCGACCATTCAGTGATGGTGGAATATTTCGGTACTCAAAATTCTTACAGAAAGAATGTCGATCTCGAATACCAAAGAAATGAAGAGCGTTATAAATTATTGAAGTGGGCGCAGCAAGCCTTCACTAACTTTAGCGTGGTACCTCCCGGCATGGGTATTTGCCACCAGGTTAATCTCGAATACCTGGCCAAGGGAGTAATTGAAAGAAATGGTTATCTCCTACCGGATACCTTGGTTGGAACCGACTCCCACACACCAATGGTCAATGGTATTGGAGTTCTCGGTTGGGGAGTTGGTGGTATAGAAGCTGAAGCTGCCATGTTGGGTCAGCCAATCTATATGATCCTCCCGGAAGTAATTGGTCTGAAGTTGACCGGTAAAATACCTGAAGGTGCAACTTCTACAGATATGGTGCTTACTATTACCAAGTTACTGCGAGACTATGGGGTAGTGAGTAAAATTGTAGAGATCATCGGGCCGGCGCTTGATAGCCTGTCCGTGCCGGATAGGGCCACCATATCCAATATGTCACCTGAGTTCGGCTGTACTGATACGCATTGGCCGATAGATGATCAAACCCTGGCTTATATGAAAAAGACCAATCGCGATGATGCGCATATTGCCATGGTTGAAGCTTATACCAAAGAGAACCTGCTGTGGAGGGCTAATGAGGGAGAAGTGGAGTACACAGACACCATTGAACTTGATTTGAACACAGTAGAACCCACAATTTCAGGTCCGAAGCGGCCACAGGACAAGATATTACTGAGAGAAGCTAAGGAAAAGGTGATCTCAATATTGGATGAGAGTTATGGTCGTAGTTATATATCACCATTGGATAGATCAGCTAATAATGGCGATGGAAAGATCAAAAGTGTCCGGCTGTCTAAAGATGATGTTGAGTACAACCTGTCTGATGGTGCCGTGGTCATGGCCGCTATCACTTCCTGTACAAATACATCCAATCCAAGCGTGATGATAGGAGCCGGATTGGTAGCCAGGAATGCCATCGCAAGGGGGCTCAACATCAAGCCCTGGGTAAAGACTTCTCTGGCGCCGGGGTCACGCGTGGTTACAGAGTATCTGGAAAAATCTGAACTATTGCCTTACCTGGAGGGACTAAGGTTCCATATAGTTGGGTATGGATGCACAACCTGTATTGGAAACTCCGGAGATATGCCAGCTGACATTCAAAAAGCAGTGCTTGAAAATGACCTGATTGTTTGTTCGGCTCTCTCAGGGAACAGGAATTTTGAGGCCAGGATCCATCCCAATATTAAGATGAACTTCCTGGCTTCACCGATGCTCGTTGTGGCCTATGCACTTGCCGGACGCATAGATTTCGACATGAACAATGATCCATTAGGCACTGATCCCAACGGGGAACCCGTATACCTGAAGGATATATGGCCTGCCCAAAAAGAGATTAACGATATGATGGATAAGGTGCTCACACCAGCCGACTATGCCAAATCTTACGCTACCATATTTGATGGTGATGAAGCGTGGGCGGATTTGGATGCACCATCTGGCCAGCTTTATAACTGGGACAGCTCATCAACCTACATCAAGGAAGCGCCATTTTTCCAAAACATTTCAGAAAATGTTCCTAATCCCGAGAATATCACTGGCGCCAAGGTACTCCTGCAATTGGGCGACATAGTTACCACAGACCATATCTCTCCGGCAGGTAAATTTTTACCGGAACACCCTGCCGGTAAATACCTGGTGAGCAATAATGTTGAGCAAAGGGATTTTAACTCCTACGGATCGAGAAGGGGAAATCATGAGGTTATGATGCGAGGAACATTTGCAAATGTTCGGATCAAGAATAAATTAGCCTCCAAAGAAGGTGGTTGGACTAAATACCATCCTACCGGTGATGAAATGACCGTTTACGATGCCTCCATGAAATACCAGGAAAGTGGTACTCCACTAGTTGTAATTGGTGGTAAAGAGTATGGTTCCGGTTCTTCAAGGGACTGGGCAGCGAAGGGCACAAATCTTTTGGGAGTCAAAGCTGTTATTACGGAAAGTTTCGAGAGAATTCATCGTTCTAACCTTGTGGGTATGGGTGTTTTACCGATGCAATTCGTTGATGGGCAAAACCAGGATTCACTTGGGCTCTCAGGTGATGAAATTTATGATATCACGGGGATAGACAGCGATTTGACTCCCGGGAAATTAGTAGATGTTACCGCTACCAAACCTGATGGCAGTAAAACAGAATTCAAGGCGCAACTAAGATTGGATTCTTCGGTGGATATTGAGTACTACAAGCATGGAGGAATTCTCAATTATGTTTTAAGAAACTTCCTTAGCGAGAACTAGGCTAATTTTGATGCCTACATTTTCTACTGAAACCTATGTCAAACGGAGGGCAGATCTTAAGAAAAAATTAAACTCCGGGATTTTACTCTTTCTGGGGAATGAGGAGAGCCCCATTAATTACAGAGAAAATTGCTACCCTTTCCGACAGGACAGCAATTTTCTTTATTTCTTCGGTATAGATCAGCCCGGGGTTGCCGCCATTATTGATGTTGATAATGATGAGGGGATCATCTTTGGTGATGAACTGTCTATAGATGACATCGTTTGGACTGGTCCACAACCAACCATCAGCGAACAAGCCAATGAAGTTGGAGTAAAACAAGTCCAGCCATTCCGCGAAATTGAAAACTACTTACAAAAGGCTGATCAATCGGGAAACAAGATCCACTATCTTCCTCCATACAGATCCTTAAACCAGATAAGACTTTCAGAATGGTTGAACCAATCTGCTTCTGAAATTACAAATCGTACCTCCCAAGATTTCATCAATTCGGTCATAGCCTTACGTACATATAAGTCTGCCGAAGAAATTGAGGAGATGGCCAAGGCAGTCAATATTTCCCGCAAGCTTCACCTGCAGGCAAGGGAAATATGTCGCTCCGGAGTTATGGAGTCGCGAATTAGTGCGGCTTTGCATAAGATTGTGATAGGTGAAGGAGGGCAATTCGCCTACCCACCAATAATTACCATAAATGGTCAGACATTGCATAATCACTACTATGGAAATACCCTTGAAAAAGGTCAAATGCTATTAGTTGACGCTGGAGCGGAAGCGCCATCGCATTATGCCGGAGATATCACACGGACCTTTCCGGTTGAAGGTAAATTCACTGACCGGCAACGAGAAGTCTACGCTACCGTGTTGAAAGCCGAAAATAATGCCATCAATAATTGTAAACCTGGAATTACCTATAAAGAGGTCCATGAAAGGGCTATGATGGATTTGGCTGAAGGTCTCAATGGTATGGGGATCATGAAAGGAGACCTTGCTGAGGCTGTCGCTCTGGGAGCTCATGCCATGTTTTGTCCTCACGGTTTGGGGCACATGATTGGATTGGATGTTCATGATATGGAAGATCTTGGTGAAGATGCGGTTGGGTATAGCCACGAAGTGAAGCGCAACGATCAGTTTGGAACAAAATCACTCAGATTGGGCAGGAAGTTGGAGGAAGGTTTTGTGTTCACGGTTGAACCGGGAATCTATTTTATCCCAGAGCTTATCGATATGTGGCAGGCGGAAAAGAAATTTGATGAATTTATCGACTACAATACCCTGGCCCTATTTCGAAGTATTGGAGGTGTGCGTATTGAAGATAATGTCTTCATTGCTGACACTGGAAGTCAGGTCATCGGGGAACCTATCCCGAAAGCCATTGACGAAGTTGAATTCTGATTATTGAACTATAATTCGGTGATTTTGGATTCGATTTTTACTCTTTAAGATCAGGGAATAAATGCCGGGGCTAAATCCTGTGATATTGATTGAAGTCAATTGATTATCAAGCCTGTGTTGTAATAACTTCCTACCCGACAAATCGAATATCTCTATCGTATAGCGCTCATTGGGTGATTGTTGCAAATCAATAGTCAATATTTCTCCGACGGGATTCGGATAAAGGATTGCCTGTTTTATAAAATCTTCAGCAATACCCATGACAGCCCTGACTTCCAGTGTTCGAGTTTTTTCAAACGTACACCCCTCCTCACTGGAGACCTGTAATTTGATTTGGTAACTACCAGTTGAATCAAAAGATAGTAAAGGATGCTGCGCTACTTCAACAAGTTGTTCATTGATGAACCAGTGCCAGTCTGAAGGAGCAAAAGAAAAATCGGTAAACTGTACCTGATTTCCATTCTCTAAAATCAGGGGATTGGGTTCTATACTAAAATCTGCTGAAGAAGGAATTACAGAAATTTTAATTTCAGAAGGATCACTTTCCAGCAGGTTGTCCATGCCAGTAACAAAGAACGAAGTATCGTTTTGAATTGGACCTGTTTCATAAGAGTTACCTTTTTTGATTAATTGTACAAGATTCTCATCGGCATAGAAGTAGAAGAATGATCCTGCGTCAGGCTCAATTTTATAACTGTAACCACTACAGATTGTAGTATCTGAGAGAAGGGGAGATGTACTTACGGTTGGGCTTGATGGTGACTGCCTTTATAATGATGCATCCCTCAGAACTGGTAACTTCCAGCTCAATATTGATCGGAACTGCACCATTCAATTCGATAGTCGGCGTATCGTCATTTTCAATAACCTCATTGTCTATGATCCATTTGAATGTGATGGCCCCTATACTTGTATTTTGAAGTTGTAATAGATTCTTGTTAGTTAGTGTCTCTAAGAAAACAGCGAGTTTTAGGTCGTATTAAAATATTGCTTAAAATGGAACAATGAAAAAATCACTCACCTTGCTGACTAATAAAGGGTGACTTTGCTTTTATTCATTGTTTTTGATGGTTTTTGATAAAAATAGCCGGGTTTTAGCCTGGCCAGGACGCACTTCTGCCAGTGCCTAATCCTTATTAAACAGCTAAAAGGTGATTAACCCGCATTATTCATAGGCCACCAATTTTGGGATTAATAATGGGTTGCTAACTATTTTTGATTGGAGTGTATGTATTAATTTGAAGATCAACCAGGTTTCTGGATTTCAAAGGACATTAGAGCGTTTTTTTGTTAGAATTTTTCAATTTTCAGTCAAAGCTCTATTGTGTTCTTATGGAAGAACATTTTTTTGATTAAACTAAACTGTTTAACTGATCGGTCAGTTCACCGTAAGCAAATCGCCCAGCAGGTATTGATATCTAAAGGCTCTTGAGAATTGTATTGTCAATGATCTTTTCCTTTCTTTCAGGCACGCCCCAACCTTCATCAGGTAAAGCCGGATATTGTCCACTTGCCATCGTTTAGCAAAGTGGTGTTTTGTTTTGGCAATTAATAATTTAATCTGCCGGAACATTTCATAACAGAGGGTAGCGATGATTAAACGCATGAAATTGGCCCAGTAGCGATGACAGGAAGCCGGTCGGAATAAGTCATGTTTTTGAGTTCCTTTATTCGATTTTCACTGGCATCACCTCGCTTGACATAAAAATCAAAGTAAATCTGTTGAGCGGTCATCGCTTCAAAGTTGCTCACAAAGTAACGGACATTCATTCCTTTTCCGGTAGACTCCACTTTGGCGTACAGCTTTTCAGAACGATCCCAGCTTTTGGCCTGGTAAGTAAACGGGCCAACAAACTCTTGATGTTTGATAATTTTTGAAGCATATTCCTTTTTTACTTCAATGATAGTCTGTTTGGTAAAAGTCTTTAAAACTTCATTACTACTAATACCTAAACAAAATTGAAGGTCAAACTGCTTAGCTATCCGATAAAAAGATGCTCCTGAAAAGCCACTATCCGCTCGAATAAGGATCTTTACTGAGGGCAGTTTTTTCTGATTTTAATGACAATCCTTTTCAATAAGGCCACAAACCATTTGTTGGAGTGACAATTGCCCGGACGTAGTACTGGTAAAATGACCTGACCGGTGTTCCCGTCCTTAAAGAACAACTCATGGTACATAGTCTGTCCATAATAGCCATTATACAAACTGAGTTGTTGGGATCCATGAGTAGGGTCATCGGTACCATCTACATCAATGATGATTTGACCAGTCTTCTCTTTCAACTCCTCTACATAACGGTCTACAAACCATTGACTCATCTGGTAGATCAGACTCCGATCGGCCTTGTTTTCAAATCGACTTAAAGTAGGCTGGGAACATAATCCGCTATCTAGTACTTTACGGATCACCGGATCCTCTCGGAGTTTTTGTTCGTCATTGCAATCCTGATAGCCCTGCATCATTAAAAACACCCGTTGGCGAAGCATTTCTTCATAAGTGTATTCGATAAAAAAGGGGTTTCGATAGTCAGGAATCAGTGCGGCGAAGCTTTTTAATAGACCAGTCTTTCTCTCTACTTTTTCACTTAACAATATCGCTCCGTCTGAGCTAATCGCTGATGCTGAAAAATCAAATTTAAAAGCTTGTTTTCCTCGATAAAATACGGTATCTTTTTCCTTATATTCAGGCATAAATTAATTGCTTATTTTGTTGTCTAACTATCTCAATATAAGCAATTTATGCCTGTTTTTTATTGTCTACTATGAATTTTTCGGGTTAAGCTGCTTGTTTCTGGCAATTGGCTTGCTGCTGGGCGGCCAGACGGTCAGCCTGGAGTTTACGCCCGATCTTGTGAAGGTTGTAGGCAGTAATGGCCAACCCGATGTAGCTATTGAAAGTTTTGCGGGTACGGTTCGGGCATCGGTCCAATCCCCGGTGTTCCAGCTCATTAATGTTGGATTCGATAGCAGAATGCTTGTTTTTCAACCTTTTGAAGGCTGGCGCTGATTCGATGGCTTTTTCTTCTTTGTTTAACCTACCCTTTTTAGGCATGATCACTTCTGGGATGAAGGTTTGCAGAGTTGCTTTATCCTCTTTATCGGAAAACCCCTTGTCGGTGCTCAGGCTTTGGATGGGGTATTTCTCAGCGATACGCCGGGCAATTGATAGGGTAAGTTGGTTGTCGGTTTGTTTTTCAGCTATTTGCCAGTCTATGAGTAAATGGTATTGATCCGAAGTGATGGCCAGATTCTTACCGATCTCCACATTGGGGTGCAGTTTGCCTTTTTTGATCATTTCGGCATAAGGTTGAAAGATGGAAAAGACTTTTTCGGTATGGGGAATGGTCTCTGCTCTGATCAACCGCCTGTCGAGCAACTCGATGTGCTTTTCCAACATCTCAAGATAATAGGTCAATGCCATCAGGGCTGCGAACTCCTCGATAGAGTTTCCCTGATGTTTTTCCAACATTTGGCCCACTTTCTTGCTCAAAGCACGGGCTTTAGTCAGATAGGAAGTGGCAGCCTGCTCTACCCGCTCCTCTTTGTTTTTTCCTCCTGAGCCGGTGGTCCTGCCCACGCTGCGCATCAGCCTTTTGAGGGATCTGCGCCAATCCCCGGACTTACGCCAGCCAGTAAAATACCTTTTTGAGACCAATAAATCAGCTACATCTATACACTTTCTGGCACTGTCCCATAGCAGGTTGTAGTCGGTAGGAAAGTGGGTGTCGGTTTCTACCACGAAACTATCGGTCTTGCAACGCAAGGCAACTTCCTCCCCTCCGGTTTTTCCTTTTTTTTTAAACACCTGGTGACCTGCTGCTACGATTACATCATTGATGCCGATGAGCAGTTCATCGTCCAGCAAGGTCACATTGTCATAAATGTTCTGGTACTTATACTGTTTGCCCACAGAGTAGTCGGTAGGTAGCACCCCCATAATGCCCCGTACCAACGTGTCGTAATTGGAGATATGGTGTAACTCATCGTAAGAGATGTTCATGCACAGGCGCACCTGGGCCAATACGAAGACCTCCCACAGACTCATACCCTCACGGCCCGTCTTTTTCTTTCCCTCAATGAGTTTGGAAGAAAGTAATTCAAAAATACGCTGGTTCCATTCAGGTTGGACATAGATATATTGAAGGGCGGCTGCCAGGGCAGCTAAGTGGCTTTTAGTTTTCACCGGAGCCTCTACTTGCTCGATGGGTGTGCATCTCAGGGTAAGTTGGGGCTGGAAGGATTTCCTCATGGTTTGTATTTATATCGGTTATATGCAATATAATGATTAATCCTGATAAACCAACCGAAAAAATCGTTTCTTTTCTACACTGAATGAACAAAAAAAGGACAGGGATTTTACTCCCCGACAGACCAAAAAGCCTGCGAATCTCAAAGTGAATTCTTTGGGGTTTTTGAATGGAAAACCTTCAAATGGCCAATTAACAGGCTACAACGCAACTGTTCTTGATAATATTTGTGAATTTGATAATTCTACTGAATCAGATTCGAGAATAATTCAGCGCTGATTTGATGGAAAAAATACGAATATGATGGATAATCAGCATGTTAGCCTGTTTTCATACAGACACTAGTTAGATCAATCGAATCGGCTTGAAAACGAAAATCCGAAATCAAATCAATCACATGGATGGGAACAGCAACTCTAGTACTCTCAAATTCTTCGTCAATATTTGAAATATAGAAAGTTGTATCTGAGAATAGCGGTGAAGGTTCAAAGGAAGTTCCTTCGGCAACATGAGGTTCACTATTTATGGTGGCATAAATCCTAAGATTGTTTGTTTCAATGGAAGCAATAGATAAATTCTCCCCAGGACAAATTTCGTAATCGGTGAAAGTAGGAGTAGTACCACGCTCTCGGACACTGAGCATCTTTGAATATTGCGCAACACAACCAAACTTGTTAGTAACCATTAACGAAATCTGGTAATCTCCCACCTCATTAAACTGGGCAATTGGATTATCATCCGTACTCCCCGATCCGTTGTCAAAATCCCACAGCCAATCAATGGCTTTTAATGTATGATCTTCAAACTGAATAGTATTATTAGGGTTGTCTCCCAGAAGGAGGATTTCAGTAGGAAATGTTACTTCGGGATCAATTTCTAGCGGAACAACTTTTAAAGATCGTACGTCCGTTTTAAAGATCTGATCAGTGTTTTGGATATAGAAAGTGGTATCGCGGTCGAGAATGCCGGTTACAAAACCATTTCCTGAGTGGATTAGATTTTGTGCCTGGGCATCAGAATAAAAATCAAATGTTTGACCTGAAGAAATGTTGAGGGTAGCAGTTTGGTTGAGGCAGGTCGTATCAATCATGACCACCGGAGGATTATTCAAAAATTCAGAGTATCTGCTTTGAGCTTGAGTTACAGCAGCTTGTAAATCAGGGAGGTTAGTTGTAGCTCCAACAAGGAATGCTACTTTAGTACTTTCCCCTGAGTTTATGAAACCAATCTCGGCGCCCGTTAATTGAGCTATATCATTGCCTCCATTAAGACCTGCCTGGGTTTTGCTCATACCAGACGATATCAGGGTCGCTTTTTCAGTTTTGCTAAAAGTATTGCCCAGGTCGGGTGTATTACCATTTTCACTTCCTTTGTCAATGGCGTAGAATATCGGAGTTTGGGTGGTTAATAAAGCGCTACCGCCAAAGATCTGTTGAACGGATGGTTGAAAAGCATATCCCAATTTATTGGTTGCGTCCCAATCGATCTCATTTTCAATATTGCTGTTAATTTTCCAATCTATGAAAAGGGCCAGTTTCAAATCAGTGATGTCGACCACGCTGTTGTTTGAGATTCTGTATTCAAGTATGAAGTAATTTTCATCACTGCTCTCGTCCCAGGATAAAACCTTCTGTTCGATGAATAGCCCATGTTCATTAGACCCTGCATTGGAGTCATCCAAAAATGAATCGCCGTATGTATCCGCGGTGGAGTTACTAAAGAATTTGATATTCTTAACGGTTACTAGATCCTGTTCTCGTGATAATACCTGAAAATCTGAAATTGTATTGTCTATTATAGCTCCATCAACATTGAGAATGAGATTCCCCAATTGACTGGCAATTTCGTTTAAGTCAAACTGAAAGCCGAGGCCATTATCCTGGATTTCAGTGGCGTAGCCCAAATTTCCATTTCCAGCTACCGTCAGACTAATCTCACTGGTCCCAAAATCAAGATAATCAGGTGTGGTGCTTTTAAATTGAATGAACTGCCAATCATTATAAATGCCATCTGAATAGTCTAATCTTATTAAGATTTGCTCTTCAGGAGGTGTGTCCTCTGAAAGAATTATCGTAACAGGCTCACCGTCAAAGTCGACTGATTCCAGGGAGTTTAGAAAACAATACTGCTGGGCGATTTGCTTACGGTGAACTGACCGATCAGTTAAACAGTTTAGTTTAATCAAAAAAATGTTCTTCCATAAGAACACAATAGAGCTTTGACTGAAAATTGAAAAATTCTAACAAAAAAACGCTCTAATGTCCTTTGAAATCCAGAAACCTGGTTGATCTTCAAATTAATACATACACTCCAATCAAAAATAGTTAGCAACCCATTATTAATCCCAAAATTGGTGGCCTATGAATAATGCGGGTTAAGTAAATCAAACTCTGAAGTGAGTAAAGTAGCATACGGAGATTCCGTACTTAAACTAGCTATAGCGTTGGAAGTAGGAGAAAGGAAGTAGGAGAAAGGAAGTTTTGAAATTGCCCGGTTATATCCACAGTATCTGAATAAAAGGCAAAAGCGCCAAATGGATCACTATATTCGAATTCTAATAAACGAATTGATTTGTTTGTACTGGTGAGCGCATTGAACATGTCTAACCTTCCTTTTCCTAATTGACCAAAAAAATTCTGATTAGAACCTACGGCATAAACATCCTGGGAAGAAACTCTCAATTGCTCCATTATTTGTTGTGCGGTCATTTCTGGGAAGTGCGCTTTTAAAAGTGCTGCTGCGCCAGCAACAAGTGGTGATGAAAATGAAGTTCCCGGTCCTGATAGTCCATAAGCACCATTGTTCATGGTTGTATAGTTACTTGTGCTAGGCGCAATGATATCTACTTTATAACTGAATGTTGAAAAGCTCGATTTAGTGTCGTCCAAATTCGACGATGCCACGGAAAGGACATTTTCATATGAAGCAGGATAGAACTCAATTTCAGATGGAGTATTGCCCGCAGCGGCAACAATCACTGCATCATGCTCCAGAACGGCAGCATTAATAATATCCTGGTTGGCTTGACTTAAGGAATTGGGTGAGCCCCAACTCAGATTGAGCACCCCATGATGCTGCGCCGCAAAAAGTACTGCCGCATAAACTGTTATTTGAAAAGTTGTTCGAACTCTGGAAAATTTTGTATGGAACGAATGTCCCATTAAACCCGGTTCCGGCAATCCCAGTTCCGTTGTTGGTTGTGGCCGAACTCAATCCAGTTACCAGTACACCGTGTTCATCCAGATCAGCGGTTGGATCATTGTCATCATCTGCAAAGTCCGTATCCATTGAAATTATCTATGAGACCATCTCCATCATCGTCTACGCCATTCACAGGATCAGCAGTATTGAGTAGTAAGTTATCAATCAGATCAGGATGATCCAGATCAGTACCCGTGTCTATCACTGCCACCGTGACATTAGGATTGCCTTGTTCGATATCCCAGGCATTATAGGCATTTATGACTTCCAGGTGTGCCTGACTGCCACTAGTCGGATTGGCCTGGGGGTCATTGGGCACCAAGAGGATTTGCTCTCTATAAACCGGTTCGGCATAGACAATATTTTTATACTGCAACAAACGGTTAATTTCTTTTTCAATATCGACTCCATCCTGCAATGTAATCTCGTACATATTTCGCAGATATATGCTGGGCCTCACCCGGCTCTTTGAGGATTTATTGATCACGTCGTTGACGGATTCCGTTTTTATTATCTTACCGAATTTTGGAGGATTCGAGGGATCGAAGAACTTTGGTTTGTTTGCATCAGTCGGAAAAGTGGCCGCCGGATCAACCATTTTAACTATGATTTTATTGGAGGAATAATCACTTTTTCTTATTCCTGAATCGAATCTGAAATGACGATTTCCCTGGGGCGGGGCTTTCGACCTGCAGAATAACTATTAATAAGTAAAGATTTAAGAATCGCACCGACAACTTAATTCAGCCTAGAATACTAATTAATCTAAATATATTTATAAATCGCCGTTTTATGCCTTAACCCGCATTATTCATAGGCCACCAATTTTGGGATTAATAATGGGTTGCTAACTATTTTTGATTGGAGTGTATGTATTAATTTGAAGATCAACCAGGTTTCTGGATTTCAAAGGACATTAGAGCGTTTTTTTGTTAGAATTTTTCAATTTTCAGTCAAAGCTCTATTGTGTTCTTATGGAAGAACATTTTTTTTGATTAAATCAAACTGTTTAACTGATCGGTCAGTTCACCGTAAGCAAATCGCCCAGCAGGTATTGATATCTAAAGGCTCTTGAGAATTGTATTGTCAATGATCTTTTCCTTTCTTTCAGGCACGCCCCAACCTTCATCAGGTAAAGCCGGATATTGTCCACTTGCCATCGTTTAGCAAAGTGGTGTTTTGTTTTGGCAATTAATAATTTTAATCTGCCGGAACATTTCATAACAGAGGGTAGCGATGATTAAACGCATGAAATTGGCCCAGTAGCGATGACAGGAAAGCCGGTCGGAATAAGTCATGTTTTTGAGTTCCTTTATTCGATTTTCACTGGCATCACCTCGCTTGACATAAAAATCAAAGTAAATCTGTTGAGCGGTCATCGCTTCAAAGTTGCTCACAAAGTAACGGACATTCATTCCTTTTCCGGTAGACTCCACTTTGGCGTACAGCTTTTCAGAACGATCCCAGCTTTTGGCCTGGTAAGTAAACGGGCCAACAAACTCTTGATGTTTGATGATTTTTGAAGCATATTCCTTTTTTACTTCAATGATAGTCTGTTTGGTAAAAGTCTTTAAAACTTCATTACTACTAATACCTAAACAAAATTGAAGGTCAAACTGCTTAGCTATCCGATAAAAAGATGCTCCTGAAAAGCCACTATCCGCTCGAATAAGGATCTTTACTGAGGGCAGTTTTTTTCTGATTTTAATGACAATCCTTTTCAATAAGGCCACAAACCATTTGTTGGAGTGACAATTGCCCGGACGTAGTACTGGTAAAATGACCTGACCGGTGTTCCCGTCCTTAAAGAACAACTCATGGTACATAGTCTGTCCATAATAGCCATTATACAAACTGAGTTGTTGGGATCCATGAGTAGGGTCATCGGTACCATCTACATCAATGATGATTTGACCAGTTCTTCTCTTTCAACTCCTCTACATAACGGTCTACAAACCATTGACTCATCTGGTAGATCAGACTCCGATCGGCCTTGTTTTCAAATCGACTTAAAGTAGGCTGGGAACATAATCCGCTATCTAGTACTTTACGGATCACCGGATCCTCTCGGAGTTTTTGTTCGTCATTGCAATCCTGATAGCCCTGCATCATTAAAAACACCCGTTGGCGAAGCATTTCTTCATAAGTGTATTCGATAAAAAAGGGGTTTCGATAGTCAGGAATCAGTGCGGCGAAGCTTTTTAATAGACCAGTCTTTCTCTCTACTTTTTCACTTAACAATATCGCTCCGTCTGAGCTAATCGCTGATGCTGAAAAATCAAATTTAAAAGCTTGTTTTCCTCGATAAAATACGGTATCTTTTTCCTTATATTCAGGCATAAATTAATTGCTTATTTTGTTGTCTAACTATCTCAATATAAGCAATTTATGCCTGTTTTTTATTGTCTACTATGAATTTTTCGGGTTAAAGTAGGCTGGGAACATAATCCGCGATCTAGTACTTTACGGATCACCGGATTCTCTCGGAGTTTTTGTTCGTCATTGCAATCCTGATAGCCCTGCATCATTAAAAACACCCGTTGGCGAAGCATTTCTTCATAAGTGTATTCGATAAAAAAGGGGTTTCGATAGTCAGGAATCAGTGCGGCGAAGCTTTTTAATAGACCAGTCTTTCTCTCTACTTTTTCACTTAACAATATCGCTCCGTCTGAGCTAATCGCTGATGCTGAAAAATCAAATTTAAAAGCTTGTTTTCCTCGATAAAATACGGTATCTTTTTCCTTATATTCAGGCATAAATTAATTGCTTATTTTGTTGTCTAACTATCTCAATATAAGCAATTTATGCCTGTTTTTTATTGTCTACTATGAATTTTTCGGGTTAAGGACAAAGCTTGAGGAGTTGAATTTATCTGAAAATACTATCCTCATATTTATGACCGATAATGGCACAGCCCGTGGTTGTGATTTAGATGATAATTGGTTTGTAACCAAAGGCTATAACGCTGGCATGCGGGGAAGGAAGGGACTCCCTTATGAAGGAGGACATCGGGTGCCGTTTTTCATTCACTGGCCCGACGGGAATCTTTCCAATGGACGTGACATCGATAGGCTTGCCGGAGCAATTGACATAGCACCGACCTTGTTGGACCTCTGTGATATTAATCCTGATCTGGACTTAAATTTTGATGGCACAAGCTTCAAACCATTGATTGAAGGAAAACCCGTTTGGCAGGATAGGATTCTATTTACAGATACACAAAGAGAAGATACACTCAGAAAGTATAAACAATATTCCATCATGACCGAAGAATGGCGCCTGGTTAACGGAGAGCTATATGATATCAATAATGATAATGGCCAGGCAACTGATGTTTCTAAAGACTATCCGGAGGTCGTAGAGGATTTAATGGGTGCTTATGAAGAGTGGTGGGGGCATACAATCGTTCGTAAGGACGACTACACTTTTATTCCTTTAGGCGATCAAAAGAGAGAACAGCTTTTTACACAACACAATTTGCACCCCGAAAGCCCGGGAAGCCCTGCCTGGCACCAGGGTCAGGTTAGATCTGGCTGGACCAGTAAAGGCTATTGGGCAATCGAGGTAAAGCAACATGGAGTCTATCGCTTCGAATTAAGAAGATGGCCCAGGGAGGCTTCGCTCAAACTTAGAGATCAGGCTCCGCAAGGCGATTTGATTCCACAAGGTTACGCCTATGATGAAGGAGAAAGTCTGCCTATTGAGAAAGCGATCCTTGAAATTGCAGGTAAGAAGGAGGAGATGACCTTGGATGAAGATGCGAACGCGGCTGTGTTTTCCCTGACTCTCGAACCTGGTCAGTACCAGTTGAAGGGTCATTTCGTATATCAAGATGGTCAGGAAAATAGCGCCTACTATCTCTATGCATCGAATGATGATTGAGAACTTACATTTTCGAATTGCAACACCTTAGAAATAATCAAAGAAAATGCTCCTATTAATGTGGCATCGTCTTTAAATGAAGAGGGGACAAGTTTTACTGTATCTTTAACGAAGTGCAATTTATTCTCAAACGTATGTTCCTCTAGCTTTTCGAAGAACATTTCTCCAGCTTTGGTTATTCCCCCACTAAATACAATAATCTCCGGATTAAACAGCTTAATCAAACTGTCCACCCCTATTCCCAAAAATTTGATTGCTTCATCTATTATCTCCATAGCTAATGTGTCACCTCCACGGGCTGCTGTCATTACAACCTGTGCTGTTATCTTCACCAACTTACCCCCAAACCAGCTCTGTCATACTACTTGTAGCTCCTTCTTTTAGTCGTAATTTTGCAATTTCAGCGATACCATGCCTGAAGACAGCACTTCAACACAACCTCTAATACCATCTTTATCGTGGTATTGACTCACTGTACTTTGACAGCCCAACTGTGGCCACCCACAGCCTAAACCTTCCTGATAGCGTTTTAATGAAAGTGTATGCCAAAAACGCAATGAAAATTCTTGGCATTAATTGAAAACTAAATTTTTATAAAAATCCTTTTCTTATATAGGATATAACACAAGTACCAAAATATCCTCAAAACAATAAAGGCATTGATAACGCCAATGGATGTTTCGCTCAGGCCAGTCATAGATCCAATTCCATCAGTGAAAACCATGACAAGTCCTCCTAGCCAGTCTTTACCAATGGTTTCAGAAAACAAATAAATGAAAGTGGGATTCATACCAACAATGACAAAAAATGTTGTCCAGTTTTTATGACCCTTCACATTTATAAACCAAAACAGGAAAGCAAGCATCCACAAACACCAACCACCCGAGGTAAACACAAACGATGTAGTTGCAATTCGCTTAATTAGGGCTTCCTCAAAAAGTAGTACCCATCAAATTAGCAGCCCTAGATAGATTGAGCACGAATAGGGTTGCAGCAATCCAAGTTTGTGAAGTTGATTTAAGCTTGGCTTTGATTTCATTGAGCGAGTAAGCTTGTTTGGCATTGCCTATTCTTCCCTCAATGGCATTCCTCTCAGTATATTCCTTTTTTGATTTAGCCTTCTGGTATGCTGATTTCTTCACAGGTTTTCCTTTTGTGGCAGCTGTCATCCTTATGCTGTTTTCTTTACACCAATTGCGATTCTTATTGGTAGCATAGATTTTATCGGCCTGTATAAGTTCAGGGTAATAACCAAACAAAGCCTTGTAGGTCTCTGCCTGATTGATCAGGTCCTCACTTTCATTATAGGCATTCCAGCTTAGGTTATCCTTGGTCATGAACCCATCCATGAGTGAAAGGCCCAACTTGGCACCAAACTCTACACTCTTGCCCTGCTTGCCCCTCACTATCGGGCGTACATGGGGTTGTGAGATGCTCACTATCCGATCTTTACATTGGTGTGGGCTTTCTTGCTCATACATGCCTTGTTGCTGCTTATAAAGGGTATGGACCACCATCAGTTCCTGCTGGGTTTTGTGGGGAAAAGGAAACGGCCCTTCCAACAGGTCCAGCATTTGATCGATATGGCCAGGTTCCTTTTTACACAGTTGAGCAACACACGGATGGCCTTGCGGATCGATACAACTGATTTTTTCTTCTTTTTGGCTTCCTGCAAATAACGCTTATGGGCCATCCTGCGGTAAGTCCTGGGTTTGACCTCCATCTTGTCCCTGAGCAGGTCAAACAACCGGTCAACCATCTTTTCGGTCTTGATACGGGCTTCATTGACCAAACCAAGATCATTTGGGTAGGTGATGTATTGATCTGCCACAGTGGCATCTATCTTTAATTTACCTTTTGGCCTTTTAGATACCGCACCCTTTTGGTTTGGTTTCCGGTCAGGAAGGGACACCATCATGATGATTTTCGAGAATGCATCGAAAGTATCATCCCCTAGTTTTTTTCGCATCTCCACAAAAAGCGTAGGCGAAAACACCAAACCAGGTGTGTAATGGTCCAAACCAAGAAAGAACTGCATGTATGGGTTTTCGCTGATGGTCAGCAAGGTCTCTTCATCGGACAACCCCAGTTTATGTTTTATAATAAATGCCCCTATGATGTGCCTTGGGTTGACGCTCTTTGCCCCCATGTTGACGCTGAATTTCCTTTTGTAGATATTTACCAACTCATCCCATGGCAACAAGTTTGCAAGTGCTATCCATCTGTTGTTTGGGTTGAGTTTGATGGAGTTAATGGAGGAAAATTCTTCTATTTTGGTTTGGTACTGCGATGTGTAATCGATCATATGCAATGCTATACGTCAAATATACAAATAACCTTGCATATATAAAAATATATTTACACGTGAATCGCTTAATATGAGCAATCAAGGTCGTTTTTATCCAATCTGAGGAAGCCCTAATTAATCTCGGTCATGTTGGTAACCTCGTGCTACATCCTTGTGTTCTGTTTTGTCAGTTTCAACATTGTTTTTTGATATGCAACTTAGTTTTGAATCAGTAAAGAAGCTATTAAATTTCCTTTTTGGAATAGAACTAAGTAAGAAAACTATGATTAGAAGAACGCTCGACTTGAATTTGTAATAATCAAAAGCCATTGACGTATTCATTTCCGGGGTAATCGTTAACATTAGGGATTGGCATGGATGAACCGAAATTGGCATTCAAATATTCAATTATCCCTGTTGCCAAAAGGGCCTGACCGCGTTTGTTTAAATTGATTCCATCTGCGGAAAATATACCTGTACGATTAAAATCATAGGTGAATAGTACGCCATCAAGAATAAATCCATCCTCATTTGATTTCATCCAGGAATATAAATCAAATAAATATACACCCTCGTTCATTTCGCTAATCGATTTATAAACATCATTGTACTGATTAATAAAACTTTTGATGACATCAACCTCATCTTCAGTAACATAAAAATTCTTGTCTATTGGTGTAGAGGTCCCAAGTCCGATGCCCAGGGGGGGGAGGGGGGTCTGGTAAAGACCATAAAACACTCTCTCCAATTTCCAATTGCCGTATTTTCGGCAACTCAGATCCATCTTCAAGAATGACATCTGCTAATAGAGGGTCTTGTACTACAACTGCCCATGTCAACGGGCCATTGTCACTAAAAAATGCAATTGGGGGCCGGCGGATGCCAGTAATGCTACTAAATTTTCCGACTTCAAAATTGAAACTTGAGTACTGGTTGCCAACTGAACCTGCTTCTGAAGCTGTAATTCTGGCTAAATGACCATAGTACTTAAAATATGGGAATTCCGTGAAATCCGGGATGTTTAATAGCAATATATCAGCAGTAGTACTCTCTAATAACTGATTAAGAATCTCCTCCAATTCGTTACGGAAAATTTCAAGAGGTGTTAGGTCAAATTCACCAATCTCCGTTTCGGTAAGATTTATTTGGCCTCGTAAACCATTTTTCGCATAGTCCATAATATCATTAATCCCAATATCTACTATGATCAGGCTAGGATTAACTGATATAATTTCGTCAAGTAAGGACGTTGATTCAAATTGTCTAAATCGATTAAAAAAAGTGTTGTTGAACTGAGTATTAGTTATATCCAATACCTTTATTCCCGGCACGCTAAAATTATGTAACCCTATAGATCTGTTATACTGATCCGGTATAGCGCCATCAGTAGGTAATTTGAAAAAGATATCCCAATCGGGTGCAGGATATAACATTTTGAAGCGACCAGTAGGATTATTTGGATCACCATCGAAGCCGTCTTCTAATTGAATATCCGGTTGTAAAAAAGTGATCTGTTCATCTTTTAGTTGCTCATTTATTGCCTTTATTATCAGATTTGGATAAGATGCTTCCTGGGATTCATTATAAAGGGAACCATCCATATACCCGGTCGCTTGCGAGCCACCTAAAACAGCTACATTAGAGAAGTCCAAAGCTAAGTTTAACTGACTGGCTTCATCTAATTTTTCTTGGGGAAAATCAAAAGCACAACCCTGGGAGTTAACAATAATGAATATGATCCAAAATCTCTTCATTTCAATAAAACTTAGGATCATAAGTGAATTGCATGTAGGGTAACGCACCAACTTGAGGGCCCCCGAAGACATTGGCATAATAGATATTCCCGACATTGGAAACGCCAATCTTAAGCATGCCCTGCAGGCTATGTATCCTCATGTTCATCTGGACATCTATGTTAAAATAACTTTCAATTTTACCATCACCAAAATTGCTTTGCCAGTCAAAAGAAGGTCTGGTAATTAGATTGATTTTGAAGCCAACATTCTCTGTTACATTGTTATGACCCAGTGTATAATTAGTGTCTCTAAGAAAACAGCCCTTTTTTTATAAAATGAATTATTATGGATGAGATTTTCATTTTCTTTCTATGAGTTAATACCTGAGTATCAATCGATTAGAAAAAATGGAAAGATCGACCATAAGAATAATTTTTAATTTAGGTGTGTTTTCTTAGAGACACTAATTAAGCTTAAAACTGGGAGTATTAAACCCGGGAATAATCGGATCATCTTCATCGCTATTAATCTTAGCCCATGTGCCATTTATCCCTAACAAAAACCCTCCCGTAGAGGCATAATCTAAGCTAAACCCGAGACCCTGAGTCGTCACGGTATTGTCAGCATTAGCATAGATAAAAAAAACATCCCGTTCAGTAGAGTTATTTACTTGCCGAGATGCCAGAAACAAATCAATTGCTGGACTCATTTTTGGTCTAATAACTCGTTTCAATCCTATAAAATCACGATATAGATTGAAATAATAGTTGATATCAAAGACTAGTTTATTTTCCGCCATCAGGCTTCTATAGCCGATTTCCCATGAATTTACTTTTTCAGGAACAATCTTTAGTATATCCTCTGATTGTACGATATTATCAGCTAATATCGAGAGGCTTGCCAATTCAGCCTGGCTCTGCTTCAAAGGTACAAAGTTTTCCAAAGTCAATCCGATGACATTGTCGTTGAAATCATCGACCGTTTGAACAAAAAATGAATTTCCCGGTAAATCTAATTGATCAAGATATGGCTGCAAACCACCTGTTAATGTAGCCTCTCCAAGATTTTGAAAGATAAATTGTTCACTAAGGCTCGGGTTTCGGAAACCATTTTGGAAGGAAGCCCTAAAAAAAGACTCTTTATTTTGTTGATAAACAAACGAAGTTCTCGGTGTTAATTTAATCTCAAAATTTTCACTCTTATCCACTCTTAGTGATACTGATCCCTGTAATTTTTGTGTCAATTTCCGGCCCAGTTCCAAGTAACCACCCATCTCGAACATGGTGATGTCATTACCCAGAGTATCCGCAAAATATTTCCTCCTGATTCCGGATCATAGAACCTATAGTGACTCCGGCTTCCAAATCAAAATTTGGTATGAAATCTGAAAAATCATACCAGGTTTCAAAGTGATAAAGCCCAGAATTGTCCTTAAAGGCAGCGCCCTCATCAAATCCTTGTGTATTAATGATTACTTCCCTTAGTGAATCAAAACGTAATGTTCCTGGTTCAAATCGTTTCAGTTCCTGACTGGTGCAGACCCCAAACACCATCCGCTGCCCTTCTTGCTACCTCGTGGTCCCCTCCGGATATTCCCCGGGATATTAATAATCCCATGAATGCCAACTCGTAGTCTCTAACCCAATCTGCATCACTCTTTGCTGCACGCATCATATTAAGGGCCAGAAAACGGGTATCAAAAGAATTCCCTGATCTTTGCTGCGCAGTATAAAATCGGCTTGTCAATCGAGGTGTTGTTACCTCACCCATTAGTTGATAAATTGTGAAGTTGCCGAGAAAATTTCGGTTATCACCTGTGAAAAAGGTATTGCCGGTTCCGACTTTTGCCTTGAACCACGGCAGTAATATCTGGCTTAATCTTGTAATGTAAAGCCCCGTCTATTTTAAAATTAGTGAAGTTATAATCAAATAAGTCAGGTTCTTGATAACCGGTCCTGGTAACGGTTACATTCGTTCCATTGAAACCAATTGGTAACTGCGCCTTTACTTCGTCACCATAAACATTGATACCGTCATAACCTGGAACTGGAAATGTACCAAAATGTCTTCCGAATCTTTCTCCTTCTCCAATATTATCAAAATTAGATGCTTCCCAATCGGAGGCCTTTATGATAGTAATATTTGTCTTAAAAGCAAATCTCTCCTTAAATACTTTGGCATATCTCAGGGCAAATTCATAGACAGGGGTTGCTAGGAGGTCGAAAAAGCCAATACTACTTTTTGGAAAATTATTTGCTGCAAATTTTATATAACTACTTATGCCTTCAAATAAAAACGGATCGCGACTTTTCATGAAAAGAAGTCCATTGAACGCATTGGCATACCTCGATGTAGATGGACCCGGGAGTAATTCGGCAGATTCTGCATCCAATTCGGAAAGTCCAGTAAAATTCCCCACCGGAAATCCGAAACCTGGTGCTTGGTTGTCCATTCCATCTATCAGTTGGATAAATCTTGTATTACTAGTTGAATTGAACCCTCGGGAGTTCACAGATTTAAACTGCATGCTTTGCGTGGCTATTTCAACATCTTTCATTCCTGCCAAAGCATCATAAAAATCAAAGGAGGGGACAAACTGAATATCTTTGATCCCAATCTGTTCGATAGTTATCGGTGATCTTAGCACTTCTTCAGAAATCTTAGAACTTTGGACGACCACGACATTTAGTTGGAGGTTGCTCCTATCAAGTGACACCGGCAATTCATTAGTGATTCTGTCCCGAATTCTGATTTCCTTAGTTTTGTAGCCGAGATGGGATATAACCAATGTAAAAGGCGGGCCTTTGTCAATTCTGATATAAAAACTTCCATCACTCGCTGTGGTAGTTCCATAACTTTGGTTGTCAATTTTTTCTTTTAGATAGATATTAGCAAACTCTTGTGGCTCACCATTTTCTTTATCCGTCACTATGCCATAACACTTGAAAAATCCTGGGCAAACACTTCATTAATCAGAACAAAACCAAATAGAATTAAAGCGATTATGATTATTTTCTGAATTGGTGACATTTCAGAGCTTATGACAACAAACTATAAGGCATACCCGAATATTACTTATAACCTAAAAAAAAGTTTGCACTTTAGAAAACTCCCTCATTGATTAACAACCTCAATAGTATTGCACCGGAATATTAGTAAAGTAATACTCAATAATCTGGTTATCATATTTTGCCCGGCAATCTGCTCCTTTGACTGACCCATTTGTCCCTAATTCATACCCTTTTACCCAAAATCAGGAATAATCACAGCTCAAAACACAGATTTCCGGTACAGTTCAAATAGCAATCATGGCGTAAGTAAAGATTAACTCATGAAATATTTACATGAAAAAATGAATCAGGTCCAATCAAATACAAACAAACTTAAGGTATAACAGAACCTGAAGCAGCCAGCTGTAGAGAATGACCACAATCTCTTTAAAACGAACGTAAACATTTATTGTAATGAATCAAGACAATCAAAGTGACGTTAATATACGTCAAATAACATCAGGTTTAGTCAGTTTTGCAAGCAAGTTGAGGCAGGACTGAGCCACAAGTAAGGCGGTTGCACAGTCGTAAATTCCACTGGCTATTGGTCTGAAAAGTCTGACAAGTTTTTATCTGGATATGAGGGATGTAAAAGTGAGCCAGCCCACATGGTTACTGTTACGGTGCCCGTCATGTATGCAAGCGCTCTTCAAACTGAGCTAATGTACATTTATAAGCTTGCAAGGCTGAATTCAAGGTGTAATGAAATGGATACACCTCGAGACTGTATTAGTTAACACCAATCATTTCGCGAACAAGCACAATTATCTGTTCGATAACAGTTTGACCCTCCTTACTACTGGCTGGAGTGCTTTCGAGACGAGCCGCAGACGAAAGATTAAAGAAAAAACTGATTACTTAACTCAAACCTTTATTTGAAACGTCGTCGATAATTCCCAATTTCTTCATCTCCTTGTCTGCATTCTTGTGTTTCTGGTGGACCTTCCACGTAAAAAATGGAACAAATATTAAAAGAAGCTTTCTGCTACCTGATCAACCAATTAATCTTCACTTCCGTCACACTCAATGAAGGAAGAATAAAGAAGGTAATAATCGAGATTTTGTAACTTATAACTGAGTTATATTAGAAGTGCTTAATGCGGGTTAATACAATAACAGTAGTGATTTGAAGATCTTTCAGAAGCATTAGAAGGTTGATTTGATCCTTTGGCTAATTATAACCTATTTTCGTAGTCGAAATTATGAAATGGTCAAGTAATATGCAGGGGGTATCAATTGATGCAATCAGGTGTTGGAAACTTGTCCTCGACAGGGGTCAGAGCGGTATCCTTTATGGGCCATCTGCATATTTCATGAAACATCCCCCCAAACAGTTCACCGATGATCAAGCATATCAGTCTACAGAAGAATTCATAACCGGAAAAAATAACAAATTGCCTAAGATTTCAATAGAATTGGTTTCAGAAATAAATGAGATTAAACTGTAATGAAATGCATAATCATTGCAGACGGACAGGGAAATAGAATTTCAACAAAAGGAGATACAAAGCCGCTTATTCACTTGTTAGGGTTGCCTTTGATCGAAAGGGTAATTTTGACTGCAAAAAAAGGAGGGATTACTGATTTCGTAATCGTAACAGGGTACTACGATGAAAAAATAAGGGCATATCTCAATCATCTCAGCCAGAGCAAAAATATTAATTTGACCCATATTGTAAATGAAAAATGGGAAAAGGAAAATGGTGTATCAGTGCTCAAGGCAAAACCGTTATTAGATGAGCCCTTCATTCTTTTAATGGCTGACCATCTCTTTGATCCCTCCATTCTAATTAATCTTAAAAAAGAAAAAATTAATCATAACCAAGTTATCCTTGGAATTGACCATAACATCAAAACCAATCAGTTGGTGGACGTTGATGATGTTACCAGAGTACTTGTGAAAGAAGGAAGGATCTTAGAGATTGGAAAGAACCTCAAGAACTACAATGCCTATGGCACCGGAATTTTTCTTTGTTCCCCGGCAATTTTCAGAGCTCTTGAAGTAAGTTCATCTAATGGTGATAGTTCTCTTTCAGATGGAATAAGAATACTCTGTCGCAATGGAAACGCAAAAACCTTTGACATTAGGGATGACTACTGGATTGATGTGGACGATGAAACTGCTTTAAAAAAGGCAGAAGACAGGCTTTTGGATACTTTGGAAAAGACCTCTGATGGCCCTGTATCAAGATACCTGAACCGTCCCTTATCCATTTGGATAACCAGGCATCTTTCAAAAACCAAGATTACTCCCAACTATATTTCGATATTTTCCTTTATTTTGGGTCTACTAGGTGCCATGTTTTTCTTTTTGGGAGGATACCAAAATTTAATTATTGGTGCACTATTGGCTCAGGTTTCATCGGTTATCGATGGCTGTGACGGGGAAATTGCAAGGATCAAATTTAGGGCAACAGAATTTGGTGGTTGGCTTGATGCTGTCTTGGATCGCTATGCAGATGCATTCCTTCTTTTTGGGTTGACCTATCATGTCTATAGGATTGAACCAGAAGATATTTCTCTTTACATTTTTGTTGGTTTCATGGCAGTCATTGGCACTTTCATGAATAGTTATATGGCTGATAAATACGATGGATTAATGAGAAGAAAACTTGGGCCAAAAATGTATTACTTTAGAATCGGACGTGATGTCAGGATATTTATCATATTACTTGGAACATTGGTAAATATGCCTTTTTTAACCCTTAGTATAATTGCTGTTTCGATGAATGCCGAAAGCGTAAGGCGGGTTTGGCTTTTGTATAGAAATGAAAAATATTGATTCGGTAAAAAAGAAAATTGAGCAGATCATTAAAAAATCTTCTGTTCCTGAAGATTATGTCCATTCAAAAAACACCCTGGACTGGTTACTAAAATTAAAACCCGATGCAGATGAGAGTTTAAAAATAGCTGCTTTAGGTCATGATATAGAGAGGGCAATTGAGAAAAGGAAAGTACGATCAAAAGATTATAAGGATTTTGAAGCATTTAAAACTGCCCATGCTTTAAATAGTGCAAATATCCTTAAAGAAATAATGCAGGAATGCGGTGTTAATCAAAAAACAATTGATGATGTGTATTTTCTGGTATGTCATCATGAAACAGGAGGCACAAAAGAGATTAATATTCTAATGAATGCTGACAGCATATCCTATTTTCAGGTAAACCTGCCTCATTATTTTGTCCGCAATGGCCATAAAGAGACTAAAAGACGTTGCTTATGGGGATACAGAAGGTTATCTGATCATGGGAAAAGAATTATTGGTGCATTTGATTACAAAGAGAAAGAACTTAATGAACTGGTAAGGGCTTGTATTACGAAAAAATGAGAGGTTAAAGGAGCTCAAAAAAACAAGCCTTTGGCAGCAATTGTTGACATCTGAAATTTTTCACTCATTTATTAGAAAAAAGAGCTAAGTTCTAATTATAACAGTATTTTGTTTAAATAGCTCATACAGATGATAGGCTTGATCCGTTAATAGCATAGTCAGAAACCATTGTTTCAAAGTTGTTTTACTCTCTCTTATTCGGTCAGCATAAGCATACCAATTCAGGTAGTTTTGCAAATATTTGGAACTGACACCATTGAATGGGCGTAAGAATGTCCTAAGTTGAGTGTGAACATTGTTTACTTTTTGCAGATGGATTGTTTTATCATCTCTATCCACATGATCTTTGGCCAATAGCGCTTTGTGCTTTATGGAGGGGTTGTCTTTGGCAAAAGCCTTATAAGAAGGGTGCTTATCTGTAATCAAGGTTGCACCGTAGGCCAACTTCCCATCCAATGCCTTTGAAATTTCTTCTTTGCTCAGCCGTTTTGATGCAACAGCTTTAAGGTACCTCTCCCCCTTGCGTTCAACCGCTGTTACTACCTGGACAACTGTGACCTCTTCCTTTCCCATATTCCGTATGAAATCGTTTCCCCTCTTTCTTGCTGCCCTATCTAAATTTCGACTGCCCTTGTTGTTAAGTGCCAGTTCCAATTCATCACATTCTACTTCCGAGGATAACTGTTCGGGAACAAACTCATTTAGTGAACTCAATATCTTATGCCGCCAGTCGAAGCTTGTCTGGATGCTTATTCCGATTTGTTTTGCTATCTTTTTTATCGGCATGCCCTGCTCCATGCAGCGCAGATAAGATTGCCATTTTGATTTAAGCTTGATGTCATACAAAGGTGTCCCTGTTGTTTCACTGTACCATCTTTTACATTCATTGCACTGATACATCTGCACACCTTTTTGTCTGCCCCTCTTATATACCTTCTCGCTTGTGCAATTTGGACAGGGTTTCTTCTTTCTTTTCTCTGCTATTTGTTGTTGAGCGGCAATCAATACTTTGCCTTGTAATTCCTGCTCCTGGAGCAACTCATCCAACAATTCGGTTTGGGAACTTATCGGCAATTGTGCAAATAAATTTTTGATCTCTTGACTTGATATCATATAGCGAAGATAACAATAATTGCTGTGTTATTTAGAACTTAGCCTTAATCTTTAAAATTAAAGGTTACAGCAACACGCTTGTTCAAGGACATTATTTTTATTTCGATGGGTATTCTTGCTGCCGGTTTCGGGCTCAAAGGTTTTTTACTGCCTAATGGATTTATTGACGGAGGTGTAACAGGCATTTCGCTTTTGACCGAAGCGCTAACAGATTACTCTTTATCAGTTCTAATTGTCATCTTCAACGTACCCTTTATTGTCCTTGGGTATTTCCAAATAGGTAAATCGTTTGCTTTCCAAAGCGTGGTTGCAATTGTTGGGCTTGCCTTTGCCCTGGAGGGAATTGACTACCCGATAATCACCACTGACAAACTACTGGTTGCTGTATTTGGTGGTTTTTTTCTTGGCGCGGG
>CAXXNX010000044.1:0-23774 GCA_963664285.2 Cyclobacteriaceae bacterium
AGCCAACACTTCTTTCCTTCCTCCTATATAGACTTCTTCTTTGTGTTTTCGAATAACTGTGGCAATTTTTCTGGCACATACTTCCGGAGTCATAGCATGGATATGCGTTATATCCATCTTATTCTGTTTGGCTCCATTTCCTAAAAGTGCATTATAAGGAAGGTTAGTTTTAATATAACCCGGGCAAACCATAGTTACATAAATATTGTCGAGATGATGCTCAGCCCTTAATGCATCATAGAAACCGTGCAGGCATGTTTTGATGCTGAATAACCCGATCGGCGTGGAGTACTTATTATACCAACTCCACTACTGATGATCACATGATGGCCGGATTTTCTCTCGATCATGCCTGGTAGTAAATATTTAGATAGTGCAATGGAGCCAAAGTAATTCACTTCCATTAATTGACGATTAACTTCCATCGAAGTATTGAGTACTGTGTCACGTTGACTTATTCCTCCATTATTGATCAGTGTATATCGATCCCTCCGAAGAGGGATTCAGCCTCTCTTACTTTGTTTTCAAGTTCTCCAGTTTTGCTGAGATCAAGTTCAAGTATCCTGATATTTTTTTGAAGTTTTTCAGCGCAGTTACCCTTCACCCGTTCTAATTCAGCAATTCGTCTGGCGGAGATAATTATATTGACATTCTCACCAATAAGCTGGTAAACTAGCGCCTCGCCAATTCCCGATGAGGCCCCGGTAATCCAAATAATTTTACTTTGCATTCAAACTCGCAATCTAGACACTTTCGTAAATTACAAAATCGAACTCATGTTCATGCCGGCCATCTATCGCGTGAGCTTTACGGGATATTTCTTTCCATTTTGACTTGTCGAATTCGGGGAAAAAGGTATCACCTTCAAATGTTCCATTAATTTCCGAGATATATAGTCGATCCGAGATAGGCAACCCCAATTCATAGATCTGTCCTCCACCAATGATAAAGACCTCTTCTGTCGTTTCTTTTTTTGCTGCATTGATAGCATCTTTCAATGAATTAACAATTATGCATTCGGGGCAATCTGATGCTGTATAGGCGGTATTTCGAGTAATAATGATATTAGTCCGGTTTTTCAACGGTCTAAATTTATCGGGTATCGATTCGTAGTTTTTGCGACCCATAATTACGGGATAACCACTTGTCGTTTGCATGAAAAATTTCATATCATCCGGTAAATTCCAGACCAGATCGTTGTCTTTTCCAATCACCCCATTTTCCGAAACTGCAGCAATCATTGAAACGATCATATCCTATACCCTTTTAGAAATTCTCTTGTTACCATTCTCTTTTTGCCTTCCATTTGCAACTCCAAAATATCAATGGAACCTGTAGAACAGCCAAATCTAAGGTAAGTCTTATTATCTGTTACAACTTCTGCTGTTCTTGACTGGTGTTCACTGACTTTTGACAAATAAACCTTAATTGTTTTGGTATTGAGAATTGTCCAGGCACAAGGATAGGGTGAGAGGCCCCTTATGAAATTGTTTATTTCCGTCGCTGGTTGATCCCAATTAATTTGACACATTTCCTTGAATATTTTAGGCGCCTCTTTTAGCTCTGTGCTCTCTTTTTGAGGGGAGAGTTCGTAATCTTTTTTTTCAATAACTCGCACTGTTCTTAAAACGAGATTAGCGCCTTTGGTCATCAACCTTTCATAAAGTGAGCTCACATTATCGTCAGGATGTATTGGTTCCTTTTCCTGTAGGATGATATTACCGGTATCAATTTCATGTTTGAGGAAGAAAGTGGTTACCCCGGTTTCACTTTCGCCATTAATAATAGCCCAATTAATCGGAGCAGCGCCGCGATATTGGGGTAAAAGGGAAGCATGAAGATTGAATGTTCCGAGCTTCGCCATGTTCCAAACCGCTTCAGGAAGCATTCTAAAGGCCACCACAATTTGCAGATTCGCGTTCAGGGTTTTGAGCTCTTTCCGGAAATCCGGATTTTTAAGGTTGGTTGGTTGAAGAATTTTGAGTCCTTTGGACTGTGCGTAATCTTTCACCGGTGAAGTGCCCAATTTCTTGCCACGCCCTTTTTTTTTGTCAGGTGCGGTAATAACACATACCACATTAATCTTTTGTTCAACCAACTCTTTCAACGAGGCCACGGCAAATTCCGGAGTACCCATAAAAACTATCCTCAATTCCTTCATCTTGCGAACTTAACCCGCATTATTCATAGGCCACCAATTTTGGGATTAATAATGGGTTGCTAACTATTTTTGATTGGAGTGTATGTATTAATTTGAAGATCAACCAGGTTTCTGGATTTCAAAGGACATTAGAGCGTTTTTTTGTTAGAATTTTTCAATTTTCAGTCAAAGCTCTATTGTGTTCTTATGGAAGAACATTTTTTTGATTAAACCAAACTGTTTAACTGATCGGTCAGTTCACCGTAAGCAAATCGCCCAGCAGGTATTGATATCTAAAGGCTCTTGAGAATTGTATTGTCAATGATCTTTTCCTTTCTTTCAGGCACGCCCCAACCTTCATCAGGTAAAGCCGGATATTGTCCACTTGCCATCGTTTAGCAAAGTGGTGTTTTGTTTTGGCAATTAATAATTTAATCTGCCGGAACATTTCATAACAGAGGGTAGCGATGATTAAACGCATGAAATTGGCCCAGTAGCGATGACAGGAAAGCCGGTCGGAATAAGTCATGTTTTTGAGTTCCTTTATTCGATTTTCACTGGCATCACCTCGCTTGACATAAAAATCAAAGTAAATCTGTTGAGCGGTCATCGCTTCAAAGTTGCTCACAAAGTAACGGACATTCATTCCTTTTCCGGTAGACTCCACTTTGGCGTACAGCTTTTCAGAACGATCCCAGCTTTTGGCCTGGTAAGTAAACGGGCCAACAAACTCTTGATGTTTGATGATTTTTGAAGCATATTCCTTTTTTACTTCAATGATAGTCTGTTTGGTAAAAGTCTTTAAAACTTCATTACTACTAATACCTAAACAAAATTGAAGGTCAAACTGCTTAGCTATCCGATAAAAAGATGCTCCTGAAAAGCCACTATCCGCTCGAATAAGGATCTTTACTGAGGGCAGTTTTTTTCTGATTTTAATGACAATCCTTTTCAATAAGGCCACAAACCATTTGTTGGAGTGACAATTGCCCGGACGTAGTACTGGTAAAATGACCTGACCGGTGTTCCCGTCCTTAAAGAACAACTCATGGTACATAGTCTGTCCATAATAGCCATTATACAAACTGAGTTGTTGGGATCCATGAGTAGGGTCATCGGTACCATCTACATCAATGATGATTTGACCAGTCTTCTCTTTCAACTCCTCTACATAACGGTCTACAAACCATTGACTCATCTGGTAGATCAGACTCCGATCGGCCTTGTTTTCAAATCGACTTAAAGTAGGCTGGGAACATAATCCGCTATCTAGTACTTTACGGATCACCGGATCCTCTCGGAGTTTTTGTTCGTCATTGCAATCCTGATAGCCCTGCATCATTAAAAACACCCGTTGGCGAAGCATTTCTTCATAAGTGTATTCGATAAAAAAGGGGTTTCGATAGTCAGGAATCAGTGCGGCGAAGCTTTTTAATAGACCAGTCTTTCTCTCTACTTTTTCACTTAACAATATCGCTCCGTCTGAGCTAATCGCTGATGCTGAAAAATCAAATTTAAAAGCTTGTTTTCCTCGATAAAATACGGTATCTTTTTCCTTATATTCAGGCATAAATTAATTGCTTATTTTGTTGTCTAACTATCTCAATATAAGCAATTTATGCCTGTTTTTTATTGTCTACTATGAATTTTTCGGGTTAAGTCGGCTGTAGGCTTTTTTCAACAATGAGAACCTGATACTTTTGGTGGCTTAATAGATAAAAGCGTGAAGGATCTGAAATTTGGAGTGATTGGTGGAAGCCAGGGTATGGGTAGCTGGTGGGTGAAATTCCTGAAAGAAAATGGACTTATGGTAAGTTTCTCTTCTAAAGATGAAAGAAGCGAATATCCCGATAATCTATCTCTTGTACAAAATACGGATGTGATCATATTGGCGGCCCCGATAGCATTCATGGAAGAAGTATTGGAGGAGATTTTTCCGGAACTTGATGACAAATTGCTGATAGATGTTTGTAGTGTCAAGCAATTTCTCGTTGAGAAGTACCTGGAATTAAAAAAGAGTAATTCTACGGTGCAGCCCAAATACCTGTCCATCCACCCGATGTTTTCTCAAAGCATTACTTCTCTGGACGGGCAAGTATTTACATTCACTTTCAATGACCAGGCTCCGGACCAATTTAACAAGGAGTTTAGAAAACTGCTGCTAGATCATAAATCCATCATTCATGATATTGATTTCATTGCTCATGACAAGCTGATGGGAGTGATTCAGGGCTTGAATCACTTTAACCTTTTCGTCAGTGCCAAGACCTTAGCGAGATTTGCGCCCAACCTTGAGTTGGTCAAAAACCTCTCGTCTCCAACATACCGTATCTTCATCATTTTCCTGACCAGATACGCATTACAAAATCCCAGGTTATATGCAGACATTCAAATGTACAACAGGTATGTGCGTAAGGTGATTGAGATGTTCAAAGATGAAGTGGATCATCTGATGCAATTAATTGAGCTTAAGGACAGAAATGGATTTGAAGACTATGTTAAGGAAATGCAGCCTTTTTTTGAGAACAATAAAGAAGATTTGGCTTTATCAGATCATTTGATACATCAATTGGGTTTGTATTTAGAAAAGCACCAGGAACTTGAATGATCGGGAACAGTCTATTCAGAACTCAAGCTTTAGTTAACTCAATTACTGTAATCTCCGGTGCAATCCCAACTCGACCGGGATAGCCAATAAAACCGAATCCGCGATTTACGTAGATGTGTTGATTGTCTTCGGAGTAAAGACCAGCCCATTGTTTGTAGAAATACTGAGAAGGGCTCCATTTGAAATTGCCTATCTCTACACCAAACTGGAAACCATGGGTGTGACCGGAAAGTGTTAGATCAATATCTGAATATTCGGGACGTATTTGGGCATCCCAGTGACTGGGATCATGAGAAAGCAACAATTTCACCGGAGCATTTTTGACACCTTGGTAAGCATTCTTCAAATTTCCATATTTGGTGAATCCCCTGGCTCCCCAGTTTTCAACCCCTATGATGGCAATTTTCTCTCCATCGACTTGCAAGTACCTGTTCTCATTAAGCAGTAAATCCCAGCCCAATTGTTTGTGAGCTGTTTTCAAGTCATCAAGGTTTTTATGCTTGGCGGCTGCAGATTCCCAACTTTTATAGTCCCCGTAGTCATGGTTGCCGAGGATAGAAAAAACGCCAAGAGGAGCATCAAGTTTCCCAAAAATGTCGATGTAATCCGTGACCTCTGTGCTTTCGTTGTTAACCAGATCTCCAGTGAAGAACAGCACATCAGGTTTTTCATTTATCATCATTTCGACACCTCCTAATACCGCTTTTTTGTTAAAAAAACTACCACTATGGATGTCTGATAGTTGCCCTATTCGGATGCCATCAAACTCTTTCGGAAGGTTGGGTAAAGCAATGGTTAAACGGCGTGTTCGATAGTCGTGGGCACCGGAAATAATTCCGAAGCTAAAGGTTGCCACGGGTATGACGGCTGCTCCAAGGGCAACTTTTGATAAAAAATCGGATCGGGAAATGGCATTATCGGTTGTAGTTGGAGTTACTTGCGGCTGAAAATACTGCCAGGTCCATTGACCAAGCCTTATCATGTCATCCATTACCAGGAATAGCGAGGCAAAAACTTTTGAAAAGACATTAATAAATGTAGTCACCAGGATTACTGTCCTCAACCATCTCAACTGGATGCCCCAGAAATTGTAGGCGAAGATGCCAAATAAAGTTAATGCGGTTAATGACCAATAGGTATAAATGGCTGCTTTACGCCAGGTCGGATTCCAATTGGCACTTACTACTTTCAGTGCCTGGAAGACATAGAAGTCAATGATGAATATAAAAAGAGCTAGAAAGATCACGAATACCAGTCGGTTCATTAATGACAACAAAACAAAGATCAAAAGGTTAATTACGCAGAAGACGATTTGTGGTTGGTTTTTGTTTCAGGAAAGTTGGGGATGACTTAACGTGAGTCTGTCTAAAAACTCGCGTTAAAAATAGGGAATGGTGGTGAATAACTATTTGTAGAAGATGAAAGTTGGAATTTCAAGTGTTTTTTAACTTTGTTTGAATAATCCCTTAAGTGACTTCCAACATTGTTTAATGGCTTGATTAAGGCTATTTGATCCAATATATATAGCCAAAAGATTCTCAGGAAGGTCATTAGTTTTTCTACACCTACTATGTTTATGATCCTTCTGATATTGTAAGCAATAAAGATAAATCCTGCATCTGCAGAGGCTCTGGCCATGGTTTTCTTAGTAATTATATAATCAAATCCCCATTGTCGTTTTATCGTACCGAACGGATGTTCAACGGTGGATTGTCGCTGCTTGTATAGGTCAGGATTGGCTTTGATGTTGGCTTTGTTTATCTCAACTGCGGGTTGATATTCACTACGATGAATAACTCTGCCATTTTTTGACTCGGTGCACTGGTCCCTCACAGGACATGTTTTACAGGCGGATGTTTTATAGTGTTTAAACCTATAGTTTGAGGTCTTGTACCAACGCTTACTACTATGCATAGTATGACCTGATGGACAAGTATAAGTGTCCGATGAATAATCATATTCAAAGGTTTCTGCATTGTAATCTGGGTTAGGGGCTTGTGATGTCTTTGGTATATCTCGAATAGCCACATAGGTTTTTATCCCCAGCCTTTGCACTATATCCAACTCTTTGCCTTTGTGGTATCCTTTGTCAAACAACACTGAAAAATCATTTTTACCTAAGATACTCTTGGCCCTTCTGACCATGTTGCCCATTGCTCCGTTATCATTTTCATTGGTTACCTGATAATCTATGGGAATTTTGTTTTTAGCATCAACAGTGGATTGTATATTATAGCAAACTTCGGAGATCACACCACGAACCATGATTTGCCTGCTTTGTGGATCTGAAGTTGATATCTGCTTCTCTCCTGTTTCTTTTAGCTCCTTTTCCAGCTTTTGATAAGATACCCTCCTTTGTTGTTTTTCAGCTATCTTTTTCTCAATCTCTTCTTTCTCTTCATTACCTTCAGCATCCGCTAACATCGTTGTATACTCTTCCAATTTGGAATCGATATATCCTATATGACGATCGATCTTGTTTTGATTATAGTTGTGCTTCTTAGAATTCTGCGCCCTTAGCCTGGTCCCATCTCCTGCCAGGAGCAGTCCACCAATCAAATCAAAGTTTCTTGCAATATCTACCGTTTTACGGAATACTCTTTTGATAGACTTTGGATTATCTTTTCGAAAATTATTGATGGTATTGTGATCAGGACTGAGTCCTTTTAATAACCACATCAATTCAATATTTCTCTTTGTTTCCTTCTCTAATGACCTTGACGATCTCAGCCGATTCAGGTATCCGTAAATGAATAACTTCAGTAGATCCTTTGGATGATAGGCCGGCCGACCATTATCAACAAATTCAATAGAAAAACCTATGATATTCAAATCAAGGCTTTCTACAAACAAGTCAATGAGTCTTACCTCATTATTCTGATCAATTGTATCTTCAAGGGAAACAGGAAAGAGAGAGGTCTGTGATCGATCTATTCCTTGTATGAATTTTATGTAGTAAATATAACATATAACTGTATAAATTAATAATGAAATATGAGGTTTTTAGACAGTCTGACGTCCTTGATAAAATGAGTTTCAATTCATTTTATCTTTTGTTAGCAGTACTAACTATTTCAAACAAAATCACGCTTTTTAAAATTTGCACATAGGTGTTTATTCTCTTTCCGCAACCATTCTGAATTAATCAGTTTATTTTCTGCAATACCCCAACTTTGAGAAATTATTTTCAATAATGTAGTCAAATAAATTGCTCTTTCATACCTGTTAATATTTTCATCATCCTTACTAAATTGTTTTGGCAAACTATCGAATACTATTTCTTTATCGGTGTATGATCCAAAATCTGGTTGATTTACGTCGTTAACTGGGAATATTACTGCTAAATCAGATGCGGATGGAAAATAGTTTCGACAAATACTTTCGGTACTCCATGGGCCTGTACCATAACTAATCAATATTTCATCTTTATCAGTCAGATATTGAATAGTTTCATTGGTATTAAAGAGTTTAGAATCTCCGGGTGGAATCAATATTGTTATCTAAGATACTGTTGATTGAATTAACCCGAAAAATTCATAGTAGACAATAAAAAACAGGCATAAATTGCTTATATTGAGATAGTTAGACAACAAAATAAGCAATTAATTTATGCCTGAATATAAGGAAAAAGATACCGTATTTTATCGAGGAAAACAAGCTTTTAAATTTGATTTTTCAGCATCAGCGATTAGCTCAGACGGAGCGATATTGTTAAGTGAAAAAGTAGAGAGAAAGACTGGTCTATTAAAAAGCTTTGCCGCACTGATTCCTGACTATCGTCTATTAAAAAGCTTCGCCGCACTGATTCCTGACTATCGAAACCCCTTTTTTATCGAATACACTTATGAAGAAATGCTTCGCCAACGGGTGTTTTTAATGATGCAGGGCTATCAGGATTGCAATGACGAACAAAAACTCCGAGAGGATCCGGTGATCCGTAAAGTACTAGATAGCGGATTATGTTCCCAGCCTACTTTAAGTCGATTTGAAAACAAGGCCGATCGGAGTCTGATCTACCAGATGAGTCAATGGTTTGTAGACCGTTATGTAGAGGAGTTGAAAGAGAAGACTGGTCAAATCATCATTGATGTAGATGGTACCGATGACCCTACTCATGGATCCCAACAACTCAGTTTGTATAATGGCTATTATGGACAGACTATGTACCATGAGTTGTTCTTTAAGGACGGGAACACCGGTCAGGTCATTTTACCAGTACTACGTCCGGGCAATTGTCACTCCAACAAATGGTTTGTGGCCTTATTGAAAAGGATTGTCATCAGAAAAAAACTGCGGTAAAATCAGAAAAAAACTGCCCTCAGTAAAGATCCTTATTCGAGCGGATAGTGGCTTTTCAGGAGCATCTTTTTATCGGATAGCTAAGCAGTTTGACCTTCAATTTTGTTTAGGTATTAGTAGTAATGAAGTTTTAAAGACTTTTACCAAACAGACTATCATTGAAGTAAAAAAGGAATATGCTTCAAAAATCATCAAACATCAAGAGTTTGTTGGCCCGTTTACTTACCAGGCCAAAAGCTGGGATCGTTCTGAAAAGCTGTACGCCAAAGTGGAGTCTACCGGAAAAGGAATGAATGTCCGTTACTTTGTGAGCAACTTTGAAGCGATGACCGCTCAACAGATTTACTTTGATTTTTATGTCAAGCGAGGTGATGCCAGTGAAAATCGAATAAAGGAACTCAAAAACATGACTTATTCCGACCGGCTTTCCTGTCATCGCTACTGGGCCAATTTCATGCGTTTAATCATCGCTACCCTCTGTTATGAAATGTTCCGGCAGATTAAATTATTAATTGCCAAAACAAAACACCACTTTGCTAAACGATGGCAAGTGGACAATATCCGGCTTTACCTGATGAAGGTTGGGGCGTGCCTGAAAGAAAGGAAAAGATCATTGACAATACAATTCTCAAGAGCCTTTAGATATCAATACCTGCTGGGCGATTTGCTTACGGTGAACTGACCGATCAGTTAAACAGTTTGGTTTAATCAAAAAAATGTTCTTCCATAAGAACACAATAGAGCTTTGACTGAAAATTGAAAAATTCGGCTAAGTTCTAAATAACACAGCAATTATTATTATCTTCGCTATATGATATCAAGTCAAGAGATCAAAAATTTATTTGCACAATTGCCGATAAGTTCCCAAACCGAATTGTTGGGTGAGTTGCTCCAGGAGCAGGAATTACAAGGCAAAGTATTGATTGCCGCTCAACAACAAATAGCAGAGAAAAGAAAGAAGAAACCCTGTCCAAATTGCACAAGCGAGAAGGTATATAAGAGGGGCAGACAAAAAGGTGTGCAGATGTATCAGTGCAATGAATGTAAAAGATGGTACAGTGAAACAACAGGGACACCTTTGTATGACATCAAGCTTAAATCAAAATGGCAATCTTATCTGCGCTGCATGGAGCAGGGCATGCCGATAAAAAAGATAGCAAAACAAATCGGAATAAGCATCCAGACAAGCTTCGACTGGCGGCATAAGATATTGGAGTTCACTAAATGAGTTTGTTCCCGAACAGTTATCCTCGGAAGTAGAATGTGATGAATTGGAACTGGCACTTAACAACAAGGGCAGTCGAAATTTAGATAGGGCAGCAAGAAAGAGGGGAAACGATTTCATACGGAATATGGGAAAGGAAGAGGTCACAGTTGTCCAGGTAGTAACAGCGGTTGAACGCAAGGGGGAGAAGTACCTTAAAGCTGTTGCATCAAAACGGCTGAGCAAAGAAGAAATTTCAAAGGCATTGGATGGGAAGTTGGCCTACGGTGCAACCTTGATTACAGATAAGCACCCTTCTTATAAGGCTTTTGCCAAAGACAACCCCTCCATAAAGCACAAAGCGCTATTGGCCAAAGATCATGTGGATAGAGATGATAAAACAATCCATCTGCAAAAAGTAAACAATGTTCACACTCAACTTAGGACATTCGGCTAAGTTCTAAATAACACAGCAATTATTATTATCTTCGCTATATGATATCAAGTCAAGAGATCAAAAATTTATTTGCACAATTGCCGATAAGTTCCCAAACCGAATTGTTGGATGAGTTGCTCCAGGAGCAGGAATTGCAAGGCAAAGTATTGATTGCCGCTCAACAACAAATAGCAGAGAAAAGAAAGAAGAAACCCTGTCCAAATTGCACAAGCGAGAAGGTATATAAGAGGGGCAGACAAAAAGGTGTGCAGATGTATCAGTGCAATGAATGTAAAAGATGGTACAGTGAAACAACAGGGACACCTTTGTATGACATCAAGCTTAAATCAAAATGGCAATCTTATCTGCGCTGCATGGAGCAGGGCATGCCGATAAAAAAGATAGCAAAACAAATCGGAATAAGCATCCAGACAAGCTTCGACTGGCGGCATAAGATATTGAGTTCACTAAATGAGTTTGTTCCCGAACAGTTATCCTCGGAAGTAGAATGTGATGAATTGGAACTGGCACTTAACAACAAGGGCAGTCGAAATTTAGATAGGGCAGCAAGAAAGAGGGGAAACGATTTCATACGGAATATGGGAAAGGAAGAGGTCACAGTTGTCCAGGTAGTAACAGCGGTTGAACGCAAGGGGGAGAGGTACCTTAAAGCTGTTGCATCAAAACGGCTGAGCAAAGAAGAAATTTCAAAGGCATTGGATGGGAAGTTGGCCTACGGTGCAACCTTGATTACAGATAAGCACCCTTCTTATAAGGCTTTTGCCAAAGACAACCCCTCCATAAAGCACAAAGCGCTATTGGCCAAAGATCATGTGGATAGAGATGATAAAACAATCCATCTGCAAAAAGTAAACAATGTTCACACTCAACTTAGGACATTCTTACGCCCATTCAATGGTGTCAGTTCCAAATATTTGCAAAACTACCTGAATTGGTATGCTTATGCTGACCGAATAAGAGAGAGTAAAACAACTTTGAAACAATGGTTTCTGACTATGCTATTAACGGATCAAGCCTATCACCTGTATGAGCTATTTAAACAAAATGCTGTTATAATTAGAACTTAGCTAAAAATTCTAACAAAAAAACGCTCTAATGTCCTTTGAAATCCAGAAACCTGGTTGATCTTCAAATTAATACATACACTCCAATCAAAAATAGTTAGCAACCCATTATTAATCCCAAAATTGGTGGCCTATGAATAATGCGGGTTAGTGAAGGATATTATGATAAAAGCGAATTTCAGTGGAGAAGTCGTACCACTCAGCTCACTTTCATTTATCGACTCAACCAGAAAAAGCAAAGACAAAAAAGAAATAGCAGTGGTGATTTTGAGGGGGGGGATGAGTTTTAAATCCTGAAGCTGAGTACTAATTCATATTATAGACGCCGCAGTCATCATTCTATTAGCTCTTCGTCAGATTCTTGACCGTCACTTCTAATGCGTTTGTTATATAATTCAGAATTATGATAAGTAGGCAGTGCTTGTTGGGAAAAGGCGGCTGCGAAATTTCGAACGAGTAATTATGTAATGGTTTTGCAATGGGTACGGAGTATGAACACCTCTTTTGAAACTAATGCTGAGAAATTTTGAGCCTATTTAACATCGATAAAATCATATCATTGTTAAGGCAAATAGTTAGAATGAATATATCATAAGTGATCGAATTTTTTGCTCAGCAGAACTGACCTCGACTCTTCAATCTAGTCAAAAGCTAATCCCAAAATTCCTTCATAAAATAGTTGCTTTAGCAACATTTGATTACTGCTTCACAGCTTTTCATTGATTAATTCTGCACTTTCCATTCTGCATCTTTTTACTCTCTAAATCATGGGCAATGCAAACTCACTGGGGCGGCTCCTACGCGGCAGGAGCAAGACGTGTTTTAAACGGTTCAAAATACATGTCTTGGTTTTGCTTCACGTTACGTTTCACTTCACTACAAAACGAGATGTCAAGGCAGCCGCAAACAATCAGTGGACATTACGAATGAAATCCTTTTGTAATGTGCACCCCTCAGATGTCTATTATGGAAGGGATCTACAAATCCTTAAAAAACGTAAACAAATTAAAGCAAAGACAATGAAACAGAGAAGAAAAAAACACCGATCTCAGGTATTGATTATATAGCTAACTTTATTGTCCCTCAAGTTCACTTTCTTTGAAGACATACACCCAGCCTCCCATTCTCGTATTACATATTCAACCAGTACGTCATTTTGAAAACGATGGCCCTGGCTTTGGGCATCCAGTTGTCATTTGGATTTTCAAGACTAAAGAAATAATTATCGGTATAGACTAAGAAAATGTCGCTCACAGGCTTAAATCTCCACTGAAATCTCGCATTAAGATTTACCGTCTCGTTCTGAGTGTTAAACTGAACGAAGTTGGTAAAGAATACTTTGCGGGAAAGCGTAAGGTCAACTCTGGGCCCTATCAAATGGATACCCCTTGAAGGATAGGGATCCGGCAAATTGATACGGGTATAGTTGTACTGAACCGACAAGTTTCCGTAAGGTTGAAACCTGTATGTGGTCGTGGTCTGTATATTCCACCTATGACCGTTAAAAAACTCTCCTCCCTCATGGGTTAGCCGAATAGAAAGCTTTCTGCTGGGATCGGACCTAAAAGCGAAAAAATAGTCTAGGTAATTGTATTCAGAACCTTCGGCCAACTTCACAATATCATCTCCTGAAGATCGGGTTGGATCAAAATCACGCAAGAGTCGGGTAAAGCGCTGGTCGATGTTAAAAAAGAAGCTAGAATTATTTTGAAGTCTTCCACGATAAAGGTATCTGATAAGTTGATCAGTACGTCCATCTCCATCCCATAAATATTCGAATTGTATCTGAGGGCCATGATTATTAATTATCCCCTTTTTCGGATAAAACCTATAGGATAATTGAGGCTTCACACTGCTCACACCCGTTCTTCTCACAAATCCAACTTCTGCATTGTAATTATCTCCAATTGTTGAGTGCTCCCATTCAAACTGCCAGGTTGGGGAATCGTACTTCAGGTTGGCACCATGCGAATATTGTTTATTTAGACTTTGTTCCTGAAATGAGCGATGATAAAAAACCTTGCCTGTCCATTTATTATCATGTGAGGCTAGATTATAATCAACCCCTACCATCCTATTGTATTTTACTTGCTGATCAAGCAGCTTATCAGTGAATGTTTCTTTGAAAGACTGTTTGTTCACCAAAAGGACTGAAATATTCGAACGACTGAAAACCTGTTGCTGAAATGCGGCTACCGTATAATTGATGCTCGGCAAAGAAATACCATCATCCTGGGCAGCCTGCATATTCATTAGTCCCATCCGCAGGCGGTTGTTCAACTTGCCACTCAGGCGCATGCCTCCGATAATTCTGTTTTGAACGTTTAAACCCTGTGCTGTATCTAATGATACCCCGATACGCCTTGAAAAAAACGGCCGAGCATCACGATTTCCAAAAGCAGCAAACAAATCTGCGTTTTCTAGAAAAAATTGACGCCGTTCAGGAAAGAATATTTCAAAACGATCAATATTGGTTACCTGGCGGTCTACCTCAACCTGGGAGAAATCGGGGTTGAAAGTCATGTCGAGGTTCAGAGAGGGAGAAAGTGCAACTTTCACGTCACCACCTATATCCCTGTCAATACCGGTCTTTGTGCCTTCGTCAAAATCCTTATTCAGCCCACCAGTCATATATGGAATGACGGAAATGTTTGCTCCGGGTTTCGGAAGGGGCTTGTCCCAAATCAATTCACCTAAAAATGATAGGGTGAAAGGATTGAAATTACGTGGAACTCGGTTCCACGCCGCCCTTTCGTTGGTCTTGCCATCAATTCTAAAGGTATTGAAATTCCACCTTGTTGAGCCTTCTTTGAATCTAATGGTCTTAAATGGAATCGCCATTTCACTGGTCCAAAATCCATCTTCACGTTTTGATTCACCAAACCATTTATTGTCCCAATCAAGTGAAAAACTGTCCCTGCCGGATCCTCCATTGAAAACAAGTCCCTCACGTCTCACGCCAAAAGGGTTGATACCAAAAGTAAAAGCATTTGTCTGGTCAAGAAATGTATCAAAAATCACGCTGATTCCATCTATTCCATTCCCCCTATAGTCACGACGTAATGATAGAAGTGTATAGTCCCTAGTAGGATCAGGGTCGTAGCACTTTGTACCTACATAGATATTCTGCTTGTCGTAGGTCAGGTACACTTCGCATTGTGTTTCTGACAATGCGGAATCATACGGAAAATTTTGTTGAAAGTCCCTGGCAGCTTCAACCTGAGACCAAACGTCTTCATCCAGAACACCATCAATTTTAATTGGTCCACTGGCTTCATTAATGTGCAGGGTTCTCCGCTCAATGTCCTGCGATTTTGAGGAATAACCCAAGGACACCAATACTAAAATAAAGCAATACTTATCCTTCAATCTGTTCATTGGTTGTGCAAATCTATCTGATTACTGCTTTGAAGGACAGGCAGATAGGCACAATTTGATAAATGGTAAAAGGGTATTTATAACTTAACCCCAAATCAAATACACCTCCATTAATGCCAGCTTTGGGCATAAAGCCAAATTCAGTTGATTTGGTTTTAACTGATGCTTTTTTATGATAATAGGGACCCAAGCCAAATCCCAAATACGGTTTGATCCTCGAAGCAGCAGGGAGGAAGTAATATCCTACTATGGTTGTATTAGTAATTGTTGAACTTTTGGTATCAGGTCTATCAAAATCTCTTATGAGATAATTTAGTCCTGCATTAATAGCAACCTCAATGTTGCCTTTACTTAATTTCGGTTCTAAATACACCCCAAAACCGCCATTAACTGCATCGCCAAAATCACCTTGAGGTAATCCAATTGATCCCCCGACGCCCACCCTTAATTGACCAACCGAATTCAGACAAAGGAACATGCAAAGAACAAATAATACTTTTGACATGAGTGTAGGGTCTGTTAATCTAATTTACTTGGTCGGATTAGCCAATCCAAATTAAGTAAAGATGATAAAGCCAGTGCTTGTCTTTTTATTCTGAGTTGCAATAAATAGATGAAAGTGCCGTGAGGGCGCTAATAGAGAAGGGGTAGGGTGGTGTTTATCTGTAGAGCGTTTTTACATAAAAGCACTCAATAGTAAACTTTTTTTTGAGACAACTTTCTCACGAGGGGGGTAAGCCCTTTATTCTTAGGAACAGTACCACCTATTTTGAATAATCTCTTAGCAGGTGGTAGGATAGTTCAGGGTGATGCCATAGTAGCTCAAATGACCTTAGCCCGAAAAATTCATAGTAGACAATAAAAAACAGGCATAAATTGCTTATATTGAGATAGTTAGACAACAAAATAAGCAATTAATTTATGCCTGAATATAAGGAAAAAGATACCGTATTTTATCGAGGAAAACAAGCTTTTAAATTTGATTTTTCAGCATCAGCGATTAGCTCAGACGGAGCGATATTGTTAACCCGCATTATTCATAGGCCACCAATTTTGGGATTAATAATGGGTTGCTAACTATTTTTGATTGGAGTGTATGTATTAATTTGAAGATCAACCAGGTTTCTGGATTTCAAAGGACATTAGAGCGTTTTTTTGTTAGAATTTTTCAATTTTCAGTCAAAGCTCTATTGTGTTCTTATGGAAGAACATTTTTTTGATTAAACCAAACTGTTTAACTGATCGGTCAGTTCACCGTAAGCAAATCGCCCAGCAGGTATTGATATCTAAAGGCTCTTGAGAATTGTATTGTCAATGATCTTTTCCTTTCTTTCAGGCACGCCCCAACCTTCATCAGGTAAAGCCGGATATTGTCCACTTGCCATCGTTTAGCAAAGTGGTGTTTTGTTTTGGCAATTAATAATTTAATCTGCCGGAACATTTCATAACAGAGGGTAGCGATGATTAAACGCATGAAATTGGCCCAGTAGCGATGACAGGAAAGCCGGTCGGAATAAGTCATGTTTTTGAGTTCCTTTATTCGATTTTCACTGGCATCACCTCGCTTGACATAAAAATCAAAGTAAATCTGTTGAGCGGTCATCGCTTCAAAGTTGCTCACAAAGTAACGGACATTCATTCCTTTTCCGGTAGACTCCACTTTGGCGTACAGCTTTTCAGAACGATCCCAGCTTTTGGCCTGGTAAGTAAACGGGCCAACAAACTCTTGATGTTTGATGATTTTTGAAGCATATTCCTTTTTTACTTCAATGATAGTCTGTTTGGTAAAAGTCTTTAAAACTTCATTACTACTAATACCTAAACAAAATTGAAGGTCAAACTGCTTAGCTATCCGATAAAAAGATGCTCCTGAAAAGCCACTATCCGCTCGAATAAGGATCTTTACTGAGGGCAGTTTTTTTCTGATTTTAATGACAATCCTTTTCAATAAGGCCACAAACCATTTGTTGGAGTGACAATTGCCCGGACGTAGTACTGGTAAAATGACCTGACCGGTGTTCCCGTCCTTAAAGAACAACTCATGGTACATAGTCTGTCCATAATAGCCATTATACAAACTGAGTTGTTGGGATCCATGAGTAGGGTCATCGGTACCATCTACATCAATGATGATTTGACCAGTCTTCTCTTTCAACTCCTCTACATAACGGTCTACAAACCATTGACTCATCTGGTAGATCAGACTCCGATCGGCCTTGTTTTCAAATCGACTTAAAGTAGGCTGGGAACATAATCCGCTATCTAGTACTTTACGGATCACCGGATCCTCTCGGAGTTTTTGTTCGTCATTGCAATCCTGATAGCCCTGCATCATTAAAAACACCCGTTGGCGAAGCATTTCTTCATAAGTGTATTCGATAAAAAAGGGGTTTCGATAGTCAGGAATCAGTGCGGCGAAGCTTTTTAATAGACCAGTCTTTCTCTCTACTTTTTCACTTAACAATATCGCTCCGTCTGAGCTAATCGCTGATGCTGAAAAATCAAATTTAAAAGCTTGTTTTCCTCGATAAAATACGGTATCTTTTTCCTTATATTCAGGCATAAATTAATTGCTTATTTTGTTGTCTAACTATCTCAATATAAGCAATTTATGCCTGTTTTTTATTGTCTACTATGAATTTTTCGGGTTAAGCCATGAATGATTCCAACAAACCCCGCTTGCGACATTTTGAAAACGCTCCCGGCCAACAACACATCGCGCCTAAAGATCATTATCTTTACAAACCCAGCAAACCGAGCCACCGGGTAGTTATCATTGGTACTGGCACAATTGGCCAGGAACATATGCGAGTGAGCGCCTTACTTGGGCGAGCAAAGATTCATGGCATCTATGACGTCAGTAGCTACAGCATGGATGCTGCCGAGAAAGCATTTAGTGCTCATTCTTCAGACTCATTGATTCGGTATAAGGATCTTGAATCTGCCTGTTTGGATCCGGCAGCTGATGCGTTGATGATCTGCACGCCCAACTTTACGCATTTTGACGTACTACAAATCGCAATAAAGTCGGGTAAACCCATCTTCCTAGAAAAGCCCATGGCGACAGAGCTAGCCGAAGCTGCACAAATAGTCGCTCTGGCTGGTAGCTATTCTTCTTTTATCCAGATTGGTTTGCAGTACCGGTATAAGTCTCAATATGTAGAAGCATTTCATGAAACACTTGCACGCAAGACTCTTGGCGAGATTAAGACTATAAGTATCTGCGAGTATCGACCGCCTTTCCTCGACAAGGTTAAACAGTGGAATAAGTTCAATGAATACAGTGGCGGCACCTTAGTCGAAAAATGCTGCCACTATTTCGACTTGATCAATGTGCTGTCAGAATCAGAGCCTCTGAAAGTTTATGCATCCGGTGGCCAGGCAGTTAATTTTCTTGATTTTGAGCGAGACGGTAAAAAATCAGATATCGACGATCATGCCTTCGTTACTATCGAATATGTCAACGGTATCCGAGCCAGCTTCACGCTTAATATGTTCTGCCCAGATTTTGTTGAAGAATTGATAGTCGCGGGCCCTCAAGATCGATTAGTGGCCACGGAAAAATCGAACTTCCATCAGCTGCGCCCCACAGAAACCAAATTATCCATCGAGCTTGCTGAGCAGGGAGCGTCACGGACAACTGATGTTAGCTATCCACGTCTAATTGAACAGAGTGGGCATCACGGTGCAACTTATTTTGAGCACATCGCGTTTCTCGATCAGCTTGAAGGAAAGTCAGTAGACAGTGCGACTCCAATGCAGGGCCTTTGGTCTATGATAGTTGCCAGCGCGGCACAAGAATCTTTGAAAACCGGTCAAGCAATAAATATTGACGCGTTCATAAACGAACATCAGCTGGGCGTCACATTAACTAATCAATCAAACAAGGTGTAAGACAGCTATGATCATGACAGCATTAATGCAAGCGTTCAATCTTTTCACTCCTAGAGCTAGGGTTTTGGAAGATCGATAAAGAAGAGACCAATGGTGGTGCTTCGTTGGGTAGTTTAACCAGGAATTGTGGTAATTCCTAAAACCATTCACACTGACCGCCTTAAAGAAAATCTGGCGATATTTGATTTCGAATTAAGCGAAGAAGAGATGAAAACCATTTCAGCACTGAACCAGAACCGCCGCTTTATCTACCCCGGTGTTTTTTTGAGAACAGGCCTTCGGTACCTTTTGTGCGATCTATGAATAATGCCATGACAGTCCAACTTTCTTTAGAAGAGCTAAGCATAGAACACCAGCAGCAATATGATGGCGCCTTTCCATTATTGCTTGGACTAAATACGGCGACACCTGAAAAAAACAAGTTATTGAATGGCTCTCAGATAATCGCATTGACTTACTTGAAAGACTGGCAAAGCATGGAGCAATTCTTTTCCGTGGTTTTGAGGTTGAGAACGATCATGATTTCGATAATTTCATCCAGGCATTTCAGTTAAACAATTTTGCTTATGCCGAATCTCTTTCCAACGCGGTCCGCCATAAACGTACAGAAAGAGTCTTTACCGCCAATGAGGCTCCCTCAACGGTATCCATTTTCCTCCATCATAAAATGGCACAGACGCCCATCTACCCTGCGAAGTTATTTTTCTATTGTGAACTGGCGGCGGAATTTGGAGGAGAAACTCCTATTTGCCGCTCCGACATTTTGTTGCAAGAACTCGAAAAACAAGCTCCCGACTTTGTAAGAGAATGCCAAGAGAAAGGAGTGAGATATTCCAATGTGATGCCCGCGACTGATGACCCTGAATCAGGCCAAGGCCGAAGCTGGCGAAGCACTTTGAGCATAGACAGCAGATCATCGGCGGAAGCAAAGTTGGTCACACTCGGTTATGATTGGCAATGGAAAGACGATGAAATCCTTCGGGTTACAACCCCGGCGTTAGCGGCGATTCGCGAACTGGAAGATGGCCGCAAAGTTTTCTTTAATCAGCTGATCGCCGCGTTTCGGGGATGGAAAGACAGTCGCAATGCCAATGAAAAATCGATTCGATTTGGTGACGACTCCGATATTGATGAAAGCGCCATGAAGCTGACTATCGAATTAGGAGACAAATTAAGCTTTAACATTCCCTGGCAAACCGGCGATGTTGCCTTGGTCGATAATTTTCTAGTCATGCACGGACGTCGCCCCTTCAAAGGTCAACGCCGGGTGCTCGCCTCATTGGTAGGGTGACTTTTCCAGATTAATGCTTTGTTCATCAGAATCGCTATCAAGCCTAACAACTTAGGCGTAATAAGGCATCAAGAGTCATAGAGGGACACCAAACTCTATAGTGGCAATATGATGCGGTGCACATTACAAGATCATTTCATAATTAACACTACGAAATTTCGGAGTATCGGCTTCAATTTTCAAATCAAGGGCTATTTGTGAATGAAAAGCACTCCTTCCAACGGCTCAATAATTGAGGACACCAAATAACCGGAACTCCACTTATGATCTGACCAAAGGCCGCTCTCCTTCAATGGACACAACCAAACTCGGAAAATGCTACCAGCATGCATGACAGCATTTGGATACTTCTGATCGTCCGTTGTTTTCAACAGATTTAGCTACTTTTGATTAAGCCGGTGCGACAGAACAGACACTATGAACTTGAGTTTGATGTTCTTTTGGCGCACACCAATCTCCCAATCGATGGGAGATGAACTCTGGCCCATTATCCACCCTGATATGTGAAGGTAACCCGTACTCTTCTTCCATGACTTTGTGAATGCGGGCAACCATGGAGGGTGAACGGCACTTGTTGGAAAATAAAGGAAGAAGGAACTGTTTGATTCTTTGCTGAAATGATTGTCGATAACCTCAACAGCTTTTTCGGTCAACTTCCTGTCGAGATTCCTCAAATCCCAGTCTGGTCCACGTAGTCCTGAGGTTCTTTGTGAAAAATTATCTGGAACAGATGGTTCCGCTGTTACATTTTCATTCTCTATAAATGCATGAGGTCTCATGCCATTGGATCCACCAATTCCGAAGAAATAATCAAATCCTCTTTCAATAGGGCCACCTTTGATAGGTTTGGAAAAATCAATATTATCCAATCGTACGCTCCTCCAGAAATCATCTTCCGATATACTCGGATCACGTGGAATACTATCTTTTAATGCCCAATTGAATCCAAGATGCCATTTCCCTATCCCTGCTGTATAATAACCATTCGCATTTAGCATTGAAGCCAGAGTAGTCCGGCCTACCTCAATCAAGGGCGGAGCAAAGCCTCCCAATACCCCTGATTTGAGTCGGGTACGCCAGGGGTAACGGCCTGTTAGAATACTATATCGGGAAGGCGAACATAAAGAAGAAGTAACATAGGCATCGGTAAATCTTATTCCGTTATCGGCCAGCTTATCAACATTAGGAGTTTTTATTTTTGAAGCCCCGTAACAACTGAAGTCACCATACCCAAGATCATCAGCAAATATGAGAACGATATTGGGGCGATCAGGGACTGGGGGTGAATCATCACATGAGGATATGAAGGTATTCAAAATAATCCCCATGAACACTGTGTACATTGGATTTAATTTGACAGGCATTTTACTAAATCTCATGGGTATTTTGATTTAAATAGCACATTATTAAAGCAATACTAAATGTATTTTTATATTTTCCTTTCATTTGCTGAGGTTGCTAAGAATGATGAATTAATCAATTCAAGTGGAAATTATTAGCAGACTGTCAAAACGGAACAAAGACATTGATTACTAAGTGAATAATTTCACTTTAAACTTCCCAATTCTTTGAGGTGCTCAATTGGAGAAATATTTTAACTTTATCTATTCAATTACTTCCTAGAAATTTTCGATTTAACAATAAAACAAATGAAACATTCTATCATTATAATTTTGAGTGTTCTTTTCGCATTATTTTGCGCAAACGTTAATTTTGTTTCTGCTGAAGAGACAACTAAACCGAACATCGTATTTTTTCTGGTTGATGACCTGGGTTGGTCGGATATAGGATGCTTTGGCAGTAGTTTTTATGAAACTCCAAATGTCGATGCTCTGGCTCAAGAGGGAGTGCGGTTTACCAATGCTTATGCAGCCTGTCATGTTTGCTCTCCGACACGGGCAAGTATTCTTACGGGTAAATACCCGGCAACCATCAACCTGACCGATTGGTTACGGGGGCGAAGGGAAACTCCATATCAGAAATTGAGCAATGCTAAAATTTATCAGCACTTACCCTATAGTGAAACTACAATAGCTGAAGTGCTTAAAGATGTCGGTTACAATACTGCAATTATTGGTAAGTGGCATCTGGGGCAAGACCCGTCGGATCCAATGGCACATGGATTTGATATGCACATTCCAGATTGGGCTACCAACCCGGGCAGAATGGGATATCTCCAGCCACATCTTTTTAAGGGATTGGAGGATAGCGAGGAGGGAGATTATTTAACAGACCGCCTGACTGACAAAGCTCTTGAATACATAGAAGCCAATAAGGAGAATCCTTTTTTCCTCTATATGGCACATTTTGCAGTTCACGATCCCATCCAGGGAAGAAAAGATCTGGTTGAAAAGTATAAAATGAAGTTATCGAAACAGCCACCACAGGAGGGACCAGACTTTATTCTCGAAGGCAATCCCGATAATCCCACTAATCCGACAAGAGAGGAGATGGATAAATTACTGGCTCTGCCGGAATATGCAAATACTTACAAAACATATCCAAACGATCTGGTAAAAATTAAGCAAAAGCAGGATAATGTCGAATTTGCTGCTATGGTTGAGAGTGTAGATGAAAGCCTGGGACGAATAATTGCAAAATTAGAGGAGTTGGGTATTGATGATAACACAATTGTTATATTTTTCTCCGACAACGGAGGAATGTCTGGAGCCAACGGGACTCCTACACGAGAATTGACAAAAGAACAATTAGATATGGCATATTCAACATCAAATCTGCCATTGAGAGGTGCAAAGGGATGGTTGTATGAGGGTGGTATTCGTGTACCCCTGATTGTGAAATGGCCCGGCGTAGGAAAGAAAGGTATTGAATGCCATGAGCCGGTAACAAGTGTTGATTTTTATCCCACACTTTTGGAAATGATTGGAGAAGCCGGCAGAGTGACACAAGACAAAGAAGGCAAAAGTATTGTTCCCTTAGTCCAGGGCAAAGAGATGGAAAGAGGAGCAATTTACTGGCATTTCCCTCACTACAGTAATCACGGAATGCATGGTCCCGGTGGAGCAATTCGCGAGGGTGATTACAAACTGCTGGATTATTTTGAAAACGGAACGGTTCAACTATTCAATTTGAAAGAAGATATAGGCGAACAGAATGATCTGTCAAAAATTGAGGTGGAGAAAACCAAAGAACTGAAGGCAAAACTGGATCAATGGCGAAAAGATGTTGGTGCACAGATGATGAAACCAAACCCCGATTATGATCCTTCAACTGATCTATGGTCAGGATTTAACTAAAACATTCCAAAGGTAAGAAACACCATATAGCCAAGATCGTATTTGTATTGATCCAAGTGATAAATTTAATAATGGCTCCACAAGGATTCTCCTTTTGTTGATTCCAATTATTTCCATCTGCTTGACGAAAACTTTATTCTGAAAACCAGATTCATCAATGGAACCATCTAAAATGTCATCAT
>CAXXNX010000045.1:0-16973 GCA_963664285.2 Cyclobacteriaceae bacterium
CATAATTTTAAGATGTTAAAATAAAATTGAACAAAAGGTAACTAACAGTTTTGAACACAATCAATACCTTACTAATGGGTCACAAACCCGAATTTCTATTTGATGCATTGTTCAAAACAGATGGTAAAGGATTGAATCGAGATGTAGGTCTTGAACCTGGAAACTCAGGTTAATTCGCCTTTACCATTGTTAGTTATCCACAATCGTGGATAAGAGTAAAAGAAAAGAAGCAAAAAGAAAATCTTATAGTAATAATAGATTCTTAGAATAATTTTAGAATGCTAACCTAAAGGAACTCAGGTTGTTAAGGCTCCGAATTTACTTGTTCAGTTAGATGAGGTAAAGTTAAGTTTCTCCGAATGACCTATCGATGATATTTGAGCTGCCGATGTATTTTCAATATACTGGTCAATGATCTCCTCTAAAATATCCAATGGTACCGCACCGTTCTTCAACACCACATTATGAAACTGCTTTAAATCGAATTGCCCGCCTAATGCATTTTTAGCTTTTTACGCAATTCAAGGATCTTCATCATCCCGATTTTTATAGGCACACGCCTGGCCTGGCATGACAATATACCGTTCAATTTCTGTAGTCACTTCCGTAGTAGTCATCCCGGTATTAGCAACCATATACGCGATAGCTTCTTCCCTTGTCCACTTTTTGGAGTGTATGCCAGTATCTACTACCAGGCGAACGGCTCTAAAAATCTCCGCCTGCAACCTTCCCAAGTTGCCAAACGGATCATTATCATAAAATCCAAGCTCCCAGGCTAATCGCTCAGCATAGAGCGCCCAACCCTCTGTGAAAGCGGTGAATAGTCCTATTGTTCTGAAAATGGGTACTCCTTTAAGCTCGGATTGAATGGCGATTTGAAAATGATGCCCGGGTATTCCTTCATGATAGGTCAGTGTTTTCATCCCATATTTTACCGATTCATGGACATTTCTAAGGTTTGCATAAAAAAGGCCTCCTCTTGAGCTATCCATGGCAGGTGGGTTGTAATAGGCCCCAGCGGAACCTTCTTCTTTGAACTCCGGTACCCGCTTCACTTCGAGGCCGGCCTTGGGGCGCACATCAAAAGCATCATCCATCCCTCCACTTATTTCATCTAGAATACGACGATATTCTTCAAGAACCATTTCTCTTCCATCATTATTATTGGGAAAAAGAAAACGTTCTTCCTTGTTCAAGCCCTGAATTACTTCTCCGAGTGTTTTAGTGGTATCGGTATACCCTTCACTACTAAGTATATCCCACATTTCCTTTTTGATGCGGGTCACCTCCGATAATCCAATTTGATGTACTTCATCCGGTCTGAGATCCGTAGTAGTATTCTGCTTTAATTGGTAGTGATAAAAACCTTCTCCCTCCGGAAATTTCCATACACCGTCATTAGCAGTAGCTCTGGAGTAGAGATCTTCGAAATAATCAATTAAGGATTGATAAGCACCAAAAACGGTAGTCCGTATCTGCTCCTCTACTTGTTGCTTGAAAACTTCTTTTTCTTCATCAGACAGGTCTTTTATTTCGGCTACTTTGGTTTCAAAATTAGAATACAAAATATTAGATCTTATGGGTCCCGGGTCAACCTCCAGGTTGATTTCATCTGATACCTTTTGCCCTGTAAAGCCTTTCATCTCATCCAATACCCGCTGGATAACAAATTTGGGAGGCACAACCCCCTCCTCTTCCCTTATTTTCAAGCCTTCCAAAACCTGGCCAAACCTGATATCGAATTTGGACAAGCGGGCAACCATAGGCTTCAATATCACTTTCATTTCGAAGTTTGTGAGAGCGTTCCATTAAGCTTGGCAGGCTACTCTGTACCCCAAACATTTGGTTAATAGGATAACCGTAATAGAAATAGGGTTCGGAATCTAATTGGGATTTCAAAAACCATCCTAAAATTTTCGTATTCAATTGATTGTCTACGGATTGACCTTCAAAGTCGTAGCTCATCAATGTGGCATAGTTTTTTTTGAGTTTGTTAAAATCTTCCCATGCTTTAGCATCTGTGGCGTCAGTCAATTCATCTTTGGTCCAGTCATACAAGACCGGTATTCCCATCGAGGTAACCAATTCAGGATTGCCGATGGCCAATTCGATAAACACACGATCATAAAAGTGCTTTATGTTGAAGGGGCGAAACCAAATGAGATTTAACCACCCATCCAGTCCCTAGTAATAAGAATAGTAAAAGGGTTCTACTGACCCAAAATTTCCAGGAGCGTGTTTTAGCCATAATTGAAGTAAGTTAAGTGGAGATGATTTTCATTCGGTCTGGTATGTTGCCCGACATACAAATTTGATGCACTTTAGGCATAATATATCTATTATATCATCTTAAATCTAACAGTAATTAATTTTTTCTTTAGAGGATCACCTTCGCCGATTTTGCCTTCGCGTAGCTACGGTGAAGCAAGGGGGACTTCGGCGATTAAGAGGAGAATTGCCGTCGCTAAAAGCTTTGGCGTTTGAAAAAATAGTTTTCATTTAACCCGAAAAATTCATAGTAGACAATAAAAAACAGGCATAAATTGCTTATATTGAGATAGTTAGACAACAAAATAAGCAATTAATTTATGCCTGAATATAAGGAAAAAGATACCGTATTTTATCGAGGAAAACAAGCTTTTAAATTTGATTTTTCAGCATCAGCGATTAGCTCAGACGGAGCGATATTGTTAAGTGAAAAAGTAGAGAGAAAGACTGGTCTATTAAAAAGCTTCGCCGCACTGATTCCTGACTATCGAAACCCCTTTTTTATCGAATACACTTATGAAGAAATGCTTCGCCAACGGGTGTTTTTAATGATGCAGGGCTATCAGGATTGCAATGACGAACAAAAACTCCGAGAGGATCCGGTGATCCGTAAAGTACTAGATAGCGGATTATGTTCCCAGCCTACTTTAAGTCGATTTGAAAACAAGGCCGATCGGAGTCTGATCTACCAGATGAGTCAATGGTTTGTAGACCGTTATGTAGAGGAGTTGAAAGAGAAGACTGGTCAAATCATCATTGATGTAGATGGTACCGATGACCCTACTCATGGATCCCAACAACTCAGTTTGTATAATGGCTATTATGGACAGACTATGTACCATGAGTTGTTCTTTAAGGACGGGAACACCGGTCAGGTCATTTTACCAGTACTACGTCCGGGCAATTGTCACTCCAACAAATGGTTTGTGGCCTTATTGAAAAGGATTGTCATTAAAATCAGAAAAAAACTGCCCTCAGTAAAGATCCTTATTCGAGCGGATAGTGGCTTTTCAGGAGCATCTTTTTATCGGATAGCTAAGCAGTTTGACCTTCAATTTTGTTTAGGTATTAGTAGTAATGAAGTTTTAAAGACTTTTACCAAACAGACTATCATTGAAGTAAAAAAGGAATATGCTTCAAAAATCATCAAACATCAAGAGTTTGTTGGCCCGTTTACTTACCAGGCCAAAAGCTGGGATCGTTCTGAAAAGCTGTACGCCAAAGTGGAGTCTACCGGAAAAGGAATGAATGTCCGTTACTTTGTGAGCAACTTTGAAGCGATGACCGCTCAACAGATTTACTTTGATTTTTATGTCAAGCGAGGTGATGCCAGTGAAAATCGAATAAAGGAACTCAAAAACATGACTTATTCCGACCGGCTTTCCTGTCATCGCTACTGGGCCAATTTCATGCGTTTAATCATCGCTACCCTCTGTTATGAAATGTTCCGGCAGATTAAATTATTAATTGCCAAAACAAAACACCACTTTGCTAAACGATGGCAAGTGGACAATATCCGGCTTTACCTGATGAAGGTTGGGGCGTGCCTGAAAGAAAGGAAAAGATCATTGACAATACAATTCTCAAGAGCCTTTAGATATCAATACCTGCTGGGCGATTTGCTTACGGTGAACTGACCGATCAGTTAAACAGTTTGGTTTAATCAAAAAAATGTTCTTCCATAAGAACACAATAGAGCTTTGACTGAAAATTGAAAAATTCTAACAAAAAAACGCTCTAATGTCCTTTGAAATCCAGAAACCTGGTTGATCTTCAAATTAATACATACACTCCAATCAAAAATAGTTAGCAACCCATTATTAATCCCAAAATTGGTGGCCTATGAATAATGCGGGTTAAGCTCACGTGAGATCGTAGACGGGTGAAAATGAACGATAACAGGCTAATCTCCTTTTGAGTAGCTCCTGTTTTCAATAATGCTTCAATTTGATACCTTTGATCAATACTGAGATGTGTGCGAGATTTTAAGTGACATTTTGCAATCCAAGACTGGATTGCAGCTGCTCAGGCTTTTGAAGGATAAAAAAGCCCTTAAAAGCTTTTTCATCCTTCAATGGCACTTATTAGTTGAGCTCTCAGATGAAAATTAAGAAACCATAATTCTAACATTAAGTTTTCTGTTTGGCTTCAAAATCTTAACGCTCTAATGAAAAGTCATATCCTTTAGAGAAGTTTGTTCATCAACAGTAATGCAGGAGTAGCCTCCTCTAACCCGAAAAATTTGATCTATTGAGATAGTTAGACAACAAAATAAGCAATTAATTTATGCCTAGGAATTAAGGAAAGAAGATACCGTATTTTACCGAGGAAAACAAGCTTTTAAATTTGATACAGCATCAGCGATTAGCTCAGACGGAAGAATTGTTAAAAAATAGTTAGCACTGATTCCTGACTATCGAAACCCCTTTTTAATCGAATACACTTATGAAGAAATGCTTCGCCAACGGGTGTTTTTAATGATGCAGGGCTATCAGGATTGCAATGACGAACAAAAACTCCGAGAGGATCCGGTGATCCGTAAAGTACTAGATAGCGGATTATGTTCCCAGCCTACTTTAAGTCGATTTGAAAACAAGGCCGATCGGAGTCTGATCTACCAGATGAGTCAATGGTTTGTAGACCGTTATGTAGAGGAGTTGAAAGAGAAGACTGGTCAAATCATCATTGATGTAGATGGTACCGATGACCCTACTCATGGATCCCAACAACTCAGTTTGTATAATGGCTATTATGGACAGACTATGTACCATGAGTTGTTCTTTAAGGACGGGAACACCGGTCAGGTCATTTTACCAGTACTACGTCCGGGCAATTGTCACTCCAACAAATGGTTTGTGGCCTTATTGAAAAGGATTGTCATTAAAATCAGAAAAAAACTGCCCTCAGTAAAGATCCTTATTCGAGCGGATAGTGGCTTTTCAGGAGCATCTTTTTATCGGATAGCTAAGCAGTTTGACCTTCAATTTTGTTTAGGTATTAGTAGTAATGAAGTTTTAAAGACTTTTACCAAACAGACTATCATTGAAGTAAAAAAGGAATATGCTTCAAAAATCATCAAACATCAAGAGTTTGTTGGCCCGTTTACTTACCAGGCCAAAAGCTGGGATCGTTCTGAAAAGCTGTACGCCAAAGTGGAGTCTACCGGAAAAGGAATGAATGTCCGTTACTTTGTGAGCAACTTTGAAGCGATGACCGCTCAACAGATTTACTTTGATTTTTATGTCAAGCGAGGTGATGCCAGTGAAAATCGAATAAAGGAACTCAAAAACATGACTTATTCCGACCGGCTTTCCTGTCATCGCTACTGGGCCAATTTCATGCGTTTAATCATCGCTACCCTCTGTTATGAAATGTTCCGGCAGATTAAATTATTAATTGCCAAAACAAAACACCACTTTGCTAAACGATGGCAAGTGGACAATATCCGGCTTTACCTGATGAAGGTTGGGGCGTGCCTGAAAGAAAGGAAAAGATCATTGACAATACAATTCTCAAGAGCCTTTAGATATCAATACCTGCTGGGCGATTTGCTTACGGTGAACTGACCGATCAGTTAAACAGTTTGGTTTAATCAAAAAAATGTTCTTCCATAAGAACACAATAGAGCTTTGACTGAAAATTGAAAAATTCTAACAAAAAAACGCTCTAATGTCCTTTGAAATCCAGAAACCTGGTTGATCTTCAAATTAATACATACACTCCAATCAAAAATAGTTAGCAACCCATTATTAATCCCAAAATTGGTGGCCTATGAATAATGCGGGTTAAGCTCTCTTCTACTTTTTTGTACTGCATTTCCTGAAATATTTTCCAGTTCTATACCTTCTCCTATATTTAACTCCCGCTCTTCTATTTCATCGTTGATGGTTATTGAACCAGAGTGTTAACCTGAATTGATCTGACCGAACGGAATAACCCATATGTGATAACCCCTCGCCATGGAGAAACGCCATATGGTCTTCCAAACTGATTGAATGCATAGATTTGACCAGTTTTCCGTATTTCGATTTCCATAAGCCCAACTAGACTTCTGCCCGAAAGAGGTGTTTGTGCCTGAATATCGCATACATCAATAATTGTCGGGTACACATCGATTCAACTAATGCTGCTTACCTGTTTATCCTGGGGTAACTTTGGAGGCTTTGTGTAAGAAAATCAAAGGAACCCTGGCATCCAGTTTCATAATTTGAAGATTTACACCAAAATCCTTGCTCGCCTATTTGACGATATCCGTGATCACCCCATAATACTATTAGGGTATTGTCTTTCATACCAAGCTTTTCAATACTTTTCCTATTTGAGTATCGGTAAAACTGGAGCTGCATAGTATCCATGCCATAGCTCTTTCTCTTTTTCATATGAAATTTCACCTTGCCCTATATCTGTATATCCTCTCAATTCATTTGAATTGTGAAAGGCAAGTTCAGGAGCTCCTATTGGCCTAGGTCCCTATTCTCCAACTTGACAAACTTTATCCCAAGTAACACCATACATATCCCAATATTTTTTTGGAGCACTAAAAGGTAAATGCGGTTTCATAAAACCAACACCCAAAAAAAACGGATCTCCTGATTCTTTAAATTCCTTTAACGCTTCTATAGCATGATTTGCAATTTTGCCATCCCAATAAGCTGTATCTGAAACTTCTGTCATTTCAGTTGCAGCTGCCTTTCTTCCTGTTCGGTTCTCTGGTAATAGGTATTGTTCTTTTTTAATTCCTAGGTTTAAAATCGGAGGCCTTTGTAAGTTCAAGTAATAAGTGCAATTTTCCTTTGTAGCACTTGCTTTGCGTTTAGGTAATTAAATTTTCTAACAGGGCGTTCATTGATTTTGTTTTCAACAACTTTGATTTGCTCCTCTGTAACAAATCTAATATCTGTTTTCTTAGGATAAAACCTTCTGATTACCCCAATCCTATTTTCAACTGTCCCTTTATCCTGACTAGTATAGGGACGAGTGAAATAGGCATCCACATCAAGGGATTGAGCAATCAACTCATGTTTAGAAAATGCCATATCATTATCAAAAGTGAGTGTTTCCAGTTTGTGTTTATCCTGAGAGAGTTCCTCCACAATAGCTTCGGCCATTTGATCGGCATTTTTACTGTGCATCTTTCTGATTCTGGTAAAAAGACTTGCTCGGTCTGTCATCACCAACAAAGAGCCTTTGTGGTTTTTACCCATCATTAAATCGACTTCTATATCTCCCAATCGTTCCCTTTTGTTAATGATCTGGGGTCGCTGTTCAATTGATACCCTATTCGGGATAATACCTCTACGATCTTTTCTGTTTCCTCGTTTGCGCCTTCGTTTGCCATGTTTTAGATATGTGTATAGTTGTTTGTATTCTTGGTTCTCCTGGTGGTTGGTGTGCTTACATTCCCATATCCATTGGTAAATCCATTCATGGCTAAGTGGACATTCTCTCGTTTTCTTTCCCTGATGGCTGATCAATTCAGGACTCCATCTATCTTCTTGGAGCCGGTTAACTATCCAGTCTTTCATGGGTTTGGTGAAAATCACTCTTTTTGGCTTTTCTTGATGACGAAGATTGGTCCTCCTTTGTGCATTTGCTGTTCGATAGACACCAGCTCCCCTACCTCTTGAACCCACATTTCGCTTAAGCTCACGTGAGATCGTAGACGGGTGAAAATGAACGATACAGGCAATCTCCTTTTGAGTAGCTCCTGTTTTCAATAATGCTTCAATTTGATACCTTTGATCAATACTGAGATGTGTGTAGTTTTTTGACATTTTGCAATCCAAAGATTGCACTGCTCAGGCTTTTGAAGGATGAAAAAGCCCTTAAAAGCTTTTTCATCCTTCAATTGCACTTATTAGTTGATCTCAGCCTTGTTAACGATTGTATCCTGGGCAAATTTTTGAGCGAAATGAAATATTTTTCCGATGGTTACAGAACGACAATAGCCATTGTTTTTGAAAACTTGTGGTAAAGTGACAACCGAGGGCTGTTTTTTTCTAAAATGCAGAAACCAAATCAGTTGACTCCAATTTGATCCGGGTACACTCCTGTAAGAATAGAGCTTCTGGAAGGTCCATGTAAACCGCCACTTGACAATAGGCCCGGCTAAATAGCACTCCTTCACTGGCCAGCTTACACCATGCTTGGGGTTATGGCTACAGAATCTCCATAGTTAGCACTTGTGTATCGGCCGTAGGTCATCAACTGCAATAAACAGTACATTAGTCGGTTTATCAGAACCATTTTGACACTGTCCGGCTAAGTAGCATTTAACCCGCATTATTCATAGGCCACCAATTTTGGGATTAATAATGGGTTGCTAACTATTTTTGATTGGAGTGTATGTATTAATTTAAAGATCAACCAGGTTTCTGGATTTCAAAGGACATTAGAGCGTTTTTTTGTTAGAATTTTTCAATTTTCAGTCAAAGCTCTATTGTGTTCTTATGGAAGAACATTTTTTTGATTAAACCAAACTGTTTAACTGATCGGTCAGTTCACCGTAAGCAAATCGCCCAGCAGGTATTGATATCTAAAGGCTCTTGAGAATTGTATTGTCAATGATCTTTTCCTTTCTTTCAGGCACGCCCCAACCTTCATCAGGTAAAGCCGGATATTGTCCACTTGCCATCGTTTAGCAAAGTGGTGTTTTGTTTTGGCAATTAATAATTTAATCTGCCGGAACATTTCATAACAGAGGGTAGCGATGATTAAACGCATGAAATTGGCCAGTAGCGATGACAGGAAAGCCGGTCGGAATAAGTCATGTTTTTGAGTTCCTTTATTCGATTTTCACTGGCATCACCTCGCTTGACATAAAAATCAAAGTAAATCTGTTGAGCGGTCATCGCTTCAAAGTTGCTCACAAAGTAACGGACATTCATTCCTTTTCCGGTAGACTCCACTTTGGCGTACAGCTTTTCAGAACGATCCCAGCTTTTGGCCTGGTAAGTAAACGGGCCAACAAACTCTTGATGTTTGATGATTTTTGAAGCATATTCCTTTTTTACTTCAATGATAGTCTGTTTGGTAAAAGTCTTTAAAACTTCATTACTACTAATACCTAAACAAAATTGAAGGTCAAACTGCTTAGCTATCCGATAAAAAGATGCTCCTGAAAAGCCACTATCCGCTCGAATAAGGATCTTTACTGAGGGCAGTTTTTTTCTGATTTTAATGACAATCCTTTTCAATAAGGCCACAAACCATTTGTTGGAGTGACAATTGCCCGGACGTAGTACTGGTAAAATGACCTGACCGGTGTTCCTGTCCTTAAAGAACAACTCATGGTACATAGTCTGTCCATAATAGCCATTATACAAACTGAGTTGTTGGGATCCATGAGTAGGGTCATCGGTACCATCTACATCAATGATGATTTGACCAGTCTTCTCTTTCAACTCCTCTACATAACGGTCTACAAACCATTGACTCATCTGGTAGATCAGACTCCGATCGGCCTTGTTTTCAAATCGACTTAAAGTAGGCTGGGAACATAATCCGCTATCTAGTACTTTACGGATCACCGGATCCTCTCGGAGTTTTTGTTCGTCATTGCAATCCTGATAGCCCTGCATCATTAAAAACACCCGTTGGCGAAGCATTTCTTCATAAGTGTATTCGATAAAAAAGGGGTTTCGATAGTCAGGAATCAGTGCGGCGAAGCTTTTTAATAGACCAGTCTTTCTCTCTACTTTTTCACTTAACAATATCGCTCCGTCTGAGCTAATCGCTGATGCTGAAAAATCAAATTTAAAAGCTTGTTTTCCTCGATAAAATACGGTATCTTTTTCCTTATATTCAGGCATAAATTAATTGCTTATTTTGTTGTCTAACTATCTCAATATAAGCAATTTATGCCTGTTTTTTATTGTCTACTATGAATTTTTCGGGTTAAAACAATTATTAAAAAGATGTTTCTCATGATATCAATTTATTTAATCGTTAATCCTTCCTTTCTTTCCTCTTCCGGGAGTACAAGGCTCGCCAGATAACCGATAATTATACATGACAATAAACCGGTCATAGTGTAGAGCAATAAATTGAGATCTGTGTATTGAGCCACGGCCCATTGCACAATCCCGCTACCTATAATACCGATTACCGCTCCTTTTCCGTTTGCCCTTTTAAACAACATTCCCAAAAGGAACACGCCTCCCAGTCCGCCAGTGAACAATCCCAATACTTTTTGAAATTCATCCCAAAGGGATTTTACATTAGAAGAAGCCATCCACAGACCAATTAAAGTGCCGACAATACCAATTACTAATGTGGTCCATTTCGCAGCTTTTAATAACTGAACATCATCTAATGTTGGTATGAAACGCTGATAAAAGTCTTTGCAAAAGGCAGTAGCTCCTGAATTCATACTGCTACTCAGACTTGACATGGCGGCAGAAAATATGGCTGCTATCAACAGACCAGATACTCCGGTTAGCAATTGGGAAACAATGTACCATGGAAAAATGGCATCATTGTTAGTGAGCAAGGGAGTGACATCTGCGGGATTGGTTTTGAAAAAAACATAAAGCGCCGTACCCATACCAAAGAAAAGTATAGAAGCCGGAAAAACCAGTACTGCATTGGTGTAAAGGGTTTTCCGGGAATTTTTCAGTTCCGGATTTGTGATGTACCGTTGCACAATCGATTGGTCGGTTCCCTGGGTGATGATGTTAGCTGCTATACCCCCAATGATCACAACCCAAAATGTAGGTTCTGTGAAATCAAAAGAGAAATTGAACATCTCGAATTTGTTATCCTGAGAGGCGACGTTCATCATTTCTCCAAAGCCTCCGTCGAGTGATGAAATAATCAGGAAAAAAGAAAGCAATGCCCCGCCAAGTAATACAATTACCTGTACTACGTCAGTCCAGATTACTGCTTCAATACCTCCCATCACAGTATAAATCACACTCAATATCCCCATAACCAAGATGCAAACACGCACATCCACTCCGGTAACAATAGAAATGGCAATGGAAGGAAGAAACAGGACAATCCCGATTCGTCCCAATTGAAAGATGATGAAGGAAGCACTGCCCAAAAGCCTCGTCAATAGGTTGAATCGTAATTCCAGATACTCATAAGCACTGGTGATATTGAGCTTATTATAAAAAGGAATAAACAGCCAGGAGATCAAAGGTGTAGTAATTATGATGGTCATATTTAGCATAAAATAAGCCCAATCGGTAGCGTACGTTTTGGCAGGTATGGCCATAAAAGTGATGGCGCTCAACATAGTACCAAAAATGCTCAGCCCTGCTGCCCACCAGGGAACCCTGCCTCCACCTTTGAAATAATCATTGGTAGACTTTTGTCTAAGTGAGAAATAAACTCCTATCCCTACCATTCCGATCAGATAGATGAAAACAACCACATAATTAACCAATCCGAAGGAAGAGTCAAGGCCCGTCCATTCGATTTGTAAAATGTCTGTTGTTCTGATCCCTGGAGAAATTTCTCCAGATGGAATAATAGTCTTTCCTTCAAAATCAAACGCATGAGTTGTCACGGGACTTCCCTTCGATAATTCACCAATTTTTGCCCATACTCCTGTTATGGTATTGTAGGAAAGTACATCCCGCTTAAACCCAGGGTGGTTGTCAAGGATATCAAGTTGTTGTGCTTTTAATGAATTTATTTCTTCTTCGGCTTTTAGGGTATCTTTTAGCACCTCTTCCAGCGCGACTAGTTTTGTGAAAACACTTCCATTAGAACCTCCTAAAAATATAATGTGATGAGACCCCTTTGCTATGGCAGTACCTGCCATCAGAAGGGTCTTTTTATGACCCGTTCCAATATCAGTCAAAGTTGTCCACTGATCCTTTGAAGGAATATATTTGAAGGCATCAGCTAAAAGTTCGGGGCGCTGGCCGCTTTGAATATTTCTCCCTCCGAATAAAAACAGTGCATTTTCATGTCCATCCGACTGTGAAATGGTCATAGAAAAAGCTCGCGGAGCTCCCGGCCATGATGATAATTTTTTCCAGGTTAAACTTTCAGAGTCTTTTTTAGACATGTCCAGGGAATAGAAACTTTTTGTTGATTCCGAGCTTTCAATTCCACCTGTTATATAGATCTTATCACCTAATCTAGCTCCAGACATATAAGCCAAAGGATGGGGCAGTGAAGGTAAATTTTCTATGACAACTTTCTCATTAATGTTGTCCCATTTCAATTCAAACACCTTACTAGATTTGGAAACACCATCATCCCCACCAATACATATCACACCTTCCTCTGTTTGGACCGAAACACCATAGGCGAGCTTTTGTGGAAGCTTAAAATCCGGTTTCACTATCCATTCATATTCTCCTGACCCATTTTCTCGGAGAACGTAAATATCATTCCACCATACTTTTTCACCTCCCTCCCAAGGCTTCAAGCCGGGGAAATTTGCCCCTCCTGCAATTATGAGGACGTCATTGGAAACACCTGAAAATGCCCCTGCTAATCCATATTGTTTTTGACTGTTGGCTGATGGTGGTAGTTCGGGTAAGTAGTTTACCTGAAATTCTGTTCGTTCTTGCTCCGTTTGTTGGGCAACTGTTTTGTTTACTAACAATAAACCACAACATATTATTAGCAAATAATAAATTGTGGTGCTATATATTCTTAATTTATTACTCTTCTTTTCAAATTGATTCATTCTCTCCCGTCAGGATTATAGCTTATGATATTTTTGCCCATATCATTGATTATCGCCGTTTGTCCATTCTCTTTAATCGACTTGACCATTTTGTCCAGTGTTTCCATTTTAAAGCGAACCGAAAGGATATATGGTGATTTTCCTTTTTCCCAATGTCCGTAAGTGGTACAGACCAGCGTACCATCAGGTAACAGCTCTGCTGCCGGGTAGGTGGAATCGTGTCCTTTTTTATTGTCCTTAAATCTGATTCTATAATCACCTTCGAATCCATTTTTTAGGTCATCGTATGTTCCTACCCATCCTACCCAGTCACCCTCCGTAGGACCATAAGTATTGCCGGGCCTATTCTTGGGTGACCTGTCTCGAAATTGAATCAATAATCGACCATCAGGTAAATAAATGGCTTGATGACGATCTCCACAAAGAGAGCCAGGCATAGGTCTGGGATTACTCCATGTTTTTCCCTCATCTTTTGAAAACATGATCTGACTATTATAATTGCGCGCATTCTCTCTTAAGAGCATCGCAATTTCAGTTTTATCCGGGCTCTTTATTAAGCCTGCTTCGCAAACGTGAATTTTAGATTCTTCATAGATTTTTTGAGGGGTTCCCCATGTCAATCCACCATCTTCACTATACACCTGATACAAAATCATAGAATTATCTTCTCTTGGCCCTCGTATATGAAAGGTTGCCAAATAGTGACCTGGCTCATTTAAAGCAATACAGTCAGACATGGCTACTATTCCTTTATAATCTCCAATTGGTTCAAGTTCACTCCAGGTTGTTCCATTATCATCTGAATGTGCCATTCGTATTGCACCCATCACATGGTCTTGGGTTCCGCTGAACATAATGATTCTCTTATTTCCACTTTGGTCTATTGTGGGGTACAGTGTGGGTACTTCAAAACTGGTTTCCCAACTTTTAGCAGTAGGCAACCTATCTGTCCAGGTCTTTCCTCCATCAAAAGATTTCTTCAATACGATTGCACCCTTTCCATGCCCCTTGGGATAAACACAAATAATGGTTTTTCCATCCTCTAAAAGTAAGGTAGTAGGATGCCCAAGATATTGACCCTCTTCTTTATCAACCACCGTTTGAATCTTCAACTTTCCGTCTAAATCAACAATCGGAAGATCATAGCCTTGTTTTCCCCAAGCTGAGGTTTTGGAATTCTGACCATGGAGCAAGTAGCCAGAACATAGAATTAATATCATGGCCGCAAGAACTACCGGCCTATTTATTTGAACAAATTTCATAAGATTTTTTTAGTAGGTAATGTGTATTTTAACCCGAAAAATTCATAGTAGACAATAAAAAACAGGCATAAATTGCTTATATTGAGATAGTTAGACAACAAAATAAGCAATTAATTTATGCCTGAATATAAGGAAAAAGATACCGTATTTTATCGAGGAAAACAAGCTTTTAAATTTGATTTTTCAGCATCAGCGATTAGCTCAGACGGAGCGATATTGTTAAGTGAAAAAGTAGAGAGAAAGACTGGTCTATTAAAAAGCTTCGCCGCACTGATTCCTGACTATCGAAACCCCTTTTTTATCGAATACACTTATGAAGAAATGCTTCGCCAACGGGTGTTTTTAATGATGCAGGGCTATCAGGATTGCAATGACGAACAAAAACTCCGAGAGGATCCGGTGATCCGTAAAGTACTAGATAGCGGATTATGTTCCCAGCCTACTTTAAGTCGATTTGAAAACAAGGCCGATCGGAGTCTGATCTACCAGATGAGTCAATGGTTTGTAGACCGTTATGTAGAGGAGCTGAAAGAGAAGACTGGTCAAATCATCATTGATGTAGATGGTACCGATGACCCTACTCATAGATCCCAACAACTCAGTTTGTATAATGGCTATTATGGACAGACTATGTACCATGAGTTGTTCTTTAAGGACGGGAACACCGGTCAGGTCATTTTACCAGTACTACGTCCGGGCAATTGTCACTCCAACAAATGGTTTGTGGCCTTATTGAAAAGGATTGTCATTAAAATCAGAAAAAAACTGCCCTCAGTAAAGATCCTTATTCGAGCGGATAGTGGCTTTTCAGGAGCATCTTTTTATCGGATAGCTAAGCAGTTTGACCTTCAATTTTGTTTAGGTATTAGTAGTAATGAAGTTTTAAAGACTTTTACCAAACAGACTATCATTGAAGTAAAAAAGGAATATGCTTCAAAAATCATCAAACATCAAGAGTTTGTTGGCCCGTTTACTTACCAGGCCAAAAGCTGGGATCGTTCTGAAAAGCTGTACGCCAAAGTGGAGTCTACCGGAAAAGGAATGAATGTCCGTTACTTTGTGAGCAACTTTGAAGCGATGACCGCTCAACAGATTTACTTTGATTTTTATGTCAAGCGAGGTGATGCCAGTGAAAATCGAATAAAGGAACTCAAAAACATGACTTATTCCGACCGGCTTTCCTGTCATCGCTACTGGGCCAATTTCATGCGTTTAATCATCGCTACCCTCTGTTATGAAATGTTCCGGCAGATTAAATTATTAATTGCCAAAACAAAACACCACTTTGCTAAACGATGGCAAGTGGACAATATCCGGCTTTACCTGATGAAGGTTGGGGCGTGCCTGAAAGAAAGGAAAAGATCATTGACAATACAATTCTCAAGAGCCTTTAGATATCAATACCTGCTGGGCGATTTGCTTACGGTGAACTGACCGATCAGTTAAACAGTTTGGTTTAATCAAAAAAATGTTCTTCCACAAGAACACAATAGAGCTTTGACTGAAAATTGAAAAATTCTAACAAAAAAACGCTCTAATGTCCTTTGAAATCCAGAAACCTGGTTGATCTTCAAATTAATACATACACTCCAATCAAAAATAGTTAGCAACCCATTATTAATCCCAAAATTGGTGGCCTATGAATAATGCGAGTTAATCAAAACAATGGTGATGTCTGCGACTTACAGACAATCAGTGTTTGTAGATCCGGAATTGTATGAGAGGGATCCAAACAATGTCCTGCTGGCCCGGAGACCTCAAGTAAGGCTCCAGGCAGAACTTGTGCGAGGGGGGGATCATGCACTGAGCATTAGCGGTTTGTTGAGCAGTCAGATAGGAGGACCCAGCGTCAAGCCCTATCAGCCCAAAGGTTTATGGCTCCAGGTAGCCAGTGGAAATCAACCTTTAAAGGAATACATTCAGGATCATGGTGAGGATTTGTATCGAAAAAGTATGTATACATTTTGGAAACGCTCCCTACCGCCACCGTCAATGATGACATTTGATGCTTCAACAAGGGAGCAGTGCGAAGTCCGCAGGCAATCTACGAGCACTCCGATGCAGGCCCTGGTGCTGTTAAATGATCCTCAATTCACCGAGGCTTCACGTCTTATCGCGTACAGAATGATATCCGAAGGGGGCACTGATGAGGAAGAGCGCATCAGTTTTGCTTTTCGATTAGCTACATCACGGCATCCTCATGAAAAAGAAATGGCGCTATTGGTCGAACTGCTGAAAGATCAGCATGATGTTTTTTCAAGAGAACCGGAATTGGCAGATAATTTATTGAACATAGGAGAGTATAAGCTGAAAGCAGGTTTCGATTTAGCAGAACTCGCAGCCTATACTGTAGTAGCGAATACGATATTGAATTTAACTGAAAGTATATCAAAAGGATGAATTGTTCCGATGACCTGAATCCAGCCCAAATGTCTCGAAGGCACTTTCTGTCACGGACAGGAACCGGCATCGGGGTAGCGGCCTTGAGTTCCATCCTGCCAGGTTGTGTTGGTGCGCCTCAGCCAACCATAACGATTTCCAAAAATGAATTGCTGCCCCATTTTGTGCCCCGAGCTAAAAGAATTATTTATTTATTCCAGAGCGGAGGCCCGGCCCAGATGGAGTTGTTTGATTATAAACCGCTGTTAAATGAAAGGGAGGGTGAAGAACTGCCGGCATCGGTGCGTATGGGTCAACGGCTTACCGGTATGACAGCCAACCAGGCCGCATTTCCACTGAAAGGCGCTAATTGGGAATTTCGGCAGCGTGGCCAGAGTGGAGCCTGGGTGAGT
>CAXXNX010000046.1:0-19473 GCA_963664285.2 Cyclobacteriaceae bacterium
GTTCATAAACACCTAAAATTATGTCAATTAATTAAAGAACTCCATAACCTCAAACGAAAAGTAGCGCTGATAACGGGTGGATCTCGCAATCTAGGGATGGATGCGGCTGACGTTTTGGCCTATGCAGGCTGTGATTTAGTTATTACTTCTTGTAAACTTGAGAAGCTGAGATCAACTAATAAGTGCAATCTTTGGATTGCAAAATGTCAAAAAACTACACACATCTCAGTATTGATCAAAGGTATCAAATTGAAGCATTATTGAAAACAGGAGCTACTCAAAAGGAGATTGCCTGTATCGTTCATTTTCACCCATCTACGATCTCACGTGAGCTTAAGCGAAATGTGGGTTCAAGAGGTAGGGGAGCTGGTGTCTATCGAACAGCAAATGCACAAAGGAGGACCAATCTTCGTCATCAAGAAAAGCCAAAAAGAGTGATTTTCACCAAACCCATGAAAGACTGGATAGTTAACCGGCTCCAAGAAGATAGATGGAGTCCTGAATTGATCAGCCATCAGGGAAAGAAAACGAGAGAATGTCCACTTAGCCATGAATGGATTTACCAATGGATATGGGAATGTAAGCACACCAACCGCCAGGAGAACCAAGAATACAAACAACTATACACATATCTAAAACATGGCAAACGAAGGCGCAAACGAGGAAACAGAAAAGATCGTAGAGGTATTATCCCGAATAGGGTATCAATTGAACAGCGACCCCAGATCATTAACAAAAGGGAACGATTGGGAGATATAGAAGTCGATTTAATGATGGGTAAAAACCACAAAGGCTCTTTGTTGGTGATGACAGACCGAGCAAGTCTTTTTACCAGAATCAGAAAGATGCACAGTAAAAATGCCGATCAAATGGCCGAAGCTATTGTGGAGGAACTCTCTCAGGATAAACACAAACTGGAAACACTCACTTTTGATAATGATATGGCATTTTCTAAACATGAGTTGATTGCTCAATCCCTTGATGTGGATGCCTATTTCACTCGTCCCTATACTAGTCAGGATAAAGGGACAGTTGAAAATAGGATTGGGGTAATCAGAAGGTTTTATCCTAAGAAAACAGATATTAGATTTGTTACAGAGGAGCAAATCAAAGTTGTTGAAAACAAAATCAATGAACGCCCTGTTAGAAAATTTAATTACCTAAACGCAAAGCAAGTGCTACAAAGGAAAATTGCACTTATTACTTGAACTTACAGAATGCCATATATGTGAAGTTTTAAATAAGCCCTCCAAGATACGTTCTGGTTAAAAGTTTGACACATTAATGTATTTAACAGGCTATTTATTCAATCGGATGCATATCGAAAGATTGATTGTCAAAGTACTCAATCCGGTGGGGAATTGTTTGCGAAATTGTGGTGGTGAGTGATTGCGGTATTCTTTCCGATCTGAATCTTAAAGCGAGATAAAGAACGAAGCTTTCAGCGATATCTTCCCGGTTTGGAAAGTCCTGTGCATAAGCGGAACTGAATGTAGGGTCTGCTGCCTGTGCACATATACTGATATGTAATACAATAACTTTCTTAATAAGTGTTAGAAACTATAAATTTTCTGATTAATTTAGAGATTTGATTTTGATAAATACGCTGAGATCAACTAATAAGTGCAATTGAAGGATGAAAAAGCTTTTAAGGGCTTTTTCATCCTTCAAAAGCCTGAGCAGTGCAATCTTTGGATTGCAAAATGTCAAAAAACTACACACATCTCAGTATTGATCAAAGGTATCAAATTGAAGCATTATTGAAAACAGGAGCTACTCAAAAGGAGATTGCCTGTATCGTTCATTTTCACCCGTCTACGATCTCACGTGAGCTTAAGCGAAATGTGGGTTCAAGAGGTAGGGGAGCTGGTGTCTATCGAACAGCAAATGCACAAAGGAGGACCAATCTTCGTCATCAAGAAAAGCCAAAAAGAGTGATTTTCACCAAACCCATGAAAGACTGGATAGTTAACCGGCTCCAAGAAGATAGATGGAGTCCTGAATTGATCAGCTATCAGGGAAAGAAAACGAGAGAATGTCCACTTAGCCATGAATGGATTTACCAATGGATATGGGAATGTAAGCACACCAACCGCCAGGAGAACCAAGAATACAAACAACTATACACATATCTAAAACATGGCAAACGAAGGCGCAAACGAGGAAACAGAAAAGATCGTAGAGGTATTATCCCGAATAGGGTATCAATTGAACAGCGACCCCAGATCATTAACAAAAGGGAACGATTGGGAGATATAGAAGTCGATTTAATGATGGGTAAAAACCACAAAGGCTCTTTGTTGGTGATGACAGACCGAGCAAGTCTTTTTACCAGAATCAGAAAGATGCACAGTAAAAATGCCGATCAAATGGCCGAAGCTATTGTGGAGGAACTCTCTCAGGATAAACACAAACTGGAAACACTCACTTTTGATAATGATATGGCATTTTCTAAACATGAGTTGATTGCTCAATCCCTTGATGTGGATGCCTATTTCACTCGTCCCTATACTAGTCAGGATAAAGGGACAGTTGAAAATAGGATTGGGGTAATCAGAAGGTTTTATCCTAAGAAAACAGATATTAGATTTGTTACAGAGGAGCAAATCAAAGTTGTTGAAAACAAAATCAATGAACGCCCTGTTAGAAAATTTAATTACCTAAACGCAAAGCAAGTGCTACAAAGGAAAATTGCACTTATTACTTGAACTTACATACACATGTCTCAACAATTTGTAATTGGTCTGGATTTTGGTACAGATTCGGTAAGATCCGTTTTGGTAAATGCATCTAATGGGCAAACCATAGGTACCAAGGTACATTGGTATACCAGGTGGAAAGAAGGAAAGTACTGCGACCCCGCCATTAACCAATTCAGGCAACACCCTCTTGATCATATCGAAGGCATGGAAATCACTATCCGTGAAGTGGTCAAGGAATGTCAAGTCGATCCTGAAGCCGTAATGGGCATATGCATTGATACCACAGGTTCTTCTCCAATTCCGGTCGATGAAACCGGCACAGCATTATCATTAAAAGACGGTTTGGAAGAAAACCCCAATGCGATGATGGTATTGTGGAAAGATCACACTGCAATTGCAGAGGCTGAAGAGATTAACCATCTGGCTAGAAATTGGGGGGGTGAAGATTACACCAAATATGAGGGAGGAATTTATTCTTCGGAATGGTTCTGGGCTAAGATCCTTCATGTTTCCCGGGAGGACCAGGCAGTAAAAAGCGCAGCCTATTCCTGGATGGAACATTGTGATCTTATGACATATATCCTCGTCGGAAGCCCATCTCTTTCCTCTTTTCGTTGTAGCAGGTGCGCTGCAGGTCACAAAGCAATGTGGCATGAAAGCTGGGGAGGCTTACCAGATGACCACTTCCTGTCGCAACTCGATCCTTATCTGGTTGAGTTAAAAAATCACTTGTACAACGAGACATTCACATCAGATGAAATAGCGGGAAATCTTTCACCAGAATGGGCTGAGAAGTTGGGACTTGGTGAAGAAACGGTTGTCTCTGTAGGCACATTTGATGCTCACGCCGGGGCAGTGGGTGCCGAAGTAGAGGAGTACACCTTGGTGAGGGTCATGGGAACCTCGACATGTGATATTATTGTCTCGCCTCGTAATATAATAGGTCAAAAAACCGTCAATGGAGTATGTGGTCAGGTAGACGGTTCGGTCATACCTGGAATGATCGGTTTGGAGGCAGGCCAATCAGCGTTTGGCGATGTACTTGCTTGGTTTAGAGATGTTTTGATTTCTCCAACTGACGAGTTGATTATGAATAGCAATAACATCAATGAAGATCAAAAACAAAAATTAGTCACTGAATTAAAAGACAATTTTATTGATAAATTATCAGAGCTAGCTGCAGCCACACCATTGACTGAGAGCATCCCAGTAGCATTGGATTGGGTCAATGGGAGACGTACCCCTGATGCCGATCATTCATTAAAAGCAGCTATCGTCAATCTAAACTTAGGAACAAAAGCCCCTCACATTTTTAGGGCATTGATTGAGGCCATATGCTTTGGATCCAAGAAGATAATTGATCGATTTGAAGAAGAAGGAGTTCAAATCAAATCCGTGGTCGGAATTGGTGGTGTTGCTAAAAAGTCCTCCTTTGTAATGCAGACTTTGGCAGATGTCCTGAACAGACCAATTAAAATAGCTGTTTCCGAACAAGCCGCTGCTCTTGGAGCCGCTATGTATGCTGCAACAGCCGCCGGAATATATAGTTCAGTAGAGGAAGCTACCCGAGGAATGGGTAATGGTTTTGAAACCACCTACCAACCTAACCAAACTAACGTTGAAGTTTACAAAAGACTATATTCGGATTATGTTACTTTGGGTGAATTTGTTGAATCAAATAATGACAATAAGTAAAGTAAGGCCATGTATGAACCTTTGAAAGAAGAGTGTTATAAAGCAAACATGCAATTGCCGGAGTTGGATCTCGTGATTTATACATTTGGCAACGTAAGCGTAGTAGACAGAGCACATGGTGTTTTTGCCATCAAATCAAGCGGTGTGCCTTATGAAGATCTTGCCGTAGAGTGTATCGTAATTGTTGACTTCAACAATAATGTCATTGAAGGCAAGATGAGACCTTCCTCAGATACAAAAACGCACGCCTATCTATACAAAACGTGGGAAAATATCGGGGGAATTTCTCATACGCATTCAACCTATTCGGTCGCATGGGCTCAGGCGCAAATGGACATTCCCATATTCGGTACAACCCATGCGGATCACCTTACCAAAGATATTCCGTGCGCTCCACCGATGCATGATGAACTAATCAAAGGTGATTATGAGCATAATACTGGTATACAAATCACAGAATGTTTTCAGAATAAAAATCTGGATCCCCAGGAAGTTGAAATGGTATTAGTTGCTAACCATGGTCCCTTTACCTGGGGAAAAGATGCGGACAAAGCGGTTTATAATAGCAAAGTGCTGGAGGAATTAGCCAAAATGGCATACTTAACCCTACAGATTAATCCTCAATCTCCGCGACTAAAGGATTCACTGATCAAAAAACACTATTTACGCAAACACGGAATTGGTGCATATTATGGACAAGAATAATAGTAAAATTTGACTTGAATGGCGACTGAATAACTCAAGTTTATTCCTTATCGAATCGGATATATCCTAAGATGGCAGCAGCAGGCTTACCCGGATTCGCATTAGTTATTTTTATTGCAACAATTGCTTTACCAAATTCACCATTTACCGTAATTGATCCTTCTCCATCGAAAACGCCTTCCAAAACTCGAGGTGAACCAGTTGAATCATAAACTCCCATTCCAGCAAATTGACCATCAATGAGAAGTTCAAGATTACAACCCGGCCCCAAGACAAATCCTCCAACAGTAACTGATCTTACACCCTTCAAATCAAATTCTCCAAATGTTACAACGCTTCCATTACCAACAAGCTCTGCTTCCTCAAGAACTTCGTCTTCGAAATCTTCCCAACCCTTCAATTCGTCTGGTTCCTCAAACCCGCTGACATCTTTAATATCAATGTCATTTTCATGTTCAACTGACACCTTCATTGGAGACAAAAAATGGAATTTGAAAGACCTAGTGGTAGTCGTTGATAAACTTGGCACTTCACCGTTACCCCTATCGGTATAAGTTGCTTTGAGAAAGTATCGTCCTTTAATTGCATCCTCCAAATGCTCGTTAGGTAAAAAAGACCCGGAAACTGGCAACTGATTCAGCACCTCCGTCCCCAACGATAATATATATTTCACCATCTCTTCAGCCTCCTCATTACTCAATTGCGGATGCGCTGCCATAGCCTGGTCTCCCCACACTCCTCCACCTCCTTTTAAAATCTTCCCCGATAAGTAAGAAACGGCATTGGGATTATCTTTATACCTTTCGGCTACTTGCAAATAACTCGGACCTATGGATTTAATATCCATTTTATGACACGCCTTACAATCACTTGCTTCAATCAATTGCTTGCCTGCAATGAATTGGGTTGGCGCCAAATGCCCTCTAATGATCTCAGTTTCGTCATATCCGGATTGGAGATAATGCTTTGTCACCACAACATCAGATTCAGCAATACCATCGCCAATTCTACCATCTTCAGCATCTGATACAATCACCTGGTAATTCACAGCCTCATTGTCCCAATAAAAAGAATGAATGATTACTTAAGATACTTGCTTTGCGTTTGATATCGACCACTGGTGGTGTATTGCCAACAATCACTTTTAACTGCCGGGAAACTTCATTCCCATAAGTATCGGTTACTGCTAATTCCGAATAATAAACTCCGGGCTGGGTATACTCAAATTGTGGATTGGGATCATCAGAGATGGCGATACCGTCAAAATTCCATAGATATGCTAAATCATCACCATCATAATCCAATGTGCCCTCAGAACTGAATTTCAATACACTTCTAATGGAACAGCTCCAGCTTTTTTATCATGGGTTGCAGATATTATTGGTGATCGATTACCACTGTTGTAAGTAATTCTCAACAATCTGGCATCTTCATTTTGTTTGTACCAGGTCGTACCGTATTCAAGCATATACAGGCTTCCATCTTTAGCAAACTGCATATCCATGGGATTACTGAACTTGTGACTTGGCATGAAAGGCTCCATACCGAGATAATTCTCATTTTCATCCATTGTTACCAAGTGAACCCATCCCCTCATCCAGTCATAGATAAAGAGCTTACCGTCGAAATACTGAGGAAACTTAAAATTATTGTCTTCATAAAGGTCGCTGTAGTAAATTGGCCCAGCCATTGCATTTCTCCCTCCATTACCTACCAAAGGAAATTCTTCCGATTCGTCGTAAGGGTACCAAATAAAAGCGGGTTGAGCTTGAGGAAGTTTTTTTATACCGCTATTGTTTAGAGAATTATTGACTGGTTTGGTAGGGTCAAACTGATATTCCGATTGGCTGGTTTTGAAATTATATTGCCAATAGGCCTTATTATCACCCACAAAGTAGGGCCAACCGAAGAATCCTGCAAATTTCGCCTGATTGACTTCATCATGTCCTTTAGGCCCGAACCCAGTACTATCTCTACCCGCATCAGGACCAACCTCACCCCAATAAAGTGTCCCTTTTTTCTTGTCGATTGATATCCGGTAGGGGTTGCGGTTACCCATTACAGAGATCTCAGGTCTCGTTCCAGGAGTACCCTTCAGAAAAAGATTTCCGTCAGGAATTGAATAAGTTCCATCTTCGTTGACCTTAACCCGAAAAATTCATAGTAGACAATAAAAAACAGGCATAAATTGCTTATATTGAGATAGTTAGACAACAAAATAAGCAATTAATTTATGCCTGAATATAAGGAAAAAGATACCGTATTTTATCGAGGAAAACAAGCTTTTAAATTTGATTTTTCAGCATCAGCGATTAGCTCAGACGGAGCGATATTGTTAAGTGAAAAAGTAGAGAGAAAGACTGGTCTATTAAAAAGCTTCGCCGCACTGATTCCTGACTATCGAAACCCCTTTTTTATCGAATACACTTATGAAGAAATGCTTCGCCAACGGGTGTTTTTAATGATGCAGGGCTATCAGGATTGCAATGACGAACAAAAACTCCGAGAGGATCCGGTGATCCGTAAAGTACTAGATAGCGGATTATGTTCCCAGCCTACTTTAAGTCGATTTGAAAACAAGGCCGATCGGAGTCTGATCTACCAGATGAGTCAATGGTTTGTAGACCGTTATGTAGAGGAGTTGAAAGAGAAGACTGGTCAAATCATCATTGATGTAGATGGTACCGATGACCCTACTCATGGATCCCAACAACTCAGTTTGTATAATGGCTATTATGGACAGACTATGTACCATGAGTTGTTCTTTAAGGACGGGAACACCGGTCAGGTCATTTTACCAGTACTACGTCCGGGCAATTGTCACTCCAACAAATGGTTTGTGGCCTTATTGAAAAGGATTGTCATTAAAATCAGAAAAAAACTGCCCTCAGTAAAGATCCTTATTCGAGCGGATAGTGGCTTTTCAGGAGCATCTTTTTATCGGATAGCTAAGCAGTTTGACCTTCAATTTTGTTTAGGTATTAGTAGTAATGAAGTTTTAAAGACTTTGCTGAGATCAACTAATAAGTGCAATTGAAGGATGAAAAAGCTTTTAAGGGCTTTTTCATCCTTCAATTGCCTGAACAGTGCAATCTTTGGATTGCAAAATGTCAAAAAACTACACACATCTCAGTATTGATCAAAGGTATCAAATTGAAGCATTATTGAAAACAGGAGCTACTCAAAAGGAGATTGCCTGTATCGTTCATTTTCACCCGTCTACGATCTCACGTGAGCTTAAGCGAAATGTGGGTTCAAGAGGTAGGGGAGCTGGTGTCTATCGAACAGCAAATGCACAAAGGAGGACCAATCTTCGTCATCAAGAAAAGCCAAAAAGAGTGATTTTCACCAAACCCATGAAAGACTGGATAGTTAACCGGCTCCAAGAAGATAGATGGAGTCCTGAATTGATCAGCCATCAGGGAAAGAAAACGAGAGAATGTCCACTTAGCCATGAATGGATTTACCAATGGATATGGGAATGTAAGCACACCAACCGCCAGGAGAACCAAGAATACAAACAACTATACACATATCTAAAACATGGCAAACGAAGGCGCAAACGAGGAAACAGAAAAGATCGTAGAGGTATTATCCCGAATAGGGTATCAATTGAACAGCGACCCCAGATCATTAACAAAAGGGAACGATTGGGAGATATAGAAGTCGATTTAATGATGGGTAAAAACCACAAAGGCTCTTTGTTGGTGATGACAGACCGAGCAAGTCTTTTTACCAGAATCAGAAAGATGCACAGTAAAAATGCCGATCAAATGGCCGAAGCTATTGTGGAGGAACTCTCTCAGGATAAACACAAACTGGAAACACTCACTTTTGATAATGATATGGCATTTTCTAAACATGAGTTGATTGCTCAATCCCTTGATGTGGATGCCTATTTCACTCGTCCCTATACTAGTCAGGATAAAGGGACAGTTGAAAATAGGATTGGGGTAATCAGAAGGTTTTATCCTAAGAAAACAGATATTAGATTTGTTACAGAGGAGCAAATCAAAGTTGTTGAAAACAAAATCAATGAACGCCCTGTTAGAAAATTTAATTACCTAAACGCAAAGCAAGTGCTACAAAGGAAAATTGCACTTATTACTTGAACTTACATTTTACCAAACAGACTATCATTGAAGTAAAAAAGGAATATGCTTCAAAAATCATCAAACATCAAGAGTTTGTTGGCCCGTTTACTTACCAGGCCAAAAGCTGGGATCGTTCTGAAAAGCTGTACGCCAAAGTGGAGTCTACCGGAAAAGGAATGAATGTCCGTTACTTTGTGAGCAACTTTGAAGCGATGACCGCTCAACAGATTTACTTTGATTTTTATGTCAAGCGAGGTGATGCCAGTGAAAATCGAATAAAGGAACTCAAAAACATGACTTATTCCGACCGGCTTTCCTGTCATCGCTACTGGCCAATTTCATGCGTTTAATCATCGCTACCCTCTGTTATGAAATGTTCCGGCAGATTAAATTATTAATTGCCAAAACAAAACACCACTTTGCTAAACGATGGCAAGTGGACAATATCCGGCTTTACCTGATGAAGGTTGGGGCGTGCCTGAAAGAAAGGAAAAGATCATTGACAATACAATTCTCAAGAGCCTTTAGATATCAATACCTGCTGGGCGATTTGCTTACGGTGAACTGACCGATCAGTTAAACAGTTTGGTTTAATCAAAAAAATGTTCTTCCATAAGAACACAATAGAGCTTTGACTGAAAATTGAAAAATTCTAACAAAAAAACGCTCTAATGTCCTTTGAAATCCAGAAACCTGGTTGATCTTCAAATTAATACATACACTCCAATCAAAAATAGTTAGCAACCCATTATTAATCCCAAAATTGGTGGCCTATGAATAATGCGGGTTAATCCTTAGAATAGCGCCTCTCATGTCATTAGCATTCCCACTTGTCCCCTGGGCGTCAAAAGGCGATCTTCCACTCCTTTCGTCGATGGGAGCGAATCCATTCGACTCAAATGGATTAGTATCATCACCTGTGGAAAGATATAGATTGCCATTACTATCAAATTCAATAGAACCTCCTGTGTGACAGCATTCATCCCTCTGAGTTGGAACAACGAGAATAAGCTGTTCACTTTCAAGATCGAACTTACCGTTTAAGAATTTAAATCTTGACAAGTGCTGTTTTGGTTCGTCCTCTGGCGGAGAATAATATAGATAGACCCAGTTGTTTTTTTTCAAATTCAGGGTCTATTGCCAAGCTCATCAGCCCATCTTCCTGTTCCTGGTATACATCTATTTCAGCAACAATAATGGTCGTATCTCTTTCAGGATCGTATAGCTTAACCCTTCCTCCCCGCTCAGTAAAAATCACCCTGAAATCATTTAAAACTTCCAGTTCGGTTGGTTCAAAAAGACCCCAGTCAAGAATATCAATGGTGAACCTATTTTCTTCCGGGACCCTTCGCGAAGTTACCCGGGAATAGTCAAGTTTTTGTGATCCTTCGAGTACCCATTTTAATCCGCCCCAGACATGCTGAATAAACAACTCCTCTGAATAAGCTTCATCCGTATGGCCGCCTCCAGTATAAAATATCCTGCCACCATCAAATTCCTGATACCAAATAATCGGATGAAAATCTCCGTTTTCACCACCCTGATAACTGGACTCATCAAGAGTAGCCAGGACATTTAAATCGGGATTGATATTATAATAATTATACCATTCATCCGTTCTTTCTCATTTATCTGGCAGAGCTTGGCTAGCGGAATGGTTCTTGTCCAAAATACTCACAGTAGCAATGGGCGTCCCTGCCGGATGCGACTGGAAATAAGCTCCAACCAACTTTCCATACCACTCCCAGTCATATTCCGTATCAGCCGCAGCGTGGATACCCGCAAAACCGCCACCAGCCTGAATAAATCTTTCGAAATCGGCTTGCTGGTAGTGGTTTAAAATATTTCCTGATGTGTTTAGGAACACTACAGCCGAATATTTCTTTAGGGTATTTTCATCAAAAACAGAGGCATCTTCCGTATTATCAACCCAAAAACCATTTTCAAGACCAAGTTGCTTTATCATTTCTATTCCCGCAGGAATAGACTCATGACGATAGCCAGCAGTTTTTGAGAATACCAGCACTCGGGTTTCCTCATCAGGGTCTGAACATTGAAAAAAGATAAGGGTTATTGAGGTAATTGATAGTAGTAACAATATTTTTCTCATCTATTCGATTTGATGTGGCAGTTTAATCCTCACAAGATACCATTCCGTGCCCGTTTAGATAACTTAGGACTATAAAAGTTTAAAGAATAAGGATCCAAAAAGAGGTTTCGGATGATGATTTATAGAATGCCGTACTTAAAGGTTTACTAATCACAAACTAGCACCACCATCGACGGGGATAGCTACACCCGTAATGAAGGATGCTCCCTCTGAAGCCAACCAACATATAGTGCTAACCACCTCGTCTACTTCACCTAACCTCCCAATTGGATGCGTATCTATTGCGGCATTTCTTTTGGCCTGAGTATCAAATGCCCGGTCGGCCATTGGCGTTTCAATTACTGCGGGGCAGATGGCGTTTACCCTGATATTGTCTTTGGCATATTCTACAGCCGCTGATTTCGTGATGCCCACAACCCCGAACTTAGATGCATGGTAAGCAGCTCCTGCTCCACCGCCTTTTAACCCGGCTAATGAAGAGATATTAATAATGTTACCTGCACCTTCTTTCAGCATTACAGGGATTTCATATTTTATGGAAAGCCACACTCCTTTTAAGTTGATGTCCATTACCTCATCCTATATATCCTCCTCATAATCAGCGGTCCTGACTCCCGGTGTTCCCTCAATACCTGCATTGTTAATAGCGATGTCAATGGTGCCATATGTATTCACGGCGGTTTCAGCCATCCTTTTGACATCTTCCGTTTTGGAAATGTCTGTCGCTACAAAGAGGGCTTCCCCACCCCTGGATTTAATCTCATCGACTAAAGCTTCATTTGCTGATTCGTTCCTTGATGCCAGTACTACTTTTGCTCCTTTCTCAGCGAATGCCCTGGCCGCTCCTTGGCCAATGCCAAAGCTACTTCCGGTGATAATAACGGTTTTGTTTTGAAAGTTTTTATCCATGATTACAAGGTAAAAAGCGATGGCCAAAAAAAAGGGATGAAATGATCATCCCTTTCTAAATTAACCAAATTAAAAGTCTCAAAATACCATATTTGAGTTGTTAATCACCTAATACCCAGGATTTTGAATAAGATTTGGATTCAAATCAAGTTCAGGTTGAGGAATGGCAGAAAGCTCGTCCTGCCCTACGGTAAAGGTTGCAAAATTAGGATCCCTGTCAACAGTAGTTCCGGTACTCGGTATGAAGAAAGGGTCTGCCGCCATTGGGCCATACTCACCCCAGCGCTTCTGATCCCACCAGCGAACGCCCTCTCCGGCCTCCCGGCTTTATTTGAAGCAATATCGAAAGCATGGGGTGATAAAATGGAAGTAGAAGTTATAGGGTTTCGTTTAGGTGAACTAAGACTTTGATATTTGATAGATAAATATATAACTGAACCACTATGCACTGAAAGTGCATAGGTTTTTAAAAATAGGAATAAGAATGAAATTCTTATTCAATTATAAAATTATCACTGCCAGGATCTGTCGGACTACGGTGATGTTCAAGGTATTCATCCACCATTTTGTCTGTTATATTTCCCGTACTCCAGGCTCCATATCCAACAGCCCAAAAATGCCGACCCCAATATTGTTTCCTAAGCGCAGGAAACTCTTCTTGAATACGACGAGAAGTTCTGCCTTTCAACCGCTTCACAACGTTACTTATAGAGATGGATGGGGGATATTCAATGTGAATATGAACGTGATCTTTGCTCACTACACCTTTCAATATTTTGACATCTTCCGATTCACATATTTGGCGTACCAATTCTCTACATCTTTCTTGAATATCTCCTTTCAAAACATCATAGCGATATTTCGTAACCCATACTATATGAGCTGTCAACCACGTAACAGTATGGCTTCCAAGTCGTTGCTTTTCACTCATGAGTTAAATTTACTAAAGTGTGTAGCAACTAAAGTCTTGCACTAAAAGTGCATAGTTTTAACTAACGATTGGGACCAATAAATTAAAACTTTCTAAACATTAATTAGTAAGATTATTGTTATAGCTGATTTTTAAACATACTGAAAACCCATTTATTACTCAATATAACCAATTATCTTCATTGTACAATCAACGAAGTAATATTTAACAAACTTTCTTACTTCCCTCAACTATAGGGAATTTCATTTAAAGTATACCAGGCTTCCCCCGACCACAATGACTGTCCAGATATGCTCTCCAGATGTTCATCCAACCGAAAGTAAATTACGTGATTTTCTTTCCTGCCTTGAATTTCAAGATGCACCTGTGTCCTGTCTGCAGAGAGACGGATTTTTTTTATAGCTAGGATTTCCAAGTCCATTTTATCACCGCCATAACGAGGCGTTGTTTTGTACCACCATTGTTGCACTGTATAATCCTCTGTTTTTTCTCCCAGTCCCTCGGCCAAAGGCGCTGTAAAAGTTAAATCAAATCCATCCGGCGTGGCTTGAATTTCCAGGATTTCAAAGGTGATCCTATCGGTAAATTCCAATCGCTGTAACCCGTATTGTTTTCCTTTCCAACCCCAATTACCATTCATCCCCACTCCTCCAATGTAGAGTGCGTCATCCGGTCCCCAGACTGAGCGAATAATTCCTGCTTCCAATCCCTGAGTGAATCTAAAGGCAGCACCCTGGTAAGATCCATTCACCTTTTCCAGAAAAACCCTTTTCAGTCCTCCGTGTGTAATTTCACCATGGAGCAACTGTCCCTTGTAAAGTCCTTTACGGACCAGTACCGGCTGACCCGGTGAATTTCCGATTTCATCCTGGGGCAACCAGACAGCGGGTGGTGTTATTTCAAGCCCACTATACAAATCGCCCGTGCCGAACTGACAGCCGTGAAACTGTCCTTCCTGGACATGAATTACTTTACAAGCCGGTACCCATTGACCCTGATTTTCGGTAACGAACAACTCACCATCCGGTCCGAAACCAATCCCGTTGGTCTGTCGCAACCCGGTCATGATCTTTTCAAAACTGCCGTCTTCGGCAATCTTTATAATTGTGCCACGATCAGGAAGTTGCAATTCATGAGACATCAGCCGCATGGCCAACCCCAGGCCAGCATAGAAATAACCATCTTTATACTCCAGCCCGTAAGAAAATTCGTGGAAATCAGTAGTTGCTCCCCACGAATTACAGATACTATGGTACTCATCCGTTATACCATCTTCATCGTGATCAACCAGTCGAGTCAGTTCCTGCTTTTGCAGCACATAGATATCTCCATCCACTACTTTGAGACCTAGTGGTTCTGCCAGTCCTGCAGCGATGCGTTTTACCGTGATCTGACTGGTATCTCCGGTTTGAACACCTTCCAGTGTATAGACCGCTCCCAGTGAATCCCAGGTTGATATCACCAATTTGCCATCCGGTAAAAAATCCATCCCACCAACCCTGGGTTTAAAATCATAGGGATGAATAGTTTGCAAGCGAAGACTGGGGTGAAGTCCCTCCAGGTTGGCTCCAAATCCTGGTTTTTTAGGGTATTTAACTTTCTCTTCTTCAACTTTTATTTCCAACTCCGCTTTGGCCACTTTTTTCTCCGGCTCTAGTGAAAGAATGAACCTCACCATGCCTTGAATAGCGTTCTCGGGAAGATCCGGATGTGCCTGCATGGGTATTTCTCCCCAAACGCCACTGCCGCCATTTTTGACTTTTTTAACCAACAAGGCAACATTTTCCTTACTGCGGTCATACCGGCCGGCAATTTCCCTATAGGAAGGACCGATAGTCCTCTCATCAATCTTATGGCAAGTATTGCATCCACTTCGGTCCAACCAGTTTTGTGTCCAGGACCCGGATACATGGCGAGGACGTATAGTTATGTCCGGGAGGGCATCAAAATATTCCGTAAAGGATTCTTTTCCATTTATGGGTAATTGAAAATCTCCATTGCTGACTATCAGGCCATCTTGCATATTATCAGTTCTAAAAGTGCGTCTGAAACCTACTTTCCCGCCATCACCTGAAATAAATTCAGGTTGTTCAAAAATGGTTACGACTAAACCATCAAGCAGTGTCAACTCATATTGAAAAGTGATCTGGTTGTCCTTCAAACGATAACCTTTAAACCGGGGCGTTAACGATTCCACCTTACCATGCAACTCAATTTTCCAGGGCTTATCGTCAGTAGGTTTTTCCCAATAAGCTTCCCCCCAACTTATTGGTTGAATAGTTTTAATGTTGTTAAATGGCGCCCCATCCCAATGCACTCCACCTCTCCATACCTTATAGAGTGCGCAATTTTCAGTATTGTAGGCAGCATATGCCTCCTTGTGAAGGGCCAGGATGACCATCCTTATTTGTTGATCCAGGACTGAGCGCATTACCCATGGATCTCTGTCTCTCTGAAAGACTTGATCAGACGGTTGATTTTGGCAGCCAATGAGTAGCAAGAAGCAAATCGTCATTCCTGCAAAGGCATGAATTTCCTTGAGCAGTTGTATACTTTTGGAGATTTGCTGGAGATGTCGGGCGGGATCTACTAATTTCATCACCAATACATTATTAATTATCAGGCTTCTTTCCACCATTTGCGAACCAGCTGAAGATCTTTGCGCATCGCCTCATATACTTTTTTCTGATCAGCTTTGTCCACTTCCCGGCTTCCATGTTCGGCGCCAAATAAATCGTATTCATAATGCACCGCAACCGGAACTTTGATGCCGTTTTCTTTTAGAATCTTAAAGAAGGCTACGAAATCTATCATGCCCTCACCCAAAGGTGTATTCAATACCCTCCATTTACCATCGATTTTTTCCCATCTAAAGTCCTTTATGGCCAGTGTTTTAATTCGGTCCTTGATCAGACGAAGTCCATTTCTCCAGGAATAGCCGCCATCAACCATGGCATGCCTAATATCATACTGGCAGCCCATTGCATCAACAGAAATATTCTGCAAGAGTTGCCAAATTTCCCACATCGAAGCTCCTACCAGGCCTCCTGCATGATTTTGATAGCATCCCTGAATCCCGAGGTCTTTATTCAAGACCGCTAGTTCCTGCATCTGTCGGTTAAATTGTTGTAGGGCTTCAGGCAATGAGCCCTTCTTGGGATAGCGAAAATAGCCTAATCGGTAATACTTAATTCCTAAGCTAGCGGCAGTTTCGAGAACGGTTTTGTTTTCCGGGTTCAGCTCTGTAACTCCACTTACCATCATGTTTGATTGTAATCCTCCTTCTTTGATTGCAGCTACAGCCTTCGGCAAATCTTCTTTTACATTCTTCGGCTCCACATGCCCACCTTTGCGAACCGTCAATTCCACTCCATCAAAACCGATATCAGCAGCGGCGGCAGTCATATCTTTATAATTCAAAAATTGAAGGTGTTTTGAAAAAATGCTTATCTGAAGTTGCTCATCGCTCTGGATCGGTTTCTTGGAAGAAGCACTTGTCAGATGAGAAGCCATTGGTATAAATGCACCAACTAAAGCGCTTTGTTTTACGAAAGTACGGCGGGAGTAGGACTTTAATTTTTCCATTTAAAGAATTTTAGCTGAATATCTCTAAAAGTAACAAACTTTCTAACCATTAGAAATATCGTCGAATGATTGATACATTGAGATAACTTTATTTAAAATGTAGATATACAGTAACCACTCTGCCATAGAATTTTCCCTGGTGAGGCATTATAAATTTAAATATTTGGGTTACCTACTGGTGTTTTTCTTCACCCTCATTTCATGCATAAGGAATGATGATTCACACAATATCTCCGGTTCCAGCCATGAAAAGGCGCTATTGATTTTGGAGTTAGATCGTTCAAGGGTTCTGGTGAGTGAAGTTGCGAGTAACCTGGATGAACCCTGGGAAATCACCTGGGGTCCGGATGATCACATCTGGTATACGCAACACCGGGGAAGCGTGTGTCGGCTGAATCCAAATACGGGAGATAAAAAGGTATTACTCACCATACCGGAAGTTCATTATGAAAGGTCGAGAGGCCTGCTAAGTATGGTTTTGCATCCGGATTTTGATATCGAACCATTGGTATATGTACACTACACCTATATCGATGCAACCATTACCAGTAAGGATAACATCAGGTCTAAGCTAGTACGCTACCAATATCGACCTGGAAAAGATACCTTAATTAGCCCCGAAATAATGGTAACCAACATTCCCGGAAACCTGGGTCATAACGGATCAAGGATGACGGTCACCGTTGATAAAAAAATCATATTAGCTACCGGTGATGTTGGCAATCGTCGAGGCAGTCAGGATGAAACAATCATTTCAGGCAAAATGCTGAGAATAAATCTTGATGGTTCCGTTCCGGATGATAATCCTCGGGCAGGAAGTTATGTTTACTCCATTGGTCATAGGAATGCACAGGGAATAGTTTATGCCAGAGACAGAATTTATAGTTCCGAGCATGGTCCAAATAATGATGATGAGATTAATATTATCAGAGCGGGCCGTAATTACGGCTGGCCGAATGTAGAGGGTTTTTGTGATAAAGAGAATGAGTTAATCTTTTGCGATTCAGTCATAGTAAGCGAGCCCTTGATTACATGGACACCCACCATTGCTCCTGCTGGCCTGGATTTTTATGATCATACATCCATCCCAGAATGGCGTAATAGCTTGATTCTTACATCACTGAAAGGTAGATCATTGAGGGTTTTAGCATTGGATGATAGTGGTGAAAAAATTGTAAATGAAAAAATCTATCTCCAAAAGCAATTTGGTAGAATTCGAGATCTGTGTGTTTCGCCTTCCGGAGACATCTACCTGTCAACCAGTAACACGGATTGGCATCCGAAATCTCAAGTGTGGATGTACGACAGTTTACCAACAGAAGGAGATGACAGAATTATAAAGCTTTCCAAAGTTGAAACTCCTGGTTCAAAGTATTCAAATCTTTCGATGCTCAAAGAGGACTCCGCCCAGATGCAATTGTTTAATGAGGACTATGAGATCACGGTAAACCTGGACATCCCCGGAGCCAGCTTATATGTGGTTAACTGTGCTCCCTGTCATATGCCGAATGGCAAAGGAATACCGAATTTCGTTCCCCCTCTGCTGGATACTGAATGGGTTTCCGATAAGAATAAGTTGATTACAACCACCTTAGGTGGATTGACAGAGGAGATTGAGGTCAAGGGCTTGATATATAATGAAGACATGCCCGGATTTGCTGTTTCTCTAAATGATAGTGAAATAGCAGACCTTTTAAATTTTGTTAGAACGAGTTTAAACGATCTTCCGGAGACAGTCACCGCTAATGAAGTGACTACTATCCGAAACAGCGTTAACTTGTAACCTTAGGTTAATACATACATCAAATCAATTTAGCCATGAGTTCACCTGATTTATCAAGAAGAGATTTTATTCAAAAGAGTAGCGTTATTGCGCTCGGTATGACTTCTCTTAGACCAATGATGGCCAAAGCACCTGATCGTGAAAAAAAAGCTGCCATCAAGATAAGTCGAGTGAATTCTGATTTTGAACGGGAGCCACTTCGCAGACCCTTTGGTTTTAAGGGTGGTTCAATCTCCAATATCTGGCAGACCGTATCCTACCTGGAAAGTGATTCGGGAGTCAAAAAAATAGGTTTGTGCACCCAAAATATTCTGTGGTCGGATCCTAAAGTGTTTGTCAATCATTCGGAACACGGTGGCAATGCATTGATGTATGCTATGAGTGAACGGGCCCTTCAAATGATTAATGGTACTACCTTCACCTCCCCTATCGAGGTGCTTAATGATATACTACCCGATATCCTGTTTTACGGTAAAAAGATTACAAGTAATCCCGATCTGCGTACAACATTTGCTTTAAATGCCCTGGTTGGTGTTGACAACGCATTGTGGTTGCTCTATGCAGCTGAAAACGGCATCACTAATTTTGATGACATGGTGCCTGAGGCCTATCGGCCCGGGCTATCGGCAAAACATGATAAAGTGGCCAGTATTCCGGCTTTGGGTTATGGAACAAGTATGGAAGAGATCAAGGGATTAGCCGACGATGGATATTTTATAATGAAGATCAAGATTGGTGCCCCTGGTGATCAGGACCAAATGCTAGAACAGGACAAAGTTTTTCTTAAAAATATACATAAGACTATCGGCCATTACGAAACCCCTTACTCGAAAAATGGAAAGATTCCTTACTATTTCGACGCCAATGGAAGGTACGGCAAAAAAGATACGCTCCTACGTTTTTTGGATTACGCGGAAAAAATCGGTGCTTTGGACCAGATCTCTGTTTTGGAAGAGCCC
>CAXXNX010000047.1:0-281744 GCA_963664285.2 Cyclobacteriaceae bacterium
TACCGACTACTCTGTGGGCAAACAGTATAAGTACCAGAACATTTATGACAATGTGACCTTGCTGGACGATGAACTGCTCATCGGCATCAATGATGTAATCGTAGCAGCAGGTCACCAGGTGTTTAAAAAAAAAGGAAAAACCGGAGGGAGGAAGTTGCCTTGCGTTGCAAGACCGATAGTTTCGTGGTAGAAACCGACACCCACTTTCCTACCGACTACAACCTGCTATGGGACAGTGCCAGAAAGTGTATAGATGTAGCTGATTTATTGGTCTCAAAAAGGTATTTTACTGGCTGGCGTAAGTCCGGGGATTGGCGCAGATCCCTCAAAAGGCTGATGCGCAGCGTGGGCAGGACCACCGGCTCAGGAGGAAAAAACAAAGAGGAGCGGGTAGAGCAGGCTGCCACTTCCTATCTGACTAAAGCCCGTGCTTTGAGCAAGAAAGTGGGCCAAATGTTGGAAAAACATCAGGGAAACTCTATCGAGGAGTTCGCAGCCCTGATGGCATTGACCTATTATCTTGAGATGTTGGAAAAGCACATCGAGTTGCTCGACAGGCGGTTGATCAGAGCAGAGACCATTCCCCATGCCGAAAAAGTCTTTTCCATCTTTCAACCTTATGCCGAAATGATCAAAAAAGGCAAACTGCACCCCAATGTGGAGATCGGTAAGAATCTGGCCATCACTTCGGATCAATACCATTTACTCATAGACTGGCAAATAGCTGAAAAACAAACCGACAACCAACTTGCCCTATCAATTGCCCGGCGTATCGCTGAGAAATACCCCATCCAAAGCCTGAGCACCGACAAGGGGTTTTCCGATAAAGAGGATAAAGCAACTCTGCAAACCTTCATCCCAGAAGTGATCATGCCTAAAAAGGGTAGGTTAAACAAAGAAGAAAAAGCCATCGAATCAGCGCCAGCCTTCAAAAGGTTGAAAAACAAGCATTCTGCTATCGAATCCAACATTAATGAGCTGGAACACCGGGGATTGGACCGATGCCCGAACCGTACCCGCAAAACTTTCAATAGCTACATCGGGTTGGCCATTACTGCCTACAACCTTCACAAGATCGGGCGTAAACTCCAGGCTGACCGTCTGGCCGCCCAGCAGCAAGCCAATTGCCAGAAACAAGCAGCTTAATCACCTTTTAGCTGTTTAACCCGCATTATTCATAGGCCACCAATTTTGGGATTAATAATGGGTTGCTAACTATTTTTGATTGGAGTGTATGTATTAATTTGAAGATCAACCAGGTTTCTGGATTTCAAAGGACATTAGAGCGTTTTTTTGTTAGAATTTTTCAATTTTCAGTCAAAGCTCTATTGTGTTCTTATGGAAGAACATTTTTTTGATTAAACTAAACTGTTTAACTGATCGGTCAGTTCACCGTAAGCAAATCGCCCAGCAGGTATTGATATCTAAAGGCTCTTGAGAATTGTATTGTCAATGATCTTTTCCTTTCTTTCAGGCACGCCCCAACCTTCATCAGGTAAAGCCGGATATTGTCCACTTGCCATCGTTTAGCAAAGTGGTGTTTTGTTTTGGCAATTAATAATTTAATCTGCCGGAACATTTCATAACAGAGGGTAGCGATGATTAAACGCATGAAATTGGCCCAGTAGCGATGACAGGAAAGCCGGTCGGAATAAGTCATGTTTTTGAGTTCCTTTATTCGATTTTCACTGGCATCACCTCGCTGACATAAAAATCAAAGTAAATCTGTTGAGCGGTCATCGCTTCAAAGTTGCTCACAAAGTAACGGACATTCATTCCTTTTCCGGTAGACTCCACTTTGGCGTACAGCTTTTCAGAACGATCCCAGCTTTTGGCCTGGTAAGTAAACGGGCCAACAAACTCTTGATGTTTGATGATTTTTGAAGCATATTCCTTTTTTACTTCAATGATAGTCTGTTTGGTAAAAGTCTTTAAAACTTCATTACTACTAATACCTAAACAAAATTGAAGGTCAAACTGCTTAGCTATCCGATAAAAAGATGCTCCTGAAAAGCCACTATCCGCTCGAATAAGGATCTTTACTGAGGGCAGTTTTTTTCTGATTTTAATGACAATCCTTTTCAATAAGGCCACAAACCATTTGTTGGAGTGACAATTGCCCGGACGTAGTACTGGTAAAATGACCTGACCGGTGTTCCCGTCCTTAAAGAACAACTCATGGTACATAGTCTGTCCATAATAGCCATTATACAAACTGAGTTGTTGGGATCCATGAGTAGGGTCATCGGTACCATCTACATCAATGATGATTTGACCAGTCTTCTCTTTCAACTCCTCTACATAACGGTCTACAAACCATTGACTCATCTGGTAGATCAGACTCCGATCGGCCTTGTTTTCAAATCGACTTAAAGTAGGCTGGGAACATAATCCGCTATCTAGTACTTTACGGATCACCGGATCCTCTCGGAGTTTTTGTTCGTCATTGCAATCCTGATAGCCCTGCATCATTAAAAACACCCGTTGGCGAAGCATTTCTTCATAAGTGTATTCGATAAAAAAGGGGTTTCGATAGTCAGGAATCAGTGCGGCGAAGCTTTTTAATAGACCAGTCTTTCTCTCTACTTTTTCACTTAACAATATCGCTCCGTCTGAGCTATCGCTGATGCTGAAAAATCAAATTTAAAAGCTTGTTTTCCTCGATAAAATACGGTATCTTTTTCCTTATATTCAGGCATAAATTAATTGCTTATTTTGTTGTCTAACTATCTCAATATGAGCAATTTATGCCTGTTTTTTATTGTCTACTATGAATTTTTCGGGTTAATCTATAAATACCGATGGCAAATTGAGCTGCTTTTTAAAAAATTGAAGCAAAATTTTCCCCGTCAAATATTTCTTAGGAGATAATGTCAACGCCATTGAGATACAATTATGGACTTCTATGATTGCCATGTTGCTGTTAGAGGTAGTCAAAAGGCAATTGAAAAGAAAATGGGCCTATTCAAACATGGTGGCACTTGTCCGCTTCCATCTGATGGCATACATCTCATTGTTTGATTTCCTTAATGATCCTGAAAAAACTCTGATTAAAAACAATCAAAAGCTACTGCCATCTTTATTCCCAACTTAAATGGGGGCCTGCTTTTCGATAGTACATTGATTTGGCCGATTATTTGACTAATAGCCACTTCTCAATATGCTTCCTTATTTTTACCGGACACTACTGTTAATAAATTTAAACATGTCCCCGTGGGGTTTGTAAGTTATAAGTATCATTTTATCTTTGCACTCCATTTTTCGAAATTATTTAGAAATGTACGCAATTGTAGATATCGCGGGAAAACAGTTCAAGGTTGAGAAGGATCAGTCCATTTTCGCTCCCAGGTTAGAGGGTGAAGAAGGATCTGCTGTTGAATTCAAAAATGTACTGTTAGTAGATAATGACGGCAAGGTGAAGATAGGATCCCCCACTGTCAAAGGATCAAAAGTTTCAGGTAAGATCCTGGAACATGTCAAAGGTGACAAAGTAATCGTCTTCAAGAAGAAAAAGCGTAAAGGTTATAAGAAGAAGAACGGTCACCGTCAGCAATTCACAAAAGTTTTAGTAGAAAGTATAGCATAATTATTCAACCATGGCACATAAGAAAGGAGCCGGCAGTTCCAATAATGGAAGGGAATCAGAAAGTAAGCGTCTCGGCGTAAAAATATATGGTGGACAGAAGGTTATAGCTGGAAATATTATCATTCGTCAGAGAGGCACGAAACACCATCCGGGAACTAATGTTGGTATGGGCAAAGACCATACACTTTTTGCATTGGTTAATGGAACGGTTGAGTTCAAAAAAAGGAGACAAAACAGATCTTTTGTATCTGTAGTTGCAGAATAGAAATTAATGACTTTGAAAAAAGCGCCATTCGAAAGGATAGCACTTTTTTTAGCTTGTCTTCTTGGAGACAATGATAAGGCAGTGACTTTTTATTATTGGACCGTTAAAAAAATCTAGGTGGTCTTTTAGACAGAATTTAGTAACATAAACTTTTAAAGTCAAAACAAGCTGAACCTTGTCAACTGCTCAATGAATTCAACCAAAAATACAGGTCTTAGGATTGTTGTAAATGCCATACCGAACAGTGCCCCATACAAATGGGCGTCATGATTGATATTATCTGACATATTCTTGCCCCAATAAAGAGAATAGACAAGGTATAATGCTCCCAAAACAAAACCCGGCAAACAAATGAAGAAGTAAAGACAGATCTCCATTAAAGGGTTAACCAAAATACTGCTGAACAACACTGCACTCACTCCACCAGAAGCGCCAATGGCACTGTAATTCACATTGGTTCGATGCTTGTAATAAGAAGGAATGTCCGAAACGATGATTCCTAAAATGTACATCGCAACAAAAAAATATCCTCCCCATTCTCCCAGGTAAACGTTAAAGGCTTGTTCAACAAACCTTCCAAAAAAAAAGAAAGTGATCATGTTAAAAGCCAGGTGTCCGTAACCACTATGAATTAATCCGGAGGTAATAAATCGATAATATTGTCCGGATTGATAGATCTGGTAGGGATGCATCATCCACTTCAGGAAAATATTGGAGTTGTTCCAGGCGTAAATACTTGCACCGACAGTGATAATAATTATAAGAAGTGTGAAACTCATTACTTAGAGATTGTGCAATAATAAGGTTTATAACCTGAGATCGGGATTAGCAAAATAAACAAAACCACTTAAACGTCACTCAGAGCAATTTTTAGACGAAGTGTGATGGGAAAATTGCGTGAGAGTCTCCTAAATAGGAGATTCCTACGGCTTCTTCCCTTACATATCAGCCCTGAAGCCTCTGAATGACGGTTTCTGTGGTTTTTTATTTCATCTCTTCACGTTCTTAAACCGAACTCAGGATTATAGAATAGAGGAAGATATTTTGTTGTTAGCCTATGACCACTTAATGATCGCGGTTGGTCAGGTAGTTGGTAAATTGGGCTAAGTTCTAAATAACACAGCAATTATTATTATCTTCGCTATATGATATCAAGTCAAGAGATCAAAAATTTATTTGCACAATTGCCGATAAGTTCCCAAACCGAATTGTTGGATGAGTTGCTCCAGGAGCAGGAATTACAAGGCAAAGTATTGATTGCCGCTCAACAACAAATAGCAGAGAAAAGAAAGAAGAAACCCTGTCCAAATTGCACAAGCGAGAAGGTATATAAGAGGGGCAGACAAAAAGGTGTGCAGATGTATCAGTGCAATGAATGTAAAAGATGGTACAGTGAAACAACAGGGACACCTTTGTATGACATCAAGCTTAAATCAAAATGGCAATCTTATCTGCGCTGCATGGAGCAGGGCATGCCGATAAAAAAGATAGCAAAACAAATCGGAATAAGCATCCAGACAAGCTTCGACTGGCGGCATAAGATATTGAGTTCACTAAATGAGTTTGTTCCCGAACAGTTATCCTCGGAAGTAGAATGTGATGAATTGGAACTGGCACTTAACAACAAGGGCAGTCGAAATTTAGATAGGGCAGCAAGAAAGAGGGGAAACGATTTCATACGGAATATGGGAAAGGAAGAGGTCACAGTTGTCCAGGTAGTAACAGCGGTTGAACGCAAGGGGGAGAAGTACCTTAAAGCTGTTGCATCAAAACGGCTGAGCAAAGAAGAAATTTCAAAGGCATTGGATGGGAAGTTGGCCTACGGTGCAACCTTGATTACAGATAAGCACCCTTCTTATAAGGCTTTTGCCAAAGACAACCCCTCCATAAAGCACAAAGCGCTATTGGCCAAAGATCATGTGGATAGAGATGATAAAACAATCCATCTGCAAAAAGTAAACAATGTTCACACTCAACTTAGGACATTCTTACGCCCATTCAATGGTGTCAGTTCCAAATATTTGCAAAACTACCTGAATTGGTATGCTTATGCTGACCGAATAAGAGAGTAAAACAACTTTGAAACAATGGTTTCTGACTATGCTATTAACGGATCAAGCCTATCATCTGTATGAGCTATTTAAACAAAATGCTGTTATAATTAGAACTTAGCTGTAAATTGTATCAGCGTTAATTTTCTCTCATCACACACCTCAATTTGATCCAATATACTAAAGCCCTTTTCGAAGTATTCATTCATTTTTGCTTCAGCCATTTGGCGAATACCTAAGTTGTTGTAAATACTTGTCACTGCTTTGACTTTTTTAAGTGGCTCATTTTCTGATGAGCTCAAATAATAATCCAGTTGTTCTTTATCATTGCCCTCGGCCATTTCCTGAGCCTCAATTAGCAACATTGTTTTTTTGTTCGCAATAATGTCACCACCAACCTGTTTGCCGAACTTATCCTTATCACCATAGACATCAAGGACGTCATCCTTCAACTGAAACCCCACCCCAATATTTTCTCCAAATTCCTTCAACAGGTGACATTCTCTTTCCGTAGCTCCCCCTAGATATGCACCCATATTCAAGCTGCAACCCAACAAAACAGCCGTCTTCAATCGAATCATTTCCAGGTATTCCTCTTCTATAACATCTTTTCGAGTTTCGAAATTCATATCCATTTGCTGGCCTTCACATACCTCCACAGCACAGGTGTTGAAAAGCTCTAATGCATGTGGCAGTTTTTCCCGATCAACGTTTTGTAGCAGTTGATATACTTTGACAAACATCACATCACCTGAAAGAATCGCTACATTGGGATTCCATTTTTCATGAATCGTTTGTTTTCCCCTTCGAAGAGGCGCTTTGTCCATTATATCATCATGAACCAGTGTAAAATTATGGAAGAGCTCTACAGCCAATGCCGGATGAAGGATTTTTTCAGGATTTGACTGGAGCATCTCGTAGGCCAGAATTACCAAGAGAGGCCTCAAACGCTTCCCGCCAATTGATAACATGTAATTGATGGGATCATAAACCTCAACCGGTTCCTGGCCTAACTGCAGGTTTTTGATTTCCTGATTTATGAGTTGTTGATATTTCTCAATCTTATTCAAAGTGCAAACTTAACTGAATAACAACCTCGAGAATGGTCTTTTATTTTCGACTGTCGTTAATTGACTAATTCGAGGTCAATCGTTCTACGATCTATGTCAGTATCGATGACTCTGACAGTAACTTTATCTCCTAAAGTAATAATCCTTTTATTCCGCTTACCTATCACCCTATAGTTGTTTTCATCAAATTCATAATAGTCGTCCTCCGTATCAGATATTCTTACCATCCCCTCACATCTGGTTTCTGTGATTTCAACAAAGAGGCCCCATTCTGTAACGCCACTCACAATTCCATCATAATCTTTATCCTCAGAAATTCTCATAAATTCCACTTGTTTGTACTTTATTGATGCCCTTTCAGCATCAGCAGCTCGTTTCTCACGTTCTGATGTGTGGGTACAGTTTTCTTCGTATTGTTCCTTGTCCAGGGGTTTGCCTCCATCCAGATAGCGACGAAGAAGCCGATGTACAATAACATCGGGATATCTTCTTATCGGAGATGTAAAATGTGTATAATGTCTAAACGCCAATCCAAAATGGCCCTTCGCATCAGTAGTATATTTAGCCTTAGCCATGGCCCTGATGGCAATTGATTCCAAAACGTTTTGCTCTGGTTTACCTTCAATATTCTCCATCAAACTATTGAGAGATTGGGATATTTCATTTTTTCCTACGCTAAGATGATGGCCAAATTTCTTAGCGAAACTGGCAAAGTTGTTCAGCTTTTCAGGATCCGGATCGTCATGTGTTCTATAAACAAATGTGTTCTTATCGCCACCGTTTTTTAAGTTAAATACATACTCCGCTACTCTCTTGTTGGCCAGAAGCATAAACTCTTCTATTAATTTATGCGCATCCTTCCTGACCTTTGGAATGATCCCCAGAGGTTTGCCTTTATCGTCCAACTTAAATTTTACTTCTACCGTTTCAAAGGCGATAGCTCCATTCGCGAATCGTTCCTTCTTCATTTTTTTCGCTAAACCATCAAGCAGTTTGATTTCGGCACAGAAGTCTCCTTTACCTGTTTCCAGTCTTTCCTGGGCGTCCTCATAGGTAAAGCAACGATCCGAGTGCATGATCGTTCGGCCAAACCACTCATGTCTTACTTTGCCGCTTTCTTCAATCTGAAATACGGCCGAAAATGTAAGCTTATCTTCATGAGGACGCAATGAGCACAGTTGATTAGACAGGCGCTCAGGTAGCATCGAAATAGTGCGATCAACGAGATATACTGAGGTAGCCCTGTCAAATGCTTCCCTGTCAAGAATGGATCCTTCATCAACATAATGTGTGACATCCGCAATATGAACTCCGACTTCATGAAAGCCGTTGTCAAGCTTCCGATAGGACAATGCATCATCAAAATCCTTAGCATCTTCCGGATCAATAGTGAAGGTTGTAATTTTTCGAAAGTCTTTTCTTACTTTCTTCTCTTTTGCACTGATATCCTCTGGTATCTTTTCAGCGAATTTTAAAACATGGGGTGGGAATTTATTCGGCAATCCAAACTCAGCAATAATGGAATGTATTTCTGCCTCGTTTTCTCCTGCCTTACCTAAAACTTCGACGACCTTACCGACGGGGCTCTTATTGCCTTTTTCCAGGTGCCATTGAGTAACTTCGACAATTACTTTGTCATTGTTTTTGGCTCCCCCAATATTTTTCGGATAAACAAAGATATCCACATGCATTTTTCGAAAATCCGGAATGATAAATGCATAATTCTGACTGACTCGTACTTTTCCCACAAATTGATTTCTTTCTCTTTTGAGGACTTCAATTACTTTGCCTTCCGGTCGTTTATTTTTTCCACCAAGCGAGGTTAGTTCTACTTTTACCAGATCACCATCCAGGGCATTATACATATTCTTACTGTGTACCCAAATATCATCCTGGTCTTCCGGAGTTTCGATATAAGCAAAATTGGGATTGACATAATCGACAGTTCCAATGATATACTCAGGATCCCTGTGAAGTTTAAACCGGTTGCCTCGGGTGTGAATCAACTTCCCTTCATCGGAAAGTCTAATCAAAGTATTTTCTATCTGTATTTTAGCGGTTCTATCACGGACACCGAGGCTTTTGATTACCTGTCTGGCCGAAATAGGCTTGTGCGGATCCTCTTCAAAAAGACTCAAAACAAACTTTTTAAAGCCCTTTCCATCAATTTTACCGCTTTCCCTTCTGCCCTTCTTTTTCTTTCTGCTCATTTAATTTAGTTACGGGTCAATTCAGTTTTTATGGAGTAGTGCTTTTGTATATTCATGAATTGGATTTTCAAAAACTTTCGAAACCAGACCCTCTTCGATAATAGACCCTGCATTCATCACCAGCACTCTATCACTCATAAAGTTAATCAGCCTCAGATCATGAGAGATGAAAATGTAGGTTAAATTGAATTCTTGCTTCAGTTTGAGCAACAGGTTGAGAACTTCCTGCCTGACTGATGCATCCAATGAAGTCACCGGCTCATCCAATATTAAAAGTGAAGGCTTTAAAAGCAACACCCTTGCAATACAAATCCGCTGACGTTCACCACCTGACAGTTGATACGGGTATAGTTTTAGTTTCTCCGTTGACAAATGTACCTTCTCCAGGATGCGTTCAATGAAATGATTCCTTTGAGAGCGATCTTCCCCAATCTTGTGAACATAAAGCACTTCCATCAGGGCATCTTCAATTTTGATACGTGGATTTAATGAATCCAAAGGATCCTGAAAAATGATTTGAACGTTACGCCGGAATTGGTTTAAACCTTGTTCATCCAAACCGCTTATTTCATGACCGTTAAATTCAATAGTTCCAGAATAACCACTTAGTAATTTTAGTATACAACGGGAGAGGGTGCTTTTCCCGCTACCTGAGTTACCAACGACACCCAGAGTCTCGCCTTCCAACAATTCAAATGAAACATTATTCAGTATAGGACACGAAAGTTTACGATCTCCGATCTTATCAAGCGTCAAGGACTTCACCGCTAATACAGTGCTTTGCGGAGCATCACTTTTTTTTACGATTAGTTTTTTAGGATCAACCAAGCTCTTTTTTTTCTTTGTCAGTTGTCCATTCTCCAGGTATAGAATTCTGTGGGTTACTTTACTCAATAATTCCTCATTATGACTTACCAGTAAAACGGTCATTCCTGTTTCCTCATTAATCTGTTGGAGGTTACGGATAATGGTCATTTCGTTTACCGGGTCAAGAGAGGTGGTTGGTTCATCTGCCAATAACAGCTTTGGTTTTGCCACTGTAGCCATAGCGATCATTACCCTTTGAGCCTCGCCTCCCGAGACCTGAAATGGATATGAATTATAGATCCAATCCGAAAGCCCTACTTGTTCGAACAATTCTAATGATTTTGCCACACTCTGCTGTCCACTGAGCCCCAAATGCTTTTCTACCACCTCCCGAAGCTGGAAACCACAGGAATAAGCAGGATTTAGTGCGACTTTTGGTTCCTGAAAAATCATGGATACCTCTACACCGCGTATGTTATTAATTATTGGGTTAGCGGTATTCGTCATTTCAATCTCACCCAACTTGTCAGATTGAAATTTAATTGATGAATTAAATCCAAAATTTACATTTTGTTCCAGACCAAGAATTGACCTTGATAATATTGACTTACCACTTCCGGAGTCACCTACGAGCCCTACTATTTCTCCCCTTTCCAAAGTGAACGATATCCCCCCAAGAATTTGATGATCCCCAAACCCTATTTCTAATTTCTTAACTTCCAATAATTTCTGGTTCATTTAAAAAAAATATTGTTCCAAAATGGATGTTGAACTCTTTCAAACCTGAATCAGTATATGAAATAATTTTCTCCTGCCTCTAAGATTTGGCACTTCAAAGTCATTGAGTTTATGAAGATATTTCTATTTTCAGTAAATGTATTGACCAAGCTTGAACCCTCTCGGGTAGAAGCCATTGTGACTGTAATCGAGAAAAATGAGAAACAGCAGTCCTATCTTAATAATTGACGACATTGAAAACGATGTCATAATCGCAAAAAGAGCGTTAAAAGATGCAAAGGTATTTAATCAAACTATCCATGCGGCCAATGGGCGTGAAGCGCTTGATTATCTATTGAATGATCTCAATAAAAAACCAGTTTTGATCCTTCTTGATTTGAAAATGCCGAAAATGACAGGCAATGAATTCCTTAGAGAGCGAATGAATCATGAGTCTTTAATGATTATTCCTGTAATTGTTCTCACAGCAATTGAAAGTCTTGAATCTAAATCTGAAAGTTTTAAGCTTAATATAGCGGGGTACATGCAGAAACCCTCTGAATACGATGATTTGGTGAATGTCATGAAAGCGATTAATCAATACTGGAGCTTTAGCGAAATGGCGCATAGTGACTAACAATTCTGTTCACTACTCGTTTTTAATATTTTGAACAAACTAGCAGAAATGAATTCCGATCCCGTTATTAAACAACTCAAGAGAAGTATTCCTCAAATTGGAAAGGTTACCTGGATAGGTTTAAGACCTGATCGCAACACGCCAACTAAGGTTGTTTCCGAAGTTGAGGTTCAGGCTGGATCAGGTTTGGGGGGGGACCGTTTTAGTGGCAAGATCACCAGTAAAAGACAAGTTACGCTGATACAGGATGAACACTTGGGTGTGGTCGGGAGCATTGTTGGTAAAAAAGTGGATCCGGCGCTGCTCAGAAGAAATATTCTGGTGAAGGGTATTAACCTTGTTTCTCTGTCTGATCAATCATTTAAAATTGGTGGGGTAATATTGAAAGGTCTGGTTATTGTTATCCCTGCTCAAAAATGGAAGAAGCATTGGGAGAAGGTGGATACAATGCCATGAGAGGGCATGGAGGCATTACCGCCAGTGTTATTCAGGAAGGAAGGATCACCGTTGGAGATTCGGTTGCGTTAATGGATGATGCATGATTCAGGATCTCATCTCTTTAATTTTTCCAGAAATTTGTGCATTTTGTAAGGCTCCCACCATCAAAAGCGAGAATTTGCTATGTACCAAATGTTTGCTTGATCTGCCAAAGACAAACGACCATCGTACAGCCCCGGGTGATTTAGTTCAAAAATTCGTCACAATTCGAGAACTTCAATTCGCCTATTCCTATTTGCGATTTACTAAAAAAGGTTTGGCACAGCGTCTCTTGCATCAACTAAAATATGATGGACAGAAAGATATAGGCCTAATCTTGGGCCGTTGGTTTGGCACAGAAATCACTCCTCGACTTGAAGATCAAAATGCAGATCTCATATTGCCAGTCCCTTTACACTCCTCCCGATTACGTACCAGAGGGTATAATCAAAGCGATCTTATCGCACAGGGCTTGAGTGAGTCTTTACAAATTGAGTGGAGCAACAAGATCGTCAAACGCGTTAGAAAAACTGAAACACAGGCGAAAAAAGGAAAAGTGGACCGCTGGAAGAATGTCGGTAATATCTTCAATGTGACTGATCCCGGGATTATCCGTGACAAAAAGATAATTGTAGTCGATGATGTAGTCACAACCGGCGCCACACTCAATGCATGTTTAGAAGCAATTATTACCGCCGGTGTTAGCTCTATCGGAGTGCTCACTATCGCGAGGGCAGATTAGATTTAACCATTTCTCGTATGTTAATCTGTATTGGTCAGATAACAAAATACACAAACCTGAAGGAGCTGTGAGAAGTATTTACATAAATTTATAATACTTAATAAGTTCAAAAGTTATGTCCACAGCAACCTTATCTGATCGATTACAGCGAGTCAGGGACTCATTTATTGCACAACCATTTATGAAATTTATTGGCGCCTCAATCACAATGCTTAATGAGGGAAGTTGTCACATCGCCGTTCCTTTTAATAACAACCTGACCCAACAACACGGTCTTTTTTACGGTGGACTGTTGGCAACACTAGCCGATAATTCTGCCGGTTTTGCCGCATGTTCTCAAATGGAAACGGATGTGGAGCAATTATCTGTTGAGTTCAAAATCAATTTTACCAACAAAGCAATAGGTTCAGAGCTAATCGCAAAATCACCGGTAATTAAGAATGGCAAAACGCTTAAGGTATGTAATGTAGAACTCACTTGTCTAAATGATGGTAAAGAATCAATCTGCGCTGTTGCAATTGTCACTATTATGGCTGTACAACCTTTCTGATTCATCTTGTTGATCATTGTCGATAGTTATATACATTTGTGGACGCTTTTTTGAACATGAATAAAATCCAGGAAATTGGTAACGTTCTTTTAATATTAGCCGGCTTACTAGTCTTAACCGGCAATGCTAATATTCCTTATACCCCGCCTGACATTCAAGAGAGCGAGCAGGGAAACACCAGCCAATCAGATGATAATGAAATATACATTCAGTCTTTTGATGTAGTTTCTCAAAACCTTCAATTACTACTTAGTAGTCCTTTTTCCCCCAGTAGTCAAATTATTGAGGCAGAAGAGAGAGGTAATACCCTCGTACTTAGCAATTTCACGTTAGCCCCTACGGAGTTTTTCAAGATACTGTTTGAGCAAATCATTTCTCCCAATGCACCCTAGGGATTAGACCTTTCCAATCTAAGTCATCTTTTTACAATTAATTAATCTCTTTTTAGAATGAAAAATAAAACCGGGGTAATACTCCTCACTATAATCATCTCGTTGCTTTGTATCTATTATTTGTCGTTCACCTTTATATCGAAAAACATTTACCAGGAAGCAACACAAGCTGCTACTACCGAAAGTGGTAGGGTCGACTTTACGAAAAGACAACGATATCTCGATTCAATTTGGAGAGAGCCTGTGTATAATCTTTTCGGGATAGACTACACCTATAAGGATATTAAAGAAACCGAGTTGAATCTTGGCCTGGATTTACAAGGTGGCATGCATGTCACACTTGAAATATCTCCCATAGATATCATTAAAGGTATCAGTGGCAACAATGATGATCCTGCCTTTGTAGATGCACTGAAAAAAGCCAAACAACAGCAGTTCTCAAATCCGCAAGCTAGTTTCGTAGACTTATTCTATCAGGCTTATCAGGAGAATGCACCCAATCAAAATCTGGCCTACATTTTTGCCAATGCTGCTAACAGGGGCAAAATTGGCCTGGATACCTCAGATGATGACATTCTTGATATCATCAATGATGAAGTAGAGAATGCCATTGATAGATCTTTTAACATTTTACGGACCCGGGTTGATCGATTCGGCACTTCGCAACCTAATATCCAGAGGCTTCAGGGAACTGGCAGAATACAAATAGAATTACCGGGAGTTGACAACCCTGAAAGGGTTCGAAAACTCTTACAAGGTGTTGCTAAGCTAGAATTCTGGGAAGTTCATGAGATCAATGAGATTGGGGCATCAATCGAGGCAATCGACCAATTCCTGATTGCTGAACAACAGTCAAAAAGTGCGGAAGGTCTTTCTGATCTTGGTTCAGACGATGTTCCCGATCCAGTCGATGACCTAGGATCATTTTTAACCGCTGATGACAGCGGTCTATTGCCTGAAACTGATAGCCTGAACGACCTTGAAGCACAGTTGGAAAGTAATCCCTCATCATTGGATTCATTGCTCAATAACCAGGTATCTCCACTCTTTACTTTAATGCAACCAGGATATGGTACGCTGGTTTATGATACAAGAGACACATCACAAATAAATGGTATCCTGGCAAGATCCGAAATTCAGGATCTCATCCCCTCCAATATAAAGTTCTTATGGGCAGTTAAACCGTATGACAATAATGAACTAAGTAGCGATGACGAACATCTGGAACTCTATGCTATTAAGACAAATAGAGCGGATAAAGCCCCTCTAACAGGAGAAGTAATTACCGATGCACGGCAGGATTATGATGAGACAGCCCGACCTGCCGTCAGTATGCAAATGAATACTACCGGCGCTAAGGCCTGGAAAAGGCTTACGGCCGATAATATTAACCGCAGAATTGCTATAGTGCTAGATAATTATGTCTATTCAGCACCCGTAGTAAGGGGCGAAATCCCAACCGGTAATTCTTCTATAAGTGGAAGTTTCTCGATTGAGGAAGCACAGGACTTAGCCAATGTATTGAAAGCAGGAACACTACCTGCCAAAACCACCATCGTCGAGGACGTTGTTATTGGCCCTACCCTTGGAAAAGAAGCACAAAGGCAGGGTATGATTTCAATCCTTTCCGGATTGGGCATTGTAGTAGTCTTTATGGTCTTCTACTATTCCGGAGGTGGATTTGTTGCAAATCTGGCGTTAGCTTTCAATGTATTCTTTATCCTTGGAATTCTCGCACAACTTGCAGCCTCCCTCACACTTCCAGGGATTGCCGGTATAGTATTAACCATCGGTATGTCAATTGACGCTAATGTTCTCATTTTCGAACGAATTAAAGAGGAGATAAGAAAAGGTGCCATTTTGAAGGTGGCTATCGCCAATGGATATAAAAAGGCTTATAGCTCGATTGTAGATGCCAACATCACAACCTTCCTGACTGGCATCATACTTTATACGTTGGGGCAGGGTCCGGTAAAGGGATTTGCAATTACGCTGATGATCGGCATCGCTTGTTCGTTTTTCTCGGCTGTATTCATTACCCGGGTAATCATCGAGTACCTAACTAGAAAAGGAGATCAAAGTAAGATTTCTTTTGCGCTACTATTTACCAAGAACTTATTGACCAACCTGAACTACAAATTCATCCAGGCAAGAAAAACAGCTTACATCTTTTCTGCTTCATTCATTCTTGTTGGCATGGTCGCTTTAATCGTCTCCGGTGGTCTAAGCATGGGTGTTGATTTCACAGGAGGACGATCCTATGTAGTCACCTTCAACGACCCCGTAGTGCCTTCCGATATGAAAGTTTCTCTGCAAGAAACATTTGATGATGCAGGAACCGAGGTAAAAACATTCGGCGCTAACAACGTGATGAAAATCACCACATCTTACCTTATTCAGGATGAATCTGATGTTGCCGATGAACAGGTAAGACAACGAATGATATCAGGTCTCGAACAGTTCATGGGCCAACAATACATTGAAGACGATTCGAAAGTGGATGCTACACACTTTACAATCTCAAGTTCATCCAAGGTAGGCGCTACAATTGCCGACGATATAAAGAGTGCGTCAATACTCTCTGTATTCTTTGCCCTGGTGGTCATATTCCTCTATATACTAGTGAGGTTCGGGAAGTGGCAATTCAGCCTGGGAGCTATCGTCGCATTGGTACATGATACGCTTTTTGTGCTGTCTGCATTCGCAATTATGAATTTACTAGGCATTTCATACGAATTTGACCAGGTAATTGTGGGAGCCATGCTAATGATTATTGGTTACTCCATCAATGATACGGTGGTTGTATTTGATAGAGTCCGAGAAACACTGGGTTTGAAATCATCCAGTAATGTAGTGGCTGTTTTCAACGAGTCATTAAATCGTACATTGAGCAGAACTGTGATCACATCGGCTACAACACTATTTGTAGTGGTAATCCTGTTCTTATTCGGTGGTGCGGTATTAGAAGGTTTCTCATTCGCATTGATCATAGGTATTCTTATCGGTACTTATTCATCAGTTTTTATCGCTACACCAATTGTTATTGACCTTGATAAAAAGAATAAAGAAGCTCTGGCGGCTGCATAACTGTTGAAGTAGACTTCCGAAGTTTTGAAAACTTCGGAAGTCTTTACTCTCTATGGAATTAGGTTCTTACTACCACATTTACAATCGAAGCATTAATAACGAAGTAATCTTCAAAACCGATAGTAATTATCATTTTTTCCTTAACAAATTCGGTGAATATCTCGGCGAGTACATCGATGTATACAGTTATTGTATCATGCCTACTCATTTTCATTTTTTTCATAAAAATTAAAGAGTCCGTAGAGGCAACTAGATTGGTTGAGTTGGGATTTAAGAATCTATTTATTTCCTACGCAAAAGCTTTTGTAAGTTCAAGTAATAAGTGCAATTTTCCTTTGTAGCACTTGCTTTGAGTTTAGGTAATTAAATTTTCTAACAGGGCGTTCATTGATTTTGTTTTCAACAACTTTGATTTGCTCCTCTGTAACAAATCTAATATCTGTTTTCTTAGGATAAAACCTTCTGATTACCCCAATCCTATTTTCAACTGTCCCTTTATCCTGAAAAGTATAGGTTAACGAGTGAAATAGGCATCCACATCAAGGGATTGAGCAATCAACTGCATGTTTAGGAAATGCTCATATCATTATCAAAAGTGAGTGTTTCCAGTTTGTATTTATCCTGAGAGAGTTCCTCCACAATAGCTTCGGCCATTTGATCGGCATTTTTACTGTAGCATCTTTCTGATTCTGGTAAAAAGACTTGCTCGGTCTGTCATCACCAACAAAGAGCCAATTGTGGTTTTTACCCATCATTAAATCGACTTCTATATCTCCCAATCGTTCCCTTTTGTTAATCTGATCTGGGGTCGCTGTTCAATTGATACCCTATTCGGGATAATAGCTCTACGATCTTTTCTGTTTCCTCGTTTGTGCCTTCGTTTGCCATGTTTTAGATATGTGTATAGTTGTTTGTATTCTTGGTTCTCCTGGTGGTTAGTGTGCTTACATTCCCATATCCATTGGTAAATCCATTCATGGCTAAGTGGACATTCTCTCGTTTTCTTTCCCTGATGGCTGATCAATTCAGGACTCCATCTATCTTCTTGGAGCCGGTTAACTATCCAGTCTTTCATGGGTTTGGTGAAAATCACTCTTTTTGGCTTTTCTTGATGACGAAGATTGGTCCTCCTTTGTGCATTTGCTGTTCGATAGACACCAGCTCCCCTACCTCTTGAACCCACATTTCAGCTTAAGCTCAACGTGAGATCGTAGACGGGTGAAAATGAACGATACAGGCAATCTCCTTTTGAGTAGCTCCTGTTTTGGTAATAATGCTTCAATTTGATACCTTTGATCAATACTGAGATGTGTGTAGTTTTTTGACGATTTTGCAATCCAAAGATTGCACTGTTCAGGCTTTTGAAGGGTGAAAAAGCCCTTAAAAGCTTTTTCACCCTTCAATTGCACTTATTAGTTGATCTCAGCTTTTAATAAAATGTATTCAAAGGCATGGAAGTGTTTTTCAAAACAGGATTACAAAAAGAAAGAGATTACCTCTGAAAGTTATTATACCGGTATCATAGCCTATATTCATCTTGATCCTGTAAGCGATCATTTGGTTAACGATTGTGAAGATTGGTAGTATTCTTCCTATCCTGCTATCGTATCTGAATCTCATAGGACAAAGGTCAAAGGGAGTGAGATTTTAAAGTGGTTTGGAGGACGCAAAGCATTCACCGAATTTCATGAAAATAAAGTAGACTTCCGGAGTTTTGAAAACTCCGGAAGTCTTTGATAGGACCGAGTAATTCCCTATCTTTTAATCTCAATTCGGTTCTACGCACCAGAAAAATTAACAATCTCTTCTTCAGAAGATCTCGCGAGTTCAACAATTTCACCGTTCAATCTAATCTCTGAGCCATGGTCTACTACGAAATCTATCGTCCAGGAGGGTTGAGCTTGACTTATCAATGTAAACACCAACATCTTGCTCTGTAGATTTCTCAATGCTTAGCTGATTATCTCCAATCCGGACATTCGAAAGTCTCGCAATCTTCCAATCAGAGGGCATTAGTGGCTTAATCGTAATTTTCTTTTCATAAGCTTTTGGCTGAATGCCAAAAAAATGCTCTACTATTGGTACCGCCACCGCATAAATATTCCATGCTTGCGTAATCATACCATAGTCAGGACTGACTTCATACATAGAACCGGGAAGGGCTAGCTGAAGGAGTTCTCCAGCATCTTTAAGTAATTCAAAGCCTCATCGGGGTTACCATAATTTAATTCAGCAACGGCCTGAACTCCAGTAGGTAATGTCATCACCGCCCCTACATACATAGCTAAATGTTTAGGATTGGGGTAATCAGAAGGTTTTATCCTAAGAAAACAGATTCATCCCGATTTGTTACAGAGTGAGCATACATGCCAAAGTTGATTGAAAACAAAATCAATGAACGCCCTGTTTCCAGGGCCTTTATTGGTAGGTTTACTCTAAACGCAAAGCTTAGTGCTACAAAGGACTTATCTCCAGTTTTGAGCTACTTACAATTCCTTTGTATCGATCAATTTTATTCTGAAGCAACTCCTTTGAGCTATTTTTGATCTCGTCATAGTTACCCCATAGCTTATCAATTGACTGATAGCTCCCGGCCATGAAGAATCTGATCTCCTCTGTTTGGCCCTTCTCGATAGTCAAATCATACCTCAAAAACCCGCGAGTTCCCTTTCCTTGATTGTTTGCCTGGCAAAGATTTCCTCCAATTCCATGAAAATCAGGACGTCGATCCGAACCAAATGCTGCAAACCAATCATTTTGTTGATCTTTTGCAATTATGGCTTCATGCTCCTGATTGTAACGAGCTTTATCTCTGCCGTCAACAATGTCCTTCCTTTCTGACAGCCATACAGGCATCAAATCAACCAAACCGGTAAAGATAAAACCAATATCAGACAGTGTGCCTTCATTCTTCACCGAATATTCAACGATCACACCTTCTAAATCATCCGGTACGAATTGAAAGCGCCGGATCACGAGGTCACCCATTTTATATTGATGTTCATTGGCAAATGGATAATTGATAAACCTATTGGCCCGGTCCAGACATACTGAATCACCGTCAATCAAAAATTGTACCTGAAGCCGTCCATTAATTTGATGGGATGATCCCAAATTCCACCCATTTCCCCGGTAATATGCCAACCAAGATCCGGAAATGAGCCATCCTGATGACCAACCATATACACCCTGTTTCCAGCCGTTACATAGGGGGAATTAATATATTCATTAGTGCCTTCGATATTTTCAGCATCTGATAGCTGAGAAATGAAAGTAGTAGAATCATTATTTTTACTCGCATCGCAACCGGTAAGAAAAATAATGATAAGCAGCAGCGATATTAAACTGAGTTTTTGCACAGAAAGCTAAAATAACAGATTCGTTTTAAGAGAGAATGATGAAATGGAAGGAAACCGGAGAATTGCGGAAATAAATTCCTCAATTTATTAATTTTCAACTCTGTTATTTTTAAAAAATGAAGTACGCTATCTCCAACCATTACCTGTCAACCACCATCGATTCCTTAGGAGCTCAACTGACAAGCATTAAAAAGATAGGGCAGGACCATGAGTACATTTGGAAAGCAGATCCAGAAGTTTGGGGTCGACATGCCCCATTACTCTTTCCAATCGTAGGAAGACTAAAAAATGATCAATACCAATTTGATGGAAAAGACTATTCGCTGGGTCAACATGGGTTTGCCAGAAACCAGGAATTCGAGAAGCTCGCAGCCGACGATGATAAACTTATTTTTGAATTGAAAGAAAATGAAGAAACACAAAAGAGCTATCCTTTCCTATTTTCTCTGCGGGTAACTTATACCTTATGGAAGAATGTACTCTACAATAGGTATGAGGTAACAAATACTGAAAATCAAGATATCTATTTCTCCATTGGAGGCCACCCGGGTTTTACTTGTCCAATAGACCCGAACAACAAGAGATCAGACTATTACCTTGAGTTTGAAAAGGATGAAACTGCATTAACCCGAAAAATTCATAGTAGACAATAAAAAACAGGCATAAATTGCTTATATTGAGATAGTTAGACAACAAAATAAGCAATTAATTTATGCCTGAATATAAGGAAAAAGATACCGTATTTTATCGAGGAAAACAAGCTTTTAAATTTGATTTTTCAGCATCAGCGATTAGCTCAGACGGAGCGATATTGTTAAGTGAAAAAGTAGAGAGAAAGACTGGTCTATTAAAAAGCTTCGCCGCACTGATTCCTGACTATCGAAACCCCTTTTTTATCGAATACACTTATGAAGAAATGCTTCGCCAACGGGTGTTTTTAATGATGCAGGGCTATCAGGATTGCAATGACGAACAAAAACTCCGAGAGGATCCGGTGATCCGTAAAGTACGTAGATAGCGGATTATGTTCCCAGCCTACTTTAAGTCGATTTGAAAACAAGGCCGATCGGAGTCTGATCTACCAGATGAGTCAATGGTTTGTAGACCGTTATGTAGAGGAGTTGAAAGAGAAGACTGGTCAAATCATCATTGATGTAGATGGTACCGATGACCCTACTCATGGATCCCAACAACTCAGTTTGTATAATGGCTATTATGGACAGACTATGTACCATGAGTTGTTCTTTAAGGACGGGAACACCGGTCAGGTCATTTTACCAGTACTACGTCCGGGCAATTGTCACTCCAACAAATGGTTTGTGGCCTTAGTGAAAAGGATTGTCATTAAAATCAGAAAAAAACTGCCCTCAGTAAAGATCCTTATTCGAGCGGATAGTGGCTTTTCAGGAGCATCTTTTTATCGGATAGCTAAGCAGTTTGACCTTCAATTTTGTTTAGGTATTAGTAGTAATGAAGTTTTAAAGACTTTTACCAAACAGACTATCATTGAAGTAAAAAAGGAATATGCTTCAAAAATCATCAAACATCAAGAGTTTGTTGGCCCGTTTACTTACCAGGCCAAAAGCTGGGATCGTTCTGAAAAGCTGTACGCCAAAGTGGAGTCTACCGGAAAAGGAATGAATGTCCGTTACTTTGTGAGCAACTTTGAAGCGATGACCGCTCAACAGATTTACTTTGATTTTTATGTCAAGCGAGGTGATGCCAGTGAAAATCGAATAAAGGAACTCAAAAACATGACTTATTCCGACCGGCTTTCCTGTCATCGCTACTGGGCCAATTTCATGCGTTTAATCATCGCTACCCTCTGTTATGAAATGTTCCGGCAGATTAAATTATTAATTGCCAAAACAAAACACCACTTTGCTAAACGATGGCAAGTGGACAATATCCGGCTTTACCTGATGAAGGTTGGGGCGTGCCTGAAAGAAAGGAAAAGATCATTGACAATACAATTCTCAAGAGCCTTTAGATATCAATACCTGCTGGGCGATTTGCTTACGGTGAACTGACCGATCAGTTAAACAGTTTGATTTAATCAAAAAAATGTTCTTCCATAAGAACACAATAGAGCTTTGACTGAAAATTGAAAAATTCTAACAAAAAAACGCTCTAATGTCCTTTGAAATCCAGAAACCTGGTTGATCTTCAAATTAATACATACACTCCAATCAAAAATAGTTAGCAACCCATTATTAATCCCAAAATTGGTGGCCTATGAATAATGCGGGTTAAGTCACATTTTAGCAGGCGGAACAATTTCCGATAAGACAAAGTCTGTTATAAAAGACAAGAAGATCCCAATTACGGATAATCTATTCGATGAAGATGCACTTATTTTCAAAAATCTCCACTCTGAGAAAGTGAGTCTGAAACATAATTCAGGTAAATCGATACTGCACTTTCACTTCTCGGGATTTCCTTATCTGGGAATTTGGTCACTGAATCAATCCTCTCGATATGTCTGTATAGAACCCTGGTTCGGCCTTGCCGATAACCACAACCACAATGGTGACATCACAAAAAAAGAAGGGATTCAAAAACTGGCACCCGGTGACATTTTTAGTTGTGAATATGGGATTGAAATTGAATAATATGATTAGATTAAAAAACGTCATTTTCAGTACCCTTAGCTGTTGCATTTGTTATTCATGCGGGCCTTCGACAACTACTAAGAAAGCTCCATACTATCCTCCCCCAGGAAGTTGGGAGAGAAAGCTCCCGGAGGATGAAGGAGTAAACCCTGAAAAACTCAGTTCTGCTATAACATTCGCATTGGCAAATGAAGTCCGGCACCCAGGAACTTAAAAAAATATATCTATAGCCGTTTTAGTGGAAATGCTTATGATTCCATAATAGGGCCCATGAAAGAAAGAGAAGATATGAGCGGTATTGCTATTAAAAATGGTTACGTAATCTAGGAGTTTGGCCCTACAGAACGGGTGGATATGACTTTCAGTGTGACTAAAAGTTTTCTGTCAACTATTGGAGGATTAGCGCTTGATGATAGCCTGATCCGAAATATTGAAGAGCCTGTAAACTTGTACGTGAAAGATGGCAAATTCAAAGGCCCACAAAACAGCCCTATCATCTGGAAAAATCTTTTTCAACAAACAAGTGAATGGGAGGGGACACTATTCGATAAACCAGATATCGCCGATAGAAGAAAGGGTAAAGAAAGGCAACTTCAGAAACCTGGGACATTCTGGGAGTATAATGATGTTCGCGTCAATTTAACATCCTATAGTTTATTGCAGGTTTGGAGAAAAGCATTGCCGGAGGTTTTGAAGGATAGGATTATGGATCCAATTGGTGCGACGGATACCTGGATCTGGCATGGTTATAATAATTCTGATGTTGAAATTGACGGTCGAATGATTAAATCAGTGAGCGGTGGAGGATATTGGGGAGGAGGAATGTGGATTTGTACCTGGGACCAGGCGAGATTTGGCTATCTTTTTTTAAGAAACGGTATTTGGAATAATATTCAACTCATTTCAAAAGATTGGATTGATGCTGCAATGACCCAAAGTAAACCAGAACCGACCTATGGATATATGTGGTGGATCAACACTGATGGGGGAATTTGGGAAGAAGCCCCTCATAACAGTTTCGCTGCCATTGGCGGAGGCAGGAATGTGATTTGGGTCTGGCCAAAACATGATTTCCTGGTAGTAATCCGATGGATCGACCCTGCCAAGACGGGAGAGTTTTTGGGGATGATGGCGGATGCCGTAATTGCTAAATAATATTGTAGTACACCCCCCCCCCTTCCCCTTGAGGGGAGAGTAGATATCGATTAGTTAAAGTCAATCTTAAATAGCGCAGTATCTACTCCTCCATTGAGGGAGGTGAAGGAGGGTGTTTTAGGAATCAACCAACCCATTACAATATGCCTCGGTTAGAATCCAACTTCTCCCTTTCAGGAGACTCTGAGAGGGACAGTAAGATGTGAGCTGCAATTCTTTTTTAGTAAACATCGGGAGTCTTTTGTTTTTTTACAATTATGAAAAGTCCTACCAATAGCCTCATACTAATTCTTCTACTCATTGGTTGCAGTCCAAAGTCGCCTGAAACTTTAACAAAAGATATATTAATAAAAGGAGGCTCGGTTTTTACAGGAGAGAACCAAGAGGCTGAAAACCTTCATCTCCTAATCTCATCTGATCGAATAGCTTATATTGGAGAGCGCATTCCTGAATTAAAGGATTCTACTACAATCATTGATGCCAGAGGTTTGATAGTATCACCAGGGTTTATTGATCCTCATACCCACGCACTCGATGATTTAGATGTGGAAGAAATGAACCATAATCTGCCCTTTCTTCATCAGGGGATAACCACCGTAATCACCGGAAGTGATGGCCGGAGTCCTGTCCCCATAACTTCATCGTTTGAAAGATGGGAGAAATATGGAATCGGGACCAATGCATTAATGCTGGTGGGTCATGGACAGGTTCGCTTAAATGTGCTGGGTGATGATGACCGGGAACCCACCCCAGCTGAATTAGAAGAAATGAAGGACTTGGTAAGAGAAGCAATGGATGACGGAGCTTTTGGTATTTCAACCGGTCTCTATTATGCTCCGGGATATTTTGCCAAAACAGAGGAAGTGATCGAGCTGTCTAAAGTAGTAGCAGAGTATGATGGTATTTATGATACTCATCAAAGGGATGAAAGTTCCTATTCCATTGGTCTTTTGGCTTCAGTGGAGGAAGTGATCCGAATTGGAAGAGAAGCCATGCTGCCAGTGCATATCTCTCATATAAAAGCCCTTGGAGCCGACGTTTGGGATAAAAGTGACGCAGTTATATCACTTATTGAAAATGCCCGAAGCGAGGGAATTGATATTACAGCCAATCAATATCCCTATGTGGCCTCAGGAACAGGAATGGTGGCAGCAACCTTGCCCAGATGGGTCTCGGCTGACGGCGAGGAGGAGATGATAAACGGGTTAATGACCCTGAGATTATCCCAAAGATTTGGGAGGAAATGAAGGAGAATATTCGGAGAAGAGGAGGTGCTAGTTCTTTGTTGTTAATCACACCCGAAAATCCGGATTGGAAAAATAAAACGTTGGCCGGGTTGGCAGAAGAGTGGCAAGTATCTGATGTTGACGCGGCCCTCAAAGTTATCCGGGAAGGGGGATCAGGATTGGCGTCGTTTAATATGAAAGAGAGTGATATCATCAATTTCATACAACAAGATTGGGTGGTAACAGGCTCAGACGGCTCAATTAATCATCCGAGAAAGTATGGAACCTTCCCCAGAAAGATCAGGAAATACGTAATGGAAGACTCCGTCATTACCTTGGGATTTGCCATCAATCAAAGCACCAGTAAAACTGCTGAGATCCTAAAGATTCCTGAAAGAGGGAAATTGAAAAAGGGATACTATGCGGATATAGTGATTTTCGATCACAATACTATTGCTGACAAGGCCTGGTTTACTAACCCGGATGATTTCTCCGAAGGAATTGAGTATGTCATTGTTAACGGCGAGGTGACTATCGAGAAAGGTAATTACCTTGGCAATCTTGCCGGCCGGGTGCTAAGGAAATTATGACTTCGCTAATTCCTTACTTGCCTCCATCGACCATCTGCCATTCAATGCTTCCTTATAGTGAGAAATCTTATTGTGGAATAGTTTCACAAAATAGGTGACCTGGTTTTTTTGCGGGGAATGGTAGATGTTAGTGTTGCCTCTGTCGGTATCCTCCCAAAATTCCGGGGCGGTCTCTTTAATGCGCTTACAGTCTTCCACTATAATTTTAACGATATTATTCTTCGACAGTTCTTTTATTCCCACCAGATAATCAATCATACTATCCAGCAGGTAATTGGCCAGGTGTTCGCTGTCCTTTTCAAGATAATATAAAATGAGTGCGATCTGGATTAGTCTTGTGCCATCGCTCTTGAGTTCATTTAAATGGGCGTAATAAGCTTGCTCAGGTTGAAGATCTGCAAAGATCTTAAGTATTTTCTTTTGAAACTCCATTTCCCGATCATTCTCATGTAACCTGATTAAAACGACCTGCAATTCCTTATACAGGGCATCAATTAGAAATCTAAAGTGAGGTTGATCCTTACTTAATTTATACAATTCTCTGACGTAGTAAGAGAAGTATTTAAAACACCGCAGAACATACTCATTTTGTCCTGCCTTGATGAAGTCATTAATAAGGTGACTATAGTGATAAATACTATTGTAAACACCCCTAATGTCCCTGGTTTTAGTAGCCAGCTTTATACCAATTCGAATGATTGTGTTAAACTGGATGAGAACCAGGTCCACAGATTTTTCCTGTTTCTCATTTAGTGCAGTAATTCCAATTTTTGCCAACTCATTACCGCATTGTGAGGCGAGGTCATGGTGACCCTTCTCAACCAGCTCTCTATAGGTGCCAACCAGAATGCGAAATATCTTGTGTTCATAGAATGTTCTGTCTCTCTCGATCTGATCAAAGCTCTCGCCCAGAGTTTTAAAGGAAATATCGTGGCTGATAGCGGAAGATATAACAAAGAATCCCGACTTTATCTTGTGTTTGATACTTAAATAATGTCGTAATGAGCGACCAAAGCGGTTTATAATTTCACTCTTTGCTTCCTTAAACTGAACGTAACCCAATTGATCATCCAGCTGATTAATGGTATCCAGGAGAAAATGTTGATAATCCTTAACCCTCTTAGGATTATCCTTATCCAACGCCAATCTGTTGATGAATTTTCTATTCTCTAAAAATATTTTCGAAATAACGTTACTGGTCTTCGTATAACTAAGAATATAGAATGTATAAGGTATGCCTCCGAGGATGGCTATTGGTAAAATCAAGTATACATTCATGAAAATGACATTATTCCAATAAAGCGAATTGACCGACAAGTTTAATTGCATAAAAATATTCTCGATGCCACCCATAGTGATTCCCCAGATATAATAGAGGCTTGGGTAATCACCCAGATAATAGTCAATGAGTTTAGGATTACTTTGAGAAGCAATTGATATGACAATGATTAATGTGCCCAAAATTATGCCTAAAAGCGTCAACCAGATCTCGGGTGCAAATTCGATGAAGAAATAAGTGTCGTCAATAGAAGAATGGAATTCCAAAGAAAGATCAACTGGTATGAACACTATTAGGCCATGTAAGGAAGACCATACAAGTATTACTACTGTAAAAACGAAAACGGATTTTTGGAAACTGTTAAGAATAAAGTTCATAGCTGTTATGAGTTTGTCAACTCTTCTGTCGCTTGCACAATACTTTCAGCCTCCTTATTCCTTTCTCTTACCGCAACTTCCTCTTCTATTGTAATGGGCAATTGAACATAAAAAGTTGTTCCTACGTTTAATTCACTTTTAAAAGTGATCGTACCCTGGTGTTTATCAACAATTTTTTTCACAATATCCAGACCTAATCCAGTGCCTTCCCCTTCTTTTTTTGTAGTAAAAAATGGGGTGAATACTTTATCCTGGATTTCCTCAGGGATCCCACCCCCCGTATCTTTTAGTGACACCTCTATACAATCGTTTTGTTGCCCAACTGTTATTTCCAATTTACCCTCAAAATTCATGGCATGTAATGCATTATGAAGAAGGTTGGTCCACACCTGGTTTAGTTCGTCAGGGTAGGCCATTATCTGAGGAACCTCGTTATAATTTTTAATTAGTGTCTCTAAGAAAACAGCGAGTTTTAGGTCGTATTAAAATATTGCTTAAAATGGAACAATGAAAAAATCACTCACCTTGCTGACTAATAAAGGGTGACTTTGCTTTTATTCATTGTTTTTGATGGTTTTTGATAAAAATAGCCGGGTTTTAGCCTGGCCAGGACGCACTTCTGCCAGTGCCTAATCCTTATTAAACAGCTAAAAGGTGATTAAGCTGCTTGTTTCTGGCAATTGGCTTGCTGCTGGGCGGCCAGACGGTCAGCCTGGAGTTTACGCCCGATCTTGTGAAGGTTGTAGGCAGTAATGGCCAACCCGATGTAGCTATTGAAAGTTTTGCGGGTACGGTTCGGGCATCGGTCCAATCCCCGGTGTTCCAGCTCATTAATGTTGGATTCGATAGCAGAATGCTTGTTTTTCAACCTTTTGAAGGCTGGCGCTGATTCGATGGCTTTTTCTTCTTTGTTTAACCTACCCTTTTTAGGCATGATCACTTCTGGGATGAAGGTTTGCAGAGTTGCTTTATCCTCTTTATCGGAAAACCCCTTGTCGGTGCTCAGGCTTTGGATGGGGTATTTCTCAGCGATACGCCGGGCAATTGATAGGGTAAGTTGGTTGTCGGTTTGTTTTTCAGCTATTTGCCAGTCTATGAGTAAATGGTATTGATCCGAAGTGATGGCCAGATTCTTACCGATCTCCACATTGGGGTGCAGTTTGCCTTTTTTGATCATTTCGGCATAAGGTTGAAAGATGGAAAAGACTTTTTCGGCATGGGGAATGGTCTCTGCTCTGATCAACCGCCTGTCGAGCAACTCGATGTGCTTTTCCAACATCTCAAGATAATAGGTCAATGCCATCAGGGCTGCGAACTCCTCGATAGAGTTTCCCTGATGTTTTTCCAACATTTGGCCCACTTTCTTGCTCAAAGCACGGGCTTTAGTCAGATAGGAAGTGGCAGCCTGCTCTACCCGCTCCTCTTTGTTTTTTCCTCCTGAGCCGGTGGTCCTGCCCACGCTGCGCATCAGCCTTTTGAGGGATCTGCGCCAATCCCCGGACTTACGCCAGCCAGTAAAATACCTTTTTGAGACCAATAAATCAGCTACATCTATACACTTTCTGGCACTGTCCCATAGCAGGTTGTAGTCGGTAGGAAAGTGGGTGTCGGTTTCTACCACGAAACTATCGGTCTTGCAACGCAAGGCAACTTCCTCCCCTCCGGTTTTTCCTTTTTTTTTAAACACCTGGTGACCTGCTGCTACGATTACATCATTGATGCCGATGAGCAGTTCATCGTCCAGCAAGGTCACATTGTCATAAATGTTCTGGTACTTATACTGTTTGCCCACAGAGTAGTCGGTAGGTAGCACCCCCATAATGCCCCGTACCAACGTGTCGTAATTGGAGATATGGTGTAACTCATCGTAAGAGATGTTCATGCACAGGCGCACCTGGGCCAATACGAAGACCTCCCACAGACTCATACCCTCACGGCCCGTCTTTTTCTTTCCCTCAATGAGTTTGGAAGAAAGTAATTCAAAAATACGCTGGTTCCATTCAGGTTGGACATAGATATATTGAAGGGCGGCTGCCAGGGCAGCTAAGTGGCTTTTAGTTTTCACCGGAGCCTCTACTTGCTCGATGGGTGTGCATCTCAGGGTAAGTTGGGGCTGGAAGGATTTCCTCATGGTTTGTATTTATATCGGTTATATGCAATATAATGATTAATCCTGATAAACCAACCGAAAAAATCGTTTCTTTTCTACACTGAATGAACAAAAAAAGGACAGGGATTTTACTCCCCGACAGACCAAAAAGCCTGCGAATCTCAAAGTGAATTCTTTGGGGTTTTTGAATGGAAAACCTTCAAATGGCCAATTAACAGGCTACAACGCAACTGTTCTTGATAATATTTGTGAATTTGATAATTCTACTGAATCAGATTCGAGAATAATTCAGCGCTGATTTGATGGAAAAAATACGAATATGATGGATAATCAGCATATTAGCCTGTTTTCATACAGACACTAATTAGTTCCACACCAAACTTCATTTGGTTGTAGTATATAGTGAGAACAGTATCAATATTGTCTGCTATATCAGTCGATGTTTTTTCCTCATAAGCATTTTGATGTGAATATTTTTTCAGTGCAAAGACAATTTTTGACGCTCTTTGCACCGCTTGCTTAATGTTTTCATTACTTATTCTGACCAGTGACAGATTTAAAGCCGCTTCAAAAATCTTTCCGGCATGTTTGTGGATTATTAGTGGTAGAATCTCCTCATAGACTTCAAAGATGTTCATTTCGGTCAGCGTTTCAGCAAGGTCATCAGCATTCTTCACTCCCAATTCTTCCAGCCGACTTTCCAATCCTCTTCTAAGTTTTCTTACTTCACAGGATGTTGGTCTTTCAGTGGTAAAACTATCCATAACCAGGACAAAAAACACCTCCAGTAGTTCAGGAGGAAGTATTTTAATAACACGTGGTAGCAGATAGCCAGCTTTCTCTGTAGCATATTGAATATTCTCCGATGAAGCATTAATTGCTCCAAGAGGAGAATTTACTTCATGTGCAATGCCGGCCATCAGCTGACCCAATGTGGCTAGCTTCTCCGACTGGATCATCTGAGCTTGTGTGGACTTGAGCTCTACTAGTGCATTTTCGGCCTGGTCTTTACTGGTTTCAAGTGCTTTATTTTGTGACTTTATTTTCTCCGTTTGTTTCTTAATCTTTTCCTCAGCCGCCCTGATCTCCTCAATGGCCTTTGCGATCCTTGCTTCCATGACAACAACCTGCTCCTCAATTTCTCCTTTCGCATTCTTTAAAGTTTTAGTAAAGTTTAGTTCCCCATATTCTTTCATGGTTTCAAGGATGATATTGATATCTCTGCCTACTTTCTCCAGAAGAATTCCGATCATTTTATCGAAGCTTTCTTTCAACTTTTTTAATTCAGAATTCCAGCCCTCTTCCTCTAGTGATATTGATAATGTACCCTTTCTAATTTGATCCAAAGCGCTGGTCACTTCCATTATAAGGCGATTATCCTTTTCGATACCTGCTTCTATGATACCGATATTTGAATTCACCATCTTGACCATTGCTCCGATCTCATCATCACTTCTATTTTCTATCAATTGTGCTTTATTAGTGGCACGGTTGAGGAAATCAAAAAATTGGGACAAACCATTTTGAAAATGGATCAACGGAATAGTTACCAGGCTGCGAACGAGAAGAGCACAAAGTATAATGGTTAATAAGGCAACACCTAGACCAATAAAAAGGTTAGTAATAAAAGCTAAGTTCTAATTATAACAGCATTTTGTTTAAATAGCTCATACAGATGATAGGCTTGATCCGTTAATAGCATAGTCAGAAACCATTGTTTCAAAGTTGTTTTACTCTCTCTTATTCGGTCAGCATAAGCATACCAATTCAGGTAGTTTTGCAAATATTTGGAACTGACACCATTGAATGGGCGTAAGAATGTCCTAAGTTGAGTGTGAACATTGTTTACTTTTTGCAGATGGATTATTTTATCATCTCTATCCACATGATCTTTGGCCAATAGCGCTTTGTGCTTTATGGAGGGGTTGTCTTTGGCAAAAGCCTTATAAGAAGGGTGCTTATCTGTAATCAAGGTTGCACCGTAGGCCAACTTCCCATCCAATGGCCTTTGAAATTTCTTCTTTGCTCAGCCGTTTTGATGCAACAGCTTTAAGGTACCTCTCCCCCTTGCGTTCAACCGCTGTTACTACCTGGACAACTGTGACCTCTTCCTTTCCCATATTCCGTATGAAATCGTTTCCCCTCTTTCTTGCTGCCCTATCTAAATTTCGACTGCCCTTGTTGTTAAGTGCCAGTTCCAATTCATCACATTCTACTTTCGAGGATAACTGTTCGGGAACAAACTCATTTAGTGAACTCAATATCTTATGCCGCCAGTCGAAGCTTGTCTGGATGCTTATTCCGATTTGTTTTGCTATCTTTTTTATCGGCATGCCCTGCTCCATGCAGCGCAGATAAGATTGCCATTTTGATTTAAGCTTGATGTCATACAAAGGTGTCCCTGTTGTTTCACTGTACCATCTTTTACATTCATTGCACTGATACATCTGCACACCTTTTTGTCTGCCCCTCTTATATACCTTCTCGCTTGTGCAATTTGGACAGGGTTTCTTCTTTCTTTTCTCTGCTATTTGTTGTTGAGCGGCAATCAATACTTTGCCTTGTAATTCTTGCTCCTGGAGCAACTCATCCAACAATTCGGTTTGGGAACTTATCGGCAATTGTGCAAATAAATTTTTGATCTCTTGACTTGATATCATATAGCGAAGATAATAATAATTGCTGTGTTATTTAGAACTTAGCCACAATAAATTGATCATAAATAGGAGCCATCATCTCATTCTCCGAGATCTCAACAATTACATACCAATTAATTGAAGGGATTAATTTGGTCCCGACATAAAATTTGTCGCTTGCGCTGAAATGCTCCGTCATTAAATGTGACGAATTCAGAATGTCGGATTTGAGCTTTGAAATTCCAGTGATTTCATCAATATTTCTGTCCAAATTGGTTTCAGCTTGGGCTGCCCTTCGTTTGATATCACCGGTGATTTGACTGTTCCAACCTGATCCACAACGAACAAATTACCCTCACCCGTTATTTCCTCGTTGATTGATTCAGTAAGGTCATCAATTGAAAAACCAACCTGGCACGATCCCAATATTTCGTCTCTACTATTTCTTATGCTATGATTCACCCAAAAAATCAGTTTCCCTGTTTTACTGTCTTGTTGGGTGAAAGCTGTTGCCCGCAACTGGTTGAAATGTTCATAATGACGGCTTTCATAATCATCAGGACTCGAGATACCTTCGGCGGTGATGTAGTCTGTATTGCTATAAACTCCCAGATATTTGATCCCCAATGATTTGGTAATATGCCTCAAATAATCCGATACAGCCGCAGCCTCTGTAAATTCATTGCCCAGCATTTCAGGTAATATCCCTTCGGACATTACAGATACCTTTTGGTCCCAACATCCAACTTATTTTGAATGACCTGATACACAATGTCCAAAGAACCGGGTAGTTCACTTTCTAAAATCTTTTTAACTAATTTATCCTGCGAACTCTCATAGCTATAAATACTTACTCCGATATAGGAAACAAAAAACAAAAGCGAGGTAACTATTATAAGCTTTATGTAAGTTCAAGTAATAAGTGCAATTTTCCTTTGTAGCACTTGCTTTGCGTTTAGGTAATTAAATTTTCTAACAGGGCGTTCATTGATTTTGTTTTCAACAACTTTGATTTGCGCCTCTGTTATTATTCAATTCTTTCATATAATCAACCATTTCAATAGCTGCATTGACGGCATTCTCCGGATTGGTGTCATTGGCTACGGGCAAACCACCGGCGGCCATATAGCCATCACCTATAGTCTTAATCTTTTCAAGATTGTTCCGCTCAATAATTTCATCGAATGCATGAAAGCAGGCATCCAATTGATGAACCAACTCCTCAGGCGACATTTCCTCCGCTATCTGTGTGAATCCGACCAGGTCTGAAAACAACACTGTGCTTTGATCGTAGTAAGTGGGCATAGCCTTACCAAATTCTTTTAATTCTTCGGCTACTTCCTTAGGAAGTATATTGAGCAACAGGTCATCGGTTTTTTTCTTCTCTTTTTCCAACTCCTTCTTTTGTTCCAATATTTTTTCTGTTCGCTCTATTACTTTTTTTTCTAAATCACGGTTCATCAGGATAAGCTGCTCTTTTTGCTGTTCCAGTTCTCGGGCATTGGCAAAAGCCGTTAGTGCTTCTCGTACAGTAAGTTTAAGATCTTCAGCTTCCCAGGGTTTTGGAATGTAACGATACAAGCCTGCTATATTAATGGCATTTATTATATCTGCTTTCTCAGCCTGGCCGGTCAGCAATATTGCAAGTGTCTGTGGACATTTTTTGCGAATTTTAGCCCAGCAGTTCATCGCCTTTCATCTGGGGCATGATCATATCAGAGATAACCAGGTAAGGGGGCTCACCAATATCCTCTATTATGTCTTCGATGATCTCAATAGCCTCTTCTCCACTCTCAGCAATCTCAACTTTACAATCATTACTCAGAAAGTTTTTTAATTGGGTTTTTAGGCTGTCCAGAACGACCTTCTCATCATCAACGCACAATATCAGAGGTTTGCTCATAAACAATTGGTTAAGAAAATTGTAATTCCAAGTTCGTTTAAGTCATTTTCAACCATACCACAATTACTTAAGACCTTCTCTGGGAAATATTCCTGCCATTATGCGCATGCCAAACCCTGACGCACCACCGTCAAAAGTTCCTCACGCTTCCAGGGCTTTTTCAAACACTTGAAGAGATTAGCTTTCTCAAAAGCACTTGAGATGGTTTCTTCATCCACCTGGCCTGAAAGTATGATGTTTACAATTCCGGGGTATTTTTCATGAACTTCCGCAAGGAATTCATCTCCTTTCATACCAGGCATTAACCAATCGGAAACAATGATGTGAATTCCGCCTTCTTTAGAATAGTCTTCAACTATTTCTAATCCTTCGGACGGACTGTCTGCAGCTTCGATGTTAAACTGAGAACCTAATGCAGAACGTAGTTGGGATTTGAGACTTGAAAGAATAGCTTTCTCGTCGTCAACACAAAGTATTGTCTTCTTTTCCATAGCTTAAATGATTGAAATCCTCCTGACGAGGACCCTAAAGTCAAAGGCGGTTGAAACCTTTCACTAAATATAAACATAAAAAATATCATTGCAATCTTCCTCATGATTACATAAAAAATTTATAAAATATTTTAATCGGTAAAAAAATAAGTTAAACACAGGGTGATAAACATGTATTTTACTTGTTAAAGGCTATAAACGAAAAATTTTCTCTCAAATGATTCCGTTATTTTAAAATTTAACAGTCCGGTTAAATTTTAACAGTATTATAAAGAATTGTTCAGGTTCCTCATAGTCCTCAATGGAGGCCTAGTACCACAAATGGTAAATTTTATGAAGATAGCCCGAAAATTGTCGAGGTTTTTGATGCGAGTACTGCCGGCCGAATCGAGGCCAGAAAGGTGATGAACATGATTGTCAAAGCGGTGTAAAAGAAGTCGCTAATTTCCATCTTCACTGGGTAAGCCATGAGCACTGAAGTTTGCATACCCATAGAAATAAAACCATACTCTTGCTGTATCAATATTATCAGCCAAGCCAAAACCAGTCCCATTATTGCTCCCCCAAGGGCAATAATAGCACCTTCACCCAAAAATATTTGACGAATTAAACGCTTAGGAGCGCCCATAGAGAAAAGAACGGCTATATCTTTCTTTTTATCAATCGCCAACATTGTAAGGCTAAAGAAAATATTGAAGGAAGCAATGCCTAAAATGATTGAGAAAATAATAAATACAAACAGCTTTTCGATTCTCATTAATTTGTAAATATCGCTATGTTGTTGTTCATCATTCAGAACCCTGAAATTATCTCCCAAAAGCTTTTTCAAACTGTCTTGAACAGTAGCGACATCAAACTCTTCCATCACTTTAATCTCCAACGCAGTTCGCTTTTCACCATAATTAAGTAATTCCTGAGTGAAGGATAGCGGTACGATTACATAGTTCTCATCATATTGCTTCTCTATGGCAAAAATGCCACCCAGAAGAATATTTGTTCTGGTTAACATCTTTGTTGGGTCAAGTGAAAGTGATCTTGAGCTTTTAGGATAGAAAAACTGTAAAGGATATAGATTATCTCCAGGATTCAGTGATAATGCGTACTGTATTCCTCTCCCAATTAGTGCGTATCGCATGTTCCCATCACGCAAGCGGAATTTGCCATATACCATAACGTTCTCCATCCTTCCCTGATATATAAAATTGTCAGCCACGCCTTTAACCCGGGCAACTACCTGGTTATTCTTGTACTTGATCACGGCATTGTCTTCTATAACTTCAGTCACGACTTCAACACCTTTAGTAGCTTTAATGTCAATTAATAACCGATCATACACTTCAAATGATTTCCCATAAGATGCCTCTATTTTGATCTCAGGATCGAATGTACCCAACAAGGATCGCATAAGGTCCTCCATGCCATTGAAAACTGATAATACAATCACCAGCACACACGTTCCCACGGCAACTGCGATAATGGATATAATTGAAATTACATTAATGAAGGTTTTCTTCTTTGTAGAGAAGAAATACCGCCGGGCAATAAAAAAGGATAGGTTCACTAATTTTAGCTAAGTTCTAATTATAACAGCATTTTGTTTAAATAGCTCATACAGATGATAGGCTTGATCCGTTAATAGCATAGTCAGAAACCATTGTTTCAAAGTTGTTTTACTCTCTCTTATTTGGTCAGCATAAGCATACCAATTCAGGTAGTTTTGCGAATATTTGGAACTGACACCATTGAATGGGCGTAAGAATGTCCTAAGTTGAGTGTGAACATTGTTTACTTTTTGCAGATGGATTGTTTTATCATCTCTATCCACATGATCTTTGGCCAATAGCGCTTTGTGCTTTATGGAGGGGTTGTCTTTGGCAAAAGCCTTATAAGAAGGGTGCTTATCTGTAATCAAGGTTGCACCGTAGGCCAACTTCCCATCCAATGCCTTTGAAATTTCTTCTTTGCTCAGCCGTTTTGATGCAACAGCTTTAAGGTACTTCTCCCCCTTGCGTTCAACCGCTGTTACTACCTGGACAACTGTGACCTCTTCCTTTCCCATATTCCGTATGAAATCGTTTCCCCTCTTTCTTGCTGCCCTATCTAAATTTCGACTGCCCTTGTTGTTAAGTGCCAGTTCCAATTCATCACATTCTACTTCCGAGGATAACTGTTCGGGAACAAACTCATTTAGTGAACTCAATATCTTATGCCGCCAGTCGAAGCTTGTCTGGATGCTTATTCCGATTTGTTTTGCTATCTTTTTTATCGGCATGCCCTGCTCCATGCAGCGCAGATAAGATTGCCATTTTGATTTAAGCTTGATGTCATACAAAGGTGTCCCTGTTGTTTCACTGTACCATCTTTTACATTCATTGCACTGATACATCTGCACACCTTTTTGTCTGCCCCTCTTATATACCTTCTCGCTTGTGCAATTTGGACAGGGTTTCTTCTTTCTTTTCTCTGCTATTTGTTGTTGAGCGGCAATCAATACTTTGCCTTGTAATTCCTGCTCCTGGAGCAACTCATCCAACAATTCGGTTTGGGAACTTATCGGCAATTGTGCAAATAAATTTTTGATCTCTTGACTTGATATCATATAGCGAAGATAATAATAATTGCTGTGTTATTTAGAACTTAGCCCTAATTTTTAATTTTCTTCCTCTTTATTGTCGCTCGCTTTCGGAATGTCCAGTCCGGATATCAATCTATCCATTCGTGCGGCATAGTCTGAACTGTCATCATGGAAGAAAGCCAATTCAGGAATCGCACGGACCTGCTTACCGATTCTTTTCCCTAACTCTCTTCGAATTTCACGCTTGTGATGGTTTACACGATCTAATGCCATATCAGAATCTTTATTGAGTACAAAGCTGAGATAAGCTTTGGCCAATCCAAGATCGGGGCTCATCCTAACTTGGGTGACTGACACCATCATTGAGCCAAGTTGGTGAGTCATATTACGCTGGAAAATCTCTCCTAATTCCTTCTGAATCATTCTTGAATATTTCTGTAGCCGCTTATTTTCCATATCGTATACAAGGTAAACAAACAAAGATCAGCGATAAAAGGTAATTATTAATGAGAAAGCACCTTTGTCTTTCGCTTAATCCAATCAATCTTTGTCCTTTAATTTCCCAAGTTGCTCAGTTTTTTCAGAATAAACGACCCTTACAGACTAATATTTGTTTTTCTTCTGTTACTGATCTTCAGATTGCCTTTTATTCTATCGGGAATTCCTCTGATTATCCCTGAATTGAATTGGATGTTGGTCGGAGAGGCGATGTCGAGTGGAGCAATAATGTACCGAGATATTTGGGACAATACCGGCCCGTTGTCAGCCTTCACTTATCAAGTAGTTGATTTTTTCTTCGGCCGTTCACAGCTTACATATCAACTACTCTCCCTTTTCCTGGTATTCGTGCAGGCAATAATTTTCAATCGACTCTTATTAATTAACAAAGCGTTCAACGAAAATTCTTATGTTCCTGCGCTCATTTATGTCACATGTATGTCATCAAACTTCGAATTTCTGACGCTTTCCCCGGAATTGATGAGTGTTACCTTTGTATTACTTGCGATTAACAACATTTTCAAGCGTATTGACAATTTTACAAAAGATGAACTGTTCCTTAATACAGGTCTTTACTTAGGCCTCTCCACACTGTTCCATTTTCCTTCTTTTCTATTCCTGGTTTCAACCCTTCTATCTCTTATTCTTTTTTCGAACGCTATACCCAGGCGGCTTTTACTGATGACCTTTGGCTATTTCCAGTTAATTCTCATTGTGGTAATCTATTATTACTGGCATGATACCGGGCGAGAATTCTACTATCAATTTTTCCATGCTTCTTTTGCGCTTGAGAGGTCTCCCTTTCTGGCCGTCAATTCCCTCAGTTTAGTATTATTGGTTCCCGGTGCATTTTTTATCCTTTCTTTTTTTAAGTTATACAGCCGAAAGTACTATGTAAACTTCCAGGTGAAATTTCAGTCAGTGATGCTCTTAACTCTGTTGATGGCTTTTGTAACATTGTTTTTCGAGCCAACTCTTTCATCATCCAATCTTATCTATTTCCTTCCGGTAATAGTATTTTTTCTTAGTCATTTTTTCCTTTTGATTGAAAAGAGGATTAAGGCTGAAATAGTCTTCGTCCTGTTTCTGGTCTTAAATTTTAGCTATCAGTATATTATTGATAAAAACCTCCAATGGTTGGGGCAATTAGTTGATTTTACTTCTTTAGAAGTCACCCATTCTGATTTTGACCAATTAGTCGTTGACAAAAAAATTCTAGTGTTGGGGAATCAGCTATCTCATTATAAAAATGCATCGCTCGCTACACCCTATCTTAATTGGCAACTTTCTAAAATTCATTTGCAAAATCTCGACTACTATGATGTGTTAACAGATGTATTCAAAAATTTTGAAAGCAATCTCCCGCATGTAATTATCGATCTTGAAAATGTGGCTCCCAAATTGATGGAAAAAATGCCTACTATCTCTGTGCAGTATGAGAAATCTGGGGAAAATATTTATATCTTGAAAGGATCGGAAAATGCCGAACTTTGACTAACCCTACAAGGAACTGGTATTTACTGAAGCCTCCAAAAACTTAAACTAATTCTATTGTTCAAATTTAATTCGATCATTTGAATCAGCTGATGAAATCTTTATTCATTTTTTTCATGTTTATTAACTAATATATCATAAGTCAAGGATACCTACTTTAAGCCAGTTATTTCAAAGCTTATTCGTTTGACAAAATAACCGAGATTATTTTCGCAGACCATGCCAAAATTCAAGACACGAAGCAGAGTAATGGAGATTATGGACGACTTCACTTGCGAAGGTCAGATTGTGGAACAAACGTTACGTGAACTTGAGGTAATTAATTCAAAATTAGGTGGGAATAAGATAAGCCTACATGGGCTAATTGCGCTTTTGAATGACAAAAATGGACAGGTCTTCAAAGTGGCCGACTTGGGCTGCGGCGGAGGTGATATATTAAAATTATTTAATCATTGGGGAGAAAAGCATAACAAACATTTTGAATTAGTGGGTATAGATGCTAATCCGTTTATCATCGACTATGCCCGAAAGAATTTAAAGGGTATTCAAAATATTTCATTCAAAACTCAAAATATTTTAACCAAAGAATTCAGAACCCAGAATTTTGACATTATCCATTGCAGTTTGTTCTTGCATCATTTTACTGAAGAAGAATTGATTTACCTATTGTCCAACTTCAAGAAACAGGCCCGCATTGGTGTAGTGATTAATGACCTCCATCGTCATTGGCTGGCCTATTATTCAATTAAAATTCTCACCAAGCTGTTTTCAAAGTCTTCCATGGTGAAATACGATGCTCCTCTTTCGGTGGCCAGGGCTTTTCGGAAAAATGAAATAATTGAGCTATTAAATCAAGCGGGCATTGAGAGGTATGAAATTAAATGGCGATGGGCGTTTCGGTGGGAAATAATTATTTCAACCGATTGAGTTTCACTTTTGAAGTCCCTAATAGTCATGCAATGATTCCATGTTATTATCACTTCCCACTTTTCATGAAATTCAGATAATATGCTTTTCAAAATGAAAACACTGGCCCTGGTAAAGGAAGGAAAAGTAAACACTGCCTTCCGAAAATGGACAAGGCCGTCGGTCAAAGAAGGGGGCACCCTAAATACAGTAATCGGTGTGTTGAGAATTGATGGCATTGAATCTATTGAGGAGTCGCAAATAGGAGAAAAAGAATTGCTGGCAGCCGGATACCAGGATAGAGAATCATTTTACCAGGAAGTGCTGAATTGTAATGCAGGACATCTCTTCAAAATAAGATTCCACCTCGAAGGAGAAGATCCAAGAATCGCCCTTCGAAACAGCGTTGACTTTTTGCAAGGAGAAATTTCGGAGATCAGGGAGCGATTGAGCAGGTTTGATAAAAGATCGAAAATTGGACCCTGGACAGGTGATGTACTTCAACTGATTGCCGCCAATCCCGGAAAAAGAGCGCAAGATTTCGCTGATCAGTTAGAAGTGGAAAAAGGTTGGCTCAAAACAAATATTCGAAAGCTGAAAAATCTTGGTTTGGCCATAAGCCTGGAGACCGGCTATAAAATCTCGCCCAGAGGCCAGGTTTATATAAATAATGAATAACATCACCGGTAAAATGTCGCTTTCTGTTCTACAAGGATCTCCGCTGGCTTAAACCGATCCCCATATTTACCTGTCAAATCATTCATTTTGCCTAACAGGTTATCAACTCCCTCCGCCTCAATGTAACGGAAAGGCCCGCCTCGAAATGGAGGAAATCCCAGGCCAAAGACTGCGCCTATATCTCCATCCCGGGGAGATTGAATTATATTTTCCTGCAGGCAGTGAGCTGCTTCATTGATCATCATAAAAGATAGACGCTGTTGGATTTCTTCGCTTGTAAAACTCTTCCCGGCAGGGTTAATGAATTTTTGAGTCTCCGGATTCACCTTCCCTTTAAGTTTTTTCCCTGATTGGTTATAGGCCAAAAACCCCTTCATATTCTTCCTGCCTTTAAATCCGGCCTCACTCATCTTTTCCATTAAAGAACTTGCCCTGCCACCTCGCCGTGCAAACATTTTCCCAAGATCACCTCGGTTGATATGAGCGCCCACATCAATCCCTACCTCGTCCATTAAAGTGAATGGGCCAACAGGGAATCCAAATTTTTTCATTGCCCGGTCGATTTGTAAAATGTCCCCACCTTCTTCAAACATTAGCAAGGCTTCATTCATATAAGGAGCAAGTATCCTCGTAGTGTAAAATCCAGGCCCGTCATTGACCACGATGCAAACTTTACCTTGCCTGACCCCAACTTCCAAAGCAGTGGCAGTAACCCAATCAGCTGTTTTTGAAGTAATAATAATCTCCAGCAGCGGCATTTTGGGCACAGGTGAGAAATAGTGCATGCCCACTACATTTTCCGGTCTTTTTGCTTTTTCAGCAATTTTAGTAATGGGCAGTGACGATGTATTGGAAGCAAATACACATTGATCTGAGATTTGATCCTCAGCATCCGCCAGTACTTTATGTTTCAAGTCGAGGTCTTCAAAGACCGCTTCTATCACCACATTCGCTTTTTTAAAACCCTTAAAATCAAGGTTGGCCGTGACCCGGTTAATTAGTTTTTCGGCATCGGCATGAAGCAGTGACTTGTACTTTACTTTCTGTTGAAACGATTGCCAGATATTTTTTCGCGCCCTGGATAACATTTCGGGATTAATGTCTCGCATCAACACTTCCAGGCCATTATTAACACTTACTTCGGCAATGCCCTCACCCATCAAACCTGCACCCAAAACTCCGACTGTTCCCACTTTCTTAGCCTTGTCTTTATGAAGGTTTTTCTTAAGTGAATTCATGCCGAAAAAAATATTGATCAACTGAAACGCTGCCGGACTGGTAAGAAGCTGATCAAATAGTTCAGTCTCCTTCTTCGTGCTTTCCTCTCTATTATGGGTGGTTCCATATTTGATTGATTCAATTATTTTGGCCAGCGCCGGATAATTGCCGTAAGTTTTAGCCAGGGCAATTTGCTTTGCTTTTTTAAAAATTATATACCTGGTAATCGGATTCCCTTCAAGCAGCTTTTCGGTAAACGCCCTTTTGTCTTTCCAGTTATACTTCCCTTCGGCAATCTTTAAAGCCAGTTTGATAGCAGCGGTCAGTGGCTTCGTTCGATCAATCACTTCATCCGCCAGGCCCATTTTGTAAGCCCTATAGGCATATAAATTTTTACCTGTTAGTATGGCATCAAGTGCTTTTTGGATGCCAATTGTTTGAGGCAACCTCCTGGTTCCTCCCAAACCAGGTAGCAGGCCCAGCTTAACTTCCGGTAAGGCCAGGACAGTACTGGAGTGATTGGAAACCACTCGTCCGGCACAGGCAAGAGAAATTTCCAATCCACCTCCCCTGCAAGCACCATGGATAGCGGCAACGTAGGGTTTTTTGGAATCTTCTATCCTGTTCAACATTGCATGACCAGCCAAAGCTGTTTCCGTCGCTTCACCCGGCTTCATTTGCAAGAATCTTTCAATATCTGTACCTGCCATAAATCCTTTTTTACGGCTGATTAACACCGCAGCCCGGATGTCAGGATCTGTTTCAATTTCCTCCATTATCGACTTGAAATACTCCTCGGTTTCGATAGTGATCTTATTCCATTCTTCACCTGGAGCATCCATCCATATTACCCCAACACTGTCTTGCTTCTCTAGTGTGAGAGGACTATTCGTCATTCTGTTCTGAATTCATTATCCCCAATTCACTATATTTAATTATAGCCCACATGTAAGAGTAAGATAATTGAGTGCTTAGAATCGATTATTTATATCAATCAAATATAGTCTCCGCTCTTCTTATATCTTCCGAATATCAGGAAATGTATACAGAAAAGGATTACAACCATTTTACTTCTGTTTCCTTTCCCATTAAATCTTGCTTCAGATATAAATCCGGTCGATTTGATCAAACGATTGATACCAACGACGTTCTAATTGAAGCTGGGGATATTGAATTTCAGGTATTTAAATTCCCTACACTCACTCATGATGTTACTGATGTTACGCTCTCCTTTTCAACTTTTGAGAGATCATCCTATCCTGGCAAATGGAGTTCTAAAACAACACAAACTATAGAACGACTGAAACGCACCCCACAAATTGAGTTTCTATTGCGAACATTTCTAGCTGCATATTCAAAAACAAGTCAACTGTTTATTGATGAATTACTCCACGAAATTCTCTTTCAAATTGTTCCGGATCTTCAATCAACAACATCGAAATCATACGATTCAAATCCATGGCAAAGTGCCAAAATAGATGCTGCTAAAGACTACATTTATACTTATAGTCCTGGGATCTTCGGATGCAGGATCTTTCAGCTATTGCCAATACTAGCTTATTTCATTTCACCAGAATTTTCAAACAAAAAACGGGGTTCTCTCCACATGAATACCTTGTAGCTGTGAGACTAGAAAAAGCCAAGCGATTACTTGCTAGGGGAGAAAAAGTAACACTCACGGCATTTGAAATTGGTTTAATAGCCTTGAAAATTTTTCATACGCTTTTAAGAATAGAACCGGTATTTCTCCATCCCAATACAAGAAGAGCAAGATTTCTAAAATAAATTAATTGCTTAATACTCATATTTACCCAACGTAATTTTGAATTGAATGAGGTTAATCGGTTTAATTTCGGTTATGATTATTGTGAGTACTAACCCTCATGTACAAAATGATATCCCTCATTTAACAGGACAGCCTGAAGAAGAAGTATTAGCAGTTATAAAGCAATGGAATGAATCCTTTGAGTCAAATAATTCTGAAGAATACTTTAGTTATATTCACGATGACATTACTCTTTTTGTGCCGTCATCTCCCTACCGAATAGATGGGAAAACGGATGACAGGGAAGAATTTGAATGGTCATTGAACAAAGGGCGTTCCCGGGTAAGTTTGTTTCAAGAGCTGCAACCCACGGTGCAAATGCTCAGTAATATATCGGCAATTGTAACTTATCACAATCGGGGGATATATGGGTCTAAAGAGCAAGAGCAAATGAATTAACTGAAGAGACCAATGTGCTTATCAAGGAACACGATGAATGAATCATCCACATCCATGTATCCAAGGTAAAATGATAAATTTCAAACCACTTAATAACGAAACATGGTCTGATTTGCAAAACCTATTTGGTGAGAAGGGCGCTTGCGGTGGGTGCTGGTGCATGCTATGGCGACTTACACATAAAGAATTTGGGCATAGCAAGGGTATGGTGAACAAATTGAAACTACACAATTTAATTATAATTAAGCATGAAGTGCCCCTTGGAGTGTTGGCATTCGACAATGGAATTCCCATTGGCTGGTGCTCTGTTGCGCCTAGATCATCATTTATTAGACTGGAGAGTTCAAGATTATTCAAGAAGTTTGACAATAGATCCGTTTGGAGTATTACTTGCTCGTTTGTTGATAAAAATTACAGGCGAAAAAGTTTGTCTATAAAACTCATACGAGAAGCCACTTCATTTGCATTTAATCATGGTACTTCTATCGTTGAAGCTTACCCCATAATACCCAAAATAAATGAAATGCCCTCGGCTTTTGCTTGGATAGGGTTTGTCAATTCCTTTAAAAAGGCCGGATTTCAAAAAGTTGCTCAACCTTCTGAAACACGCTTTATCATGCGGATAGAAAATCATTGATAGGGATTAAACTCCATTTGAATAATCGATTTTACATTGATCATTCATTTAAATAAATCACCACATCTTTCATTACAAATGTAAGTTCAAGTAATAAGTGCAATTTTCCTTTGTAGCACTTGCTTTGCGTTTAGGTAATTAAATTTTCTAACAGGGCGTTATCAATCGTACCTAATTGCTTTTCCAGGTGAAATGTCCCGGCATTGCCAGAAGTAGCAGCTACCAATACTTCAATAGGCTTCATTCCGTACTCTACCATCATTTCTAGCTCTCTAACATTATCACCATGAGGGTATACACCCACATCACTTCCAAAGCACATTTTGACACCTGATTCTAATGCCATTTTAAAGCTTTGTTTTTTATTTACAATCCTTTCCGGATCCGGATCCGAACCCTTTTTCCAACCATTATACTGCAGAATTGCATCCCCGGCGGCTAGAGTAGGGCAAAAAGTGACATTGTTCACCCTCATCAAATCAAAAACTTCCTTAGTGCCTCCATCACCGTGTTCAATGGTCTTCACTCCAGCAAGAGTTGCTCTCCTCATGCCTTTAACCGTGGCGGCATGGGCAACCACATATCTTCCGCTACTTTCAGCGACTTTCACCATAAGTGCAATTTCATCCTGGGTAAAAGTTGGTCTGGCTTCCCCATTAGGGCCCCATCGATAATCTGCATAAACTTTAATAAAATCCGCTCCCTTGCCAATCTGATTACGCACTACCTTTATAATATCGTCATAGCCATTAGCTGTTTCAGCACCAAGAGGTACTTTTACGCCGTCATGGAATCCTTTGGGTCCATAACTGCCGGTTGCAACAATGGCCGGTCCCGCTACAATTAATCTTGGTCCGGGGATCACACCTTTATTTATTGCTTGTTTGACGCCCACATCAAGATATCCGGCTCCTTCAGAGCCAAGATCTCTCATGGTAGTTATTCCAGCCATCAATGAAGCCTTTACATGGTTGGCTGCCCGAACTGCTCTCTCAGCATGCGATTCAACCAAAACCTGGTCATTCCAGGATGTTTCATTGTAAGGATGCAATAGAATATGGGAATGTCCTTCTATCAAGCCTGGTAAAAGGGTCAACCCTGATAGTTTGATTTCGCTAAATTCTTTGCCATTACTTAATCCGGACTCCTTTCCTGCATAAGTAATTCTATTGCCCTCCACTAAAACTACCCAATCTTGCATTTGTGTCCCGTCGAACACCCGGTCAGGTCGAAGTAAAGTTTGTGCTTCAGTTAAATAAAGCACACCCGACAATGATATTAATGTTAACAGGCTTTTCATGGAAGACAATTTATTGAAAATAATAGCTAAGTTCTAATTATAACAGCATTTTGTTTAAATAGCTCATACAGATGATAGGCTTGATCCGTTAATAGCATAGTCAGAAACCATTGTTTCAAAGTTGTTTTACTCTCTCTTATTCGGTCAGCATAAGCATACCAATTCAGGTAGTTTTGCAAATATTTGGAACTGACACCATTGAATGGGCGTAAGAATGTCCTAAGTTGAGTGTGAATATTGTTTACTTTTTGCAGATGGATTGTTTTATCATCTCTATCCACATGATCTTTGGCCAATAGCGCTTTGTGCTTTATGGGAGGGGTTGTCTTTGGCAAAAGCCTTATAAGAAGGGTGCTTATCTGTAATCAAGGTTGCACCGTAGGCCAACTTCCCATCCAATGCCTTTGAAATTTCTTCTTTGCTCAGCCGTTTTGATGCGACAGCTTTAAGGTACTTCTCCCCCTTGCGTTCAACCGCTGTTACTACCTGGACAACTGTGACCTCTTCCTTTCCCATATTCCGTATGAAATCGTTTCCCCTCTTTCTTGCTGCCCTATCTAAATTTCGACTGCCCTTGTTGTTAAGTGCCAGTTCCAATTCATCACATTCTACTTCCGAGGATAACTGTTCGGGAACAAACTCATTTAGTGAACTCCAATATCTTATGCCGCCAGTCGAAGCTTGTCTGGATGCTTATTCCGATTTGTTTTGCTATCTTTTTTATCGGCATGCCCTGCTCCATGCAGCGCAGATAAGATTGCCATTTTGATTTAAGCTTGATGTCATACAAAGGTGTCCCTGTTGTTTCACTGTACCATCTTTTACATTCATTGCACTGATACATCTGCACACCTTTTTGTCTGCCCCTCTTATATACCTTCTCGCTTGTGCAATTTGGACAGGGTTTCTTCTTTCTTTTCTCTGCTATTTGTTGTTGAGCGGCAATCAATACTTTGCCTTGTAATTCCTGCTCCTGGAGCAACTCATCCAACAATTCGGTTTGGGAACTTATCGGCAATTGTGCAAATAAATTTTTGATCTCTTGACTTGACATCATATAGCGAAGATAATAATTACTGTGTTATTTAGAACTTAGCCAAAATAATTAAGCCTGCTTTGTCAAATTAAGATTTTCGCCATGTTTACATGTCTTCCCTAATAGTTTTCAGCACAAATATTGGCCAAGAAACAAAACAGGTGTTGTAATGTAAATGAACTAGTAGGATTAAGTTCTAATTAATTAATTTGGTTATTCCTTTTCACATTAACCAATGAAACTACTATCTCTTTGCCTGCTTTTAGTTGTCAGCTTTTTTTCTTTTTATACAAACGCCCAGGATAAATTTCGGGTTGGGATTATCGAATACAAATCTCGGGGAAAAGTAGACCAAACCTTTACTCCTCTAATGGAGCACGTAGCAACACAGATCGGAACCAGTTCTCAGTTGGAAATTGTAGATGAAAATGACCTGGGATTCAGGTTAAATCGTGGAGATTTCGACATTGGTATATTTACTGTCTTCCCTTATTTAAAAGCCAAAATTGATTTCCCTGAAATTTCGGTCTTTGCCACACATATGGTACAAGGTAAAGAATATTACAATGGCTATATTTTGACAACACCTGAAATTGAGCACTTTTCAGATCTTAAAGAATCTAAATTTCTCTTCGTCAAACAAACATCAACTTCCGGGTTTAAGGTTCCAAATGGTATCTTGACTGAGAACAATATCGACATTGATGCCGGGTATTTGAATTATACATTCTCGGGCGACCACACAACTTCACTTTTGGCGTTAGACTCTGGTCTGGTAGATGCAATTGCAGTTGATGATCGTCGTTTCAAAGCATATACTGTACTAAATAAACCTCAATTCAATATACTGTCTGAATTTGTTGTCCCTTATCATGCGTATGTGTTTGCCCCCGGACTTACCGCTGAACGAAGAGAGGAATTGAAAAATGTGCTCTTTAATGCTCATAAAGATCCGGAGGCAAGACCGCTATTTGATAACCCTTTGGATGTAACACAGATCGTTCCAAAGGACGACAATTATTACAACGAACTCCGGAGATATATGCGGATTGTTCGTGTAAAGCCCTCCGTAGTTGTTGGTATAAATCCCACGGAAAATGCCATGGAAATTCTGGATAACAAAGATTTAATATTACTTCTGGAGGGCAGAATACAGCAGGAATTGCAAAACAGTCACCGATTTGGGAACGTACTAATTGAGGAGGGAGATGCAACATACAAATGTATTGTAGACCTGTTTTCAACTGAGGAAGGAATCTTCAATTATCAAATAAAACTGAATAATAAATTTATCGGTGACGGTGAAATTGAGGTTGAGAATTTTCGAAAGCAAATGCCTATTGAGTTTTCACAATGGTTATTGAAGAGTCTTCCCCTCACTACAGAACTTCTCTTTAATGGAGAAGACTGGTTTATCACATATGGAACCGATGATGGAATTACCGGAACAGACTATCAATTTGATGTAGGCCACCCTAATGGTCAAAGTATTTCTCTTGATAAACAGGAAATTCAATTGACAACTTCACTCAACATTTTTTTTTAAAAAGAATACTGAATTTACAAAAAATGCGCCGGTTGCAATAACCTACAAACGCCGATTGGTCAGTCAAGTGTTTTGTATTCAGGAAATGAGGAGGTAGCAAATAATTACAACATATTCAGCAAGGACTTTTGGAAGGGGTCAGGTCTCTGGGACAAAATCGGACTGATTGGAGGTATTTTGGTAGCCCTGGCATCTGCTATTATTGGTAAGATCCTTTCTAACAGAAAAAAACAACGATTTAAAAACATACTCTACCAGACTAACGATCTGATCAAAGAATACGTCGAGGGTCATTACAAGTTAGAAACCCGATTAATTGAACAGAAGGAATTGATCAGCCATGCGCTGGAAGAAGGAAATATTAATGAGAATCAATTTTTGATCCTCAAAAATCGAATAGAGGACATGCAGTCTTTAATCGAAATTCGGCATCAGAAAGGAGATATTAATTTGGGTGATAAACAGGCTGAAGAAATTAAAAACATCATTAGCGACAGAAAAATCACAGAACGAGAGTTCTCCAGGATTATGAGTATCATTAAAAAAAGCACCATACAAACAACCAGTCAGACAAATGACAATTAAGGACGCCTCTAAAAACCCCATCCGGTCTCAGCATTATAGAGAAACATCCAATCAAGGCAGATGTTCTTTGACGTTGGGCTACGGTGAAGCTTATTTAACGAAGTGTGGTGTTTATAGGGTTTCTGGTGGTGCCCTTAAGTGTTTTTCTCTTGTTCCAGTCTTTTAAAATAGGCCTTAGCTTCCTGCCTTACTTTTGGCGCTAATAAGACAGCAGATATCACAGTTGGAATTGACATTAATGCATAGGCAAAATCTATGAAACTAAAGACCGCTTGCAGGCTCAGTACGGAGCCGAGGATGATCAACATGATATACCAGTAGTTAAAATATTCACCATATTTAACGCCAACAAGGAATGAAAAACACTTTCTTCCGTAGTATGCTAATCCGAAAATGGTAGTTATCGCGAATATGGTTACACAGGTCATTAGGATATAAGGTCCGAAGCCCGGAATTCCTAATTCGAACGCCCTGGTCGTTAAACTTATGCCATTTGAGTCACCGTTCTGCCAGGCTCCCGTGACCAAAATTGATAATCCGGTAAGTGTACAAACCACCATGGTATCAATAAAGGGTTCCATCATTGCTACCAATCCTTCTCTTACCGGCTCCTTTGTTTGAGCGGCACCGTGCATCATGGGAGAGGTGCCAATTCCAGCTTCATTAGAAAAAGCAGCTCTTCTTGCCCCGGTAAGAATAATCATTCCTACCGCACCTCCAAGGGCTGCCTCTGCTGTAAAGGCATCTCTTAAGATCAAAAGGAAACTTGGTATTACATTTTCGTAATACCTGATCATGATCAATAAAACCCCGAAGCCATAAAGTAGTACCATGGAAGGAACCAGTTTAGAAGCTACGCCTGCAATTCGTTTAATACCACCAAAGATTACAATGGCCACCAAAATAGTAATGATCACACCCACTATAACATTAGAAACCAGGCTGTCCGGGGAAGCAATTCCCGCAGGATAGAGCATGACATCATGTACCACCTGGATTAACTGATTGGCTTGAAAAATTGGCGTGGCTCCAAAAAAACCTGCTACGCAAAAAAATATAGCTAGTGGTTTCCATTTTTTCCCCAGGCCCTCAACTATTACATACATCGGCCCTCCCTGTATGTTGCCCTCCGAATCTTTTCCCCTATACATTACAGCCAATGTACAAGTGAAGAACTTGGTGGCAATGCCAACCAGCGCACTGACTGACATCCAAAAAACTGCTCCCGGCCCTCCGGTTGCTATGGCTACAGCTACACCGCTTATGTTACCCATACCGACGGTCGCGGCCAGCGCTCCGGATAACGCTTGAAACTGGCTTATCTGTCCGGGATCATTTTCGTTGTGATATTTCCCTCTTAAAATGGCAACGGAATGACCAAAATATTTATAAGGCAAAAACCTGGAATAGATCATGAAGAAAAAGCCTCCGCCCATCAATAGAATTAATAGTGGAGTGCCCCAAATAAAATTGGCTGCATCAATCGCCAATTGCTCAAGAAAACTCATTGAAAATGTCCTGTTGTGTCAAAAAGGCCTCAATAATAGTTACCGGGTTGGTCTATAACAAATGGATTGGGAAAGAATAAAGGTTTAATTGCCCTTATAGTTATCCAACAGTTTGCGTAGCTCTATAGTGGAGACCATTCCCTGGTTATTTTCCTTCATCCGCCGAATATAATTCTTCTCCTGTTGTTGTACGGCAGTGAGCAATTGATAGTCGTTGGCTTCTTCCATAAATTCAAGACCCGGTTTCCAAAAATCCAGGAAGCCATTTACTTCATCTTTGTGCAATGAGGTATTCAGGGTAATGTACTGGGGTGTCAATCGAATATGTATTAGCTCCAACCTTCTAAAATAGGGGTATTCATCTTTTTCAATTTCCCATAATTTCTTGAGTTGTTGATATTCGGAATTAAATAGATTAGCAAGGGAGGTTATCAATCCGGTAACCGCGGCTCCACCAGGAGCCAGTCCGATCGAAGGCTTTGGAAATTTTTGTTCGAAAGTTCTCTCCGTTTGGGGATTATATAATCTGTCATGTTCAAAAAATCCATCCATATGATTTCTCCCATAAATAGTCAATCCTGGTAATTGATAAGTTACTTGTGACAAATAGATCTTATGTTCAATGCCCGAGATTGAGTAAACAATTAATTGTTTAGGTCCAAATCCAACCGCCGAGAAGTTAAGAGTATCACCCTGTGAAATCGTGATGCTAAAATCACCAGCTGCATTGGAAGCTGCGAATTTATTATAACCTTCAGTATATACGTTGACAAATGGAATGGGTAATGAGTCACTCGTACTAAGGATCTGCCCCCGAAATTCGACATTTTCCTGAGCAAAAAGCTTGTCCCCCAATAAGGTAAGCAATGCAATTGAACCGAATATGTAAGAAAAAATATTCACTGTATCCCAAATAAATGCAATTTAAGAGAAAAAGTTCGCCTCTATTTTAAGGGCGCATCCGGTCAGAATAGGTTCTCGGTAACTATTGCCAAGCCGGCAGCAAGTGAGCTAATCATAATTTTCTTCAAACTAAGCTGATGTTCCGGATTGCTTTCAAAGAAAATGGTAGTTGAAATTTTTAGAAAACTGCCACTGACTAGTGCAAACAATATCACAAAACCTGTGTCAGAAATCAAGTTGTCATGAGCTATTTGATCACTCGCCAACAAACCCAGAGGTGATGCTAACGCAAAAATGGCTAGAAAAATCAAGGGCTTAAGCTTTGTTTTGAAATGACAAGTTACGACTGACATTAGGGCAAAAGCGGCAGGTATTTTATGAAGTAATATTCCTATTAACAATGCATTAGATTGGTGATGTTCATGTATAGTGCTCGGATGAGCCAGCAGTGATCCCTCCATGAAGGCATGAAAACACAATGCAATGAGCATTGAAATACTCGTTGTCATTGTATGACCTTTTGAATGATCGTGGGAGTGTAAATGACCATGTTCGACACCGGAAGTGAAATATTCGAGGAAGATCTGGGTGAAGAAACCTACCAGGATCATTGACCCAATTAATTCTCTGGAACCATTGCGGTCAAATAATTCCGGCAGAATGTGAATTACCGTTATACCAAAAAGGTAAGCGCCAGAAAAGATTAGTGCAAGGTTGAAATACTCACCCTTCCATTTGGGAACTATAAATACAACCAGTCCCGCCAGGAAGGTTACTACAAAAAGTAAAGCAAAACTCGAATACACAATATCTAGTTAAAACTGTCTCCTGATCAGGTCCTCAGCGCCCTTCGTCGCTAAACCATGCAATTCCCCGGAGTGATCAGCATAAATGAAGAAGGCATCCACCGAATCCAGATGATTGACAATTTCCAATGATTTTTCTATCCCCAATACCATAAAACCAGTCGCCAAGGCATCAGCCTTCATACATTTATTACTAAATACCGAAACACTTAGTAACGAATGCTCTACCGGAAACCCAGTGAATGGGCTGATGGTATGTACATATTTCTTTCCATCCTTTTCATAAAAGTTGCGGTAATTTCCGGATGTGGCTATTGAACCATTTTCAATTATTGCCGTGGCAAAGAGTTCACGCTCCAACAATGAAACCGTCGGATCTTCAATACCTATCCTCCATGCTTTCCCTTCCGGATTTCGACCACTGCATCTTACTTCTCCGCCAATCTCAACCATGTAATCCTTCATTCCTTTGGACTCAAGAAATTCACAAAGCACGTCAACAGCATATCCCTTGGCAATGGCGCCGAAATCCAATTGCACATTGGGCTCTTTTCTTACCTGATTTTCTTCAAATGATATCTTTTTGAATCCTATTAAATTTCTGAGAGAATCGATGTCCAGACTGTCTATCGTTCTCCTTCTCCCCGGACCAAAACCCCAGGCATTCACCAGGGGAGCTACTGTAGGATCAAACGCCCCGGAAGTAATGCTAAATGCTTCCTGACTTAATTTCAAAACGGAGTAGAAATAAGGGCCAGCAAAATTCAGGGTATCATTTCGATTAAAAATACTGATCTCAGAATTTTCAATGTATGTGGAAAGTGATTGATTAAGGGCGTTCAATATTGAATCAACAGAAACCTGAAAATCTCGCCATTCTTCATCAAAATATTTGATATTGTAGTCAATTGGACCCATTGTCTTACCTCGTAACTCAGTGTAGTTTGTCAATCGATTGTCTGTTTGATACTTCCATATAAACAGAAGTATGATTACAATTCCTACAGGTATAAGTTTCCTTTTGTCCAATGTCTTTCAGTCATTTAAATAAACGGCGAAGTTAGTGCCCACTCGTATAAAAGGACCATTTATATGGTAAAATAGCTTGTACCTTTTCTTCTCAATCTTTAATAAATGAATAGTACAATAAAGGTTATTGTTTTCTCTCTTTTTGCACTGATAACCGGATTCTCTTTGGGTGTTAGGGAAAGCCAGTTACTACCAATTGATATGAATGGCGCTCAAAAGTTGATAGGCATAGAATTTTCAGGCACCCAAAAAGATACGATGCTGACTTACCTGGAACAAAACCTGGAGGGCTATGACTCCATGCGGGCACATAGTTCCAATCTTCAAAATGACATTGTTCCACCTCTTTATTTTGATCCTCTCCCAAACGGATTTACTTACAACGAGGGTCAAAGAGCAATTGATTGGCAACTGTCAGAGAATGTCTTACTACCAGCAAATCCCAATAATCTTGCTTTTTTTACCGTGGCCCAACTCTCAACCCTGATTCGAACCAGAAAAATCACTTCTCTCGCTCTGACCAAATACTATATCGACCGCATCAAAAAGTATGACTCAAAATTATTAAGTGTTGTAACCCTAACGGAAGAACTTGGTCTAAAACAGGCAAAAATTGCCGATAAGGAAATATCCAATGGCGATTACCGTGGGCCTTTACATGGAATTCCATATGGAATCAAAGACCTGTTTGCGGTAGAGGGCTATAAGACCACTTGGGGAGCAATGCCATTTAAGGACCAAGTCCTTGACTACAATGCCGCCATCGTGGAAAAACTGGAGGAGGCAGGTGCTGTGCTCATCGCTAAACTTACTTCGGGTGCACTGGCCCGGGGAGATGTATGGTTTGGCGGTCAAACGAAAAATCCTTGGGATCTGGAGCAAGGAGCCAGCGGGTCCTCTGCAGGATCGGGGCCAACCTACGGCACCGTGAGTCGTTTTGGGGCAATGCCTTTGTCCTGGACCATGGACAAACCCGGACCCATTTGCCGAAGTGTTTTGGATTGCGCCCTCGTTTTCGACGCAATAAGAGGAAAAGATCTCCGAGATCGCACCACAAGGGATGCACCGTTTAATTTTCAACCAGAAATAGAGTTGGCCGATTTAAGAATAGGATATCTCATTGATCAATTTGAAAGTGACACTTCAAGCAATTCCGTCAACAATGAAAAAACCCTTGAGATCTTCCGCTCAATGGGAGCCGATTTTCGGCCGGTAACGCTGCCTCAAAAAATTCCTTACAATGTATTTGACATCATTTTAAGATCCGAAGCAGGAGCATTCTTTGAAGAATTAGTCAGATCTGGGCGAGATAGCCTAATGGTACAGCAAGACAAGCAGTCGAGAGCGAATTCATTACGTCAAAGCCGGTTTATCCCTGCGGTAGAATACCTTCAAGCCAACCGTCACCGCTCTGTATTGATCGAACGAATGCATGAAATTATGAAAGACCTTGATGTACTAATTTCACCCACTTTTGGCGGTCGTCAAATGTTGATTACTAATTTAACCGGTCATCCTGCGGTTGCTATACCTAATGGTCTTGATGAAGATGGGCACCCCACTTCTATTACCCTGGTAGGAAACCTTTTTGATGAAGCCACAATTTTGGCAGTAGCTGGAAAGTTCCAGAAGGCCACGGATTTTGACGAGATGCATCCTTCCGGTTTCCGTTAAGTGATCGACTCAGTTCCTGATAGACTCTCGAAGTTTTGAAACTGTATTCTTTAATTATAATACAACACTATCGTCCGAGGAAATCGAGTCGGACCCATAAAGTTTGCTGATAGACTCTCGACTGAAGAAGCAAAGTTACCAATCACTTTAAACTACAAATTCTCCACATACTTATAACCACTCCCGGTATTCACCAATACCACACATTCATCGGGTGTAATCCAACCTGACATCAACAATTTCTTAAGGGCTATCAGTAAAGATCCTCCTTCCGGGGCTACAAATAGTCCTTCCTCCTTAGCCATCTCTTTCACACCCAGGATCATTTCTTCATCACTGACGGATATTGCCGTACCCTTACTTTCATAGATCGCTTTGAGCACCAGATGGTCGGCGAAAGCCTTGGGCACGCACATGCCATTGGCTATCGTAGAAGCGTTTTCATAAAAATCCGAATCTGTGCGACCCTGGTGAAAAGTGTCTACAATAGGTTTGCAATTTTCTGCCTGAACTGCTACCATACGCGGCCTCACTGACCCTATCCATCCCAATTCTTCCATTTCATCAAAAGCCTTCCACATGCCTATCAGTCCGGTGCCTCCTCCTGTTGGGTAGATAATCACCCCCGGAACTTGCCAATTCAATTGTTCCACAATCTCATAAGCCATTGTTTTCTTTCCTTCTACCCGATAAGGTTCTCTAAGTGTAGAAATATTAAACCAATCCTCATTCCGATCAGCAATCGCCTACCCACAATCACTGATATTGCCATTCACAAATTCCAGGTGTGCCCCAAAATACCGGCACTCTTTTTTGAATACTTCGGGAGTTTGCGTAGGCATGAAAATATGGGCTTCAATCCCCACTTTGGCGCAATAGGCCGACATTGCTCCCCCCGCATTTCCAGCGGTGGGGATTACACATTTTTTAATTCCCATTTCATGAGCCCTGGATACTGCCATGGCCAGCCCCCTTGCTTTGAATGAACCGGTTGGATTAAGTGACTCGTCTTTTATGAAAAGCGCTTGCAACCCAATCTTTTTGGTCAGACTTTCCGCTTGAATCAAAGGAGTAAACCCCTCTCCCAAATTGAGAATAAATTGATCATCCAAGACCGGAAGCATTTCCCTGTAACACCAAAGACTAGCTGGTCGACCTCTCAAGGCTGTTTTTGGGAAATCACGAACGTAATAATCGACTAACAAAGATTTACCACAGATTTTGTAAACCGTGTGGGTCTCATGCTTCGAGTAAGGCTCTGCACAAACCGAACACTTCAACCGACTAAAAAACTAACCGAAGAACCCGTTTGTGGTTCTCTTTCCGCAATAGTCAACATTAATTTCTGAGTTTAAGGTTACTGGACTCCCAATAATATTAATCTGGTTTCGACGAGATTAGTTCCCACTAATCCCTGAATGAAAAAAATGATCCTTGGGCGGAAAAATTAAGTGATGGTTAAGGCTTTATCGCCCTCACCATTTCAAACTTTCCGGGTGGCCCGGGTAATTCCTCCACTTTAAATCCCATTGATCTCAGATTTCTTTTGAACTGACCCTGGGCGCAATAGGTTACCAGAACTGCTCCGGGTTTCATCGCGTGCTTTACCTTTTGAATAACTGGCGACTCCCAAATTTCGGGTTGTTTACCTGGCGCAAAGGCATCAAAATAGACCAAATCATAGAAAGTCGCAGGAATTTCAACCGTTTCAAAAGTCTGGTTCAATTTCTGAAGAGAGAAATGCGAGGTAATACTTCCCACTTCATTCCATTCAAACTGATGAAGCTTAAGGAACAGCTCTTTCTCTTGCTTGAGCTGTTTATAATAATTCAATTTTTCATAAATCGAAGATGGCAGAGGAAAAGCTTCGATTCCCGAATATGAGATTCGGACCTTATCCTGATAAAGTAAGGTTGAAAAGCATTCAAACCGGTGCCAAATCCAATTTCAAGGATTTGGATTTCGGAAATCATCCTTTTTAAGACATACTTTAATCCGCTCTCAATGAAAACATACTTTGATTCCTGGATTGCGCCATGGGAAGAATGATACGTCTCATCTAATTCAGAATTTCTCAGGGAATGTGAACCGTCGCCGGTAATGATTATCTGTAATGACATACAAGCCTGTGTCGATAATTAGAAGTTATATTAATCAATTTGATAGGCAAAATCTCTTGGAGATCGAAATGACGATGAATTGTAATTATTCACTTACAATCAAAACCGTGGCGTGAGCGGAAATCCCTTCTTCTTTACCAACAAACCCCAACTTCTCCGTAGTAGTTGCTTTGATCGCAATATCCTCAATCTCAATTCTCATCACTTGGGCAATGCACTGCTGCATCTCAGGTATCAGGTGACTGATTTTTGGTTTCTGCAAACAAACGATTGAATCGATGTTCCCCACTTCATAGCCTTTACTTCGTATCAATTCTATCACTTGGGCTAATAACTTTTTGCTATCAATGCCTTTATACTGTGGATCTGTGTCTGGAAAGTGAAAACCAATATCCCGTAAGTTTGCAGCGCCCAAAAGCGCATCGCAGATAACATGGATCAAAACATCCGCATCCGAATGGCCAACTGAGCCCTTTGTATGTTCAATCCTTATACCACCAAGCCACAGGTCATAACCTTCAGCCAATTGGTGCACGTCATATCCAGTCCCAACTCTTATGTTCATACTGCCTTTGATTTATAATAAAGCGATGAACAATTTTTTCTTGATAAAATTGTCTTAGATACCGTAGTAATATCTGAAGAGGTGATTTTTCCTATTTTATCTTTCTCCAAATTAACCCAGTTCGGGTCCCCGATTACCGCTCCTAGAGCTAAATTCATTGCTCTGTTGAGCAATTCAACCTCACTAAATTCAATCGATGTAAGGGCCTGATTTTTAACTTTACCTAATTCTTTTTCCTCAGGCCCCTGTGAAACTAATTCTTCAAGTACCTGCCAGATTTTTTCATCAGCCGTAGCAAAATCTATATTTTTATTGAGTTTACCACTCACAACTAAAAGTCCCGGATCCAGGGAACCAGTTATATACGCGTTAATTGTATTAAATATTTGATCTTTCACAACCATCCTGTCATATAATCTCGATGACTTACCCCTTCCAATTAAGTCACTCATCAAGTCAACCACGTAATAATTCTCTGATATTCTCGCCGGCATATGAAATACCTTGTATAATGCATTTAATGGAACATCTGCGTCAACCTCCAAAGACCGTTCATTTATCTGTTCAGGCTCAGCGGTCAATTTTCTGACGTTATTATTACCTCTTTTGATTCCACCAAAATATTTCTCACTCAGTCTTTTAACGTCGCCTGCTTCAACATTACCTGCAACTACTAATATGGCATTATTTGGCGTGTAATGTCTATAAAAAAAGTTTCTCACCTCATCCATAGTGGCCTCTTCAATATGAGAAATGTCTTTCCCGATAGTTGCCCATTTGTAAGGATGTAGTTCATAAGCCAGTGGTCTCAGTTTCAACCAGACGTCTCCATAAGGCTGGTTTAAGTATCTCTGTTTGAATTCTTCGATTACCACCTTTCGCTGAACTTCAAGTACTTCCGGATTGAACGACAGGGTCAACATCCTATCTGATTCGAGCCAAAAGCCGGTTTCCAGGTTGACCGCCGGTAATGTTATGTAGTAGTTTGTTATATCCGGTGTGGTAAAGGCATTATTCTCACCCCCCACTTTCTGTAAAACTTCGTCATAATTTTCAATATGTTTGGAACCGCCAAACATTAAATGTTCGAATAAATGTGCAAAGCCAGTCTTATTTTCATCCTCATCCCTGGATCCCACATCGTAGAGAATATTAATAGCGGCTAAGGTGGTTGACTTGTCTTGATGGACGATCACACGTAATCCATTTTCCAGTTCAAACTGCTCGAATTCAGTCATAAAAATTTAATTAAAGGCCGCAAAAATAATTATTCAACCTTCCTTTTCCTGATTTATCAATCCCTTTAGCTTTGAATGATCAAAACATGTTCGCCCGATATGCCCACACTGGTTAAACCCGCATTCGATTATCGCGGTGGTAAGTTGAGTGATAAAAAGCTCAAAGAAATCTATATAGCCATCCTTAAGCCAAGGATGATTGAGGAAAAAATGCTAATCCTGCTTCGACAAGGGAGAATCACTAAATGGTTCTCGGGGATCGGGCAGGAGGGTATCTCAGTGGGGGCAGCGCTCAGCATGAAGGCTGACGAATACATACTACCAATGCATCGAAATCTGGGGGTTTTCACCAGCAGAGGGATTGATCTTGGTCGTTTATTTGCCCAGTTTCAGGGAAAAAAATCCGGATTTACCAATGGGAGAGATCGGTCATTTCACTTCGGCACTCAGGATCATAAGATCGTGGGGATGATCTCGCACCTTGGACCTCAATTGGCCCTTGCTGACGGTATAGCTTTGGCTTCTAAGCTTAGGAAGGAAAACGCGGCTACACTCGTTTTCACGGGTGATGGTGGTACCAGCGAGGGTGATTTTCATGAGGCGGTGAATGTTGCCGCCGTTTGGAATCTGCCGGTGATTTTCGTCATCGAAAATAATGGCTACGGACTCTCCACTCCAAGTAACGAACAATTCAAATTCGAAAGCTTCACCCAAAAAGGTCCGGGTTATGGCATAGATGCAATTCGCATTGAGGGCAATGATATACTTGAAGTATATAGCAAAATCAGTGAAGTAGCAGAGAAAGTTCGCAATGAACAAAAACCGGTGATTGTTGAGGCCATGACTTTCCGTATGAGAGGTCATGAGGAAGCATCCGGTACCAAGTATATACCCAAAGAACTAATGGAACATTGGGGAGCCAAAGACCCGGTAAGAAATTACGAGGATTATCTTCTGCAAGAGAGGTTAATAAATGATGCTGAAATTAAAAAAATCAGGAAAGAGATTCAGAATGAAATTGATACTGGATTGGAAGCTGCTTTCAATGAATCCTCCATTGAATTTGATATCGAAAAAGAAAGATCCGATCTCTATTTCCCATTTCAACAGAAGGTAAAGTCTCCAGGTAAAAGAAAGGCTGAAAGACGTTTTGTTGATGCGCTGTCCGATGGATTGAGTGAATCTATGAAAAAATTTCCTGAGCTGGTTCTTATGGGCCAAGACATTGCAGATTATGGGGGAGTATTCAAAATCACTGAGGGGTTTGTGGATAATTTTGGTAGGGAAAGGGTGCGTAATACCCCGTTGTGCGAGTCGGCTATTATTGGTGCTGGATTGGGTCTATCAATTAGAGGCATGAAAGCTATGGTGGAGATGCAATTCGCCGATTTTGTTACCTGCGGTTTCAATCAAATCGTCAATAACCTGGCCAAGATCCATTATCGATGGCATCAAAATGCCGATGTAGTGGTACGCATGCCTGCTGGTGGAGGTGTCCAAGCCGGACCCTTTCATTCGCAGTCCAATGAAGCCTGGTTTTTTCATACACCTGGGTTAAAAATCGTTTACCCATCCAATCCTACAGATGCCAAGGGGTTACTTTGCGCAGCTATAGAAGATCCAAATCCCTTTCTTTACTTTGAGCACAAAGCCTTATATCGCTCCATATCAGAAGATGTGCCGGATGGGTGGTTTACTACTGAGGTGGGTAAGGCTAATCTGGTAACTCAAGGATCCGATTTCTCTATTATTACTTATGGAATGGGAGTTCACTGGGCCAAAGAAGTTGTGGCGGCAAAAAATCATTCTGCAGATATCCTGGATTTGAGAACGCTTTTGCCCTGGGACAAAGAAGCCGTTTCCGAAACAGTTAAAAAAACCGGTCGGGTATTAATTCTACATGAAGATTGCCTGACTGGAGGAATTGGCGGTGAACTTTCGGCCTGGATTACAGAACATTGTTTTCAAAATCTTGATGCTCCGGTGATGCGTGAAGCAAGCCTGGACACGCCAGTGCCCTTCGCTAAAAACCTGGAGGAAAACTTTCTGCCGAAAGGAAGATTGAATAAAAAAATCGAAGAATTGTTGAAGTTTTGATCCTGCTTTTACAAAATACATGTCCGTCAATTCGTTATTAATAGCAAAAGTGACTGGTCATTTTTCATTACCTTCGTTTTGATTAATCTGAAACAGGTATTTTTTCATCTTTTAAAGCCTAAACTTAAATTTATTGGCCTCTTCTTGGCTTTGACAGGTTTGGTATGGCTGGATGCGAACGCTCAGCTTTTGGAAGAAGGACAGGGAAGGCTAAAAACCATCAGGTCTGAAAAACCTGGATTCCTTTTCTTTTTTAGGAAAAAACCTGTTAGAGTCCGTAGCTCCACACCGGTCTCTTATAACAAAAAAGACAAGTTCGTCAACGTCAGGACTTCGACGCCCGTCTCTTATGATAAGAAGGATAAGCCCTTAAAGGCAAGGACATCAATACCTGTTTCTTATAATAAAAAAGAGCAAGTAGTCAATATAAAAACCTCATTTCCAGTTTCTTATAACAAAAAGGAACAGAAAGTCAATGTTCGGTATTCAAAACCTCAAAAAGAGATTTATTTCAATATCTGGATAACACAACAGTTAAAATCACAGAGACGAATTGGTCCACCCGCTGATCCGATTAATTTGTACAACAAAAGAAAATTATCTCTTAGAAGCCCCTTTGTATATCGTAAGAAAATTTCTATCACCGGACCAATGAATTATGACATGAACAAGTGGTTCGTCGATATGTATCGTCCAATTAATGACTACACTAGTAGTTATAAAGGTGATTTCAAAAGAGATCTAAATCCCATTCTTCATTTGAAATACCGTTTCGGTCAGTGGGAAAGGGCAAGTTACCGGGGTCATCACGTGGCATGGAACAAAAACGCTAAAAGGGCTTACTACCGAACTACTACTATAACTAGGTCCAAACACCCCGGTGACACCAGAGTGCTAGTGCCATTTTTAGCAAAAATTTCTGAAAGAATGAAATTATGGGAACAATCTCACTATCAGGGGCGTTCTGATGGCTGGACTAAATTTGGCCAGAAGGAGTATAATAGACAACAATCAATACTTGTTTCAAAATTTGAGGGAGTCGTAAAGGTGAAAAGAAGAAAAGGGGAAGATATGCATCCCAGCATTGTTTATATAAGTGGGAAAAGATTTAGCAATACCAACTGGAAAGAAAGATGGCGTAAGCTGAATATAATATGGGTTAGGATCAATCCAGGAAAAGAGACTCCCGGCGGTGCAAAAGAAAAATACAAAGAGAAATACGATAAAGAAGAACGAGATCTATGGACTTACTAAATGTTTAGTCAAATCTTTGGTCGAAGTAGTACACCAGGTGAATCTTCGATAGCCTGGCATAATCTAACTAATGTTGCTCAAATTGATGACATTATTGAGCAATCAAAAAACAAACCAATATTGATTTTTAAGCATAGTATCAGTTGCGGAACCAGTGCAATGGCTCTTGATCGACTGCAAAGGAATTGGATAACGGATGAAATGTCTATCCTAAAATCCTACTTCCTGAACTTAATTGCACACCGCGATGTATCAAACAAAGTCTCAGAAACCTTCGGGGTATGGCATCAGTCTCCTCAAGTGTTGATCATTTATAAAGGAGCATGCGTCCATAATAATTCTCATATGGGTATCTCTTACCAGGAAATCAAATCTATACTTTCTAACCTGGGAACAGCCTAAAAATCAAAGTTAATTACCTGTTTGATATCAGGATGAAGGCTCATGGCGACAGGGCAGGTTAGCGCACCATTTTTCAATTTAGCACTCATAGCTTTATCCTCTGGTGGATTGGGCTAGGTAAAATTAATATGCACTTCACTAACTCGCCGTGGATCGGAAACCATGACTTTAGTAACTTCTCCCTCCATATCATCCAGGTCAAATCCGTTACGCCGGGCGATGATTCCCATGATAGTCATCATGCAACTGCATAGCGAACTTGCTACCAAATCAGTTGGTGAAAAAGCCTCACCTTTTCCATTGTTGTCAGTAGGGGCGTCGGTAATGATCTTGTTATTTGATTGGACGTGAGTTGCTTCCGTCCTTAACTGCCCGAGATAATCTGTTTTTATCGTCACCATTGGAATGATATTCGTTAAAGATACTTACTTTTAAAGTTGCTAAAACTAACATTTGATTTGGTAAGGAAGGGTTTGGTCCTCGTTTTGTTCGTTTTTCTTTCTGTCTTGGTAAAGGCTCAGGATGATGGAAATTATGAGTACAACCGTGAATTCATTTGGGGAATTAATAAAAACACTAATGGAGGTCTGATAGGTGGTTTCATTATAAGAAACAGTAAGGCAATAGGTCCCAGGACATTCAGAACGATCGGTGGCGAAATCATGAATGTCAAACATCCTAAAGAAGATCGTAAAGTTTCGCGGAGATCAGGCAACACTTTCATTTTTGGGAAAAGTAATTATTTGTATTCGTTAAGGCTTCATTATGGTATCGACAAAATTCTTTATAAAAAAGCCCCTCAGCAGGGAGTCCAGATTAATTACGGAATTGCTGCCGGCCCGACAATTGGCATAGTCGCCCCCTATTTCATTGAGGTATTTGCTGGGGGCAGTGATGGTATAGCCCGCGAACAGTATGATCCGACCAATGGTACTCACGTCATGAGTAATATTCTTGGGACAGGACGCCTTTTTCAAGGATTAGGTAAATCGAAAATTCGTCCCGGTCTTAATGCAAAGGCAGCAATGAGTTTTGAGTTCGGAACCTTTAAGAGTAATGTGACAGGGTTCGAAGTTGGGCTCAATGCGGAAGTTTTCACTGAAAAGATAGCTCTTATCCCAGCTGAGAAAAATCGGGCTTTATTTACATCGGCATTTCTCACACTATTTTACGGCATACGTCGGTAACATTCCTAACTGCTTTTTGGTTTAAGCTTACTGAAACGTTTTCTTTGTAAAAATTTTGCAATCCATGATTGAATTACCCGTAGTTTCTGCAGTGAAAGAGAAAAGGGAAAAACCCGGCTGGCTGCGTGTAAAACTCCCGGTGGGTGAGAGCTATAAGAAAGTTAGAAGCCTGGTTGATCATTATAAGCTGCATACCATCTGTGAGAGCGGTAACTGTCCTAACATGGGTGAATGCTGGGGTGCTGGCACCGCTACTTTTATGATTTTAGGTAATGTTTGCACCCGTAGTTGTACTTTTTGCGCTGTTGCGACAGGCAGACCTCCGGAATATGATGAAGAAGAGCCCAGAAGAGTGGCTGAAGCCATCAAACTGATGGGTGTTAAACACGCGGTGATCACATCTGTTAATCGGGACGAGTTGAAAGATCGTGGTGCTGAGATCTGGTACCAAACCGTCACCGGGGTCAAGGAGATATCCCCTGAAACCACAATTGAAACCTTAATTCCTGATGTCAAAGGCAACTGGGACGCTTTACATCGCATGATCAGTGCCGGCCAGGAAGTTGTTTCCCATAATATGGAAACAGTTGAGCGACTTTACCGCCGGGTGCGACCCCAAGCCAAATATGCAAGAAGCCTGGAACAAACGAAAATGACCAAAGATGCTGGCAAAAGAACCAAATCCGGCATTATGTTAGGCATAGGTGAAACCCCGGATGAAGTTCACAAAGCCATAGACGACCTGGTTTCTCACGGCTTAGACATTCTAACCCTGGGGCAGTACCTGCAGCCAACAAAAATGCACCTGGAAGTAACTGAATTTATCCATCCTGATCAGTTTACCGCCTACAAAGAGGAGGGTTTAAAGCGAGGACTGAAATATGTCGAGTCAGGACCACTGGTACGATCGTCCTATCATGCAGAAAGACATGTGAATGTGCCTATTTAGGCTCGCCTCCCTTCAAGTGCCTTGAGTAGAAAAATGTTTAAAATTAAGAGCTAAGTTCTAATTATAACAGCATTTTGTTTAAATAGCTCATACAGATGATAGGCTTGATCTGTTAATAGCATAGTCAGAAACCATTGTTTCAAAGTTGTTTTACTCTCTCTTATTCGGTCAGCATAAGCATACCAATTCAGGTAGTTTTGCAAATATTTGGAACTGACACCATTGAATGGGCGTAAGAATGTCCTAAGTTGAGTGTGAACATTGTTTACTTTTTGCAGATGGATTGTTTTATCATCTCTATCCACATGATCTTTGGCCAATAGCGCTTTGTGCTTTATGGAGGGGTTGTCTTTGGCAAAAGCCTTATAAGAAGGGTGCTTATCTGTAATCAAGGTTGCACCGTAGGCCAACTTCCCATCCAATGCCTTTGAAATTTCTTCTTTGCTCAGCCGTTTTGATGCAACAGCTTTAAGGTACTTCTCCCCCTTGCGTTCAACCGCTGTTACTACCTGGACAACTGTGACCTCTTCCTTTCCCATATTCCGTATGAAATCGTTTCCCCTCTTTCTTGCTGCCCTATCTAAATTTCGACTGCCCTTGTTGTTAAGTGCCAGTTCCAATTCATCACATTCTACTTCCGAGGATAACTGTTCGGGAACAAACTCATTTAGTGAACTCCAATATCTTATGCCGCCAGTCGAAGCTTGTCTGGATACTTATTCCGATTTGTTTTGCTATCTTTTTTATCGGCATGCCCTGCTCCATGCAGCGCAGATAAGATTGCCATTTTGATTTAAGCTTGATGTCATACAAAGGTGTCCCTGTTGTTTCACTGTACCATCTTTTACATTCATTGCACTGATACATCTGCACACCTTTTTGTCTGCCCCTCTTATATACCTTCTCGCTTGTGCAATTTGGACAGGGTTTCTTCTTTCTTTTCTCTGCTATTTGTTGTTGAGCGGCAATCAATACTTTGCCTTATAATTCCTGCTCCTGGAGCAACTCATCCAACAATTCGGTTTGGGAACTTATCGGCAATTGTGCAAATAAATTTTTGATCTCTTGACTTGATATCATATAGCGAAGATAATAATTGCTGTGTTATTTAGAACTTAGCCAAATTAAGTAAGGAAATCTCATTCTTAAGAAACATTCAATTTTTCACAAACCCGATATTCCTTTTTAATCCTTCAAACTTCGTCCGCTTAACTGCGCTCTTCCTAAAAACTTTCCGGAAAACCTCTTCCGTAATTTCTTCCCAGTCATTTTTAGTCATGACTTCCAATTCCGGATGAGGCATAAATGCTGACTCCTTTTGAGGCTGGGAAAAGCGGTTCCAGGGACATACATCCTGACAGATGTCACAGCCAAAGATCCAGTCCTCAAACTGACCCTTGACCTCTAAAGGGATCTCGTTCTTGAGTTCGATAGTAAAATAGGAAATGCATTTACTGGCATCTACTACGTAAGGGTCAGGAATCGCATCAGTAGGACAGGCATCCATACATTTTGTACAGGTACCGCAGTAATCTGGAACCGGGGAATCATAGGCCAACTCCAGGTCAATAATAAGTTCAGCCAGGAAAAAGAAAGATCCTTGCCTTTTATTCAGTAATAAACTGTTTTTACCAATCCAGCCCAGGCCTGACTTTTGTGCCCAGGCCCTTTCATGCACCGGTGCGGAATCTACGAACCCCCGTCCATTAATCTCGCCAATCTCCTCCCTTAGCACTTGCAGAAATGTTTTCAATTTACTCTTGATTACAAAATGGTAATCTTCTCCGTAAGCGTACTTAGCAATTTTATAACTGGTATCGGTTGCCAGGTCTTTCTCAGGAGAATAATTATAAACAAGGGAAATCACCGATTTGGCACCCTCAACTAGCTTTCTTGGATCCAGTCGCTTTTCTAAATGGTTGTCCATATAACCCATCTCTCCATGCATTCCCTGATTTAGCCATTTCTCCAGGCGTGGCGCCTCCTCCACTAAATATTCGGCTCTGGCTATGCCACACAGGTCAAAACCAAGGTCGGTTGCCATCTTCTTGATGAATTGGGAATGGTCTTCTTTGGATGATAGCTTCATTTTAGAGCCACATTAATCGAATAAGGAAGGCGTTTTCCCCGGAGGTGGCACACTCAAATGTTTATATGCATGCTCTGTTGCCTCGCGTCCTCGGGAAGTTCGTTTGATGTACCCTTCCTTGATTAGGAAAGGTTCATAAACTTCTTCTATGGTTTCCGCCTCCTCACCACATGCAGTTGCAATGGTCCCAATACCCACTGGTCCGCCTTTGAACTTCTCTATGATGGCCGAAAGAATCCGATTGTCCATTTCATCCAGCCCATTTTCATCAACATTCAGTGCCTGTAGTGCTATTTCAGCAATTGCCTTTGTTACTATTCCTTCTCCTTTGATCTGGGCAAAATCCCTGGTTCTCCTTAACAAATTATTAGCGATTCTAGGGGTACCACGACTCCTGCGAGCTATCTCAAAAGCTGCATCTTCCTCGATTGGCGTATCGAGAATAGCTGCCGACCGCTTCACAATAGAAGTAAGAATTGTCGCATCATAGTATTCCAAACGTGAAGTGATACCAAAACGTGTCCTCAGCGGAGAAGTGAGCAGTCCCGACCGAGTCGTAGCGCCAATCAGGGTAAAAGGATTAAGTGTAATCTGCACCGTCCTGGCATTGGGACCGGAATCCAGCATAATGTCAATTTTGAAATCTTCCATGGCTGAATAGAGGTACTCCTCCACCACGGAGCTCAGCCGATGGATTTCATCAATAAAGAGCACATCCTGGGGCTCAAGATTAGTCAGCAGTCCGGCGATTTCACTTGGTTTGTCCATCACCGGCCCTGATGTAACCTTAATGTTAGACTGGAGTTCATTAGCAATGATGTAGGCTAAGGTGGTCTTGCCCAGTCCCGGCGGTCCATGCAACAACACATGATCTAAGGGTTCGTTTCGTTTCTGGGCCGCTTCAACAAAAACTTTCAGATTTTCCACCACTTTATCCTGCCCTCTAAAATCCTGGAATTGCAAGGGTCTGAGCGCCCGCTCAAACTCCTGTTCCGCAGGAGTAAGGTCCACATTATCTGGATTTAAATAGTCCTCTCTCATCGACAACCAAAGATGGCACTAAAATAAATCAAGTTAGGTTAATCCAATCTGTCATTTGGAAATAACTCAGCCTCCAATCTGGACCAATACTTGTTCAAAGCATGAATTGCCATTAATTTGGTCGGTTCAATGCATTGAATATGGTCTGTGATGACGATTAATTGGTTCTAGCATCAAGATCATAAGTTGAATAAGCTAAATTATGAAGGTTTCTCTTTCAGAGATTTGGGATTTCATTGAGATAATTGGTTCGGACAAGATCAACCAGATTGATTTGGTTTTAGGGAACCACCAGGTTACTGATGTCACTCCTGACGTGATCCAGAAAATAAAGAAAGGTGAAGATTACGATACTGAACTTTTACCCGATCTGTTTACTAGTAGCTAAATTACCTGGCAGCCTAACGAATACGCTACCCACAAGGACTGCTTGGCAGGTCTCAATATCTTAAAGCACCAATGTGAAATTCAAATGGTTGCTTTTAACGCATCGAAATGCGATACCGGCAAATTCTACGCAGAATTGATCCAAAAACTTGAAGATGAAACCAAACTGGCGTTAGATAAGACCACCAACGAAGAAACCAAACTGTCACGAATCCTGGGAAGATTTCGAAAGAATATTTATCCCACTATTAAATTCCTTCTTGAACACCCGGCAAACCATCCCCAAATTAAGTTTGAAGCAGTTTTGAGGCAGGATTTTATGGCTAAAACTCTTTTTAATGAGTATCACGTAAAGTTTTCTGATCTAATTGAACCCTACTGGGAAGCCTGGATTGGTGTGCAGCCTCCAAAAATGAATGAAGAGAAACCTGAGGAAGGCAAAAAAGACAAATCCAAGAAGAAAGAGAAAGAGGCTGCAAAGCTGGAAGAATAACAAATGAATGAATTAGTCCGTGATTTTGAAGCTTACCGCAGCCGTATGAATGAAAAGATCCTTGGAAGTGATAATAAGGTATTCAAAAGGATCTTCAATCTTGATACCAATGCCTTTGATGAAGGGGTTCTGGATAAAAAAACCAAGGAAATGCTTGGGCTGGCTTGCAGTATGGTTCTTCGCTACGATGATTGCATTAAATATCACCTGAGTGAATGCAAAGAATTAGGATTGACTACAAAAGAAGTGAATGAAGTTTTTGCCATTGCCAATTTAATCGGAGGTACAATTGTTATTCCCCATCTCCGACGGGCAGTGGAATTTTGGGAAGCCCTGCACGAAGTATGAGCATGATCCGGAAAGACCTTGAAATAGAACGGAAATGGCAACGATTGTTACAGGCCATCGGTCGGGACATTGGTCGAAAACCGGCAAATATGAATGGTGTCTTGTTTCTTATTGGGGTCCAGGAATTGGGAAAGGGCCGACAAACTTTCTCAAAGGAAGAAAAGCAAGACCTCATGCACATCGCTATTTGCAAAGTGCTAAGCTTATCAGGTTTCTATGAGTTGGAGGGTTTGGATGAAGAGGGTTGGCCCCATTGGAAATTGATGAAAAAGTTACCCCGATTTGACCTCCTCGAACAGAAAAAACTACTCAAAATGCACGTAATTGAATATTTTGATAAAGAACTAAATATCCATGTTTAAGAAATATCTAAATGAACAATTATCCCGGATCAGATTAATGTAAGCTTATTGGTTCTTAGAATTGCGTTAGGCATGCTTCTTATATTCAACATGATGATCATTTCAATTCCTTTTCCAGCATACACATACTTATGGTGACAAATTTTTGTGAAAATCAGTATATTCTCACCTCTTTTACGTACTAGGTTGTTATGAAGTCTATATTTTGAAATAATTGGGAATAGAATGGCAGTAAATGGAAGCATGAACGTTTTGATTGATCGCTTGAAGGCCTATAAAAGGAAGTATTATATCAATCTGCTGCTCAAAGGGTCATTACTGTCTTCAACCATCTTAGTTTCACTTTTTCTAATATTCAGTACACTCGAATTTACACTCCGATTCAATTCACCAATTCGGGCTTTTTTATTTTTCTCTTTCCTTATTACACTTGTGCTAGTAGTTTACTTCCGGGTAATCATACCTTTAATTAAACTGATCGATAATAAAGGACAGATTGATGATGAAGTTGCCGCTAATCAAATTGGTCAATTTTTTCCTCAAATTACTGATAAGTTACTGAATACCATACAGTTACAAAGATTTACATCGCAGGAAAATAGTCTTATCCTCGCCAGTATAGAACAAAGAACTAAGGAGATTTCAATCATAAATTTTTCCGATGCAATAGATTTAAGACAAAATCAAAGATTCTTAAAGTATCTCGCCATTCCAGGAGCGGTCCTTTTTGCCCTCTTGATTTTTGTTCCCCAGATGCTTACAGAAAGCACAACACGAATCATAAAGTTTGAAGAGGAATTTGTACCAAAACCTCCTTTTGATTTCAATTTGCTCAACAAAGGACTACAGGGTTTTAAGAATGAAGATTTTACTGTCGATTTGTCGTTTACAGGAAATGCAATTCCTAACCAGGCTTATCTCATTTCCAGGGGTCGTAAAATAAAAATGAAATCTGAAGGCGATGGGCGCTACTCACATACGTATAGAAAACTTCAGGCTTCTACGGACTTTAGTTTTGAAGCGGCAGGTTTCAGTTCTAATAGGTTTCAGTTAGATGTTGTTTCACGGCCTAACCTTAAGAATTTCAACATCTACCTCGACTATCCCGGTTATATCACAGACACGGATGAAACATTGAGCAATGTGGGAAATCTACAAATACCCGAAGGCACAAAGGTTAAGTGGCAGATGAGCACATTGGAAACTGACAGCATGAATCTCTACTTTGCCACAGAAGATAAATTTTATCACGCAAAAGTCACTGACAATCAGATATTTGAATTCGAAAAGCGAATAATTAATACGGATAATTACTCCATTCGATTAGTCAATAAATTCAGTGAGAACAAGGAAAAAATAGCCTATCGGGTAGACGTCAAAAAAGATGAATATCCTACAATAAACCTGGAACAGTTTCAGGATACCGTACTATACAGCTATCTCATCTTGGGTGGTTCTATTACAGATGACTATGGTCTGACTCAACTTCAGGTAAATTATCAGATAATCAAAGGTAAGGAAGGGTCAGCTGAGGAATCCCTAATGATTCCCATTCAGGCTACCAATAGTCAGAGCTTTTTTTATCAATGGCGCCTGGACAGTCTTTTGTTAAACGAAGGTGATCAGGTGAAGTATTCTTTGCAGGTCTGGGATAATGATGGTGTTAATGGTCGCAAATCGACGAAGACAGGTGTTTATAGTTTCAATGTGCCAACCAGAAATGAGATAAAGGAAAAACTGAATAAAGAATCGCAAGGGACTGAGAATCAAATAGATAACACCTTAGACCAAGCAAAGGAACTTCAAAAAAAAATTAAGGATTTAGAGGATCGCCTGAAGACTAAGAAAAATCTGGATTGGCAAGATGAGAAGCTCATTGAGGAACTGATGAAAGAAAAAGAAAAGCTCAATGAGGAACTGGAAAAGCTGAAACAAAAAAATCACGCCAACAACCGGCAAAGAGAGCGATTTACAGATCAAAACGAGAAAATCACAGAAAAAGTAAAGAAGTTACAAGAATTAATGGATGAACTTCTTGATGACGAAACGAAGAAATTGTATGAAGAGCTTAGGAAGCTTTTAGAAGAACAACGTGGTTTAAACGAAGTTCAGAACGCTTTGGAGAATATCAGGAAAAAAGAAGAAACGCTGGAGAAGGAATTAGAAAGGGCGCTGGAGTTATTCAAACGCATGAAGATGGAATATAAATTGGATGAAGTGATCTATGATCTCGAAGAACTTGCTGAAAAACAAGAAGAGTTAGCTGAAGAAACTACCTCTGAAGAAAATTCAACAGAGGAATTGGCCGAGGAACAGCAAGAATTAATTGAGGAATTCGATCAGATTCAGGAAGAAATGGATGAACTCAATGAGCTTAATCAGGACCTGGAACATCCGAGTCCCATGCAGGATTCTTCTGAAGAGCAAGAGCAAATTGAACAAGAACAGCAGAATAGCAAGGAGTCAATTGAACAAAACGAACGTCAAAAATCAAATCAGTCACAAAAGAAGGCATCTGAGCAGATGAGGAAACTTTCCCAGCAAATGCAGCAAATGCAGGCTGGAATGGAAATGGAAATGATCCAGGTAAATTTGGATAATCTTCGTGATATTGTTGATAACCTGATCACCCTGTCTTTTGACCAGGAAGACTTGATGAAGAAATTCCGAAAAGTAAATCAAAGTGATCCTCGTTTTATTGAATTATCACAATGGCAATTAAAACTTAAGGATGACGCACAGATCATTGAAGACAGTCTCCTCTCTTTAGCCAAAAGGGTATTTCAGATTGCCTCTTTTGTAACCCGGGAAGTGGATGATATGAATAGTCATATGGATGCTAGCGTGGAGTCTCTTAGAGATAGAAATAAGGCACAGGCAGTAAGCAAGCAACAATTTGCTATGACTTCGATGAATAATCTTGCTCTGCTTCTTGATGACGTACTACAAAATATGCAGCAGGCTATGGCTGACGCTATGGGGAGTCCCAGAGCCGGCCATAAGAAGGGTAGAAAGAATATGCCCGGCCTTAGTGATTTGCAACAGGAATTGAATAAACGTATAGAGGATCTTAAAAAAAGCGGTAAGTCAGGTAGAGAGTTATCCGAAGAGCTAGCGAAATTGGCCGCTCAACAGGAAATGATTCGGGAATCGCTGGAAGAAATGCAAAGGAAGCTTGATCAAATGAATAATGAAGAGGGAGAAGGCGCTGGCGGCAATGTAGAGAACATTTTGAATCAAATGGAGAGGTCAGAGCTAGAATTGGTCAACAAGCGGTTGACGGACAACCTAATTCGACGTCAGCGAGACATACTGACACGATTATTAGAATCTGAAAAGGCTTTTAGAGAAAGAGAATTAGATGATGAAAGAGAGGGTGAACAGGCTCAGGACTATGAACGATTGCTCCCTCCTGCGCTTGAGCAATACATAAAGGCAAAAGAAAAAGAGATTGAATTACTTAAAACAGTCCCTCCAAAACTAAATCCTTATTATAAAAAAGAAGTAAATGACTATTTTAGGCGACTTGGAAGTGAATAACCTATTCTAATGACATCAGTATCTATAAATAAGATCAAAATTCCCTCTTTGGCCGAGAATATCCGTATCGTTGAAAGTTTCATAGACAATGCTAAAGATGCCTACCAGCTTGATGATGATATTTATGGGAATATTATGGTAGCAGTTACGGAATCTGTCAATAATGCTATCAAACACGGCAATCAAAGCGATAAGAATAAGAATGTATCACTTAGTCTCAATTTTGAAGCAAAATTGATCAAATTCGTTATTGAAGATGAAGGTATTGGTTTTAATCATCGAAATCTACCGGATCCAACCGCACCGGAGAATATTGACAAGCCCGAGGGAAGGGGTATCTTTCTCATGAAACACCTGTCGGATGAAGTTAACTTCAAAAATGAGGGGAAGACTGTGGAACTCTGTTTCTATCTCTGATAAATGAATGGAATTCGCTTCTTTAACGAAGACACAACCTTTCTGCTAAAACATAAATCAGTGCTAAGAACCTGGATTAAGCGTGTCATTGTTCAGGAAAAACTTCAGTTAGAATCTCTTAACTACATTTTTTGTTCAGACCAGTATTTATGGAAAATGAACAAAGAATACCTTGAGCATGATACTTATACCGACATAATCACCTTTGATAATTCCAGTGGGGAAAAGATGGTTGAGGCAGACGTTTTTATCAGCGTGGATCGCGTAAAAGAAAACGCTCAAATTCAAAATATAACATTCCTGCAGGAGCTTTACCGTGTAATGGTCCATGGTATCCTCCATCTTATGGGGTTCAACGATAAGACTCCCAACCAAAAGCGAGTAATGAGTGAAAAAGAGGATGCTTGTATATCTTTGCTGAAACTTTAATGTTCCACGTGGAACAATTTAATTGTATCGTTTAGTGTTTCACGTGGAACACCTGAGAATATGTTTCAACAATATGATGTAATTGTAGTGGGTGCTGGCCATGCCGGTTGTGAAGCCGCTGCTGCTGCGTCCAAATTGGGATCGAAAACGCTATTGATTACCATGAACATGCAAACCATAGCTCAAATGTCCTGTAATCCAGCTATGGGTGGAATCGCTAAAGGACAAATCGTGCGTGAAATTGATGCGCTGGGAGGACTCTCAGGGATTATTTCGGACAAATCAATGATCCAGTTCCGAATGCTGAGCCGATCCAAAGGACCAGCTATGTGGAGCCCGCGAACTCAGAACGATAGACAGCGGTTTGCCGAAGAGTGGAGATTAGCACTGGAAAAAATTCCCAATCTCGATTTCTGGCAAGAAATGGTTGCCGGAATAATAGTTAAAGATGGTCGTATTGTAGGCGTAAAAACCGGTATGGGTCTTGAAATACAAGCGAGAGCAGTTGTCCTTACCAATGGCACTTTTCTCAATGGAGTTATTCATATAGGTGAAAAAAGATTTGGTGGCGGAAGAACCGGGGAGAAAGCGGCAACCGGAATTACAGAGCAACTTATTGAATTAGGATTCGAATCCGGACGAATGAAAACCGGAACACCTCCCAGAATAGATGGAAGAAGTTTGAACTATGAGGTGATGGAAGAACAACCCGGTGACGAAAATCCTGGAAAGTTCTCCTTCTCAAATACCACCACATTAGCCACACAGAAGAGCTGCCACATAACATATACCAATCCAGAAGTTCATGCTATTCTCGAGACTGGTTTTGAACAGTCCCCGATGTTCACTGGTCGAATCAAAGGAATCGGGCCAAGGTATTGCCCTTCCATTGAAGACAAAATCAATCGTTTTGCAGAAAGAGACAGACATCAAATCTTTGTTGAACCAGAAGGATGGAATACTGTAGAAGTTTACGTTAACGGCTTTTCTACCTCCCTTCCGGAACATGTTCAATTAGCAGCTTTGAGGAAAATACCAGGATTCGAAGAGGCCAAAATGTTTAGACCTGGATATGCCATAGAGTACGACTATTTTCCTCCAACGCAATTAAAAACAACACTGGAAGCCAAATTAGTGGATAATCTATATTTCGCAGGTCAAATAAATGGTACAACGGGATATGAAGAGGCAGCTTGTCAGGGACTGATAGTCGGAATAAACGCCCATAGAAAAATTTCGGAATGTAATCCCTTTGTACTGTCACGGTCAGAAGCATACATAGGTGTGTTAATAGACGATCTAATCAATAAGGGCACGGATGAACCATACCGCATGTTTACATCGCGGGCAGAATTCAGGATCTTATTAAGACAGGACAACGCCGACCTTCGATTGACCGAATTGGGGCATAAAATTGGTCTGGCAGATGATAGAAGATTAGAAGCCACTCTTGATAAGAAGCTGGAAACTGCAGAAGTAATTAGTTTCTTAAAGACTTTGAAACTAAGCCCCGATCTTGCAAATGAAAGTCTTGAGGAGTTTAATACTGCAACTATTAAAGAAAAGATCTCCGCCTACAAGCTCTTAAAAAGGCCACAAATAACCATCGATTCTCTATTTGCCATGGATTCTGGCTTGAGAGATTCTTTCAAAAAATACTCCATTAATATACTGGAGCAAGCCGAAATACAGATAAAGTATGAGACCTATATTGAAAAAGAAAAAAAACTTGTCAGTAAAATCACGGGTCTTGAAAGTCATGTTATACCCAAAGAAATTGATTATCAAAACGTCAGCGCCCTATCAGCTGAAGCTGTAGAAAAACTTAATAAAGTCAAACCTGAAACCATTGGTCAAGCGTCACGTATTAGCGGTGTGTCTCCCGCTGATATATCAATACTAATGGTTTATCTCGGAAAGTAAGATGTACGAAAGAATCCAGGAATGTCCAATTTGTCAACATACCAAATTCTCCAATTATATCATATGTACTGACCACTTAATTTCTGATGAGAGCTTTGCTATAGTACAGTGTAACAACTGTGGTTTGAAATTTACTAACCCCCGCCCAACAGAAGAAAACGCGGCCCAATACTACATATCATCAGAATATAATTCTCATAAAGGAAAAAGAGAAGGTTTAGTTGACACCATATACAACATTGTCAGAAAATTTGCATTAAAGGGTAAGCTAAAACTTATCAATTCATTACATGTCGAAAAAGGCAAATTGCTTGATGTTGGCTGTGGAACAGGATTATTACTTGATGTTTGTGCTAAAAATGGTTGGAATGTAGTTGGCATTGAAAACAATGAAAATGCAAGAAGATTAGCTGAGTCGAATTCATCAGCGCTAATTCTTAAGAGTCTTGAAGAGCTGGAAAGAAATAAAGAATTTGACATTATCACTCTATGGCATGTTTTAGAGCACTTACATGATTTAAGTGGTTCATTGAAAATATTGAGGAAGATGCTTAAAAAGAATGGTTCATTAATAATTGCTGTCCCTAATAGCTATTCCTGGGATAACTCACACTACCAGGAGATGTGGGCTGGATACGATGTGCCGCGGCATTTATATCACTTTAATCCATTGATTATCAATAAGTTAACAAGAGAATGTGAATTCAAGGTCAAGGAAATTATTCCTATGAAACTTGATGCGTTTTATGTTAGTTTGCTAAGCGAAAAGTATATACACGGAAAGGAACGTTTTTTTAAAGCATTCACTTCAGGGTTGAAATCAAACAGATGGGCAAAAAAGAATCAGAACAATTATTCAAGTCTGATCTACATTCTTTCCAAAAAATAAAGCGCTGTATCTATAGCCTTTTTGGTATTCTAATACTGAGCTTGATCCTTTCAGCATGTGCTAATAAAGGTTTAATTAGCGGAGGAGAAAAAGATACTATTCCTCCGGAAATGATTAGCACTATTCCGTTTAATCAGTCCCTCGACTATAAAGGAACCCAAATTGTCCTCACATTCAATGAGCGAGTGCAAGTACAACAGCTTCAAAGAAAACTTTTAATCACACCATTTATTGATACAAAGTATAAAGTCAAGATTAACAAAAACATTCTCCATCTATCTTTTGAAAAAAATTTCAGCGACAGTACTACCTTTACACTCAATTTCTCAGATGCCATAACTGATGTTACTGAGAATAATCCCGGCAGAAATGTTATTGTTGCCTTTAGTACGTGGCACATCATTGATTCCCTCACTATTTTCGGAAAGGTTGTTGATCTCATGTCCAACCAACCCATTGATGCCGCTGCAGTATCAGTCTATGAAGCAGAGGATACGCTGGATATTTTCACTGGAAAACCATACTACTTTGCCATTACCGATGAACAGGGAAGATTTTCCATTCAAAATATGAGGGGGGGTAGGTATAGAATGTATGCCTTCAAGGATGAAAATGGTAATTATCTCAATGAGCCTGCCGCTGAATCACATGGTTTTACCAGAGATACATTGCAAATTGAAACACAAACGGATTCCATCATTGTTCCATTAATCTTACAAGATGTTCAGGACCTTAAGTTGGTCAATACGAGAAGTAATGGCAATCATTTTGATGTTAGGTATAACAAATACATTCAGGCATACTCGTTTCAGCCAATCAATTCGAAATATCCAATTCTACCAAGTACTTTAACTTCAGAAAATTTAGCGGTTCGCTTTTATGAAGAAAATACCCACCAGGATAGTACTGGTTACTATTTAACTGTCAACGATAGTGTGGGCAACTCGAAAATTGATACCATTTACATCAAGTTTACTGATCGTAAACTCATCTTGGGTGATTTAGTCATTGATATTTCTCCTGGACATAATTCAAAAGTAACCGAGGAATTCCTGGTTAAGATGAATTTCAGCAAGCCAATTATATCAATTAATTGCGATAGTCTATTAGTAATGTATGACACTTTAAAAACATATCGTATCGATTCGATCGGAGAGATTACATGGAATTGGAATATGACACAGCTCACCATCACAGCTAAGCTTGATAAGAATTATCTCAAAAGCAAAATAGAAGAAATAAAACAATTAAAAGATAGTCTCACACGATTAGATTTACTTAATGGTGTTCAACCAAATTTAACAATAAAACCAGCAAAGCAAAGAAAAATTAATATTAACAAAGTTCAATTATATGCAGGTTATGGTACCTTCATATCTATTGAAAATGATTCAAGTAAAATTCTTCAACCCATATATGAATTTAAAGAAGTTGGAAAGTTTGGAAAGATCAGCGGAGAAATTGCAATCGATTCTGCTTATTTCATTGTACAACTAATCAATATTAAATACGAAAAATTAAGGGAATTATATAATCGAAAGAATTACGAATTCGATTTTGTGCCACCCGGGAAATATAATATTAGGGTATTGGTTGATACTAATAATGATCAAAAATGGTCGTTTGGGAATATTAAGAAAGGTATTACACCTGAAAAAGTTTTTTTCCACGACACTTTTATTGAATTACGGGAGAATTGGGAAATTAATAACATCAATATTTTGATTGATCCCTAATGTTAACTCTTTGTTAAAAAGAGGTTAATATCAGGTTAATTATTCTAACATTAATTTATCATTACATCCAACCACACACATCATTAGTCTAAATGTTTATTAACTATTAGTTATTAACTACTTATCAAATTATGTAAATAGCTATGGGTATTGTCCACATAAATCACATACTTGGGAATAACTTATCTAAGTTATTGAATATCTGTAACTTAAGGTGGAATTATCTTGTTGATCGTCATCGAGTTATTTAACTACCATCAACATTTTAAAAAAACAAATTCATTTTAGATGACTTATACACATATCCACAGTCCTAATATATAATAATAATAATCTTTTATTATATAATTAAAACTATAGATGTTTGTAAGTTCAAGTAATAAGTGCAATTTTCCTTTGTAGCACTTGCTTTGCGTTTAGGTAATTAAATTTTCTAACAGGGCGTTCATTGATTTTGTTTTCAACAACTTTGATTTGCTCCTCTGTAACAAATCTAATATCTGTTTTCTTAGGATAAAACCTTCTGATTACCCCAATCCTATTTTCAACTGTCCCTTTATCCTGACTAGTATAGGGACGAGTGAAATAGGCATCCACATCAAGGGATTGAGCAATCAACTCATGTTTAGAAAATGCCATATCATTATCAAAAGTGAGTGTTTCCAGTTTGTGTTTATCCTGAGAGAGTTCCTCCACAATAGCTTCGGCCATTTGATAGGCATTTTTACTGTGCATCTTTCTGATTCTGGTAAAAAGACTTGCTCGGTCTGTCATCACCAACAAAGAGCCTTTGTGGTTTTTACCCATCATTAAATCGACTTCTATATCTCCCAATCGTTCCCTTTTGTTAATGATCTGGGGTCGCTGTTCAATTGATACCCTATTCGGGATAATACCTCTACGATCTTTTCTGTTTCCTCGTTTGCGCCTTCGTTTGCCATGTTTTAGATATGTGTATAGTTGTTTGTATTCTTGGTTCTCCTGGTGGTTGGTGTGCTTACATTCCCATATCCATTGGTAAATCCATTCATGGCTAAGTGGACATTCTCTCGTTTTCTTTCCCTGATGGCTGATCAATTCAGGACTCCATCTATCTTCTTGGAGCCGGTTAACTATCCAGTCTTTCATGGGTTTGGTGAAAATCACTCTTTTTGGCTTTTCTTGATGACGAAGATTGGTCCTCCTTTGTGCATTTGCTGTTCGATAGACACCAGCTCCCCTACCTCTTGAACCCACATTTCGCTTAAACTCACGTGAGATCGTAGATGGGTGAAAATGAATGATACAGGCAATCTCCTTTTGAGTAGCTCCTGTTTTCAATAATGCTTCAATTTGATACCTTTGATCAATACTGAGATGTGTGTAGTTTTTTGACATTTTGCAATCCAAAGATTGCACTGTTCAGGCTTTTGAAGGATGAAAAAGCCCTTAAAAGCTTTTTCATCCTTTAATTGCACCTATTAGTTGATCTCAGCGTTTGTAAGCTGAACTAAAATCTGGAAATGGGAAAAATATTAGGTTTTGTATGTCTTTTTGCTTTGGTAACTATTACTAAAAGTAATGCACAAGATGCTATCCAAATTCAGTTGGCAAACGAATACTATGTTAATGGTGATTTGGAAAAAGCAATGTCTATTTACAAAAAGCTATTTGATAATTCTAAAAATATTCCGCTCATTCACAGTAATTATTACAATTTGTTGATAAACTCTGGGGATTTCAAAATTGCGGAACGCTATATTAAAAAAAATATCAAATTATTTCGAGGGAATGTTTACTATAAGATAGACTATGGAATTTTGCTCTTAGCGATGACAGAGAAGGAGCAAGCACATAAGGAATTTGAAATTATAATAGAATCAATTAAAAAAGATCAATACCGGCTAAGAATTACAGCTCAATATTTTGTACAAAAACAATTGAGAGATTGGGCACTCCGGGCTTATAAAATTGGAAGAAAGGTAAGTGATAATAAGGTCGCATACTCTCTCGAACTGGCCAATATTTATTGTATACTAAATAATAAGGATTTGATGGTTGAGGAATACCTCAATTATGTGAATCAAAATCCCGGCAATATAAGCTATGTAAAAAACATCCTACAAAATCTTTTAGTTGAGCCTGAGGATTTGGTAAGCCTGAAAAATATTCTTATTGAAAAAGTGCAGAAATATCCGAACGAAAGTATTTATTCCGATTTACTTATTTGGGTCAATCTTCAACAGAAAAATTTCTATGGTGCATTTGTTCAGGCAAGAGCCGTAGACAAAAGATTTTGGGGTGATGGGGGAGGGGTGTTGGATATTGGTACGGTTGCTCTGGAGAATAAAGCTTATGAAGATGCTATAGAGATTTTTTCATACATCATAAAAAAACATGGTAATTCCATTAATTACTCAATCGCCCGGAGAATGGTCATTCAAGCTAGAGGGGGAATGGTTAAAAATATTTTCCCCATCAATGAATCAGAAATTCGAAACCTCATCGACGATTATGATAATTTGATAGCCGAATTGGGTATTAATGCCAATACAGTGGAGGCAATGATAAATAAAGCCCTATTACACGCTTTCTATCTTGATGAGAAGGATTCCGCCATAAGTATTTTAAATAGAATTATTGAGATGCGGAGAATTAATGCCAGGCTTAAGGCACAGAGCAAATTGGATTTGGGTGATATTTACATTCTAACCGGTGAATACTGGGAATCCTCATTGCTATACTCTCAAGTAGAGAAAACGTATAAGGAACAGTCTATTGGTTATCTGGCAAAATTGAAGAATGCCAAACTGAGTTATTTCAAAGGCGATTTTAAATTGGCAAAAGCACACCTCGATGTTCTAAAGGAAGCGACTACCAGAGAAATTTCGAATGATGCCATGGACTTAAGTTTGTTGATTCATGGAAACACTTATCTGGATTCGACCGATCTGGTAATGCAAAAGTATGCTTATATAGAACTTCTTTTATTTCAAAATAAAAGGCTGCAAGCTCTGGACTCTTTAAATCAAATGATCGTAAAGTTTCCTGGGCACAGCTTAATAGATGAAATCTTTTTTCAATTGGCAACCATACATCGTCAAATAGGGCATTTTGATCAGTCAATTGTATTTCTGAAGAAGATTAAGGAAGACTACGCAACAGATATTTTGGCTGATGATTCCTTGTTCCTGATGGGAAACATCTACGAACAAAACCTGGGGGACAAAGATAGGGCAAAGGAAATTTATAAGCGGTTTTTATCTGCTTACCCTGGCAGTGTCTACGTTGCTGAGGCTCGCAAAAGATTTAGGACATTAAGAGGAGATACTATTTGATTAAAAGGTCTTCAACAAGTAATTTGGAGACCTGGAAATAGTATGCATGCAGAATAAAAATCCCTATATTTGATTCTTTATTAAAAGCTGAGATCAACTAATAAGTGCAATTGAAGGATGAAAAAGCTTTTAAGGGCTTTTTCATCCTTCAAAAGCCTGAACAGTGCAATCTTTGGATTGCAAAATGTCAAAAAACTACACACATCTCAGTATTGATCAAAGGTATCAAATTGAAGCATTATTGAAAACAGGAGCTACTCAAAAGGAGATTGCCTGTATCGTTCATTTTCACCCGTCTACGATCTCACGTGAGCTTAAGCGAAATGTGGGTTCAAGAGGTAGGGGAGCTGGTGTCTATCGAACAGCAAATGCACAAAGGAGGACCAATCTTCGTCATCAAGAAAAGCCAAAAAGAGTGATTTTCACCAAACCCATGAAAGACTGGATAGTTAACCGGCTCCAAGAAGATAGATGGAGTCCTGAATTGATCAGCCATCAGGGAAAGAAAACGAGAGAATGTCCACTTAGCCATGAATGGATTTACCAATGGATATGGGAATGTAAGCACACCAACCACCAGGAGAACCAAGAATACAAACAACTATACACATATCTAAAACATGGCAAACGAAGGCGCAAACGAGGAAACAGAAAAGATCGTAGAGGTATTATCCCGAATAGGGTATCAATTGAACAGCGACCCCAGATCATTAACAAAAGGGAACGATTGGGAGATATAGAAGTCGATTTAATGATGGGTAAAAACCACAAAGGCTCTTTGTTGGTGATGACAGACCGAGCAAGTCTTTTTACCAGAATCAGAAAGATGCACAGTAAAAATGCCGATCAAATGGCCGAAGCTATTGTGGAGGAACTCTCTCAGGATAAACACAAACTGGAAACACTCACTTTTGATAATGATATGGCATTTTCTAAACATGAGTTGATTGCTCAATCCCTTGATGTGGATGCCTATTTCACTCGTCCCTATACTAGTCAGGATAAAGGGACAGTTGAAAATAGGATTGGGGTAATCAGAAGGTTTTATCCTAAGAAAACAGATATTAGATTTGTTACAGAGGAGCAAATCAAAGTTGTTGAAAACAAAATCAATGAACGCCCTGTTAGAAAATTTAATTACCTAAACGCAAAGCAAGTGCTACAAAGGAAAATTGCACTTATTACTTGAACTTACAAAATGAAAAAAGAGGAAACAGTAGATTATAATATTAAGACGACCTGGCATGCTATTTCTCGCATGTATAACCAATATGGACAACAGTTTGGGTTGACATCATCCACGGGATTCGTACTGCTCAACATTGATGTAGACGAAGGGACGCCCGCAACCAAGATAGCGCCATTATTAGGCCTGGAAGCTAGAAGCCTTACCAGAATGTTGAAAAGTTTAGAGGTGCGTGATTTTATTTATCGTCAACCGGATAAAAATGATGGAAGGTCAGTACGGATTATGTTGACTGATATGGGAAAGCAAAAAAGAGAAATTGCACGCAAAGCAGTAATAGCATTAAATGATGTTGTTATGGAGAAAGTCACTACAAAAAAAATGCAAATATTTTTTGAAGTAATGAACCAGATCCAACAAATAGTCGATGACAAAAATTTGATACAGGAAAAAATTAAAGAGATTTAGATTCAATGAATAGGACTATCAAAAAAGTAGCCGTACTGGGTTCGGGAATCATGGGTTCCAGAATAGCTTGTCACTTTGCTAATATTGGTATTGAGGTATTACTGCTTGATATAATACCTAAAGAATTAACTGACGTTGAAAAAGCTAAGGGAAAATCTTTGCAGGACAAAAATGTTTGCAACAGAATCGTAAATGAAGCCTTTCAGTCTACACTGAAAACAAAACCCGCATCCCTATATAAGAGCAAGTTTGCTAGCAGAATTTCTCTGGGTAATTTCGATGATGATCTCGAAAAGATTGTTGATTGTGATTGGATACTGGAGGCAATTGTTGAAAATCTTGATATAAAAAAATCTCTTTTTGAAAAAGTAGATGCCCTCAGAAAGCCGGGAACATTCATTACTTCTAACACCTCGGGAATTCCCATTCAATTAATGAATGAAGGCAGATCCGAGGATTTCCAAAAACATTTTTGTGGAACTCATTTTTTCAACCCTCCGAGGTACCTAAGACTACTGGAAGTTATTCCTACTGATAAAACGGATCAAAGTGTCATTGATTTTCTCATGCATTATGGGGATTTATTCCTTGGGAAAGAAACTGTGCAATGCAAAGACACCCCTGCGTTCATTGCTAACCGAATCGGAGTTTATGCGATAATGTCGGGAATGCACATCATTGAAAAAATGGGGTTGACTATTGGGGAAGTAGATAAACTCACCGGACCTCTAATCGGCAGGGCTAAGTCGGCCACCTTTAGAACCATGGATGTAGTCGGTCTTGATACTACAGTGAGGGTCGCAAATAATCTTTACGACGCCTTGCCCAATGACGAGTCGCGAGACAATTTTAAATTACCAAAAATTGTGAAAGAGCTCCATGACAGGAAATGGTGGGGAGATAAAACCAAACAAGGCTATTTCAAAAAGACAGTCGACGCAAATGGCAAGAAAGAGATTTTGGAATTGGATCTTCGATCATTTGAATATGGATCAAGAAATAGAGTCAGCTATTCTGTTCTGGAGGATGTGAAGGATGTTGAAGATCTAAGAAAACGGATTCCGGTTTTGGTCAATGATGATAGTAAAGCGGGGGAATTTTATCGGGAGAGTTTCTACGACTTGTTCAACTATTGTACATATCGCATTCCTGAAATTGCTGATGAGTTGTATCGAATAGACCAGGCAGTTGTGGGAGGTTTCGCCTGGGAACTTGGCCCTTTTGAAACCTGGGATGTTTTAGGTGTTGAAGATACACTCAATAAAATGAAAGGGGTAGGAATTAAAACGGCCAGTTGGGTAGATGATATGTTGGCTTCTGGTGCCAAGTCATTTTATCAGGTCGAGGATGGAGCCAGGAAATATTATGACATCCCATCAAAATCATTCAAAACAATTCCAGGCACTGAAGGGCTGATTCTGTTAAATAACTTAAAAAATAAAATTGTTTGGGAAAACACCGGAGCGACGATTCATGACATGGGAGATGGGATTTTGAACCTGGAATTCCATACCAAAATGAATGCTTTGGGAGCAGAAGTAATTGAAGGAATTAATACCGCCATCTCTAAAGCGGAAAAGGAATTTGATGGCCTCGTCATTGGAAACGAGGCACAGAATTTTTCCGCTGGCGCCAATTTAGCTATGCTGTTTATGCATGCGGGGGAACAGGATTTTAACGAGATCAACCTAATGATTGCTCAATTCCAAAATACGATGATGAGAGCAAGATATTCATCAGTACCCGTTGTGGTGGCTCCTGCCGGAATGGCATTGGGCGGAGGCTGCGAACTTTCATTACATGCAGATCACATCCAGGCACACGCAGAAACTTACATTGGCTTAGTGGAATTCGGCGTGGGATTGATTCCCGGGGGAGGCGGCACAAAGGAACTGACTTTAAGGGCTTCAGATTCGTATAGTCCCGGAGATCCTGAATTAAATAAACTGCAAGAGTTTTTTATGACCATTGCTACTGCTAGAGTGGCAACGTCAGCCGCAGAAGGAAGAGATATGGGAATCTTGAGACCTTCCGACGGCGTTACTTTAAATCGTAAACGACTTTTGGCCGATGCCAAAGCGGTGTGTCGGGAAGTGGCTGATGCAGGATATACTCAGCCATTGCAGAGGGAAGATATAAAGGTTCACGGTAAAACGGCTTTGGCCATGTTTGAAGCTGGTATCGTGGGGATGACTTTTGGAAAATATATTTCCGAACATGATGCGAAAATTGCCCGTAAACTAGCCTGGGTGATGGGCGGTGGAGATCTGTCTCAATCGACGATGGTTTCAGAACAATATCTGTTAGATCTCGAAAGGGAGGTATTTTTAAGTTTGACTGGGGAACCGAAGACCTTGGAAAGAATCCATAGTATATTATTTAAGGGGAAACCGTTGAGGAATTGAGATTAAGAACAAAGAGCAAAGAAGAAAGACTTAGTTGATGCATAATTTTCGCGAATTACAAGTATGGCAAAAAGCCATTAATCTGGTAAAAGAGGTTTATTCTTTGTCTTGTCAATTTCCGTCAGAAGAAAAGTACGGATTGACATCTCAAATCAGAAGATCCGGAGTTTCAATCCCATCAAACATTGCAGAAGGTTGTTCTCGTGAATCACAGAAGGATTTGATAAGATTTCTGAGGATTTCAAAGGGTTCAGCGTTTGAACTTGAAACACAATTTATAATAGCTAATCAATTAGGATTAATTTTTAATGAAGAATTAAATACAATCAAATATTTGATTGTTGAAATACAAAAAATGCTCACAGGACTTGAAAAGAAATTGCAGCAGGAAATGGTAGAGTCATAAAATGTCTTTTGTCTTTGTTCTTTTATCTTTAATCTAAGAGTTATGCAAGAAGCTTATATAGTATCCGGATATCGTACAGCAGTAGGTAAATCCAAACGAGGCGGCTTTCGTTTTACCCGACCTGATGATTTAGCGGCAGATGTGATAAAGCATTTAGTCAATTCAATTGACGGTCTTGATCCAAAAAGGATAGATGATCTAATTGTAGGCAATGCCATTCCCGAAGCTGAGCAGGGTATGCAAATGGGAAGGATGATTTCACTCTTGTCTTTGCCGATTGAGGTGCCTGGTCTTATTGTTAATCGTTATTGTGGATCCGGAATTGAAACAATCTCTATGGCCACTGCTAAAATTAGATCCGGAATGGCCGATTGTATAATAGCTGGAGGAACGGAGAGTATGTCGCTGGTTCCTATGCTAGGTTACAAAACTGCACTCAACTGGAGAATAGCGGAGTCGAATCCCGAATATTATTTATCAATGGGATTAACCGCGGAAGAGATAGCGAAGGATTATGATATTACCCGTGAACAGGCTGATGAGTTTTCTTATAACTCCCATCAAAAAGCAATAGCCGCTATCAAAGATGGAAAGTTTAAAGATGAAATTGTTCCTATTGAAGTGAATGAAACTTTTGTAGAAGAAGGCAAGAAAAAAAGCAGAAAGTACACCGTTGATACTGACGAAGGACCGAGAGCTGATACCAGTTTGGAAGTTTTGGCCAAATTGAGGCCGGCATTCATGATGGGAGGAATGGTCACCGCTGGTAATTCATCTCAATCTTCAGATGGTGCTGCATTCGTAATTGTGATGTCTGAGAGTTTGGTAAAGGAATTGAATTTGGAACCGAAAGCGAAATTAATCGCTTATTCCGCTGCTGGAGTCAACCCAAGAATTATGGGGATTGGTCCGGTCGAAGCAATTTCCAGGGCATTGAAACAGGTGGACATCAAATTGGATGATATCGATCAAATTGAATTGAACGAAGCTTTTGCTACTCAGTCTTTAGCAGTGATCAAACAGGCCGGTTTAGATCCCGAAAAAGTAAACGTCAATGGTGGAGCGGTTGCATTAGGTCATCCATTGGGTTGTACCGGGGCCAAGCTTTCTATTCAATTGATCAATGAAATGAGAAGAAGAAAGCAAAAATACGGAATGGTAACAGCTTGCGTGGGGGGCGGTCAGGGAGTGGCAGGTATTTATGAGTTTTTGAATTAATGTCATTGTCACCTTGAGCTTGTCGAAGGGTACCATTCATGTTCATTAATTCGATTAATTGTCCGGACAACTAGATTTGCTAGACATCCTTACTGGTCATAACTATAGTAAAACCACAAAATTTATACCCACCATAGCGCTTAGTTATTTTAATAGAAATCGGAATCCATTAGATTCGCATACAAGGTAAATAAATGGGCATGGTGTCTGTTTAGTCAAATGTTACAAATAATTGTGACCAATAAATAAGTAGTGAAATCAATAAACAGACATGAAAATAATTAAATCGCATATTCAATCCTTATGGGTACTCACATTCTTCGTAATGCTAAGCTCATGCTCCGATGATGATTCATCATCTACGGTGAATTTGGGAATTTCTCCTGCCTCAAATGCCGATGCAGGTAGTTTATATACCATTAGCAACCAAACAGATATACTAATCAGCTATTCCTCGCTACCTTCTCCGACTAATACTGGAGACCTTAGAGATGCCATTACCTATATTGATGCAAATGGAGATGGTATAACAGATGTATTTATGGCAACTGGCCAACTTCTATCCGAAGGAGAGGTAGACTGTATTTTGGCTATAAATGACGGACAAGGAAACTTCACCTCATCAACTGCCGAATTTGGTGGTGACATGCCCCCGCCACACATGCAAGAAAATCTATTGCAAGTGATTTCAATGGCGATGGGTTAAAAGATATTTTGGTATTAGACCATGGCTTTGACAGTGATCCTTTCCCAGGAAGCAATCCGAAACTAATTATTCAAAATTCAGTTGGTCTTTTTCTTGGTCTAAACTAGACCAAACAGGGTTTATAATGGAGGTGCTGCCGCAGATATAGATAACGATGGAGACATAGATATTTTTATTGGAGGATTTGAGCCTTTTTCTATATCAATGACGGGAGTGGAAATTTTTCATCCGTGACTGACAGAATTGACGAAAGTATGGGAAAAGTGTTTAGTGCTGAATTAATAGATGTGGACAAAGATGGTTTTATTGACTTGTTGGTTGGTGCGCTTGAGCAACAGGGTGACAATACGAGCATTTATTGGGGGAGCAGTACTGGATATTATTCTAGCGACCTACGTACCATAATCCCTCCCTCCACCAATTATGGAACAGTATTGGATTTCGATGCTGAAGACTTTGACAATGATGGTGATCGGGACATAATCATAAACAGAGCAGGTGGTGGAAATAGCAATTTCTACATAGGTAGTAAGGCTCAACTTCTTTTGAACAATGGAGATCGAAATTTTACTGATGAAACCAACCAAATTGACAGTCCTGAATCAGATATTGACGCATGGTTTCAATGGTTCAGAGTCCAAGACGTGGATAACGATGGAGACTTAGACATTTCCCCTGATAATTTTAACTTCAATTTTAATTTCAAGTATATCAACGATGGGAGCGGGAATTTCACCAAAACTCAATAGTTGCATAACTAGGAACTATTTGTAACACGAGATAAAAAAATATAGGGCTGAATGCAAATCCGAAAATTCATTGGATTATAGGAAGCCCGCCAAGAAATCTTAAATTTAAAAATCGGTCTTGGCTCGTAGGTCATGAAAGCTAGGTGTTATTTACTCCCTACGTTTTTATCAAGGTCGTTCGATTCTTCCCAAAATCTGTAGCAAATTAATCGCTGCGCCATTTTTTCCTGCAAATTGAAATGCCATATAAACAGGGATCAATTCTCGATCTGTTTTAAGTTAATTCTGATGAATTGAATCATAATACCTTTTCAGTATCTTCAAATCGGGGCCATCATGAAGAGCAGATAATTTCGGTTTCGTTTGACAAACGTATTTCCTTTTCTTTGAAAAATAATTGGACATGGAATATGTTTCGACTAATCTTCCTTGAAAAATTCTTGCACCAACAGTAATCTTAACTGGTGTTTTATTAATATTCGTTAATTCAATTGAAAGGCACCCGACATATCCCGGTTGGAATAGTGCTTCAGTATGAAGGCCTAACCTTGAGTAAGAACTTCGTAAGCTAAGGAGAACACAGATGTTGTTTGGAATCTTTAGATATTCAAGTGTTACACCGATAATTGTCTGGTTCGGATAAAGAATAAATGTTTCACCAGGCCTTCTTCTTGTATGAGAAAACAAATCTCTTAGAGATGGTGGTGACGGCCCACCTAACAAGGATGCGTTCAAGGTTGCGTCTCTTCCTTGTATAGAAACATAAAAGTCGTACCCAAGTCTGAAATCAATAGAAACTTCTCCAATTTGGTCATCTTGAAGTAATGGCCGAATAAATAGATCTTTGTTAAGACGCTCACTTATTTGACTCTTCGTTAGATACATCTAGATCGTTCCAGGTACTTGAAATTATATAGTTACTTATAGTTTTTTCGGTCAAACTGTTAATTATGTCATATTTAAAAGAAAAATCCACGTCAAATTCGAAACTGTTTAATTTAGATATTGTTGCCCAATCGTTGTTCCAGAGAGACCATATCGCAGGATAAAGTTTATGGATGTCTGTGTCAGTAATGATTTCTTCTGGGAGTAGATGATGAAATGACGAAATATCTAATGAAATATCAAGTGGTAATAATTCTATGTTAGTCGATTGAAATGATACGTCCTTAAGAAGATCGAGGAATATGTTGCCCTTGCCACACAAGAAATCATCCACCATTATTTTTCTGTTTGTTGTGGATGGATAGTTTGATGAAGTACCAGAATTTTCTAGAGTATAGTACATTAGATAATTTACAAGTGAGTCACCAACATATCTGGCGGCGAATACATCTGCGAAATACTCCTCAATATGTCTGTCGTAATTGGTATTAGGGCATAAAATATTCTCGGCTAATAATTTGTTTTCGAGAGTACTATCACTTGACACTTCATACTCTATCTTCGAAGAGATGTTATGAAAAATATCTACAAAGTGTCCTATCTCATGGTATAAAATTACTGCGACTAAGTAGTCATTGGATAAAAAAGATGGCAGAGTAATTTGTATTAGCTTTTTGTTAAACTCAATCTGATATCGGGACTTTATTATTTTATAATAATCTTCAGTTGTACTAAGAATATCATCAAAGTAGAAATCATCAAATTTCTCAGATAATGAGGTAACGATGATAAAATTATTTGATTTGGGAATCCATTCTTTTAACACGATTTCCAGACTTTTCGTTGCTTCGAATGGTATATGATTCAATGTGGTGGAATTGAGATACTCGAGATTCTTAAAAAAGAAATCTATCACTTTTTTAACCTCGGGATTTCAACCTTATTCAAGTTACTAAATTTTTCTTGCTTGATCTGTTTAAAAAGATTTCCCAATTGTTGATGATAATGATTTTTACTAGGATCGGAATAAATATTGGTTATGGAGATTTCCCAAGCTCTTTGTAGTTGGGCAAAATGCAACTCCAAGTATTTGTGCATCAAGCAGGCACCTTTTTATTGACCAAATCTGAAATTTTCTGATAATCAGAATTAACAAGCTGACTTGGATTTATATTCTTAAAATATGGAGTGTCCGAATTCTTCAAATAAACTATGATATGGAATTTGTCTTGATCTATATCATAGATACTCTTTTTATGATTAGCAAGAAGATGTGCGTCTTCGACTACTCTATCTATTTCAGCTTTGTATCTGTTTAGTACTTTGGCCATTTAAATATTGCGAAACGAATAATGAGAAAATCTCAAATTTTTCTGAAGATTGGGATTTAGAGTAAAGCATATTATAAAGTCAATTTACAATTTGTTATAATTTTTTCGTCAACTTTTCAAATTTTTCTGAAGTCAACAAATCTTCAATAGCTCTTCTTAACAATTGTTCAGCAACTTCAGTTTTTGACCGCCCAAACATTCCGCTTTCCAACAATTTATCAAGAATTTTCACGACACTTTTTGTTGTAGTTATGGTAATTTTTTCAGGTTCTACTGATGATTTTGGCCTTGCCAATGTTTGTTATTTTATACAGTAAATATACAATAAATATGGAATATTTATTATGTAAATATATACATTAATGATGAGGATAAAATCAATCCTCGTTAACTCTCAATCTGTTTTACAAAACCATCAATTCCCTTCCCTTTTAAATCTCGCAACTTCTGAACGGCTTTTTTCGGGTTTTTGTATTCACCAAAATAAACCCGAAAAACTTCTTTATTATTTACCACCGCTTGTTCCACCAGATCCTGAAATACTCGAACTTTTCTCCCGGACAAGTCTCCTCGATTGAAACGAAGCGATTTGAACAGTGAAGGATTGAGATTTTAAATCTTTTGGGAACTCCCTATTGGCTTATTTACTAAAATCAATTCCACGTTGACAGTACCAGGACCAATCATATCGATTTTTTCGGCAGTTTTTTTGGACAGATCGATGATCCGGCTTTTTGCAAATGGACCGCGATCATTAATTCGGACGTTCACAGATTTATTATTATCGAGATTTTGCACTTGAACAACGGTATTGAATGGCAAAGTGCGATGTGCGGCAGTGAGACCGTACATATCATAAGTCTCTCCATTAGCCGTTTTTTTGCCATGAAAATTGGGACCATACCAACTGGCGACACCCTTCTCAAGAATTTTGGTGTTAACCGGACTGGACGTTTTACAGGAGAAAAGCAGAACTCCGGCAATGAAAATAAATATTGAATAACGATTCAAACGGAATGTTGTGAAATAAGAAATATGTGCGAATTTACGGCGTCGTTTTTAACTGCGAAAAATGAGGAACCGTAAGGCCGCATTGGGATTCATATTTGTTACTATCATGATAGACATGACCGGGTTAGGAATTATTATTCCTGTCATGCCCAAATTGATAACTGAACTGACCGGCGGCAGTATTAGCAATGCTTCAGTATATGGGGGGTGGCTCATTTTTGTTTATGCCTTTTTTCAGTTTCTTTTTGCCCCGATATTGGGAGGAATCAGCGATAAAGTTGGGCGTCGTCCGGTTTTGCTTTTTTCCCTGTTTGGGCTTGGGGTGGATTACCTCGTTTTAGCCCAGGCGCCCAATATCACCTGGCTGTTTATCGGTAGGATGATTGCAGGAATTGGAGGGGCCAGCATCACTACAGCCTCAGCCTACATTGCTGACATAAGTGAGCCAGAGAAAAGAGCCCAGAATTTTGGTATGATCGGGGCTGCTTTCGGGCTGGGATTTATCATTGGCCCAGTGATTGGAGGATTATTGGGAGAATTGGGACCAAGAATTCCTTTTTATGCAGCGGCTGGTTTGAGCCTGCTTAATTGGTTGTATGGTTATTTTGTTATTCCGGAATCGTTAGACCAAGAGAATAGGAGACCATTTTCCTGGAAAAGAGCTAACCCGGTTGGTACGCTGCTGCACCTGAAAAGGTATCCCGCTATCCTCGGATTATTTGCTTCCATTTTTCTGGTTTACCTGGCAGCCCATGCAGTACAAAGCACCTGGGCTTATTATACAATTGAAACGTTTAAATGGTCAGAAGCTGATGTAGGTTACTCTTTGGGATTTGTTGGAGTAGTGGTTGCCCTGGTTCAGGGAGTTTTGATCCGACCGGTGGTTAAAGCGATTGGTCAGGTGAAGGCAATATACGTGGGTCTCGCGTTTAATGCGTTTGGTCTATCTCTTTTTGCCTTCGCAACAGAAGGCTGGATGATCTATGCCATTTTGGTCCCCTATGCATTGGGAGGATTTGCCGGCCCTTCCATGCAGAGTATAATAACTTCTCAGGTTCCGGGTGATGAGCAAGGCGAATTACAAGGGGGAATGACCAGTATGGCCAGTGTTACTTCGATTATTGGTCCGGTAATGATGACTTCCATCTTTGCCTATTTTACAGATACGGCCAATCAGATCTATTTTCCCGGGGCGCCGTTTATTGTTGCCACAGTTCTCGCAATCATCAGTATGATCCTCGTCATCAGGTCGTTGAGAGGTTCGAAAATTAAATCATAAAAAGATTGAGTTACTCATATTTCAATTGGTTCGCAGGGTTGGTGAGGGCTTTTTGAATAGTGAGAAAAATAACGGTTACAAACGCGATCAAAAGACTTAAAACTATTGCACTGAGAAAGATATCTGCACTGAGCTCGATCCTGTATGAAAATTCATTAACCCGCATTATTCATAGGCCACCAATTTTGGGATTAATAATGGGTTGCTAACTATTTTTGATTGGAGTGTATGTATTAATTTGAAGATCAACCAGGTTTCTGGATTTCAAAGGACATTAGAGCGTTTTTTTGTTAGAATTTTTCAATTTTCAGTCAAAGCTCTATTGTGTTCTTATGGAAGAACATTTTTTTGATTGGATTTCAAAAACCAAACTGTTTAACTGATCGGTCAGTTCACCGTAAGCAAATCGCCCAGCAGGTATTGATATCTAAAGGCTCTTGAGAATTGTATTGTCAATGATCTTTTCCTTTCTTTCAGGCACGCCCAACCTTCATCAGGTAAAGCCGGATATTGTCCACTTGCCATCGTTTAGCAAAGTGGTGTTTTGTTTTGGCAATTAATAATTTAATCTGCCGGAACATTTCATAACAGAGGGTAGCGATGATTAAACGCATGAAATTGGCCCAGTAGCGATGACAGGAAAGCCGGTCGGAATAAGTCATGTTTTTGAGTTCCTTTATTCGATTTTCACTGGCATCACCTCGCTTGACATAAAAATCAAAGTAAATCTGTTGAGCGGTCATCGCTTCAAAGTTGCTCACAAAGTAACGGACATTCATTCCTTTTCCGGTAGACTCCACTTTGGAGTACAGCTTTTCAGAACGATCCCAGCTTTTGGCCTGGTAAGTAAACGGGCCAACAAACTCTTGATGTTTGATGATTTTTGAAGCATATTCCTTTTTTACTTCAATGATAGTCTGTTTGGTAAAAGTCTTTAAAACTTCATTACTACTAATACCTAAACAAAATTGAAGGTCAAACTGCTTAGCTATCCGATAAAAAGATGCTCCTGAAAAGCCACTATCCGCTCGAATAAGGATCTTTACTGAGGGCAGTTTTTTTCTGATTTTAATGACAATCCTTTTCAATAAGGCCACAAACCATTTGTTGGAGTGACAATTGCCCGGACGTAGTACTGGTAAAATGACCTGACCGGTGTTCCCGTCCTTAAAGAACAACTCATGGTACATAGTCTGTCCATAATAGCCATTATACAAACTGAGTTGTTGGGATCCATGAGTAGGGTCATCGGTACCATCTACATCAATGATGATTTGACCAGTCTTCTCTTTCAACTCCTCTACATAACGGTCTACAAACCATTGACTCATCTGGTAGATCAGACTCCGATCGGCCTTGTTTTCAAATCGACTTAAAGTAGGCTGGGAACATAATCCGCTATCTAGTACTTTACGGATCACCGGATCCTCTCGGAGTTTTTGTTCGTCATTGCAATCCTGATAGCCCTGCATCATTAAAAACACCCGTTGGCGAAGCATTTCTTCATAAGTGTATTCGATAAAAAAGGGGTTTCGATAGTCAGGAATCAGTGCGGCGAAGCTTTTTAATAGACCAGTCTTTCTCTCTACTTTTTCACTTAACAATATCGCTCCGTCTGAGCTAATCGCTGATGCTGGAAAATCAAATTTAAAAGCTTGTTTTCCTCGATAAAATACGGTATCTTTTTCCTTATATTCAGGCATAAATTAATTGCTTATTTTGTTGTCTAACTATCTCAATATAAGCAATTTATGCCTGTTTTTTATTGTCTACTATGAATTTTTCGGGTTAATACCTGAGTATCAATCGATTAGAAAAAATGGAAAGATCGACCATAAGAATAATTTTTAATTTAGGTGTGTTTTCTTAGAGACACTAACTAGGGCTTCCTCAAAAAGTAGTACCCATCAAATTAGCAGCCTAGATAGATTGAGCACGAATAGGGTTGCAGCAATCCAAGTTTGTGAAGTTGATTTAAGCTTGGCTTTGATTTCATTGAGCGAGTAAGCTTGTTTGGCATTGCCTATTCTTCCCTCAATGGCATTCCTCTCAGCATATTCCTTTTTTGATTTAGCCTTCTGGTATGCTGATTTCTTCACAGGTTTTCCTTTTGTGGCAGCTGTCATCCTTATGCTGTTTTCTTTACACCAATTGCGATTCTTATTGGTAGCATAGATTTTATCGGCCTGTATAAGTTCAGGGTAATAACCAAACAAAGCCTTGTAGGCCTCTGCCTGATTGATCAGGTCCTCACTTTCATTATAGGCATTCCAGCTTAGGTTATCCTTGGTCATGAACCTATCCATGAGTGAAAGGCCCAACTTGGCACCAAACTCTACACTCTTGCCCTGCTTGCCCCTCACTATCGGGCGTACATGGGGTTGTGAGATGCTCACTATCCGATCTTTACATTGGTGTGGGCTTTCTTGCTCATACATGCCTTGTTGCTGCTTATAAAGGGTATGGACCACCATCAGTTCCTGCTGGGTTTTGTGGGGAAAAGGAAACGGCCCTTCCAACAGGTCCAGCATTTGATCGATATGGCCAGGTTCCTTTTTACACAGTTGAGCAACACACGGATGGCCTTGCGGATCGATACAACTGATTTTTTCTTCTTTTTGGCTTCCTGCAAATAACGCTTATGGGCCATCCTGCGGTAAGTCCTGGTTTTGACCTCCATCTTGTCCCTGAGCAGGTCAAACAACCGGTCAACCATCTTTTCGGTCTTGATACGGGCTTCATTGACCAAACCAAGATCATTTGGGTAGGTGATGTATTGATCTGCCACAGTGGCATCTATCTTTAATTTACCTTTTGGCCTTTTAGATACCGCACCCTTTTGGTTTGGTTTCCGGTCAGGAAGGGACACCATCATGATGATTTTCGAGAATGCATCGAAAGTATCATCCCCTAGTTTTTTTCGTATCTCCACAAAAAGCGTAGGCGAAAACACCAAACCAGGTGTGTAATGGTCCAAACCAAGAAAGAACTGCATGTATGGGTTTTCGCTGATGGTCAGCAAGGTCTCTTCATCGGACAACCCCAGTTTATGTTTTATAATAAATGCCCCTATGATGTGCCTTGGGTTGACGCTCTTTGCCCCCATGTTGACGCTGAATTTCCTTTTGTAGATATTTACCAACTCATCCCATGGCAACAAGTTTGCAAGTGCTATCCATCTGTTGTTTGGGTTGAGTTTGATGGAGTTAATGGAGGAAAATTCTTCTATTTTGGTTTGGTACTGCGATGTGTAATCGATCATATGCAATGTTATACGTCAAATATACAAATAACCTTGCATATATAAAAATATATTTACACGTGAATCGCTTAATATGAGCAATCAAGGTCGTTTTTATCCAATCTGAGGAAGCCCTAATTACTCAAGTTGCGGGGGCAAAGTCATTGAAGAATGGGAAGCATTAGACCAACTTAACCTCATGCAACAACTTGGTGTTATTCCCCCTCCCCAAAATGCTCATTAAACAACGGCGGTTTCCTTATCGTCTACCGCAGCTTCATCTGGCTAGCCATGACCTATGAGTTGGCGGCCCGCGTATGTAGATGCCGCCGAAGCTACCAAGAGCACGCTTGCCATCGTAGGCGACACCCTGATAAGATTTGCCTTCATGGCTAACCTGGTAGGGCCTGTCCTCATCGTCGGTGTCCTTCTCTTCTCCCTCGCCATCCTGCGCACCACAGTAGCGCCCAAGTGGCTCGCGTGGGGTAGGCTTCCTCGCTGGCTCTTGCGGGCGAATGGTCCATCCTCCTGAGTCCTGTCGCCCCAACGGAGGTGTTTGAGATCATCAGCCTCATCGGCATCTTTGCCTGGATTGTCTGGATGGTCGCCATGGGGATCATCCTCTTGCGCACCTCGGAGCCCGCCGGTGGCTAAGAGAAAGGCCGTAACTCTGTTGTTCTGAAATAGTTCGGAGTTTAGCGAACGTCTGAAAGTGCCGTGTCAGGGCTATAACAGGCTCAGAAAAGTAAAGACCACAAACAATATTCATGGTCTTTACGGTTGGGCATTAGGCTCATATCAAATATAACGGATTCTTATCTTCATTTAAGATTTAGAGCCTAAAATGGGAATCTACGAATTTGCAATCCTCAACTCCACCGAGCAGGCCCAAAGAGTAATCAACCAATGGCTCGACATTTACTCGACGTGTTCCTTAAAAATGCTTACTATTGGCCGAATAAGCAGATTAAAGTACCGAGGGCCGGGGTCGAAGGAAATGCATTCGATATATACCAGGGAAATATTACGGCTTCTTCACTGAGTTGGGTAAGGTTTGGGGTTGGCACATGAAAATCAGATACGGGTTAATATGCTTTAGGTTCTCTCCCCTCAACGACTCAAAAAAAACAATTATTATATCGGGATGTGCTAACGTGTCAACAATTTGATTTTCCACCACCTTTTTGGGTATATGGACTATTGGATAATCGTATCCTAACCATTGGCGACCCAAAGGAAGATCTATAAAATTTCTTAATCTGTCAAATGCTGCCTTTTCATTGTATAGTTCGATTTTATTGAGACCTAATAAATTGCGAGCATAAAGCAATTCAAGAGGTTCAATAGGCTTATATATTGAATTGAGACTTGTAAAAAACAAAATAATTAAGATCAAAGTTATTTTTGATAGCTCCCAAAATGTTAAAGTTTTCCCTTTCTTAACCAGCGCTTTTCTAAGAAATTTGAATAACCAGATAACCATACCCACACTCATGGCGGGGTACCAGTAGTATCGGAATCAAATAATCAAAAAGCATCCTTCTAAATAATGGATGTGTCCAGTCCAGATTAAGTTGATTTAACAATACTGAGGGAGTTAGGCGCATACCTATCAATCCGTATAAAATTGAGTCGATTGTATTCAATACGATAAATACTGGAAAAATGAAAACGCACAAAAAAGTTATGGAAGATCTGGATTTTCTGATATAATTAGTAGCCAGGATAAATGCTATTGCAACTATAAATAATAGAGACAATTGATATTGAAAGGTTGATATAAAATTTTTAAGTATAAAAGTAGTACCAAGTATAGCAGAGGTAACCATTATGGTGGTTATTCTGACTATTTCATAGATTAGAACTAGGACTACAAATGGGTGATAAAAAAAATGTCTTAGATAAGTAAATTGATTGAGAAGATTAAGTAAAAAGTGCATTATAACTCAATAATAGGAATTAATTTATCAGACAATGTTTTGGCCAAAATAGACATTAATTCTGAACAAAATTGACATTGATGAAGTGACGGTCAGGAAGAAATCATCGATTTGCTCGCATATCAAACTATGAACCTGAATGCTGTTGCAGAGAATTTTGAAATCAGCACGCCCAGCCATCTCGAAACATTTAAAATTCTAAATGAATGTGGCCCTCATAAGTTGAATATAAGGCTATTTTCGTACCCAGGGCCGGGGTCGAACCGGCACGATATTGCTATCATTGGTGTTTGAGACCAACGCGTCTACCAATTCCGCCACCTGGGCAATCGGGTGTGAGTTTGGGTTTGGGTGTGGGTGTGTAACGGGATGCAAACATAAATCAAGGGCGCCAATTATTCAACACCATCCTTAGACACTTTCTAATTAACCTCAATGAATTGTTTGGCAGAATATGCCAGCGGCTTATCGGCAAAAAGTTTTTTGGTTTGGCTCCACACTTCCCTGAATTGTTCCGAATTACGATATTCATCCAGGCAAGCTTCATCGTCCCAATAACTGTAGGTAAAAAAGATATCTGAGGCATTAAAATCTTTTAGTAATTCCAGGTGTGAACAACCTTTAAATTTTCTGATACTGTTTTTAGTATCCTCAAATAGCTTGGGGAAGTCACCGACTTTGTCTTCCTGGAAGGTCATCTTGACAATTCTGATCAGCATTTTCTCAAAAGTTAAAATGAATATTTATGGGGCTGTCAAAAGTAAGGCCTAAAAGATTAGAAGCACTACCACTATTTATTCCTACTTCCAGCAAACCGAGACTATTAAACAAACAGAAACATTCGCCGGGTTCAACATTGTGATAAGAATTGTGAATCTGGGTAACTTTTTCACGTCCGAGACTAATTTCAAAACCGCCGGTTTTATTCAATTTCAGAACGTTCTCAAATTCCTGGTGTGGAATATTAGTTATCAGATTGCCATAGGTATCAACCCTTATCACATTTCCGGCAATCAATGATTTTGTGGACTTGATCTGCCGGTCAAGTAGCTGCACCCAATCTTCTTTCTTCGGCCCCAGGTCTTGAATACTTTTCCCACTTGCCAGATTGGCGGCAACCACAGCATACAAATCTTTGGCAAGGAAGGTAGATTGTATTGGATTAAGCTTGTTGATGTCAATAACCGCAGAGGGTTTTTCATTGCTAATTAGGCTAAGGACCCCGTTATCCGGGCCCACGAAAAAATGTTCCTCCAATTTTATGGCAATGCTTCCCCATTGTCTCATAAACGTGTCAATAGCGGCCAAATGAACCGTCCCTTTCGGGAACTCACGAAAGACGGACTTTATAACATAACCTCCATGAGACAGGTTAAACGGCTCAACTTCATGACTGATATCAATAATTTGGATATTAGGATTTACTTTGAGGATACCAGCTTTTACGGCCGCTGCATAGTGATCTTCCTTTCCAAAATCGGACGTGAAAGTGATTAGGGCCATGAGAGTGGTAAATATTTATTTAATTTTGAAGCGTAAAAATAGATATTTTCACAAGGATAAGTTCGATGAGGTTTTAAGGTTTTGAAGTTGTTTGATATATTGATGTAGTATTTAACAATTAAAAGGAAATCGTTTGGTAGAAAAAGTAATCACCCTGGAAAATGTGTCCTTACTGGATTTTTTAGGGGTAGATAATGATAATATTAAAGAAATTGCTTCTGCTTTTCCTGAAAGCAAGATCATTTCAAGAGGCAATGAAATTAGAATCAAGGGAAGTAGTCCCGAGATTATCAGGATCAATCAAATCCTTTATTCACTGCTGGACAGGTACAATAAATTTGGTAAGATAACCAGAGATGAGGTGAAGAATCTCATTCATACTAATGAAGAGCCAATGATCGAAGAGGGTCAGGATGAGGTTTTAATTTTTGGCAATAGAGGGGTGCGAGTCGTTCCTAAGACACCTAATCAGCGATTGCTGGTTGATACAGTCAATAAGACTGATTTGGTTTTTGCCATTGGTCCGGCTGGCACGGGAAAAACCTACATATCCGTTGCGCTAGCTGTAAAGGCCCTTAAAAATAAGGAAGTCAAGAAAATCATTATCACCAGACCGGCGGTTGAGGCCGGTGAAAACCTGGGATTTTTACCCGGCGATCTGAAGGAGAAGATTGATCCTTATCTAAGGCCAATATATGACGCTCTTGGGGATATGATCACAAATGAAAAGCTTAGATATTACCAGGAAAATGGAGTAATTGAAATTGCCCCATTAGCCTATATGAGAGGGCGTACTTTGAATAATGCTTTTGTTCTGTTGGATGAGGCACAAAATACGACGCCCATGCAGATAAAGATGTTCCTCACCCGCATGGGACCTGATTCGAAAGTAATAGTCAACGGAGATCGATCGCAAATTGATCTGCCAAATAATCAGTCTTCCGGATTAATTGATGCAACTAAAGTATTGAAAGGTGTAGAAGGTATTGCTTTCATCGAACTAGATGAAAGAGACGTTGTGAGACATAAGTTGGTCAAATCGATTGTTAAGGCTTATAGCAACAGGAAAGAAAAATAATGCTCCAAAGTGTTGCTTAGGAGATATTTGAGTCATGAATTTCTGGTCTCCTTACCCTTTTGTCCAAATCACTGTAGCATTCAGTACAGGGATACTTTTGCTACAACTTTTTCCACTGGAAGTCTCGAACTTTTCAGCAACTGTCATTTCAATTACTGTTATTTATTTAGTACTGGTAATTATCCTTAAAAGGCTAGATTTATCCCATTCTAATGTTATCTCGGGCACACTCAGTTTGCTGGTTATTAGTTACCTGGGATTTGCATACGCTTCGAAATATTCATTCGAAACCAATCCAGTTTCTGAAGATGTAGTTGGCTATTATGGAGTTGTAAAGTCAAATACTGAGAATTCTGGCAAATATCAAAGGGTCATTTTGGATCTTGACTACTATCTTTTACAAGATTCCTTATTGCCTGCCGAAGGTAAAGTGCTGTTGTACATTGTAAATGATTCTTCAAAACGAAGAGGCCCTCAATATGGTGATTACCTTGTCGTTCAAGGTCGGGCCAAACAGATAAAACCTCCTTCCAATCCGGGGGAGTTCAATTTCGCCTCATTTTGGGCGAATAAACAGGTGCTTTGGCAAGATTTTGTTGAACCCGGCCAGGTTAGGTTTATTAAAAATGATCCGCCCAATCCCATCATCAATCTTTCATTTAAGGTTAGAAATTTGTCTGAGCAATATCTTAAAACGGCTGTCACTGGTGAAAGGGAACTGGCCATTGCCATGGCATTGATATTAGGGGTGAAGGATGGGTTAGACAATGATATCAAGAGCGCTTATGCGGCTTCTGGCGCCATGCATGTTCTGGCAGTATCTGGTCTGCATGTGGGCATTTTGTATCTATTTATTCTCTATACCTTCAAGCCTTTACGGGATAAAAAGTATGGAGCACTTATAACAGGCTTATTCTCTTTAGTAGTTCTTTGGTTATATGCCTTAATAACTGGTTTTCACCGTCTGTCCAAAGAGCGGTTGTGATGTTTTCTGTTTTTATTGTTGGAAGAATGTTCAAACGACATCGGAATATCTATAATTCACTTTCATTTTCTGCTTTCATACTTCTTCTGATAAATCCATTTATTATTTACCAAGTTGGTTTCCAGCTTTCCTATTTAGCTGTTTTTGGCATTGTCTTTCTTCAACCTAAAATCTACCAGTTATGGTCGGCTAATAATTGGTTAATTGACAAGGCATGGGAGATCACATGTGTGTCAATTGCGGCTCAACTGGCTACTTTTCCTCTCGGCATTTATTATTTTCATCAATTCCCGACGTTATTCTTACTTTCCAACTTTGTTGTGATACCAACTGCTTTTCTGGCGTTGATTTTAGGGATTTTGATAATAACATCAGCCGCTATGGGACTGTCTGTAGTTAAGCTTATTGGCGCACTTCTAAATATTGTTTTATGGTCTATGAATGAAGCTGTTTTTTTTATTGAAAACATAAGCTTTAGTGTCATTGATGGTCTAGAGTTTAATATGCTTCAGGTAATTTTAATATATCTCTGTATTGTTTTTTTTGTGGCTTTATGGCTCTTCAAAAGTTTTAAATATTTGGTTACTGCTGTCATCCTTTTGACGCTAGTTACTTTGGTTGAAGTGGGGGAGGCACAGGCCAGATCAAAGAAGAAAGAGGTTGTGTTTTATGATGTGAGAAACAATTCTGTGATAGATTTCCGGGATGGATTTAATGCTGATTTTTATATTGAAGAATCGTCTGCAATTCAAAATGCGGTAAAGTTCATCATTGGCCCCGACCGATTAGAGAAAGGTTTAGTCCATGAGAATATTGATATTAAATCTTTTAAAGATTGGGCATCTCCAACGGATAACATCCAGGTAAAAGTATGGAATAACATCAGGTTTGTGAGACTTAACGGAAAGAAATGGCAAGGTCTGGAATATGATCAGGTGATAGAAACTGATTATTTGATTGTGTCTAAAGATTGTGTTGATAGTATCGAGAAGTTGCAAGAGGTCTTTTCATTTGATTTATTAATCATATATAGTTCGAATAGCTATTACCGATCAAAGACTCTCACAGACGAAGCTAGTCGTCTTAACCTGAACGTTCACGCAACCGGTTCCAACGGAGCGTTGATTCTTGAATTTTAGGAGGATGGATCAACCCATCGATATACTAAAAAAATATTGGGGTTACGACTCATTTAGACTTCTCCAGGAGGAAATTATTAATTCGGTACTTGATGGTACAGATACACTTGCATTGTTACCGACCGGAGGAGGAAAATCTGTTTGTTTTCAAGCGCCAGCAATGTTATTGGATGGGACTTGTTTGGTAGTCTCTCCTTTGATTGCATTAATGAAGGATCAGGTAAGTCAATTAATTGAAAGAGGAATAAAAGCCACTGCTATCTACTCTGGCATGAGTGCCCGGGAGATTGATATAACCCTTGATAACTGCATTTACGGGGATGTTAAATTTCTTTATCTCTCTCCGGAACGCTTGAAAACAGAAATCTTTTTAGAGAGAGTGTGTAACATGAATGTCAGCCTGTTGGTTATAGATGAAGCGCATTGTATTTCTCAATGGGGTTATGACTTTCGACCTCCATATCTGGAAATTGGTGACTTTAGAAAATTAATTCCTGCTGTATCCGTAATTGCCTTAACTGCAACGGCCACCAAAAAAGTGCAAGGTGATATTGTCGATAAAATGAAGATGAAGAGGGAGCGGATATTTCAGAAAAGCTTTGCTCGCAGTAATCTGTCATATTCAGTATTTCAAAAAGAAAATAAAGAGAGAAAGCTACTCGAAATATTGCGAAATGTTCCGGGAAGTTCAGTGGTTTATGCCAGGAACAGAAAGAAGACTAAAATCATTGCAGATTTTCTGTCAACCAATGGTATATCTGCAGGTTACTATCATGCCGGGCTTACTAATGAATTAAGGAGCAGAAGGCAGGAGCAATGGATAACTAACAAAATTAGAGTGATAGTTTCCACTAATGCATTCGGAATGGGTATTGATAAGCCGGATGTTCGAACTGTGATACATATGGGCATGCCTGATTCGTTGGAAAACTATTACCAGGAGGCTGGAAGAGCTGGAAGAGACGAAAAAAGAGCCTATGCGGTCTTACTCTACAATCAAGGTGACATTAAGTTGTTAAGAGAGAGCCTGGACACCTCTTTTCCTACTGTTGAAGCAATAAAGAAATGTTACCAATCTTTGGCTAATTATTATAAAATAGCTGTGGGGAGCAATTTTTTGGAGACCTATGAATTTGATTTGGAAGTATTTTCAGAAAACTTTGGTTATCGCCCTTTCGAAGCATATAATTTGATTACTAAACTGTCTGAAGAGGGTCTAATTCAACTGAATGAGAGTTTTTTCCAACCTGCTAGCTTACATATATTAGTCAATAAAGCAGACCTTTATAAGATTCAGGTAGAAAATGCTCCATTAGATAGTATACTGAAATCTGTATTACGGCTTTATGGAGGAGAAGTATTTTCCAATTATGTGGATATTAAGGAAAGCCAAATTTCTAAGCTTAGTGGTCTGTCACATGAGGATGTGATCTCCAAACTGGAAACTCTAGATAAAAGAGATGTATTAAAGTACTCCCGACAAAAGGATTCACCACAGATTACATTCTTAACGCCAAGGCAGGACAGTTCAAAACTTGCAATTAACACTCGAAAATTAAGTGATAGAAAGAAAACCAAAACTGGTCAGGTTGAAAGAATAATTAACTATTCATTATCACTTGATCAATGTAGAACAAGGATTTTCCAGGAGTATTTTGGAGAAGCTGCTTATGAGGATTGTGGCAGTTGTGATTATTGTTTAAGAAGAAAAAGGGCAGTAAGGACGGTAGATCAATCTTTGTCCAAAAAAATATTAGAGCAGCTCGGAGAAAATAAAAAAGGTCTTGAGGAATTGCTATCTATGCTTCCAAAAACTAACGAAGAGGAGTTTGTGGAACAAATAAGAAGTCTGCTAGAAACGGGAAAAATAATTTATGATAACATGGGTCAATTGGCTAGGACATAATATTTAGAGGTGCCCTTTATTCCAATGCAGCAACACCTGGCAACGTTTTACCTTCCATGTATTCCAGGAGAGCTCCACCACCGGTAGACATATAGCTAACCTTATCCCCATATCCAAGTGAATTGAGTGCAGCCACCGAATCTCCCCCTCCAATCAGTGAAAACGCCCCATTTTCCGTAGCTTCTACCACTGCCACAGCAATGGCATTGGTGCCCTTCGAGAAGTTGGGCATCTCGAATACACCCATAGGGCCATTCCAGAGAATGGTTTTTGAAACTTTGATCAACCTCGAAAAAACTTCGCTGGCTTGCGGGCCTATGTCCAAGCCCATCCAACCCTCCTCAATCTGGTAATTACTAACAATTTTTCGATTGGCTTCATTATTAAAATCATCCGCCACTACCGAATCGATGGGTAATTGTAAATCGACATTCTTCTCTTTGGCTTTCATAATCAATTCTTTGGCGAGATCAAGTTTTTCACTTTCAACAAGAGATTTGCCTACATTTCCTCCTAGCGCCTTAAAGAATGTATAACTCATTCCTCCGCCAATAATGAGGTTATCAACTTTATCAAGCAGTTTTTCAACAATGAGGATCTTGTCGGAGATTTTGGCGCCTCCCATGATGGCTGTAAACGGTCTTTCAGCATTCTCTAACACTTTCTTGGCATTGTCGAGTTCAGCCTTCATCACATAACCACAAACACGGTCTTTAAAGAACTTAGCAACGATGGTTGTGGATGCATGAGCCCTGTGAGCTGTTCCGAATGCATCATTTACATAGACGTCTCCATGCCTGGAGAGCTTTTCAGAAAAAGCCTCATCACCTTTTGTTTCCTCTTTAAAAAACCTAAGATTGTTTAATAGCAACACGTCGCCTTGCCTCAGATTAGAAGACAATTCAATGGCGTCCTCTCCTATACAACTCTCGGCGAACTCGACTTTGACTCCCAATCTTGCACTGAGAGTATCAATTAAATGTACCAGGGAGAACTTGTGTTCGGGTCCTTCTTTTGGGCGGCCCAAATGGCTCATCAGTATGCAACTTCCCCCGTCTTGAAGAATTTTCTTCAGCGTTGGAATTGCCGCCTTAATTCTGGTTTCGTCAGTAATTTCAAATTTATCATTGAGGGGGACATTGAAATCGACTCGAATAAGCGCTCTTTTATCTTTGAAGTTGAAATCGTCAAGTGTCTTCATAACCTTACTAACTGTAATCGTGAAAGTATCAAATATTTGAATGTGCCAAAGAGAACCGGTTCTTAACCTTAATCTAAATGTGAAAATTCTAATGCGATGGTTATTTTTTTAAAATTTATAGGCGACTGGCTCTTCTTAATCGGTCATTGATAGCTCTTCCCAAGTGTTCTTCAGGCACTAGTTCGGCCAAAATAATTTCAACATCCATGGTGTCTAATTTCCTTAGTGCTGAAAATAAATTTTTAGATGCCTCTGCCAGTTCTCTCTTTGCCGATAATATAAATTGAAATTTGGGATCTACCTGGTCAACATTCTGATACCATGAAATAATCCCTACTTTCCTGTCCTTATTTTGAGCTAGCAATTCATTCATTTCACCAACTAACAAGGGCTTTCCGGGAGAGTAGTGACTTTCCAGTAGTCCAGGAGATGCGGGGTTTGGGTTTTGGTTCAGTTTTAATTTCACTCTACCAATTTTATGCTGAATTTCTTCTAAAGTTATTCCACCGAGCCTCAATATAACTGGTTCATTATTGAAGTTAAAATCAATGATAGTAGACTCAATGCCAATTTTAGTCGGTCCACCATCCAGAATAAATGATATTTTATTGCCTAACTGATCATTAACATGCTGTGCGGTGGTAGGGCTGATATATCCGAAAGGGTTGGCACTTGGGGCTGCAACCGGAAAATCTAGAGCAGCTAACACCCGAAGTGTCTTCCTATGATTGGGAATACGGACTGCAACGGTATTTAAACCGGAAGTAACCAGGTCTGGGATGATATTTTTTTTAGGCAGAATCAAGGTTACAGGCCCGGGCCAGTTCTGGGTTGCGAATTCCAAGGCCCTGTGTGGAAATTCATCTACAAATTCATGGACCTTTTCAATTGAATCGGCATGAACTATCAATGGGTCAAATGATGGCCTCTCTTTTGTTTTGAAAATATTAAGAACGGCTTCAATATTATAAGCATTACCAGCCAATCCGTAAACCGTTTCAGTTGGTAGACCAATAATATCACCACTTTTGAGATGTGTGATGGCCTCAGAAATGTTTTCACTGATTTTAGCCATCTATTATTTCGAGTTGATATTAGGCCAGTGACTTAGCCATGGTTTCTCCGATGTCAGCTGGAGATTCAACCACATGAAGGCCACATTCACCCATTATTTTCATCTTTGCAGCTGCAGTGTCATCGGCACCGCCAATAATTGCTCCAGCATGACCCATTCGCTTGCCTTTCGGAGCAGTTTGCCCTGCAATGAACCCCACAACTGGTTTTGGATTACCCTGACTCTTGATCCATCGGGCAGCGTCGGCTTCAAATTGCCCCCCTATTTCACCTATCATTACGATGCCGTCAGTTTCAGGGTCATTCATCAATAGCTCAACAGCTTCTTTAGTAGATGTTCCTATTATAGGATCACCACCAATGCCGATGGCGGTCGATATCCCTAAACCGGCTTTAACTACCTGATCAGCTGCTTCGTAGGTTAGTGTTCCGGATTTTGATACTACCCCTATTTTTCCTGACTTAAAGACAAAACCCGGCATGATACCTACCTTGGCTTCTCCGGGAGTGATTACACCAGGGCAATTCGGTCCAATTAGCCGAACATTTCTTTGATTGATGTAATCCTTGGCAATCATCATATCCTTTACCGGGATACCCTCAGTAATGGCAACTATAACTTTAATTCCGGCATCAGCGGCTTCCATGATCGCATCAGCAGCAAATGGGGGTGGAACAAAAATGATTGAAACATTGGCATCAGCTTTTTCTACAGCTTCTGCAACAGTATTAAAAACTGGTTTATCCAGGTGTGTTTGACCACCTTTACCTGGTGTGACGCCACCAACAACGTTGGTGCCATACTCTATCATTTGGGAGGCGTGAAAAGTACCTTCAGAGCCTGTAAAACCCTGAACAATAACTTTGGAATTCTTGTTTACTAAGACGCTCATTGGTTGGGCGTTTGGGCCACAAAAATAGGACAAACAATTGCTTTGTCAAATCCGTATATCATCACTACGATAAGATCTCCAACACTAACCTAAGACCAGGAAATGGGGATTGAGGAGATCCTCTTTATTATAGATCATTTGTTGCCTCCCCGGTTCCTTGAATACTTGCCCACCTGCGGCTTCAACAACAGCCTGTGCGGCGGCAGTATCCCATTCCATTGTTGGTGCATATCTGGGATAAATGTGCGCTTCTCCTTCCGCGACAAGCATAAATTTTAATGAACTACCCATCGAAACAATCTCAGGATCCTTCAATATCTTTAGAAAATTCTCCGTTTCACTGTTAAGATGTGATCTTGAGGCTACCACCTTGAGCCCTGTTTGATTCATATCTGGGACTGTTGTCTTGATTGGCTGGACCCCCTTTTCCGCGGTTTGCTTAAATGCTCCTTTGTCCGTTGATCCCCAATAGAGCCAGTTAAGAACAGGAGCAAATACCACACCGAGTACCGGTGAATTGTCTTTTATTAGTGCAATATTGACTGTGAATTCACCATTTCTCTTAACGAATTCTTTCGTGCCGTCTAATGGATCGACTAGCCAGAAATATTCCCAATCTCTCCTTTCAGAATATGCAATATCCCGTCCTTCTTCACTTAGAATGGGGATCTCTGTTTTACTTAAAAAGCTACTTATGACGTCGTGAGAAGCGCTATCTGCCTGGGTTAGAGGCGAATCATCATTCTTAATTTTCACATTAAAATCATCTAAACCATAGATTTTGATTACTACCTCACCAGCTTTTAGTGAAGCATCTTTTGCAATCTCAAGCAATTTTGTTGTGTCAATAGTCATATTAGATGATCATTCCCGCGGCTACAGTTTCATTGGTACCCTCTTTAATCAGCGCTCTTGCCTCATTAGATGTGTGTCTGATAACATATTTAGCCTTTGGTTTGGGTCCCTCGTTATTTAACCAGCACATCATGATGTCTAAATCCTGAAGAGCTTTTGGTTGATTTCCGGTTCTGACGATCATATCACCCCGGCTAATGTCAATATCGTCTTCTAAAGTCATGGTAACGGACATTGGCGCAAAAGCTTCGTCGATTGGTCCATCTGCGGTTTCTATGGATTTTATTCTTGACGTGAAGCCGCTGGGGAGCACTAAGACCTCATCGCCTGCTCTGTAAATTCCACTGGAAATTCTTCCCGCATATCCCCGATAGTCATAGTATTCATTTGAATGCGGTCTGATGACTGTTTGAACCGGGAATCTGCAATCTATGTGATTGTGATCACTCCCGATATGGATGTTCTCCAATATATGTAGAAGTGTAGGACCCTCGTACCATTTGGTCTTGGCTGATCTATTAACAACATTGTCTCCATTCAAAGCGCTAATTGGTATAAAGTGGACATCTTTAACATCCAGTTTGGCGGCAAATTGCCTGTACTGGTGGACTATTTCTTCATATTTTTCCCTGTCGTAGTCAATCAGGTCCATTTTGTTTATGCAAACCAGCAAATGAGGGATTTGAAGAAGAGAAGCAATAATTGAGTGACGATGGGTTTGTTCTATAACTCCTTTACGGGCATCAACCAAGATAAGCGCCACGTTAGCTGATGAAGCACCCGTAACCATATTTCTAGTGTATTGGATGTGCCCTGGAGTATCGGTAATAATGAACTTTCGATTTGGTGTAGCGAAGTATCTATATGCAACGTCAATAGTAATGCCCTGTTCTCTTTCATCTTTTAGCCCATCGGTTAAATGGGCCAATTCCACGTGATCAAGACCTAATCTCTCACTTGATTTCTTAACAGCATCCAACTGGTCTTCAAAAATTGACTTACAATCGTAAAGTAACCGTCCAATGAGTGTGCTTTTACCATCATCAACGCTGCCTGCGGTTGTAAATCTTAATAATTCCGTCTGTCTCATCAAAACACTATTATTGATCTTTGAATGAAATTTTTTAAAAGTAGCCCTCTCTTTTGCGATCCTCCATAGCGGTCTCTGACCTCTTGTCATCTTCTCTATTCCCCCTTTCTGTATGCCTTGCAGCGGCTACTTCTGCTATAACCTTTTCAATCGTATCAGCATCAGATTCTATCCCTCCTGTAATTGTAATATCACCTAAGGTGCGAAATCTTAATTTTTTGGAAATGATTTGCTCTCCTTCTTTAAGGGCCAAAAATTCAGAATTAGGAATAAATGTACCATTACGTTCGACAACCTCTCTCATGGGCAATATAGAGTGAGGGTATTTCAATATTTTCCTCCAGGATATATTGCCAAATGTCCATTTCTGTCCAATGCTGAGATCAACTAATAAGTGCAATTGAAGGATGAAAAAGCTTTTAAGGGCTTTTTCATCCTTCAAAAGCCTGAACAGTGCAATCTTTGGATTGCAAAATGTCAAAAAACTACACACATCTCAGTATTGATCAAAGGTATCAAATTGAAGCATTATTGAAAACAGGAGCTACTCAAAAGGAGATTGCCTGTATCGTTCATTTTCACCCATCTACGATCTCACGTGAGCTTAAGCGAAATGTGGGTTCAAGAGGTAGGGGAGCTGGTGTCTATCGAACAGCAAATGCACAAAGGAGGACCAATCTTCGTCATCAAGAAAAGCCAAAAAGAGTGATTTTCACCAAACCCATGAAAGACTGGATAGTTAACCGGCTCCAAGAAGATAGATGGAGTCCTGAATTGATCAGCCATCAGGGAAAGAAAACGAGAGAATGTCCACTTAGCCATGAATGGATTTACCAATGGATATGGGAATGTAAGCACACCAACCGCCAGGAGAACCAAGAATACAAACAACTATACACATATCTAAAACATGGCAAACGAAGGCGCAAACGAGGAAACAGAAAAGATCGTAGAGGTATTATCCCGAATAGGGTATCAATTGAACAGCGACCCCAGATCATTAACAAAAGGGAACGATTGGGAGATATAGAAGTCGATTTAATGATGGGTAAAAACCACAAAGGCTCTTTGTTGGTGATGACAGACCGAGCAAGTCTTTTTACCAGAATCAGAAAGATGCACAGTAAAAATGCCGATCAAATGGCCGAAGCTATTGTGGAGGAACTCTCTCAGGATAAACACAAACTGGAAACACTCACTTTTGATAATGATATGGCATTTTCTAAACATGAGTTGATTGCTCAATCCCTTGATGTGGATGCCTATTTCACTCGTCCCTATACTAGTCAGGATAAAGGGACAGTTGAAAATAGGATTGGGGTAATCAGAAGGTTTTATCCTAAGAAAACAGATATTAGATTTGTTACAGAGGAGCAAATCAAAGTTGTTGAAAACAAAATCAATGAACGCCCTGTTAGAAAATTTAATTACCTAAACGCAAAGCAAGTGCTACAAAGGAAAATTGCACTTATTACTTGAACTTACAAATTGCTAATTGGGAAGACTCTAAAATGCTCTCCCGGATTATGTTTTCCATTGAATATATTCCACAATTCCGGTCTTTGATTTTTTGGATCCCATTGACCAAACTCATCCTTGTGTGAAAAGAATCTTTCTTTTGCCCGGGATTTTTCTTCATCTCTTCTTGCTCCTCCAATACATGCATCTAATTAATATTCTTAGCTAAGTTCTAATTATAACAGCATTTGTTTAAATAGCTCATACAGATGATAGGCTTGATCCGTTAATAGCATAGTCAGAAACCATTGTTTCAAAGTTGTTTTACTCTCTCTTATTCGGTCAGCATAAGCATACCAATTCAGGTAGTTTTGCAAATATTTGGAACTGACACCATTGAATGGGCGTAAGAATGTCCTAAGTTGAGTGTGAACATTGTTTACTTTTTGCAGATGGATTGTTTTATCATCTCTATCCACATGATCTTTGGCCAATAGCGCTTTGTGCTTTATGGAGGGGTTGTCTTTGGCAAAAGCCTTATAAGAAGGGTGCTTATCTGTAATCAAGGTTGCACCGTAGGCCAACTTCCCATCCAATGCCTTTGAAATTTCTTCTTTGCTCAGCCGTTTTGATGCAACAGCTTTAAGGTACTTCTCCCCCTTGCGTTCAACCGCTGTTACTACCTGGACAACTGTGACCTCTTCCTTTCCCATATTCCGTATGAAATCGTTTCCCCTCTTTCTTGCTGCCCTATCTAAATTTCGACTGCCCTTGTTGTTAAGTGCCAGTTCCAATTCATCACATTCTACTTCCGAGGATAACTGTTCGGGAACAAACTCATTTAGTGAACTCAATATCTTATGCCGCCAGTCGAAGCTTGTCTGGATGCTTATTCCAATTTGTTTTGCTATCTTTTTTATCGGCATGCCCTGCTCCATGCAGCGCAGATAAGATTGCCATTTTGATTTAAGCTTGATGTCATACAAAGGTGTCCCTGTTGTTTCACTGTACCATCTTTTACATTCATTGCACTGATACATCTGCACACCTTTTTGTCTGCCCCTCTTATATACCTTCTCGCTTGTGCAATTTGGACAGGGTTTCTTCTTTCTTTTCTCTGCTATTTGTTGTTGAGCGGCAATCAATACTTTGTCTTGTAATTCCTGCTCCTGGAGCAACTCATCCAACAATTCGGTTTGGGAACTTATCGGCAATTGTGCAAATAAATTTTTGATCTCTTGACTTGATATCATATAGCGAAGATAATAATAATTGCTGTGTTATTTAGAACTTAGCCATATTCTTCAATTGCATCAAGTAACGTAGTGGTTTGGAGTGTATTTCTGCTGGCGTTCGGTCCTTTTTCTTCAGCCACTTTGTTCTCGTCTATTGACTTCTGGACGGAACCAACGATAAGTCGGACGCCAAGCTTTTCCACCAACCGATCACGAAATTCAATAGTTTCAGGAAAATTATGACCTGTATCAATATGAAAAAGAGGAAAAGGTATTTTTGCCGGATAGAATGCTTTCTTCGCCAGGTGGGTCACAACCAGTGAATCTTTTCCACCTGAAAATAGGATAGCTGGTCTCTCAAACTGTGAATATACTTTACGAAGGACATAACCCGAAAAATTCATAGTAGACAATAAAAAACAGGCATAAATTGCTTATATTGAGATAGTTAGACAACAAAATAAGCAATTAATTTATGCCTGAATATAAGGAAAAAGATACCGTATTTTATCGAGGAAAACAAGCTTTTAAATTTGATTTTTCAGCATCAGCGATTAGCTCAGACGGAGCGATATTGTTAAGTGAAAAAGTAGAGAGAAAGACTGGTCTATTAAAAAGCTTCGCCGCACTGATTCCTGACTATCGAAACCCCTTTTTTATCGAATACACTTATGAAGAAATGCTTCGCCAACGGGTGTTTTTAATGATGCAGGGCTATCAGGATTGCAATGACGAACAAAAACTCCGAGAGGATCCGGTGATCCGTAAAGTACTAGATAGCGGATTATGTTCCCAGCCTACTTTAAGTCGATTTGAAAACAAGGCCGATCGGAGTCTGATCTACCAGATGAGTCAATGGTTTGTAGACCGTTATGTAGAGGAGTTGAAAGAGAAGACTGGTCAAATCATCATTGATGTAGATGGTACCGATGACCCTACTCATGGATCCCAACAACTCAGTTTGTATAATGGCTATTATGGACAGACTATGTACCATGAGTTGTTCTTTAAGGACGGGAACACCGGTCAGGTCATTTTACCAGTACTACGTCCGGGCAATTGTCACTCCAACAAATGGTTTGTGGCCTTATTGAAAAGGATTGTCATTAAAATCAGAAAAAAACTGCCCTCAGTAAAGATCCTTATTCGAGCGGATAGTGGCTTTTCAGGAGCATCTTTTTATCGGATAGCTAAGCAGTTTGACCTTCAATTTTGTTTAGGTATTAGTAGTAATGAAGTTTTAAAGACTTTTACCAAACAGACTATCATTGAAGTAAAAAAGGAATATGCTTCAAAAATCATCAAACATCAAGAGTTTGTTGGCCCGTTTACTTACCAGGCCAAAAGCTGGGATCGTTCTGAAAAGCTGTACGCCAAAGTGGAGTCTACCGGAAAAGGAATGAATGTCCGTTACTTTGTGAGCAACTTTGAAGCGATGACCGCTCAACAGATTTACTTTGATTTTTATGTCAAGCGAGGTGATGCCAGTGAAAATCGAATAAAGGAACTCAAAAACATGACTTATTCCGACCGGCTTTCCTGTCATCGCTACTGGGCCAATTTCATGCGTTTAATCATCGCTACCCTCTGTTATGAAATGTTCCGGCAGATTAAATTATTAATTGCCAAAACAAAACACCACTTTGCTAAACGATGGCAAGTGGACAATATCCGGCTTTACCTGATGAAGGTTGGGGCGTGCCTGAAAGAAAGGAAAAGATCATTGACAATACAATTCTCAAGAGCCTTTAGATATCAATACCTGCTGGGCGATTTGCTTACGGTGAACTGACCGATCAGTTAAACAGTTTGGTTTAATCAAAAAAATGTTCTTCCATAAGAACACAATAGAGCTTTGACTGAAAATTGAAAAATTCTAACAAAAAAACGCTCTAATGTCCTTTGAAATCCAGAAACCTGGTTGATCTTCAAATTAATACATACACTCCAATCAAAAATAGTTAGCAACCCATTATTAATCCCAAAATTGGTGGCCTATGAATAATGCGGGTTAAATCGCCTCAGCTTCCAGTTCTCTTAAATGTGATAAATAATAACTATGCATTACTTGACTTAATTTTTGGCATGATGTAATCAATGACTGTAGTAGTGCATTGCTCTAAACTCATTTGGTGTGTATTTACATATATGTCGGGAACTACCGGTGTTTCAAAAGGTGAGTCGATACCGGTGAAGTTAGGAATCTCGCCATGCGAGCTTTTTTGTAAAGCCCTTTGACATCCCTATCCTCACCAACCTCTATTGGACAATCTACAAAAATCTCTATAAACCTTTCTGAGCCAACTAGAGATATAGCCATTGCCCTGTCTTCACGAAATGGCGAAATGAAAGAAGTCATTGTAATAGTGGCCGCATCAACGAAGAGGTTTGCAACCTCACATATACGACGGATATTTTCTTTTCGACTTGTATCTGAAAAGTCCAGATCGCTGTTAAGACCTGATCGGATGTTGTCACCATCGAGTATATAAGTATGGTATCCCAACTGGAACAGATAGTCTTCTACTGCGTTAGCCAGGGTTGATTTACCTGATCCTGACAGACCGGTAAACCAGAGCAAAAGCGGTCGATAACCTTTCTTTTTTACTCGTGCTTCCCTATCTATTTTATGCAGGTGAGGTACTATATTTTCTGGCCTTGTGTTCACTTTACTGAACTTCTTTCCGGCAAACCCAAATTAATCTTATACCATATGCGTTCGTGAACGTAGTAAAATACCAGTTTCAGAATTGCTTCCGTGATTGCTACTCCAGTCGCCTTCTCGGTGGCCTGTGGATCATCCCTGAAGAATAAAAGAGCTAACAAAAAGGTAGTGAGGGATGCTATGACCCTCCATGTAATCGTTTTAGCAATATGTCTTGCACGACTTTCAAGTTTCATTATAAACGTTCAGTTATGAGGTCAGAAGATAGAAATGCCTTTACGTCGAAAACCACTGGATTGTTAGCTTTTAATTTTTTCCAATTCAATGATTTGAATTCGTTATGAGCCACAGCCAAAACTATGGCAGCATAGTTGTTATCAATCTCTTCGACCAATTGAATACCGTATTCTTCCTTAACCTCTGTGTTTAAAGCGAGCGGATCATGTATGTCTACATCGAGTTGATAGCTCTTCAACTCATTGATAATATCAATCACTTTGGAATTTCTGATATCAGGGCAATTTTCTTTAAAAGTTATTCCCAAAATCAATACTTTTGATTTGGCAACTTGTTCCTCTCTAGAAATTAGTTGCTTTATTATCCTGGAAGCAATGTAGCTTCCCATATTGTCATTTATGCGCCTTCCCGCCAGAATAATTTCCGGATTATGGCCAAGGCTTTGCGCTTTATGGGTTAAATAGTATGGATCTACACCAATGCAGTGTCCACCAACCAGTCCCGGTTGAAACTTTAAGAAATTCCATTTGGTACCGGCGGCCTCTAATACTTCTTGTGTATCTATTCCTATTTTCTTAAAAATAAGAGATAGTTCATTTACAAATGCAATATTGATATCCCGTTGTGTGTTTTCAATCACTTTTGCGGCCTCGGCTACTTTTATCGAAGAAGCCTTATGGGTGCCTGCATTAATTATCGACTTATAAAAGTCATCTATAATCGTGGCTACATCCGGTGTACTTCCGCTGGTGACTTTTCTAATATCTCCAATTCTCCGGGTTTTGTCACCCGGATTAATCCTTTCCGGGGAATACCCGCAAAAGAAATCAGCATTAAACTTCAGCCCGCTCTCCTTTTCCAGGACAGGGATACAAACCTCTTCAGTACACCCTGGATAAACAGTGGATTCATAGACAACTAAATCTCCTTTATTAAGGACTTTACCAACCGTTTCGCTTGCTAAGATTAGTGGGGAGAGATCTGGTTGCTTGTATTCATTAATTGGAGTGGGAACAGTGACTATATAGAAATTGGCAGACTCAAGATCATCGATATCAGAAGATAAAGTTAACTCAATCGATGATTTTAACTCTTCCTGGCTCACTTCTCTTGTCCGATCAATACCGTTTTGAAGCTCATCAATTCGTTGGGCATTGATATCAAAGCCAATAGTTCTATACTGCTTTCCGGTTTCCACTGCTAATGGAAGCCCAACATATCCTAATCCAATTACCGCTATCGTGTGACTCATACCGGAAAATAAAGCTGCAAATATAGGAGAGATTTGTTTCTATGAAATTGAGGGGTGATAAGTCAATATGAACTGTTTACTTCTGTATAGGTATCTCGTCCAATGAATTCTTCATTTCACTCAGCAGTTTTCGCTTGACAGTAACTTTTCTTTTTTGATTAAGTAGTTTGTTGTTCATGATCTTATCAAATTTCTGCTCGCGATTGAGGTTATCCATGTTGTTCAGAAAAGATTGGAGGTCCTTCTCATCTCGTTTCAAAAGATCTTTGAGCAGGATTATCTTAAAATGAGTTTTTTCCCTGTTGTTTTTACTGTCATAAGTATCGTCTTTATTACCGGCCAATTGTTCCAGGAATCTCTTTTCAAAGGCTTTTTCGCAAAGGCTTTTGAATTGCTCGGTTAACTCCTTATAGTCTTCTTTAGGAATAAGGCCAATTTTTTGCCATTCCTCCTGGAGCGCTTGTAACTCAAGGAACGAGTCATTTTTCTCCAGTTGGATTGCCTTTTGAACCAATTCCTTTTTTAGAGCCAGATGTTGTTCCAATTCTTCTGGCGATGCCTGTGAAGACCTTATGTGACCTCGATTCTTGAAGAGCTGACTTATCTTGTAGTTAAAATCTTTTTCCAGGTATTTCTTGTCTCTAAACGGTACCAGTCCGATCGCCGTCCATTCCTTTCTCAGTTTCTCAACTTCTTCTTTTAAATTGAACCCCGGATCCTGACTGTTTATTTTTCTTACTCTATAAATGAGATTCCGCATCTTGTTGAACCGAATCTCAGTGACTTTTCTTTTTTCTTCGACGTACTCTCGTTTGCGATCGAAGAAATCCTGCATATTTTGAGTGAACAGTTGCTCAAACTCTTCGTTCTTCTCTTTGCTAACAGCGCCGGTTTTCAACCACCTGTCTTTAATGCTTAATATTTGTTCCGTAGCAGATTTCCAATCTGTAACGCGACTGAAATCTTCGAATTCTTTAAGAAGCGCAGTTTTAATCTCTTCATTGCGCACCTTGTTACTGGCTATCAAATTTTCCAGATCTGATTCGAGCTGATCGAGTTTTTCAAAAAGTGGAACGTAATCTCCCAGGCCATCTTGTTTTTTTAACTTCTCTCGCAAATGGATCAATTTCATCAGGTATGATCCTTTATTTTCAGCTTCGGTGATGTCTAGAGCCAATTGGTCTACCTTGGCTTTCGCAGCCTCGTATCGATTTACAAAATATTGAATGGATTCTTCTTCACTTTCCTTAACTTCTCCAATCTTTCTATCCGGCAGATCTAAAAAACCTTTGAGGAAAATTTCATTTCTTTTAATAAAACCGAAGGGAATATCTTTTTTACTCATGTCATTTACTTGAAACAATTCCGGGCAATCTGCCTGGCTATGTTTTATTTTATTCTATGTTGTTGCAATTAGTTCCACCACGAAATTAAACAACAAGTAATTGATTGTGAAGGAAATTCTAATTCATCTAAAATGACACTCAATTTAAAACGGCGTATTGGTTTTAATTTTTAATGCTTCTATCTTTGTGGTCCTTTTTCAAGGGGGCCATTAGCGGCCATTAAACGAACATTTAAGTGGATACATTAAGTTATAAAACAGTTTCTGCAAACAAGGCAACAGTCAATAAGAATTGGGTGGTGGTTGATGCTGAGGGGCAAATATTGGGAAGACTATCTAGTAAGGTGGCCAGCCTCATTCGTGGTAAGCATAAACCGAACTTTACTCCTCACGTGGACTGTGGTGACAACGTTGTTGTAGTTAATTCCGATAAGATCAGATTGACTGGAAAGAAAATGACAGATAAAGTATATGTCAGGCATACTGGTTATCCGGGAGGACAAAGGTTTGCGACACCAAGGGACGTCATGGAGAAATCCTCTACAATCCTCATTGAAAAAGCGGTAAAAGGCATGCTACCTAAGAATAGATTGGGAAGAGCCATATTTAAGAACTTATACATTTACGAAGGAGTTGAGCATCCTCACAATGCCCAGCAACCAAAGGAAATTAAACTTTTAGTTCCAGATGGAAGTAATTAATACTATTGGAAGAAGGAAAACATCAATTGCCAGGCTATACTTAAAGCCTGGGAAAGGTAAGATTGTAATCAACAAAAGAGAATTAGGGGATTACTTCCCTTCCGAGATTATGCAGACTGTCGTGAAACAACCACTTGTTCTTGTTGAAGAAGATGGAAAAAATGATGTACAAATCAATGTTGGTGGCGGTGGGATGAAAGGTCAGGCTGAGGCAATTAGATTAGCCATTGCTCGGGCATTGTGTGAGGTAAATGACGAATACAGATCTCCGTTAAAAAAAGAGGGTTTTCTTACTAGAGATCCACGAATGGTGGAGAGAAAGAAGTATGGTAGAAGAAAAGCCAGAAGAAGGTTCCAGTTCAGTAAACGATAATCCAGGAGATTTAAGGATGAGTAATATTAATCATAAAGATTTGTTGAATGCTGGTGTTCACTTTGGGCACCTTACAAGGAAATGGGACCCCAAAATGGCTCCTTTTATTTTCATGGAGAAAAATGGCATTCACATTATTGACCTTAATAAGACTTTAGAGTGCCTCGAAACTGCTACTAAGGCCTTAACTAATATTGTTAGATCAGGGCGTAAGGTAATGTTCGTTGCTACCAAAAAACAGGCTAGGGAAGTAGTAAGTGATTCAGCAAAGAAGTTGGGAATGCCGTACGTCACTGATAGATGGTTGGGAGGAATGTTGACCAACTTCAGCACGATTAGAAAATCTCTGAAGAGGATGTCATCCATTGATAAGATGACAAAGGATGAAGCTTATCTTAATTTGGCGAAGCGGGAGAGATTGATGATTACGCGTGAACGACAAAAACTCGAAAGAGTACTTGGGGGAATCGCAGACCTTACAAGATTACCGGCTGCGTTGTTTGTGGTTGATATCAAGAAAGAGCATATAGCTGTGACTGAGGCTCAAAAACTGAATATACCTGTTTTTGCAATGGTAGATACGAACTCAAATCCGGAGCTTGTTGACTTTCCTATTCCAGCCAATGATGATGCATTTAAGTCAATCAGCATTATCATTGATTACATTTTTAGCCATATGGAGCAAGGATTGATGGCGAGAAAGAAGGAGAAGGAAGAGGCCAGACTGAAAGAGGAAGAAGAGAAGAAGCGCCAGTTGGATGAGCAGGCAGTAGAGGAGTAATACAGGAATATTTATTGAAGTACTGAATTGAACATTGGTCTCGGCTATGTTCAATTTTTTGTTTATTAGGATTAAGTTAAAACTATAAGGAAAAAATGGCTATTACCGCACAAGATGTTAACAAATTAAGGAAAATGACAGGCGCCGGAATGATGGATTGCAAGAAGGCGCTGGTGGAGGCTGACGGTGATTTTGAAAAAGCAATTGAAATACTCAGAAAGAAGGGTCAGAAAGTTTCTGCGGCTCGAGCTGACCGAGAGACCAAGGAAGGAAGTGTTTTCATTAAAACTAATGACAACCATACCGAAGCAGTCTTAGTGTCATTTACCTGCGAGACTGATTTCGTGGCTAAAAATGAGGAATTTCAAACTATGGGCAACGAAATCCTCGAGACTGCTTTCAATAACAGGCCTGCGGATATTGATGCACTCAAAGCATTAAAATCCGGAGATTTGAGCATTGGTGAGAAGATTGTCCAAATGGTGGGAAAAATTGGAGAGAAACTGGATATCTCTGACTATGAGATCTTATCTGGTGAAACAGTGGTTCCCTATATACATGCCGGAAATAAATTGGGTGTGCTTGTGGCATTGAAAGGAGTGGACGGAGCCGATGTATTAGAGGAGGGCAGGGATGTTGCGATGCAAATCGCAGCCATGCGGCCAATCGCAGTCGATAAAGACGGGGTAGACCAAAGTGTCATTGATAAAGAGATGGAAATCGGCAAAGAACAGGCGATTGCTGAAGGAAAACCTGAGAATATCGTTGAAAAGATAGCGTTAGGGAAGGTAAATAAATATTTGAAGGACAATACTTTACTGAGTCAGTCATTTGTTAAGGACAATAAAAAAACGGTTGCCCAATACCTGGAGGGTATTAAATCAGGATTGTCGGTTGAGAGCTTCAAGCGAGTTTCTATTGGAGGCTAGTGCGTCAATTATTAGATTCAGTCACTATTTCACCACTCTATTTCTTTTTCTACTACGTTGCAATTTTCAACCGTAACCATGCTATGCTTTCAAATTCCGGCTTGAATAAAGAAAAAATGGTAGCCAAAATTTTAGTAAACCAATTTAGTAATTGACATACTATTATCAATAAAACGATTATAAATGCCGGTTGAATAATTTTCGCCGGCTTTTTCATTTTAGGCTATATTTGATTTTTTTGGAGTAATCAAGTAATACAGAAAGACCATGTATGTTAATCTATCAGGATTAAATGTCCTAGTAACAGGAGCCAGTCGGGGTATTGGTAAAGCTATTGCTTCCAAGTTAGCTGAAGCCGGCGCTACGGTGGCAGTCCATTATAATAAGAATGTACGTGAAGCCGAAAACCTTGCCCATGTGTTGGGCAATGATTCTCAATCGTTCCAGGCAGACCTGTCTAAGGCTGATGATGCCACTTCATTGTTTGATCGCGTAGTAAGTGAGTTTGGAAGTTTGGAAATTCTTATAAACAATGCCGGAGTTGCAATTGATACCGCGATTGAAGAATCTGAAAAGAAGTGGTTGGAATCATGGAATAGGACAATGATGATCAATTTGAATGCAGCAGGTATACTTTGTCACAAGGCCATCAATCATTTCTTACAAAGACAGAGCCTGGGGAGGATTATCAACGTCACGTCGAGATCGGCTTTTAGAGGAGATAAAGCGGAATACCTGGCTTACGCTGCTTCAAAAGGAGGTTTGGTTGCACTTACTGCTTCCATCGCCCGAGCCTACGGGAAACAAGAGATCAAAGCTTTCAACATTGCACCGGGATTTGTGAGAACCGATATGGCTCAGGATTTTATCGAAAAGTACGGTAGTGAATACGCCAGCGAAGACATTGCGCTGGAAAGATTGACGGAGCCAAAAGACGTAGCGCCTATGGTTACTTTTATTGCATCTGGTATGGCTGATCATGCTACAGGATGCACTATCGATATTAATGCAGGTAGTTACGTCCATTAAAACACATTTATGTGATAACCACCTTTGAAAATTTACCTAAAGGGAAAAGGCTCTATTTTGCCAGTGATTTTCATTTAGGTGTCCCCGATTACAAAAGTAGTCTTCAAAGGGAAAAACGTATTATATCGTGGCTTGATGAAATTAAAGAAGACGCTGGTGGTATTTTTTTAGTTGGGGACATATTTGACTTCTGGTTTGAGTACAGACAAACGATTCCCAAAGGTTTCACCCGGGTTTTGGGTAAACTTGCTGAAATTACAGACGCCGGCATTCCAGTTATAATCTTCACGGGGAATCATGACATGTGGATGTTCGATTATTTTCCTAATGAACTAAATATTGAAGTTCTTAAAGCTACGCAGACATTTGTTGTTCATGGTCGGAAACTACTGATCGGGCATGGTGATGGATTGGGTCCAGGGGATCATCTTTATAAATTTTATAAGAAGGTCTTTAGTAATTCGTTATGTCAGAAGTTATTTGAATGGCTTCATCCCAATGTAGGCATGCCCATAGCGAAATATTGGTCTAAGAAAAGCAGAATTAGCGTTGACCGAAATTCCCTGGACGATGAGTCCGAGTGGCTTATAGAATATTGTCGTGAGATTGAATCTAGCGAGCACCACGATTACTATATATTTGGTCATCGACATGTTGCAACCGTAGTGGATATTAGTGATAATTCTAAATACATCAATCTGGGTGAATGGATTGATCAGTGCACTTATGCCGTTTTTGCTAATGGAAAATTGGAACTACAATCATATTCCTGACAAATCTCTAATCATTACTCTAGTCGCCCTGACCTTGCCATTGTTAAGCTCTTCGCAGGATCTGCAAAGAATTAACCTGGTGAGGATTAAAGAACCTGTTGCGGTTTCTATGGATCGAAATGGCTCAATCTTAATGGCTGATAAATGGGGTAATATCAACAGGATATCTAAAAATGGTGATATGGAGTTGAATTATTCGCCTGAAAAAAACGGAAGAGTTACGCTGTTGGAAGGATGGACGACACTTGACATCCTTGTCTTTTATGAGAGCTTTCAGAGCGTCACCTTACTAGACAGGTTTTTAGCGCCTATTTCTTCCATTGATTTAGCGCCTCATGTCGGATTTGGGCGGTTGGCGACATATAATTATGAATCCAATATCTGGGTCATTGACGATACTGATTTCAGTCTCAAACTTCTCGACACCTCATTAAATAAAATAACAATCAATACGCCTTTTAATCTTATTCTGGATCCGGACAATTACGAGATAGCCTTTGCCAGGGAATACCAGAATTTGTTATTTATAAGTGACCTCAAAACAGGAATTCTGATTTTTGATAACCTCGGAAACTATCTAAAGACTTTACCCGTAAAGGAGGTGACTTACTTCGGATTTGTAGATAATGATATCTACTTTGTATCCGGGAGCGAGTTAATATTCCAGGATATCTATTCGACTAAAGAAAAACGAATTGAAGTACCAACCGCCAAGTACTATTTGGCCTCGAATAACCGATTATTCCTTTTCTCAAAAGACTGGTTAACGATTTATAACTACTAGTATTAACCCGCATTATTCATAGGCCACCAATTTTGGGATTAATAATGGGTTGCTAACTATTTTTGATTGGAGTGTATGTATTAATTTGAAGATCAACCAGGTTTCTGGATTTCAAAGGACATTAGAGCGTTTTTTTGTTAGAATTTTTCAATTTTCAGTCAAAGCTCTATTGTGTTCTTATGGAAGAACATTTTTTTGATTAAATCAAACTGTTTAACTGATCGGTCAGTTCACCGTAAGCAAATCGCCCAGCAGGTATTGATATCTAAAGGCTCTTGAGAATTGTATTGTCAATGATCTTTTCCTTTCTTTCAGGCACGCCCCAACCTTCATCAGGTAAAGCCGGATATTGTCCACTTGCCATCGTTTAGCAAAGTGGTGTTTTGTTTTGGCAATTAATAATTTAATCTGCCGGAACATTTCATAACAGAGGGTAGCGATGATTAAACGCATGAAATTGGCCCAGTAGCGATGACAGGAAAGCCGGTCGGAATAAGTCATGTTTTTGAGTTCCTTTATTCGATTTTCACTGGCATCACCTCGCTTGACATAAAAATCAAAGTAAATCTGTTGAGCGGTCATCGCTTCAAAGTTGCTCACAAAGTAACGGACATTCATTCCTTTTCCGGTAGACTCCACTTTGGCGTACAGCTTTTCAGAACGATCCCAGCTTTTGGCCTGGTAAGTAAACGGGCCAACAAACTCTTGATGTTTAATGATTTTTGAAGCATATTCCTTTTTTACTTCAATGATAGTCTGTTTGGTAAAAGTCTTTAAAACTTCATTACTACTAATACCTAAACAAAATTGAAGGTCAAACTGCTTAGCTATCCGATAAAAAGATGCTCCTGAAAAGCCACTATCCGCTCGAATAAGGATCTTTACTGAGGGCAGTTTTTTTCTGATTTTAATGACAATCCTTTTCAATAAGGCCACAAACCATTTGTTGGAGTGACAATTGCCCGGACGTAGTACTGGTAAAATGACCTGACCGGTGTTCCCGTCCTTAAAGAACAACTCATGGTACATAGTCTGTCCATAATAGCCATTATACAAACTGAGTTGTTGGGATCCATGAGTAGGGTCATCGGCACCATCTACATCAATGATGATTTGACCAGTCTTCTCTTTCAACTCCTCTACATAACGGTCTACAAACCATTGACTCATCTGGTAGATCAGACTCCGATCAGCCTTGTTTTCAAATCGACTTAAAGTAGGCTGGGAACATAATCCGCTATCTAGTACTTTACGGATCACCGGATCCTCTCGGAGTTTTTGTTCGTCATTGCAATCCTGATAGCCCTGCATCATTAAAAACACCCGTTGGCGAAGCATTTCTTCATAAGTGTATTCGATAAAAAAGGGGTTTCGATAGTCAGGAATCAGTGCGGCGAAGCTTTTTAATAGACCGGTCTTTCTCTCTACTTTTTCACTTAACAATATCGCTCCGTCTGAGCTAATCGCTGATGCTGAAAAATCAAATTTAAAAGCTTGTTTTCCTCGATAAAATACGGTATCTTTTTCCTTATATTCAGGCATAAATTAATTGCTTATTTTGTTGTCTAACTATCTCAATATAAGCAATTTATGCCTGTTTTTTATTGTCTACTATGAATTTTTCGGGTTAAGTTTCTTAGGGCGTCTTTGAATAAATTAAGATTCTGATAATCAAAGAGTTAAAAGAGGTTTGAAAGGATAAAGAACCCCAAAATCGGCCGAATAGGGCTTTTTTCGGGGTTTTTGTTTTGCTAGATTGTGGTGTAGAACACATCTAACACCACAAATTAGAATGCAAAAAAGGCTTTTCCAACCCGAATATGGTTTAACTCCAAAATGGTATTTGTTTAAGAGCAGTAAATTGGGTGCAGTTTATGATAGTCTACCGTGGAATCAGTTAGCGGACTGCCTGCCTGAAGAAAATAACGGACCTGGTGCTCCCCGGGGGTTTTCCTCAAAAGGGATGTTTGCGCTGATGTTTCTTAAGTCCTACCTGAGTATCAGTGATGAGAAACTAATAGAACGCTTTAACTCCGATTGGAGCCTACAGTTGTTCTGTGGCAAAATGTTATCAGACACAGAGAAGATTCGAGACAATGCTATCGTAAGCCGCATCCGCAGTTATCTGGCTGAGCATACAGACTGGCAACAGCTCCAACAAATATTGATCGAACATTGGAAAAGAGACATGAATAATACCCATGTGCTTTTAATGGACGCTACCTGTTATGAGAGTTATATCCGTTTTCCTACTGATGTAAAGCTGTTATGGGAATGCTGCCATTGGGTGTTTGAAAAGCAATTGTTCCGATGGTGTAAAGTAGTGAGAAAGAAAAGGCCTCGCTCCAAATATGTTGAACAAAAGCGCAGACAACGCGATTATGAGAAAAGACGCAGGAAGACCTATAAAGAAGGACGTAAGCGTAAAAAAGCCCTGTTGTATCTGCTACACAAGGGGTTGATCCAACTTCAACAAGTTCTCAACGATGCTAAACTGCCACTGCTTAATGAGCAGGAAAGAGATTACCTGAGAACCATCAAAAAAGTACTTGAACAACAGCAGTTCCTACAAACCCACCCGGCCAAAGAGTTAAAAAACCGCATCGTATCATTGGCAAAACCCTATGTCAGGCCGATAGTCAGGGGAAAAGAGAACAAAAGAGTTGAGTTTGGCATGAAGGTACATATGCTGCAAGTGGATGGGATCTGCATGATTGAGTGTATGAATTTCAACGCTTTCAATGAATCCACCCGGCTCAAGATTAGTACTGTAAAGCACAAACGACACTTTGGAGCACTTAATCAATTGGGAGCTGACCTGATCTATGCCACAAATGCCAATCGAAGATTTTGCACCAAAAAGAAAATCTTCACTTGCTTTCCTAAGAAAGGCCCCCAACCTCTTACTAAACAAGACAGTCGGCTCAGTGGACTCATCGCCAATCAAAGGGCTACAGTGATGGAAGGCAGCTTCGGTGACCACAAAACTCATTACGGGACCAACAGGATTAAAGTTAAAGGAGAGAAAAATGAAAGACTGTTTGTCTTTTTTGCTGTGATGACCGCTAACGCAGTAAAAATTAGTAAAAGAAAACTATTGCTAAATACAGTTGATCCACCATTCCAACAGGCCGCATAACTAAAAAACAAAAGTTCGTTTTCTACTTCAAAGGAAGCACTATGTCTATACACCAAAAACGCACTTTCAAACTCTATTTTGTAACAAAAATTGTACTCTTTCAAGAGCAGGTAATCAGTATGATGATCAATCTCTCCTCTATTGAAAATCCTGATCCCATTTTTAACCCCTCTTTCTTCTCGCTGAACTAATTTTCAAGGACGCCCTTCTTAATTAACATATCAATGATTACGCGATAGTTAACCCGAAAAATTCATAGTAGACAATAAAAAACAGGCATAAATTGCTTATATTGAGATAGTTAGACAACAAAATAAGCAATTAATTTATGCCTGAATATAAGGAAAAAGATACCGTATTTTATCGAGGAAAACAAGCTTTTAAATTTGATTTTTCAGCATCAGCGATTAGCTCAGACGGAGCGATATTGTTAAGTGAAAAAGTAGAGAGAAAGACTGGTCTATTAAAAAGCTTCGCCGCACTGATTCCTGACTATCGAAACCCCTTTTTTATCGAATACACTTATGAAGAAATGCTTCGCCAACGGGTGTTTTTAATGATGCAGGGCTATCAGGATTGCAATGACGAACAAAAACTCCGAGAGGATCCGGTGATCCGTAAAGTACTAGATAGCGGATTATGTTCCCAGCCTACTTTAAGTCGATTTGAAAACAAGGCCGATCGGAGTCTGATCTACCAGATGAGTCAATGGTTTGTAGACCGTTATGTAGAGGAGTTGAAAGAGAAGACTGGTCAAATCATCATTGATGTAGATGGTACCGATGACCCTACTCATGGATCCCAACAACTCAGTTTGTATAATGGCTATTATGGACAGACTATGTACCATGAGTTGTTCTTTAAGGACGGGAACACCGGTCAGGTCATTTTACCAGTACTACGTCCGGGCAATTGTCACTCCAACAATATGGTTTGTGGCCTTATTGAAAAGGATTGTCATTAAAATCAGAAAAAAACTGCCCTCAGTAAAGATCCTTATTCGAGCGGATAGTGGCTTTTCAGGAGCATCTTTTTATCGGATAGCTAAGCAGTTTGACCTTCAATTTTGTTTAGGTATTAGTAGTAATGAAGTTTTAAAGACTTTTACCAAACAGACTATCATTGAAGTAAAAAAGGAATATGCTTCAAAAATCATCAAACATCAAGAGTTTGTTGGCCCGTTTACTTACCAGGCCAAAAGCTGGGATCGTTCTGAAAAGCTGTACGCCAAAGTGGAGTCTACCGGAAAAGGAATGAATGTCCGTTACTTTGTGAGCAACTTTGAAGCGATGACCGCTCAACAGATTTACTTTGATTTTTATGTCAAGCGAGGTGATGCCAGTGAAAATCGAATAAAGGAACTCAAAAACATGACTTATTCCGACCGGCTTTCCTGTCATCGCTACTGGGCCAATTTCATGCGTTTAATCATCGCTACCCTCTGTTATGAAATGTTCCGGCAGATTAAATTATTAATTGCCAAAACAAAACACCACTTTGCTAAACGATGGCAAGTGGACAATATCCGGCTTTACCTGATGAAGGTTGGGGCGTGCCTGAAAGAAAGGAAAAGATCATTGACAATACAATTCTCAAGAGCCTTTAGATATCAATACCTGCTGGGCGATTTGCTTACGGTGAACTGACCGATCAGTTAAACAGTTTGTTTAATCAAAAAAATGTTCTTCCATAAGAACACAATAGAGCTTTGACTGAAAATTGAAAAATTCTAACAAAAAAACGCTCTAATGTCCTTTGAAATCCAGAAACCTGGTTGATCTTCAAATTAATACATACACTCCAATCAAAAATAGTTAGCAACCCATTATTAATCCCAAAATTGGTGGCCTATGAATAATGCGGGTTAAGACTATTTCTCAGCGCATTTTATGAGTTTGGTTGTTTTTAGCCTGGGTGCTTCAGCGTTTTATTATTTATAATCAGTAGTGTCCGGTAAAAATAAGAAAGCCATTCAAATTGCTACGATTTGATAAATAGGGGCAATAAATAGGCATTATCACAAAAGCAGGCCCATGTTGATTTATTTAAGTTGGGAACAATGAAGGTTGGCGTTGTTGATTGTTTTTGATTAAGGTTTTATCTGGGTCATTAAGGAAGTCAAACAATGAGATATAGGCCATCAGATGGAACCTGACAAGGGCTACCATATTTGAATAGGCCCATTTTCTTTTCAATTGCCTTTTGACTACCTCTAACAATAGCATGGCAATCATAGAAGTCCATAATTGAATTTCAATGGCGTTGACATTATCGCCTAAGAAATATTTGACTGGAAAGTTCTGTTTTAGTTTTTTAAACAGGAGTTCAATTTGCCAGCGATATTTATAAATCAATGCAATAGAGCCTGCATCAATTTGCATATCGTTAGTAACAAAAATGAATAATCGTTGGTATTTATCATCCCAATAGGCAATCCTTCGCTGTAAATGATCATATTTTTTGCCTTCTACTGAATACTGGACAGTTATTTTTTCATCCTTGATGACTCCCTGGTCAACATGGTCGGGGATATCAAACTCTTCGATGGGTTGGTATAAAGCATTATCTCTCATCCGGGTGATGTAGTGGACACCAGTTTTGCTCCAAAGCTGGTATTGGTAATAGTCAACATACCCTTTGTCCATCACTATGTAAGACCCTTCTGGTAAGTTTAGATATTGTAAGAAAGTGTGATCGTGTGTTGTGGCCGCAGTAAACCTGACCAAACAAGGCATCAACTCAATGGCATGCACCAGGGTGTGGGCTTTGATCCCTCCCTTGCTACGGCCATCCCTTCGGGGGCCTACCGGCCACCTTCAAAATGTCTTTGAACAAAGAGAAAACAGTTGAATCCACTATGTAAAGCTGCTTGAACAGTTCTAATTCTATTCGGCTGTCCGATAAAACATGATGCCACTTTCGATAAAGGTCCATATAAATCTCCCTGAACACTTCACTGCTCCTTCTTTTGTTACTATCAGAAAGGGTTGATCGACGACAACTCCGTATTAAACCCAGGTGCCGAAGTTTCCCCTCACTGGCCAAAAAGACCTGTTGTAAGCTCTCGAAGTGCTGTGGCCCCACATAATGTGCTGTACAGCATGGTCACCAAATGATCCCATGTCTTAAAATATTTGCTATATCGATCTGATTGGCGCTTTTTAGCTATACGAGAAACTGAGCTTTTATCAATCAGTGAAAGAAGTTGTGCCAGGATCGGCTGTCCGGTAAAGTTTGTACTTTTATTCATGCGTTGTTTTTCTTGGTCGGACTTGAAAAACTAAGGCATTGGCAGGTAGGTTTCCCTACCTGCCCCTTTTTTTAAACTCTTTACCGGACACTACTGATTTATTATATAAATCGGCTAAGTTCTAAATAACACAGCAATTATTATTATCTTCGCTATATGATATCAAGTCAAGAGATCAAAAATTTATTTGCACAATTGCCGATAAGTTCCCAAACCGAATTGTTGGATGAGTTGCTCCAGGAGCAGGAATTACAAGGCAAAGTATTGATTGCCGCTCAACAACAAATAGCAGAGAAAAGAAAGAAGAAACCCTGTCCAAATTGCACAAGCGAGAAGGTATATAAGAGGGGCAGACAAAAAGGTGTGCAGATGTATCAGTGCAATGAATGTAAAAGATGGTACAGTGAAACAACAGGGACACCTTTGTATGACATCAAGCTTAAATCAAAATGGCAATCTTATCTGCGCTGCATGGAGCAGGGCATGCCGATAAAAAAGATAGCAAAACAAATCGGAATAAGCATCCAGACAAGCTTCGACTGGCGGCATAAGATATTGAGTTCACTAAATGAGTTTGTTCCCGAACAGTTATCCTCGGAAGTAGAATGTGATGAATTGGAACTGGCACTTAACAACAAGGGCAGTCGAAATTTAGATAGGGCAGCAAGAAAGAGGGGAAACGATTTCATACGGAATATGGGAAAGGAAGAGGTCACAGTTGTCCAGGTAGTAACAGCGGTTGAACGCAAGGGGGAGAAGTACCTTAAAGCTGTTGCATCAAAACGGCTGAGCAAAGAAGAAATTTCAAAGGCATTGGATGGGAAGTTGGCCTACGGTGCAACCTTGATTACAGATAAGCACCCTTCTTATAAGGCTTTTACCAAAGACAACCCCTCCATAAAGCACAAAGCGCTATTGGCCAAAGATCATGTGGATAGAGATGATAAAACAATCCATCTGCAAAAAGTAAACAATGTTCACACTCAACTTAGGACATTCTTACGCCCATTCAATGGTGTCAGTTCCAAATATTTGCAAAACTACCTGAATTGGTATGCTTATGCTGACCGAATAAGAGAGAGTAAAACAACTTTGAAACAATGGTTTCTGACTATGCTATTAACGGATCAAGCCTATCATCTGTATGAGCTATTTAAACAAAATGCTGTTATAATTATAACTTAGCTTATAAATCAAAACTCATTCCACGATTTTTATCAATCTGGGGTCTTATTGCAGTCACCTTGGTGTTTATCGCAACTTGGTTACAGATTTTCGGCCAAAGTGTGAGTATGTTTTTATTCTTCCAAATGGTTTGATTCAACTATTTTTAGCGATATGGCTTATAGTTAAAGGATTCAATTCACCGCAAATCGTTTCCCAGTCTACAACAGCAGATTTAAACGAGATAATATGAGCAGATCAATCAGCAGATAATCGAGTAGCCCGACGTGACGAGCTATAAACTCATCACGTTGAGACCCTTACACTATATTCAGCTTTAATTTATGCTGTAATTGGACCAATATTGATAAAAAAGAGTTTTGGATGAAACCAAAACAATAGAGACTAATTAGCCAAAGCCCATGCTTAACTAGTGACCGCCCAATAATGATTATAATGACGTAGTTAGTCTTGTTAGCACCAGATAAGGGTGATTCTAATTTTTTCTTACCGAGGCAGTATATTATCTCCGTATGTTATAACTTTGCGACCTTTCTCAAATTGAGAGGTTGGAGGGTGAGTTTTTTGGAACAATTCGAAATTAGATTTGCCACACTTAAACCAGGCTTACATGATTTCCGGTTTGAGATAAGCGACTCTTTTTTCAAGGAATTCGAGGATAGTTTTATTGGGCATGGAAAAGGAGAATGCCTTGTACAACTTGATAAGAAAACGAATCTACTCACATTCGATTTTGATATTAAAATCAGCGTAGAGTTGGTCTGTGACAGGAGCCTGGAGAAATTCCAGTATCCTATTGAATTGAAAGAACAGCTGATCGTAAAATTCGATGAGGAAGAATCTGAATTGGGAGAAGATATACTAACCATCAGTTGGAATAGCCAGGGGATCAATATTGCGCAAACAATTTATGAGTATATTTCTGTCTCAATACCGATGAAGAAAATTCATCCAAATTACTTGAGAGAGAATGAAAATGAGTTTGGAGAAATTATTTATAAATCTGAAAGTGATGCCTCTGAGGATACCATTGATCCTCGTTGGAATGATTTAAAAAATTTGAATTAAAAGAAATTAGAATATGGCTCATCCTAAGCGGAAAATATCAAAAACAAGGAGAGATAAGAGGAGAACTCACTACAAAGCTGAACCTAAGAATTACGTGATCTGCCCAACAACAGGAGAATACCATTTGCCTCACAGGGCATTCTGGCATGAGGGTAAGTTATACTACAAAGGAAAAGTCGTCCAGGAGAAAGAGGTACTCGCTTAATTAGGTTAGCCTTACTCTATGAGGATCGGTCTTGATGCAACAGGTGGGGACTTTGCTCCAGAGACCACCATTGCCGGAGCCCAATTGGCAATAGATGAGTTGCCACATCAGACTGCTTTTGTCCTTTTAGGGGAGAAAGATCTTGTAACCAAAGAACTGGATAAACAAGAGATCAATACCGGTCTTTTTGAACTGGTGGATGCTCCTGAAATGATTGGAATGGGAGAGCATCCAACCAAGGCGCTTACTACCAAACCAAATTCTGCTATTGCCCATGGATTTGGTCACTGTAAAGACAAAAGAGATAAATGCCTTCTGCACAATACCGGAGCGATGCATGTTGGGGCAATATTTACCATTAAGGCCATTGAGGGAATAATACGTCCCGGTATTTCCGGATTTGTGCATAGAGGGCCGTGATCTCTTCAATGACAAGGCTGATGTAATAATTTGTGATGGCTTTACCGGAAACGTAATTTTAAAACCTATAGAATCTTTTATGATGTGGTCAAACGAAGGAATGTTAGCAATGAATTTTTGGATCGCTTTGACTATGAAGCGATTGGAGGCATCCGGTATTGGGGATAAACGCGAACGTGGTTATTGGTCATGGTGTTTCTAACACAATAGCCATAAAGAATATGGTATTATTGGCGTACCGTATGGCAGAATCAAATATTTATCTTAAAATTAAGGAAGCCTTCACCGAATAATCATCATCCTATGGGTCAAGTCAGAGCAAAAATATCAGGTATACAGGGATATATTCCGGATTATATCCTTACAAACAAGGAGCTTGAGACAATGGTAGATACCAGTGACGAATGGATAACTTCTCGAACCGGGATCAAGGAAAGAAGAATATTGAAAGGCAAAGATCAGGGCACTTCTGTAATTGGCATTAAAGCTGTTAAGGGGTTACTTGAAAAAACCAATACAAACCCACAAGAGATTGATTTACTTATTTGTGCGACTACAACACCTGATATGCCTTTCCCTGCCACAGCGAACATAATTGCTAATACTGTAGATGCCACCAACTCATTTAGTTATGACTTACAGGCAGCCTGTTCCGGTTTTATCTATGGGCTAGCTACGGGTTCACAATTTATCGAAACTGGCAAGTACAAGAAGGTGGTTGTGGTTGGTGCAGATAAAATGTCATCGATTGTTAATTATCAGGACAGGACCACATGTATAATTTTTGGAGATGGTGGTGGAGCTGTGCTCTTAGAGCCTTCGGATGAAGGCTACGGCATAATGGATACATTGCTTCGGTCAGACGGAAGTGGGGAAAAGTTTTTGCATATGAAAGCTGGCGGTAGCAGGAGACCGGCTACTCAGGAAACCGTATTGGCAAGGGAGCATTACGTTTCTCAGGAAGGTTCAGCAGTTTTTAAGTTCGCCGTAACAAATATGGCAGATACCTCCTTCAAGATCATGAAGAAGAATGGCCTTACCGGAGATGATATTGCATGGCTTGTTCCTCATCAGGCCAACAAAAGAATTATTGATGCCACTTCCAAGAGAATGGGGATTGGGGATGAAAAAGTAATGCTCAACATTCATAAATATGGTAATACTACCAGTGGTACCATTCCATTATGTTTATGGGATTATGAACATCAATTGAATAAAGGGGACAATCTGATATTGGCAGCATTTGGTGGTGGATTCACCTGGGGTTCAGTTTATTTAAAGTGGGCTTATGATTCTAAATAGAACAAAGACAATAGAAAATGGATTGATAGACTGATGTTAGATGAAAAATCGGGTTGATGCAAGCGGAATTTTTTGATAACTCATAAACAAATTACAAGGGCCTTAACTTGTCGATCATCCAGCCTAATATCTATGATCTTTGTCTTAAAATCTAAAAGAAAAAAATGGCAACAACTACAGATTTCAGGAATGGACTATGCATTGAATTCAATAATGATCTTTATAGTATCGTTGAATTCCAGCATGTAAAACCGGGCAAAGGACCTGCCTTTGTTAGAACTAAACTAAAGAGTTTGACTTCGGGAAAGGTAATCGACAATACATTCAACTCAGGAGTGAAAGTAACTACCGCAAGGGTTGAGCGACGTCGACACCAATTTCTATATAAAGATGATATAGGATATTGTAAGTTCAAGTAATAAGTGCAATTTTCCTTTGTAGCACTTGCTTTGCGTTTAGGTAATTAAATTTTCTAACAGGGCGTTCATTGATTTTGTTTTCAACAACTTTGATTTGCTCCTCTGTAACAAATCTAATATCTGTTTTCTTAGGATAAAACCTTCTGATTACCCCAATCCTATTTTCAACTGTCCCTTTATCCTGACTAGTATAGGGACGAGTGAAATAGGCATCCACATCAAATTGAGCAATCAACTCATGTTTAGAAAATGCCATATCATTATCAAAAGTGAGTGTTTCCAGTTTGTGTTTATCCTGAGAGAGTTCCTCCACAATAGCTTCGGCCATTTGATCGGCATTTTTACTGTGCATCTTTCTGATTCTGGTAAAAAGACTTGCTCGGTCTGTCATCACCAACAAAGAGCCTTTGTGGTTTTTACCCATCATTAAATCGACTTCTATATCTCCCAATCGTTCCCTTTTGTTAATGATCTGGGGTCGCTGTTCAATTGATACCCTATTCGGGATAATACCTCTACGATCTTTTCTGTTTCCTCGTTTGCGCCTTCGTTTGCCATGTTTTAGATATGTGTATAGTTGTTTGTATTCTTGGTTCTCCTGGTGGTTGGTGTGCTTACATTCCCATATCCATTGGTAAATCCATTCATGGCTAAGTGGACATTCTCTCGTTTTCTTTCCCTGATGGCTGATCAATTCAGGACTCCATCTATCTTCTTGGAGGCCGGTTAACTATCCAGTCTTTCATGGGTTTGGTGAAAATCACTCTTTTTGGCTTTTCTTGATGACGAAGACCTCCTTTGTGCATTTGCTGTTCGATAGACACCAGCTCCCCTACCTCTTGAACCCACATTTCGCTTAAGCTCACGTGAGATCGTAGATGGGTGAAAATGAACGATACAGGCAATCTCCTTTTGAGTAGCTCCTGTTTTCAATAATTGATACCTTTGATCAATACTGAGATGTGTGTAGTTTTTTGACATTTTGCAATCCAAAGATTGCATCAGGCTTTTAGGCCCTTAAAAGCTTTTTCATCCTTATCATTTTATGGACAGTGAATCATTTGAGCAAGTGGCATTACAAGAATCGTTACTTAGTGTCTCTAAGAAAACAGCGAGTTTTAGGTCGTATTAAAATATTGCTTAAAATGGAACAATGAAAAAATCACTCACCTTGCTGACTAATAAAGGGTGACTTTGCTTTTATTCATTGTTTTTGATGGTTTTGATAAAAATAGCCGGGTTTTAGCCTGGCCAGGACGCACTTCTGCCAGTGCCTAATCCTTATTAAACAGCTAAAAGGTGATTAAGCTGCTTGTTTCTGGCAATTGGCTTGCTGCTGGGCGGCCAGACGGTCAGCCTGGAGTTTACGCCCGATCTTGTGAAGGTTGTAGGCAGTAATGGCCAACCCGATGTAGCTATTGAAAGTTTTGCGGGTACGGTTCGGGCATCGGTCCAATCCCCGGTGTTCCAGCTCATTAATGTTGGATTCGATAGCAGAATGCTTGTTTTTCAACCTTTTGAAGGCTGGCGCTGATTCGATGGCTTTTTCTTCTTTGTTTAACCTACCCTTTTTAGGCATGATCACTTCTGGGATGAAGGTTTGCAGAGTTGCTTTATCCTCTTTATCGGAAAACCCCTTGTCGGTGCTCAGGCTTTGGATGGGGTATTTCTCAGCGATACGCCGGGCAATTGATAGGGTAAGTTGGTTGTCGGTTTGTTTTTCAGCTATTTGCCAGTCTATGAGTAAATGGTATTGATCCGAAGTGATGGCCAGATTCTTACCGATCTCCACATTGGGGTGCAGTTTGCCTTTTTTGATCATTTCGGCATAAGGTTGAAAGATGGAAAAGACTTTTTCGGCATGGGGAATGGTCTCTGCTCTGATCAACCGCCTGTCGAGCAACTCGATGTGCTTTTCCAACATCTCAAGATAATAGGTCAATGCCATCAGGGCTGCGAACTCCTCGATAGAGTTTCCCTGATGTTTTTCCAACATTTGGCCCACTTTCTTGCTCAAAGCACGGGCTTTAGTCAGATAGGAAGTGGCAGCCTGCTCTACCCGCTCCTCTTTGTTTTTTCCTCCTGAGCCGGTGGTCCTGCCCACGCTGCGCATCAGCCTTTTGAGGGATCTGCGCCAATCCCCGGACTTACGCCAGCCAGTAAAATACCTTTTTGAGACCAATAAATCAGCTACATCTATACACTTTCTGGCACTGTCCCATAGCAGGTTGTAGTCGGTAGGAAAGTGGGTGTCGGTTTCTACCACGAAACTATCGGTCTTGCAACGCAAGGCAACTTCCTCCCCTCCGGTTTTTCCTTTTTTTTTAAACACCTGGTGACCTGCTGCTACGATTACATCATTGATGCCGATGAGCAGTTCATCGTCCAGCAAGGTCACATTGTCATAAATGTTCTGGTACTTATACTGTTTGCCCACAGAGTAGTCGGTAGGTAGCACCCCCATAATGCCCCGTACCAACGTGTCGTAATTGGAGATATGGTGTAACTCATCGTAAGAGATGTTCATGCACAGGCGCACCTGGCCAATACGAAGACCTCCCACAGACTCATACCCTCACGGCCCGTCTTTTTCTTTCCCTCAATGAGTTTGGAAGAAAGTAATTCAAAAATACGCTGGTTCCATTCAGGTTGGACATAGATATATTGAAGGGCGGCTGCCAGGGCAGCTAAGTGGCTTTTAGTTTTCACCGGAGCCTCTACTTGCTCGATGGGTGTGCATCCCAGGGTAAGTTGGGGCTGGAAGGATTTCCTCATGGTTTGTATTTATATCGGTTATATGCAATATAATGATTAATCCTGATAAACCAACCGAAAAAATCGTTTCTTTTCTACACTGAATGAACAAAAAAAGGACAGGGATTTTACTCCCCGACAGACCAAAAAGCCTGCGAATCTCAAAGTGAATTCTTTGGGGTTTTTGAATGGAAAACCTTCAAATGGCCAATTAACAGGCTACAACGCAACTGTTCTTGATAATATTTGTGAATTTGATAATTCTACTGAATCAGATTCGAGAATAATTCAGCGCTGATTTGATGGAAAAAATACGAATATGATGGATAATCAGCATATTAGCCTGTTTTCATACAGACACTAACTAATTACTTTTGCCCTTCCAGTGCTGCAAGCCTTTTCTCGATTTGCATCAGTTTATAAATGATAATAATGTGTGTCTCCTTGGCATCAATTCCTACCGGACTATTATCACTTGAAATCACGGAGGCGATTTCTTCTCGAATTTGCTGTGGAATGTCAGTTTGCATGATTTAAAGATTTTTCAATGGATATCAATTGTAGTGAGAAAACTAACACAAATGTTAGTACAAAAGCACATAACAAGAATGTGCTACTCCCCCAGATACTGTAAAGATAACCTCCCAATATCATTCCGAAAATACTAGCCAGGCTGCCAGACCCGTTTGCAATACCCTGAACGGACCCTTGTTGCTCATCTCCACCTAATTTGCTTAGCATCGAAAGAAAGGACGGCCACATGAGACCATTTCCAGCGGCAAAGAGTACAGCCCTGCCAGGTAGATCATTTGAGCGCTCTCAAGGCTCATTAGGCATAGATCACTTCTGGGATGAAGGTTTGCTAGAGTTGCTAATTATAACAGTCTTTATCGTTTAAATACCCCTTGTCAGGCGCTCAGGCTTTGGATGGGGTATTTCTCAGCGATACGTCCGAAACAATTGATAGGGTCAAAGTTGGTTGTACGGTCTCTGTTATTCGGTCAGCATAAGCATGCCAGTCTCATGTAGTTTTGCAAATGGTATTGATCCGAAGTGATGGCCATTGAATGGGCTTACCGAATCTCCTACAGTTGAGGGTGAACATTGTTTGCCTTTTTGCAGATGGATTTCGTTTTATAAGGTCTGATCCACATGATCTTTGGCCAAAAGACTTTTTCGTGCTTTATGGAGGAATGGTCTCTGCTCTGATCAACCGCCTGTATAAGAACTCGATGTGCTTATCTGTACATCTCAAGATGCAATAGGTCAACTTGCCATCCAATGGCTTTGAACTCCTCGATAGAGTTTGCTCAGCCGTTTTGATGCAACAGCTTTAAGGTACTTCTCCCCCTTGCGTTCAACCGCTGTTACTACCTGGACAACTGTGACCTCTTCCTTTCCCATATTCCGTATGAAATCGTTTCCCCTCTTTCTTGCTGCCCTATCTAAATTTCGACTGCCCTTGTTGTTAAGTGCCAGTTCCAATTCATCACATTCTACTTCCGAGGATAACTGTTCGGGAACAAACTCATTTAGTGAACTCAATATCTTATGCCGCCAGTCGAAGCTTGTCTGGATGCTTATTCCGATTTGTTTTGCTATCTTTTTTAACGGCATGCCCTGCTCCATGCAGCGCAGATAAGATTGCCATTTTGATTTAAGCTTGATGTCATACAAAGGTGTCCCTGTTGTTTCACTGTACCATCTTTTACATTCATTGCACTGATACATCTGCACACCTTTTTGTCTGCCCCTCTTATATACCTTCTCGCTTGTGCATAAATTTGGACAGGGTTTCTTCTTTCTTTTCTCTGCTATTTGTTGTTGAGCGGCAATCAATACTTTGCCTTGTAATTCCTGCTCCTGGAGCAACTCATCCAACAATTCGGTTTGGGAACTTATCGGCAATTGTGCAAATAAATTTTTGATCTCTTGACTTGATATCATATAGCGAAGATAATAATAATTGCTGTGTTATTTAGAACTTAGCCAGAATAAGTAATGCTGTCCCAATAATGATCAAAGTAGAGTTTGCTACTTTTTTTGAGAGGAATGACAAAACCGGACCTTGAAAAACGATCATCAAGCCTACTTGCTCGAAATGAAAAAAAGCATACCTAGGTCGAAGTGTGGGGCATGGACAGGATTTCTCTCATGGCATGTATGGGGAACCCGGCGTATGCAATATAATGATTAATCCTGATAAACCAACCGTTAAAAAATCGTTTCATAATCTATCACTGACGTATTCGAACTTAAAAACTGCCGAAAGACTGGTGTCTTTACACTTTTTGCTTTTATAGCAGTCTTTATTTTCAAATTGGAAGAGTCTTCTGATCTTAACCCGAAAAATTCATAGTAGACAATAAAAAACAGGCATAAATTGCTTATATTGAGATAGTTAGACAACAAAATAAGCAATTAATTTATGCCTGAATATAAGGAAAAAGATACCGTATTTTATCGAGGAAAACAAGCTTTTAAATTTGATTTTTCAGCATCAGCGATTAGCTCAGACGGAGCGATATTGTTAAGTGAAAAAGTAGAGAGAAAGACTGGTCTATTAAAAAGCTTCGCCGCACTGATTCCTGACTATCGAAACCCCTTTTTTATCGAATACACTTATGAAGAAATGCAGTTCGCCAACGGGTGTTTTTAATGATGCAGGGCTATCAGGATTGCAATGACGAACAAAAACTCCGAGAGGATCCGGTGATCCGTAAAGTACTAGATAGCGGATTATGTTCCCAGCCTACTTTAAGTCGATTTGAAAACAAGGCCGATCGGAGTCTGATCTACCAGATGAGTCAATGGTTTGTAGACCGTTATGTAGAGGAGTTGAAAGAGAAGACTGGTCAAATCATCATTGATGTAGATGGTACCGATGACCCTACTCATGGATCCCAACAACTCAGTTTGTATAATGGCTATTATGGACAGACTATGTACCATGAGTTGTTCTTTAAGGACGGGAACACCGGTCAGGTCATTTTACCAGTACTACGTCCGGGCAATTGTCACTCCAACAAATAGTTTGTGGCCTTATTGAAAAGGATTGTCATTAAAATCAGAAAAAAACTGCCCTCAGTAAAGATCCTTATTCGAGCGGATAGTGGCTTTTCAGGAGCATCTTTTTATCGGATAGCTAAGCAGTTTGACCTTCAATTTTGTTTAGGTATTAGTAGTAATGAAGTTTTAAAGACTTTTACCAAACAGACTATCATTGAAGTAAAAAAGGAATATGCTTCAAAAATCATCAAACATCAAGAGTTTGTTGGCCCGTTTACTTACCAGGCCAAAAGCTGGGATCGTTCTGAAAAGCTGTACGCCAAAGTGGAGTCTACCGGAAAAGGAATGAATGTCCGTTACTTTGTGAGCAACTTTGAAGCGATGACCGCTCAACAGATTTACTTTGATTTTTTGAAGTAGGCATATAATAAATAATGATTTTGACTCTAAAAACAGCTTGAAATACTTTGTTAAGTCACTGATATTCAGTATATTAATATCAATTAAGAGTAAAAGTTAAATTTCAAGATATGGAGAAAAAGTATGAAAGTCTAACACTTTTCGAGTTTCAGGAGAAATTCCCCGATAACGACAGTTGCCAAGAATACCTGGCCGAATTGAAATGGCCCAAAGGGTTTAAATGTGAGAGGTGTGGCCATGACCGGTATTGCGGTGGGAAGCTGCAGCATACACGGCAATGCACTAAATGCAAGTATCAGGCTACTCCCACTAGTAGCACCCTATTCCACAAGGTTAAATTCCCACTTTTAAAGGCTTTTTATATTGTTTACTACATGAGTACAAATAAAAAAGGAATTGCTTCTACTGAACTGAGCCGAAAACTGGGGTTGCGCCAAAAAACCTGCTGGCTGTTCCAACACAAGGTTATGAAAGCAATGGCCAGCAGTGGCAAATACCCGCTAATGGGCAAAGTAGAAGTCGATGAAACGGTAGTAGGAGAACAGGAAGAAGGTGTTGTAGGGCGTCAGAATAACCGAAAAAGGCAGGTTTTAGTTGCAATTGTCACTCCAGAAGAAAGGCAGAGGAGTTAGCCGAATGTATGCCAGGATAATTGACAATGCAGGTACCAGGCAGCTAAAGCCTTTTTTCGAAGATCATATATCCTGTCGGGCTAATATCAAAACCGATAAGTGGAGGGGATACATGCCCTTAAAAAATAAATACAGCCTCCTGGTTCAAACCGACAGTGGAAAGAAGGGTAAGAACTTCCCAGACTTACACAGGACAATTATGATGTTCAAGGCCTGGCTTAGAGGTATCCATCATTCCGTAGATAACCTTCAGGCATACATTGACCAATATTGTTATAGGTTTAACCGCAGTCAGATGAAAGGTGGAATATTTGATAATCTGTTGGACAGAATGGTGAATCATAAGCCTTGTCCTTATAAAATGATTTGTATTTATTAAATGCCTACTTCAATTGATTTTTATGTCAAGCGAGGTGATGCCAGTGAAAATCGAATAAAGGAACTCAAAAACATGACTTATTCCGACCGGCTTTCCTGTCATCGCTACTGGGCCAATTTCATGCGTTTAATCATCGCTACCCTCTGTTATGAAATGTTCCGGCAGATTAAATTATTAATTGCCAAAACAAAACACCACTTTGCTAAACGATGGCAAGTGGACAATATCCGGCTTTACCTGATGAAGGTTGGGGCGTGCCTGAAAGAAAGGAAAAGATCATTGACAATACAATTCTCAAGAGCCTTTAGATATCAATACCTGCTGGGCGATTTGCTTACGGTGAACTGACCGATCAGTTAAACAGTTTGGTTTAATCAAAAAAATGTTCTTCCATAAGAACACAATAGAGCTTTGACTGAAAATTGAAAAATTCTAACAAAAAAACGCTCTAATGTCCTTTGAAATCCAGAAACCTGGTTGATCTTCAAATTAATACATACACTCCAATCAAAAATAGTTAGCAACCCATTATTAATCCCAAAATTGGTGGCCTATGAATAATGCGGGTTAAGGAGAAGGGGACCACTTGACCCCATTCCGCACCCAAAAACGCTGGAGTGCGGTCTCCCGGGACTAGACCAGCTTGGTCTTCAAAGGTGATAAATTGCAACGGTTGCCACCGGTTAGGGTCTGATAGATCTTGCGAACCGCCAACATTAGGCCTCATGGAGGGGTTGGCAGGCTCATATATTTGGTTCCTGAAATCATCTTGCTCGTTTGAGCCGTCCTGCAATCCAAAGTTGATAAGGGCACATTGGCGACATAGTTGCCTAACGCCGCAGGAGACCCTGTCGAATAGTCATCTGAGGTAATTGAAATATCGTAGCCAAGATCTGCCATTAATTGATCAAATGTTGGTAGGGTAATATCCCTGCCCGGTGCAATTCCAACACTTCCAAAACGGTACTTTAGGAGCCCATATGCCGCATAACTTATCGCTTCTTCCCTAGCCGCCTCAATATCTTCTGGTATCGCAATCCCGTCGAAATTAACATTAAACCCCCTCACTGTCTTTCCCAACAAAAATGTAGTGGCAGTTTGATCATAAGTGGCCCAGCAATCATACATGGCAATTGATGTATGGAATAAATTTCGGGCATGTACCGTTGGTCGGGCAAAATCGTTTCTTATTGCCTCGAGAAGTGCCTCATTCCACAAGCGGGCAACAGAATGTCCTGAGTTCACCTGGCCCAATGCCGATTGGACCATAAAGACTAAAGCCAGAAATAACATTTGTGTCCAACTACATCTAAGAGCTAACAGCATAATACAAAACCATAAAGTTAATAAGTGATACTTGAGTGGTCAACCACTAACTAATTTAAACAAATTCAAGGAAAATTTTTAATTTCTGCTGAACAGAACTTAGTACAATAATAAGCAATCAACGAGTATCTTTCTTAACTTTAGAAAATAAATTATAAATTGGTATTTGTAACTAAGATGACGATTATGTTGTTGACGTTTGCAGCTCTTCAAAAAGTTAAACTATTTCAATTTAAGAATTATGGATTTCAAACTTAATGAACTTATCATTCCAATATTTATTGTGACTTTCGCCTTACAAATTTCAGGTTGTACCCCAAAAGCATCTCAGAATTTTAAAGCATTGTTTGATGGCCAATCTTTTAATGGTTGGGAAGGCAATATGGACATGTTTCGTATTGAAGACGGTGCCGTTGTTGCCGGAACAATGGAGGAAAGAATTCCCAGGAATGAGTTTTTATGCACTGAGAGCCGATATGAAAACTTCGAACTCAGATTAAAGGCCAAAATGCAGGGTGATGGTGACAACGCGGGCATTCAGTTTCGAAGCAAAAGGATTCCGGACCACCATGAAGTCTCGGGTTATCAATGTGACATGGGTTCGGATCCCAGCGGAAAAATTTGGGGGTATCTCTATGATGAATCACGAAGAAGACGTTTTTTGGCTACTCCTGACAATGCCGAAATGATGAAAGTATACAAACCAGAAGATTGGAATAAGTTCGTCATTCGAGCGGAGGGATCCCGGATACAAATCTGGCTTAATGGTTTTCAGACCATTGATTTTACGGAAGACGATCCAAGTGTATTTAAAACAGGAGTGATTTGTTTACAGATTCATGGTGGCGCACCGGCTGAGGCCTGGTATAAGGATGTCGAATTAACGAGCTTTGAGTGAGGATTATTCTTATAATACCATAGTCTAAAAAATTTTAAAATTACTCAGTCATGAAAAGAATTCCCTTTTTATTTTCTCTGACAATAACATTTATCATGGTCGCCTTAGGATGTCAACAAGAAAATGAACCCAAGGCATTAACAGAAACAGAACTACGATTACCTGAAAATGCATTGAGAGGAGTACAAGTGGCAGAGGGGTTAGAAGTCCAGATTTTTGCACACGAACCAATGGTCCGGAATCCTACCAATATGGACATCGATGATCGGGGACGTGTCTGGGTGACCGAAGGAAGAAATTATCGTCCATGGAGAAACGATGACAATGAGTATGATCAGGAGGGTGACCAAATAATTATATTGGAGGACACAGATGGAGACGGTGTTGCAGACAATCGAAAGGTTTTCTACCAAGGGGTAGATGTAGATGTCGCATTAGGCATCTGTGTCTTGGATAATAAGGTCATTGTTTCCTCCAGCCCTAATATTCTGGTATTTACTGATACTGATGGAGATGACATAGCAGACACAAAAGAAAAGTTTTTTACCGGGATTGGAGGTCATCAAAGTGATCATGCTGTACATGCTTTTGTGTTTGGTCCTGATGGTAAACTTTACTTTAATTTTGGTAATGAGGGGGAACAAATAGCTGACAAAAATGGAGACCCCATCATAGATATTTTTGGAAATGAAGTTAATGATAACGGCAACCCCTATCGACAGGGCATGGCCTTTAGATGCAATCCTGATGGTAGTGAATTTGAAGTGTTAGCCTATAATTTCCGCAACAATTACGAATTAGCAGTCGATTCCTATGGAACTGTATGGCAGTCAGATAACGACGATGATGGCAATAAAGCCAGTCGAATAAATTATTTGATGGAGTTTGGGAATTTTGGATTCAAAGACGAATTGACCGGTGAGCATTGGAATGTGCCACGTCAAGGAATGCATACCGAAATTCCTAAGCGTCATTGGCATCAGAATGATCCGGGAGTAGTACCCAATTTGCTGGTAACCGGTTCAGGTTCTCCAGCAGGGATAACCATTTATGAAGGTGGACTGCTACCAAAACTTTATCAGGGTCAGATCATACATGTGGATGCCGGCCCGGGCTTGACCAGAGCATATCCTGCAACTAAGGAAGGAGCCGGTTATAAGGCTGAAATGGTAAATGTTATGGCCAGAACTTTGGACAATTGGCACCGTCCTTCTGATTTGACGGTTGCCCCGGACGGATCACTTTTCGTTTCGGACTGGTATGATCCCGGAGTTGGTGGGAATCTGGCAGGAGATCCGTTAGGAGGGAGGATATTTCGGATCGCACCAAAGGTTGGGAAATATCATGTAGATCTACCCGACTATTCCACACCTGACTCTGCTGTTGAGGCCCTCAAAAGTTCTAATATGGCTACCAGGTATAAAGCCTGGACAAACCTAAAAAACTGGGAAGATCAGTCTGAAGAAGCATTACTGATGCTTTGGAATAGTGACAATTCAATTTATCGAGCACGTGCACTTTGGCTATTGACGCAGATTGAAGGTAAAGCTGAGGAATATCTGAATACTGGGTTGAATGATACAGATCCTGATATGCGAATAGTGTCAATCAGGTCGGCGAGACAAGCTGACCCGGATAACCTAAAAACTTATTTGGAGAAAGTACTCAACGACAAAGCACCTGAGGTCCGTCGTGAAATCGCAATAGCCTTAAGAAATATTGATGATCCCGAATTGGTGGCGGAGTTATGGACTGATTTGGCTCTACAGCATGATGGCAATGACAGATGGTACCTTGAAGCATTAGGAATTGGTGCTACTGGTAATTGGGAAAAGTGTTTGGACTTATGGTTAGAGAAAATTGGAGAAGATTGGACTAAAAAACCAGGAAGAGACATTATTTGGAGGTCTAGGGCGAAAAAGAGCCTTGAATATCAATTGGCTTTGATCAAGGATAAGAATCAACCGCTTGCCGAGGTTTCACGGTTATTGCGTGGAACTGACTTTCAGCAACATCCCCAGAAATCTCGATTGATTGCGGATCTATTTGAAGGCGAACGTCCGAACCAAAAAGAGTTCAACACTATGGTGGTCAACCAGCTGGATCCGGAATTCATCGCAAAATCAAGTAAAGCACAGAAGGTAGTTCAGGAGATTTTGCCAGAATTATATGGCAGCTCGACTTACATAGATTTGGTGGGTAAGCTTGAGCTAAAAGCCGAGGGTGATAACATCTTTAAACTGGTACTGGACAATCCTAACCATGAAATAGGAGTGAGAGCAGCTTATCTGACATTTAAGTGGTCTGGAGTAAGTCCATTTAGTTCGGTAATAGAGGATGAGGAAGAGGAGACTAAAAGGTCTATTATTCAAAATTTAGGACATGTTTATAATGACAAGGGAAAGGAGTTATTACAAAAAGTGGTAAAGGATGAAGACCAATCAATCTCACTTAGGCGATTAGCAGCCGAAAGCCTGAGTATGGGTTGGGGTTGGGAAAATAGAATGACTAATATTTTGGAGAATGAAGAGCTTGATGTGGAATTAAGAACAGTTGCAGCCACCAAACTGTTGGGAGCAAATCGCCCAATAGATCGTGAGCTTGGCATGAATTTTCTTAATCAAAATCAGTCATCCGGGGAATGGCCAGCTATCAATGTGCTGGCAGCAAATTCGGGAGATATTCAAAGCGGCGTATCGGTATTTGAGCAATTCTGCAGCAACTGTCATCAAATTGGGGGCCAAGGTGTTGCTTTTGGACCCGATTTAAGTGAGATAGGAAACAAACTGGGTAAAGAAGCACTGCTGATGTCAATAATAAACCCGGATGCTGGAATAAGTTTTGGTTTTGAGGGAGAGGTAATTGAAACATCAGATGGAAAAGCCTTCAGCGGGTATGTTATAAATGAAACTTCTGACAATATTGATTTGCGATTGATTGGCGGTATTAACCAGTCAATTTCCAATGGTGATGTTAAATCAAGAAAACTGTTAGAGAATTCATTGATGACCCCCAACCTTCACACCGTGATTGGTAAGGAGAAGTTAACCGATCTGGTGGAATATCTGGTATCGTTGAAGAACTATCAGACAATGATGGAAAATCCATTCCAGGGTAAAATCGAATACAAAAGGGGAGAATTGGAGTAGCTGGCTTCAAAAATGAAAGAACAAAGCTAAAGATCTACTCATTATGGTTATTGATTTGAGATATGTAATCTCATCGCCCAGTAAGAAGCTTGTAGACTGTCAGATGTCCCGGAACATTTATTTCTTTTTGTTGAGTGTTTTGCTTATGTTAAATAGTTGCGAGATACAAAAAGAAAAAGCAAGGTCACCCGTGGAAGACTTGCCACCATGGATTGAAAAAATAACTCATTTCGGACCGCGAACGGATTTCTCCCACGATGGAAAACGGATACTTTTTTTAGAAAAGACTTTTGGGGATGTCTATGAGGTTGAAATTAAAACAAAAGAAATCCGCCCCATCACTCTTCATTATCTGTATGAAGGGTACACGAGGGCCTTGTATTTGAGCAATGGAGATATTTTACTATCAGGAGCGAGAAAATACGATGCAGAGGACCCCTGGCCCAGTCGTGAAATAACCGCCGAATTATGGGTTCTGAAAAAGGACCTGACTAGGCCACCGATTCCTCTAGGGGAATATTGTTTTGAAGGTCCCGCTCTCTCTCGAAAGAATATGAGAATAGCCTGGACGGTTCATCATGGAAACTATCCTGAGAAGATCCCGGAAAAAGTCTGGGAAATATGGACGGGAGAAATAAGCTCTGATACTGATACACCCAAGCTGGTGAGTAAACGAAAGATTCTTGACAATCAGGAGTTCTCCTTCTTTTGTGAATTAGAAACACAGAACTTTATACCACCCAGTGAAAAGCAATTGACTTTCAGTATTTATGTCGACTTTTTTGCTGAAGTCATGAGCCTTGATATGAACACTGGAGAAATTGTTAATCATACCAACTCTCCCAGTGGTTATGATGAACCTGAAGGCATCTTTCCTGGTGGTAATTTCACACTGGTTGAAAGCGACAAGCATAACCTTAAGGGACCACAGTATATAGATGTGTATAAGTTGCAACTCGATGGCTCCGGAAATATGGAGCGTTTGACCTATTTTGCTGATTATCCCGGCTATCAGGCTACCAATCCGGTAGTTAGCAATGATGGGGGGTATGTGGCATTTCAAGTGGCCCGGAAAGGAGACGCGGCAGGAATTGGTCATGGTCTTTTACTATTCGATCTGAATCTTTTTGATAAAATGAGCAAGAATTGATAGCTCCTTTAAACGATCAGCCTCTAATTCCATAATTGATCTTAAATGTAAACTAATAGAGGTTTGTAATGTTTTGTTACTAAGTTTAACTTCCATTCTATTACTAATCTTTGAACTATGAATTTCCGACAATACTTAACTGCGATAATTTACTTTGGATCTCTTTTTATTAATAATATTTCTGCCCAGGACATTCCATTGGCGGAGCATCCCCGGCCAGATTTGGAAAGGGCTGACTGGCAAAACCTAAATGGTCAATGGTCATTTGAGTTTGATAAAGATAATATGGGAGTTGAGGCAGAGTGGTCCAATGGGGATAAAGCCTTCGGTAAAAAAATAACCGTTCCCTTTCCCTGGGGTTCAGAATTATCAGGAGTTGACGATGATGCAGATATTGGCTGGTATCAGCGGGAAATATCTGTCAGTAATGATTGGAAGGATAAGAGGACGTTTCTCGTTATCGGAGCATCTGACTGGGAAACAACTGTTTGGCTGAATGGCATGAAGATAGGGAATCATCAGGGGGGGTACATTCCTTTTTCATTTGAGCTCACAGACGACATCAAGTATAACGAGGTACAGAAATTAGTGATTCGTGTAGATGACATAAGGAGAGATTTCACGCTATATGGCAAGCAGGGTTATGGTAACGCAAGAGGAATTTGGCAAACAATTTATTTGGAAGCACGAGGAATCAACTATTTGGATGTGTTACATTTTTCACCTGATATTGATAGTGCCCGTGTAGTGGCCACGGCTTATTTGCCAGAGGACGCCTCTGAAGATTTGACATTGGACATTAGCATAGAAACAGAAAACGGACAAATAACTCAATCAGAAATTATTGCTAAAGGGAAATACAAAAAGTCTTTTAAAATAGCTATTCCGAATCCGCACTTATGGAATATTGATGACCCATACCTGTACAATGTTACTGCGACAATGGGAAATGATCAGTTACAGACATATTTCGGAATGCGTAAGATATCTGTAGAGAACCTGCCTGGTACTGACTACCCATACATTGCCATCAATAATGAGCCTATTTATGTGCAATTGGCGCTTGATCAGTCTTATCACCCTGGAGGTTATTATACATTTCCAAGTGATCAATTTATGAAAGAAGAAATAGAGCGTTCAAAATCAATTGGTCTTAATGGGATTCGGACGCATATCAAAGTTGAGGTTCCACGCAAATTATACTGGGCAGACAAATTGGGTCTTCTTGTGATGGAAGACCTGCCTAACAGTTGGAGAGAACCGGATGATAAAATGCAGGCGGAATCAGAGTACACGCTGAGGAAAATGATCAAAAGAGACTATAATCACCCCTCAATTTTTTCATGGGTACTTTTTAATGAAACCTGGGGGTTAAGAACGGATGTCGGTGTTGGTGAGCGCAGAGGTGAATACTTGCCATCTACTCAAAATTGGGTTGCTGGCATGTACTACCTGGCGAAATCCTTAGATATGACCAGGTTAGTAGAGGATAACTCAATTTGCTGTGGAGCTGGCCATACCGAAACAGATATCAATTCATGGCACATCTATTTGCCTGGATATCGTTGGGAGGAATACCTGAAAGATCTCACCGACAAAACTTACGCCGGCAGTACCTACCATTTTGAAAAAGGCTTTACACAGGCAAAACAGCCTAACATTAATTCTGAATGTGGTAATGTTTGGGGATATGAGGGAAGTACCGGTGATGTTGACTGGAGTTGGGACTATCACAGGATGATCAACACTTTCCGGAAGTATCCCAAGGTTGGTGGTTGGCTCTATACAGAGCATCACGATGTGATCAATGAATGGAACGGTTATTGGCGATTTGACAGGACGGAAAAGGAAACCGGGATGGGGAAAATAATACCTGGAATGAGTCTGAACGATTTACATGCCGATGTTTTTCTCTCAACTGGCATGGACATTAGCAAATCAGCAAAAGGGGGAGAAGAGGTGGAAGTGCCTCTCTACTTATCAGTGATGACCGGCAAAGATCTAGGATCTGATTTGACCATTGACTACAATATTTCTACAACGAATTACATTGGAGAAACCGATAAAAATTTTTCAGGAAGCTTAAAGGTGCCGTATACTCCATGGATGCAAAAAGTGCTTGATCCTTTGAAAATAACCCTACCTGATGTGAACGGAGTCTCCCTTTTGGCTTTCGAAGTGAGCAATGGTCAACAGCAGGTACTTAGCAGAAACTTTATGTACTTCATTGTCTCTTCCAATAAGAAAATTGATAATGTTGAAGTGATCTCTACACCTGCAGGCAATTTTTCCAATGCCCAGTGGAGCAAAAAACAATGGAATGTCTTAGAGGGGAAGAAAGTCAATGGGGCTGGCAAAGGGTCCTTTGAATATACATTGGAAATTCCGGCAGATTTTAAGGTGACGGGTATAAAGGAAGTTTACTTTTTGGCTGAAGTATCAGCCAAAGAACTTTTTGTAAAGGACCAGGAGGAGTATAAGAAGGACCAGGACTTCATGAAGGGTTCATTAGTTGCCAATTCTAGTAATCCCAATTCTTACCCAATGACAGATGAGACATACTTTCCTTCACGTATCAGCGTTTCGGTCAATGGGGCAGTTTCATTAAACACTACCTTGAAAGATGATCCCGCCGATCATCGTGGTGTGCTCTCCTGGCATAATCAGCTCCAGGACCGCAAATTAAGAGAAGCTGGATCATATGGATACTTGGTTAAAGTTCCTATCCGTAAACGTGTAATTCGGGATGCAATGGAGGGCGATAGAAAAATTAAAGTACAACTACGCACTGAAGGAGAAGGAGGAATTGCAATTTATGGCAAGGACTTTGGCCGGTATCGCCTGGACCCATGCCTGGTGATTAAAAGATGAACTAAGAACCGGATGTGAATTTGAAATTTGCCAGTAGATCCAATACCGCCCGTATATAATGATCCATCCGGACCCCATATAATCCTGTTGATGCCAGCCTCAAGTCCCTGGGTAAATCTGAAAAGTGCTCCCTGATATTTGTTGTTGACTTTTTCAACAAATACCCTTTTTATCCCTCCATTAGTGACTTCTTCGTGTATCATTTGACCCTTATAGGGCCCATCGTTGATATACATCGGTGTACTGGGTGAATTGCCTATTTCGTCCTGTGGCAACCAAACGACAGGCAGAAATTCTTCTAAGCCTTCCGTACCTTCAAAATCTACAGATCTGGAGCCGTACCAAGCGCCCGGTTGCACATGGACAATTTTGGAGGCAGGCAGCCAGTCTCCCTGGTTGTCAGCAACAAAAATTTCATTATCCACTCCTATCCCGATACCATTAGGTGTCCGTAAGCCATGTGCAATGAGCTCCAAACTTCCATCGGTCTTAGATATCTTAACTACCTTCCCCCGGTCCGGAATCTGTGGTTGTGTACTTACTCCGCCCGGATTGATAGCAGTACCAAGTGTGCCATAGAAATATCCATCTTTGTAAACCAGGCCAAAAGCAAACTCGTGAAAATTGGCCGAGACCTGCCAGGCATTGCATAACGTCTGGTATTCATCAATCATCTCATCTCCATCGTTATCAATCAGTTTGGTTAATTCCTGTTTCTGAAGAATATAGATTTCATCATCAGCCACTTTCAAACCAAGAGGCTCAGCAAGCCCGGCGGCGATCCGTTTTTCCTTTATTAGAGAGGGATCGCCGGTTTGCACTCCTTCAAGTATGCACACTGAACCGGCAGCATCCCAAGTGGAAATTAACAATCTTCCGTCCGACAAGAAATCCATACCACCAACACGGGGTGTAAATAATTCCGGTCTTGCCTGGCTGAGGTCGTAGCTTGGATGCACATCAATCAGTGCTGTAGCATCTCCAGGGACGCTTTTACTACCTTTTAATGCTGCTTGCCCCAAGAATGGAGCATCATCCTTGTAGAAAAACAAAAGCTGTATAAGGTATGATCTGGTATTCACCACCGACTCTCCATTGGAGGGAGACACTTTTTCCTCCACCGGTCTGAAAATATTCTATTTTGATCTTGTGGTAACCGGCGGCAAGTGGAATTTCCTCTTCCTTTGCGGTCATTTCATGAGTGCCATCATGATCGATAACCAGGCTGTCGTTAATGATCAGCCTTGAGCCGTCGTCGCTCAACAATCTAAAATGATAGTTGGCTTCTTCCTCAATTTTTAAGAAGCCTTCAAAAGTAATAGCGAAGTTATCTTCCAATGGTTCTACGTCGTTGCCCGTAACATGAATGCGGGAAATGACTTCAACATGAACCGGCTCAGACTCCTGCTCAGTATCCTCAAGCAATTTAGGTCAAAATCATAAAGGTAAATCTTGGCAATTACACCGGGTAGTAAGTCCGCCTCTTCTAAGTCAGTTTGAGCATAGACGTAATCCAGGTTTTCTGGAGAATTTTTCTTTTCAGCTTGTATGCGGGCTTCCTCTTCGGCATCAAGATCCATAATGTAATTCACCATTTCAACAATATCCTCCTCGGGTGTTTGTGGATGAGCGCTCATTACTTGAGGTCCCCAAACCCCGGAACCGCCATTTTTGATTTTGGCTGTTAGAAGGGCAATGTTTTGTTCGTTATTAGTATACTTTTTGGCAATATCAATATACGCAGGCCCTATTGTTTTCCGCTCAATGTTGTGGCAAGCTTTACAATCACTTTGTGCTATTAATTTGTAGTCCAATGGTTTGTTTTCATCTTGGGATTTTTTATTCGGGTCAGGCAAGAGTGGTTGCTCAGTAAATTGTACTGAAAAGCGGGTATCTGTATTCGCGCACAAAACAAGTTTACCCTCAATCTCTCTTCCGGCAACACCCTCGTACTCCCTTGAAAACTCATTTGTGATTTGCAAATCTCCGTTTGTCTCAATTTGATCTTTTGAGACCACCGAACTCACGAAGGTGTTTAAAATTATTTGACTACCAATCGGTACGCTTGAAGTTTTTGAATGTTCGCTCAAGGCCGATTACACCCCTCTTTACTTCAAGATATTCAACTTCTTTAGTGATTTTCACAGCATTGTCATTCCACTTCAACTCGTACATTAGTTCGACCTTGTTATTTGCGAAACGGTGACCTTTGTACTGGAAATCTGGTTTGACCTCTCTATTATTTTCAATTATGCTCCATGGGGTTGATGTCTCTTGATCAATAATATAAGCATCTCCAACCGCCAGTGGTTGTGGTCCGTGTACGGTGGTATAAACAGCGCCATCGAAATCTACTTCTCCCTGCCAGGCTTTGTATAGACGCCCATATTGGTTGCTGTAGCTGACATAAAGTTTTTCCGCGAGGGCCAGAGTAATCATTCTGGGTTTAGTATCCAGAACAGATCGAAATACCCACGGCGAAATTGGACGGCTAGTATCCAGTGCCGGGTTTTCTGTAGGACGGTTGTCTTGCGAACAACTCAGAATGGAGAAAATGATAAATGATAAGAATGTTATAAATGTGGTTTTCACAGGCAATTCAAATTTTACAACGACACAAAAGAACGGCTCCTCAATTTATCACAAAGTAAACTCCGGTAGTCGGACAATCTCTCCCCCTTTCAATGCTGATTCATGAGCTAAAATGCCAACCCAGGTGATATTGACTGATTTATGGCCTCTCATAACCTAATTCTTGCTCTCGCTCCAACCAAATGGACTCAAGCCGGTAGGCTTCCATCAATTCGATTGTGGAATTTCCTCCTTCTGAGAAGTACTCAAGGTTCAAGTTCGAAGGATCAGGATAGTAGAGTTTAGTAAAAGTTACTTCGCCCTGGTTGGCGTAGACTTCCACTGAGTTGCGATCGATGATCAACCTTAACTTGATGATTCCATTCCATGAAAACAGAGGTGCATCGGTGCCCATGAAGCTAAGGGTTTGATCTTTAACAGTATAGCTTAATTGCTCTCCACGGATCGTCAAACCGAATTTACTCGCTTTACCAGGATTGATTTCGGCGATGATTTCAAAGACGTCTCCTTCAAGATCTGAGAGAGGGTTGTAACTTGGCTGTACTGATTTGTTATGCCAGAAATGTGCATCATACCTCAACTGTTTAATCGCATTGATTGGGTTTCTGCAAAAGACGAACTTCTCCATTAATAGTTTTTAGGGAGAGTGTTACGGGAAAGATTTGTTGCTGGCTCCACGTACGCTTATGTTTTGGCGCCTCTGTGAGGTGCATAAATCCCATTTGATAGAAGGGGCCATCCCCTTCATATGAGTGACTCCAGGCCTGGGTAGCATATAATTCACGGTCAGCCCCATTCCAATTATCCCGTCGTTTCCCATGATTAACTTTGGTGTTATCCATCTCTGAGGTAAAGGTTGAGCCATCAAATGCACCTATCCGATAGCTGCCGTCTCCATCAATGATCACCCATTTCTTATTACTTTCATCTCCATCTACAGGTATGTTTAAAAAATCTGGACATTCATGAAAACCTTCTATTTTACTGAGTGATGCCCATTCTAAAAGATTGTTTGATTTATAGAAGGTGAAACCGGAAGGTTCATAAAGAATCAAGCGCCACGATTGATCTGGCTTATACCAAAATACTTTAGCGTCACGATCCGCTTTTCCTTCGGGCATAGCAATCACTGGATTATCTTTGTGACGGATCCAGGTTTTTCCCGCGTCCCTACTAAAAGCGATAGAAGTGCCCCGGCCATAGTCGGTATAGAATATTACCAGTGTTTTTTCAACTCCGGATTGAAGTCCCAGGTTGTTGTTCCAATCTACTATCCCACTACCGCTTCCAGGAGCGTTATCAAGCCGGGTATTCATAATCTGAGGCTTTTGTTCCCAGTAGACCAAATCATTGCTCACGGCGTGACCCCAGCTTTTGTTGTGTCGCCTAGCTCTTGACCATTCATCGTACATGTAGAATAGGTGATAGGTGCCTTTGTAGAGTATAAGCCCGGTAGCATCTGCGATCTGACCGGTGATGGGCGTGTAGTGAACCTGTGGTCTGAGCGGCTGATTGTAGTGCATGTTTTCAAATACCGCATCGTAAGTAAGCCCGTAGGGATCCTCCGGGATCTTGTTTTCTTTTTGGGCTAATAATTCTGGGCTGAACCCCACCAAGAAAATTGTAAGGACAAATAATTCTAAATCAGTTCACATTTTGCACCTACTTACAGCGTAAACTCAGGTAATTGAATGATTTCTCCTCCCTTCATTGCTGATTCATGAGCTAAAATACCAACACAGGTGATATTGGCTGATTCGGTGGCATTGGGATAGGGTGATCTTTCTTGGTGAAGAGCATCAACAAACTCATTGACTAAATGAGGATGGGAACCACCATGACCGGCACCTTGAATAAAGGAGAGGTGTTGCTTGTCATCTGAATCGTAAACACCTGCGGTTGTGAACGGTTGAATTTCGGCAGGTAACAGATGGGCATAGTCTGGTATAGTTATTTTTTCAGGTGTTTCTCCTGAATGAATAACAGAGGGTTCATGCTCTATCAAAGTCCATTCGAACGATTTCTTCGATCCATAGACGTCAAAACTTTCTCGATACTGCCGAGCAGTATTAAATAGGGACCGGGTGATCTCTGCTGAGAGGTCTGAATCCTTGAATTTGATATGACAACTTTCAATGGCGAATGGGGAATTATATTTTCCGATTAAGTTTTCACCAATTGTTCCTGAACCAAAGCAAGAAACATACTCGGCGGAATTACGCGTTAACGCTAGCACCGGACCAACGCAATGAGTTGCATAGTGCATAGGAGGGAGTCCTTCCCAATACCCCGGCCAACCCGCCATTTCCTGTTGGTGTGAGGCTCGTAAGAATTGGATCTTTCCCAATTCTCCCTTCTCATACATCTCTTTAACAAATAAGAATTCCCGGCTGTAAACCACTGTTTCCATCATCATGTAAGTTAATCCGGTCTGTTCAACCAGATCTACAATTACGTTGCATTCCTCAACTGTGGTTGCCATAGGAACTGTAGAAGCCACGTGTTTACCTGCTTTCAAAGCGGCAATGGATTGTTCTGCATGATTTTGTATGGGTGTATTGATATGAACTGCATCAATATTGGTATCATTGAGTAATTCTTCATAATCTGCATAGCGTACATCAATTTTAAAAGCATCGCCAATCTCGTTCAACTTCGATTCGGTTCTCTGGCAAATTGCATACATGTTTACTCCCTTTAGTTTTTGATAAATGGGAATAAACTCGGCCCCGAAGCCAAGTCCGATTATTGCGATGTGAATATCCTTCATATTTTACTGTATTAGTTTATATTGTCAGTGGCCCACTTTTTAAGAAAATCAAGGCCATTAATTGCAAACTTATCCTGATTTTCAGCAAAAGATCTCCAAATGCAAACCGCACCTGCTAATTCTTTTACCTCGGAAGTGAAGCTTTCAATAGTAATAAATCCATTATAGTTAACATCTTCCAAACCACTTTTCAATTTCTTCCACTGTGTTTGCCCGGTTCCAGGTACACCACGATGGTTTTCTGATACCTGGACATGTATCAGATTATCGCCAACTGCGGTGATCGCATCTCGCAAGTTTCTTTCCTCAATAGTCATATGAAAACTATCCATGAGAATTCTTGCCGCAGGGTGGTTAATTTGTTTGACCAGACGAGCGACGTCTTCAGCTGTATTTATGAGGTCTGATTCAAATCGATTCAGTGGTTCTATAGCTATTTTCAATTGATGGCGCTGTGCCATTTCACATACTTTGTACAAATTGGCTGCGGCAAGATCAAATTCCTTTTTGCGTTCATCATCGGGAAGGAGCCTCGCCTTTCCTACAGCAGAGTACATAGGACCGGCTACAAAGTCACCACCCAATATCTTGCATATCTCAAAGCACTCTTCAAGATAGTTGAAACACTCTTCATGAAATTTAGGATCTCCATGTGTGAGATCTCGTGAAGAACCAAAAGCTCCACATACAATTGGCTGAAGCCCGTTGTCGTTTAAAGCCTGACACACTATTTTAGCGTCAATAATTTCGGGGTCCTCTACAGGTATTTCGACACCATCGAACTCCATGGCTTTTATCTTGGGGAAGAGATTTATAGTTTCTGTTGAAAACGGACTGGTCCAGAGCCAGGTGCTTGCGGCAAATTTTACGTCCAACATTATTTCACGATTAAGATTCCATTCATGGTGCGCCAATGCCCGGGAAAGGTACAGACAAAAGGGTACGATCCGGGAACTTTCGGAGCTTTAAAAGTCAACCTCGTTTGCTCATTGGGATTAAGGATCCTGGTACTAAACAACACTTCAGGTATGTTCGGCACATAATTTCTTTCCGCAGCATCTGCCTCATTAACCATGGCATCTGCCGCAGATCCAACAACCTCCAGATTTCCAGGAGTGACTACTAACAAGTTGTGCTGCATAAAATCCGGATTTTCAAAAACGATACTTACCAGCTGACCACTCTTAACTTCCAGGGTGTCTTTATCAAACTCTATTTTCTGTAGAACAGCCTGAATCCTCAACTCAATATCTGGTGTTTTGATGCCCTTAGTACTTTCTAGTGTAGATATTTCGGCAGCAAGGGGAAAATTCTCCGTGTTATAGCTAAGGTAAATCCTTCGGGTAAGGCCTTCCTCCCCGATATTTTCCTCAAATTTCTCATAAGCCCAAACGAAACCTTTTTTATGCACTATACCTGCAGCTTGTAGAGCCTTTGATAACCATAGATCCTGAGCTGCTTCCAGGGAACGACTTTGTTCAAAAATTGCTTGACCAACTGCCATGGATTCCGGTAAATCCAGTGTTTTGATAATAGCAGCCAGTCGGGTATTAAGGTCCTCGTCGTTTATAACTCCGCTCTTAAGCAATTGTTCAATAGACTCATCAGTAACAGGGAGTGCCTGTACTGCCGCTTTTCTAATGCCTGAGTTTTTACTATCGAGAGCGCCAATTATTGCATCTAGCGATTCTCTTGAACTTATCCCCAGACCATTTAAAGACCAGATTGCATGAACAGCGGCAGGATTTAATCCAATTTCATCCTCGTTCGAACTGGTAATTAGGGCAATCAGTTCACTCTCAAGGTCGGCGTAATTGTTCTCAACTATCAAACGTTGAGCATGCAGTCTCCACAGGAGATTGTCATTTTTCAGTCCATCCAAAAGGGAAGATGGATCTTCCGGATTTAGCGAGATTTGGCGGCTGTTCGTACCGCCCTCATAGATCAGCCTGTAGATTCTACCATGATCTTTGTCCCGTAGAGGATTGATATGTGCATTGCCCAGACCATTTTCAAAACCTTCCGGGGTGGGATTATGCTGTACAATGAAATTGTACCAGTCCAATATCCAGACATTACCATCAGGTCCAACTTCTGCTTGAACCGGTGAAACCCATTCATCCGAACTAGCTAAAAGGTTCCATCCATCTTTTTCCAGGAAACCCGAACCGAAAGGTTCTATAATGGCTCTATGCAAAAGATGACCGGTTGGCTCTGATACAAAAGCCACCCGATTCCAGTATTCCCTGGGGTAAGTTCTTGCCGTGTAGAAGGCATGACCGGCAGCCGCAGTAAATCCACCAAAGACATCTACCTGCCGAAAGTTCTCCGTAGCTGGGTGCATAAAGTAATGACCATCCAATTTTGTGACTACGTCCCGCCCAAAACCCTTCACCCTGCGCATATATTTTGCCGGTATGCTGGCGAAAGCACTGTGCGTATTATTTGCCGTAGAAATGAAAATATCAAAGTTCTCTGTGAAGCCTAGTCCCCAGGTGTTATTGGTGGTATTGCTATGGATTTTTAAATCGACAAAATCTCTTGAAAAATTATAGAGGACTTGTTCGAAATTATACTGTTTTCCGCCCACTTGACCATTGAAACCCGAGTAGCCGACCGTTCCCCAGATCCTGTTGTCAAAACCATATCTCAAGTTGGAAGGCCCTGCATGAGTATCCGTTACTCCCCATCCAGTCATTACTATTTCCCTTATATCTGCTTTGTCATCGCCATCGGTATCTTTTAAAAACAAGAAATGGGGCGCCTGTGATACCAGTACTCCGCCATTTACAAAAACCATACTGGTTGGGATATTGAGCTTGTCAGCGAAAACCGTAACCTTATCAGCCTTGCTATCACTATTAGTATCTTCGAGAATCTTGATACTATCATCACCGGAACCTTCCTCCTCACGGACGGAGTTGGGATAATCAATGGTCTCAATGACCCACAACCTTCCACGGTGATCCCAATTCATGTTGATGGGATTTACAATCATTGGTTCCTGGGCAAAGAGTTCCAACCTAAATCCAGGTGGCACTTGGATATGCGACATAGACGCTTCTGGGGTCAACGGCAACTGGAATTGTGGAGGGGGATCCCTTTTCTTATAGTTAGGAATGGTTTCTTCCTGGTAGGAAAGTTGGGCAATCTTAACCCGCATTATTCATAGGCCACCAATTTTGGGATTAATAATGGGTTGCTAACTATTTTTGATTGGAGTGTATGTATTAATTTGAAGATCAACCAGGTTTCTGGATTTCAAAGGACATTAGAGCGTTTTTTTGTTAGAATTTTTCAATTTTCAGTCAAAGCTCTATTGTGTTCTTATGGAAGAACATTTTTTTGATTAAATCAAACTGTTTAACTGATCGGTCAGTTCACCGTAAGCAAATCGCCCAGCAGGTATTGATATCTAAAGGCTCTTGAGAATTGTATTGTCAATGATCTTTTCCTTTCTTTCAGGCACGCCCCAACCTTCATCAGGTAAAGCCGGATATTGTCCACTTGCCATCGTTTAGCAAAGTGGTGTTTTGTTTTGGCAATTAATAATTTAATCTGCCGGAACATTTCATAACAGAGGGTAGCGATGATTAAACGCATGAAATTGGCCCAGTAGCGATGACAGGAAAGCCGGTCGGAATAAGTCATGTTTTTGAGTTCCTTTATTCGATTTTCACTGGCATCACCTCGCTTGACATAAAAATCAAAGTAAATCTGTTGAGCGGTCATCGCTTCAAAGTTGCTCACAAAGTAACGGACATTCATTCCTTTTCCGGTAGACTCCACTTTGGCGTACAGCTTTTCAGAACGATCCCAGCTTTTGGCCTGGTAAGTAAACGGGCCAACAAACTCTTGATGTTTGATGATTTTTGAAGCATATTCCTTTTTTACTTCAATGATAGTCTGTTTGGTAAAAGTCTTTAAAACTTCATTACTACTAATACCTAAACAAAATTGAAGGTCAAACTGCTTAGCTATCCGATAAAAAGATGCTCCTGAAAAGCCACTATCCGCTCGAATAAGGATCTTTACTGAGGGCAGTTTTTTTCTGATTTTAATGACAATCCTTTTCAATAAGGCCACAAACCATTTGTTGGAGTGACAATTGCCCGGACGTAGTACTGGTAAAATGACCTGACCGGTGTTCCCGTCCTTAAAGAACAACTCATGGTACATAGTCTGTCCATAATAGCCATTATACAAACTGAGTTGTTGGGATCCATGAGTAGGGTCATCGGTACCATCTACATCAATGATGATTTGACCAGTCTTCTCTTTCAACTCCTCTACATAACGGTCTACAAACCATTGACTCATCTGGTAGATCAGACTCCGATCGGCCTTGTTTTCAAATCGACTTAAAGTAGGCTGGGAACATAATCCGCTATCTAGTACTTTACGGATCACCGGATCCTCTCGGAGTTTTTGTTCGTCATTGCAATCCTGATAGCCCTGCATCATTAAAAACACCCGTTGGCGAAGCATTTCTTCATAAGTGTATTCGATAAAAAAGGGGTTTCGATAGTCAGGAATCAGTGCGGCGAAGCTTTTTAATAGACCAGTCTTTCTCTCTACTTTTTCACTTAACAATATCGCTCCGTCTGAGCTAATCGCTGATGCTGAAAAATCAAATTTAAAAGCTTGTTTTCCTCGATAAAATACGGTATCTTTTTCCTTATATTCAGGCATAAATTAATTGCTTATTTTGTTGTCTAACTATCTCAATATAAGCAATTTATGCCTGTTTTTTATTGTCTACTATGAATTTTTCGGGTTAATGAACCTGCTCAGGGCCTTTCCTATTTCTGCCAATTCCAAAGGAGATTATCCAATGGATATGTTTTGTTATGGTTCAATAACCGGACAATCGCCTTTGGAAGCCCCAAGCGTTTTCAATTTTTTCTACCAAACTACCAGCCCCAGGGTCCCATTAGGACAATGATTTTATTACTCCGGAGTTTCATATCTTAAACTCTACGAATTCGATTGGTGCTATAAATGATTTCAATTTCAGGATATTCGATGATCGTTACATGAGAGATTATTGTGTGGAAGGCGTTTATAAGTACGAATGGGATATATTGGATCAATTGGCCGATGAGAACGCTTTTGTCATCGATCTTGAGATCGAAATAAAATTAGCCGCTGATCCAACAGCCTTTAGTGGACAGACTTGATCTTTTGATTGCCAATGGGCTTTTGGAAAATGATAGTAAGAGGATCATTGAAGAGGCAGTGTTACAGATTAATGATCCCGAGGAAAGTATTAAAATGGCCATCTACCTTACCATGATCTCACCGGACTATGCTATTTTGAAATAGTTAAATTATCGTTCAACTCTTTTTGACAAGTGCTTTTTCAATAATGGCGAACAGTACCAGGCATAAAAACAGAAATATTTCAATATCCAAGGCCCACACTTTAGCAGGAAGAATTCCGGCTTTCGATAGAATAAAGGAGGCCAGTGCCAGAATAGTTACACCGGGCATTGCTCATGAGACAGCTTTTTAGAACTAAGAACTCCAACCAGGATCATCGGCCCCATCATGGCCGTTCCAACAAAACTGGTCCGGGCGAGAAGTACGAGATGTTCAGAACTAAATATGGAAAAACTCTTTAAGGCTAATAATCCAAAGACAAAGATGAAAATGCGTGTAATGGAAAGCGCTTTTTGGTCATCAATGGTTAGAAGCGATCTTAATTCCGTTCCTAAAGCGAATATCTGGGAATCTGCGGTAGAAATTGCGGCGGCGATCAAGCCAATCAAGCCAAGTGCGGCAATTGCAGGAGCTTGATCATATAAAAGAACACGTCCGATAAACTCCTGGGTAGAAGCATCGGGGTAAAGAACGGCACCATACATTCCCATAAACATGGTGGGTAGTATTACCAATATGGCAAATACACCCAGACCAACTGCCATTTTCCTCAAAGCGGCATTGTTCCTCATGAGGATAATTCTGGTTGAAATCTGCGGTTGGGTAAAGGGTAGCGACATGATTGCTATAGCTGAAATAATGAAAAACTGGGTAGTAAATAAGCCTTTGGGTCCGGGAACAGATAATAATTGCTCCTTGGTGGATCTTACTTGATCAAACATGGCTGACATACTCCCAAAATGACTTAAACAATTCCACCCAATGATCCAAATCACCACAAAAAGCAGAATTCCTTGTAGGGTGTCACTGTACATAATTGCCCGCAGGCCGCCAATCTCGCTATAGAGTATCATAATTCCGACAATCAATGAGCTCCATGCCCATACCGGTAGGGCATTGGGAAAGGCGGCGTTGAGAAATATTGAAATTCCACTGATTTGAACCGAGATGTAGGGAACTAAGAAAATAACAGCACTTTAGATGCAAAAGCCACATAACCGGCAAGTTTTGAGCCATAAGTATTCGCCATTAAACCCGCCATGCCTTTAAAGTCCATTTTACGGGCTTTTCTTCTCACCATTTCACCTACCCTTATTAACCCGTATATCATCATGGTGTCAGAAACAGCCAGAAAAATCCAGGCGCCAATTCCATGAGTCCTAAAAAAATCCGGCATACCAACTACTGTAAATGCACTAAAAAGGGTGGCGGCCGTGGTGAATAGCCCAATGACGAATCCGATATTGCCACCGGCTAGTAAGTAGCTTGAGGTGGTTTTCTCCTTCAATCGGGTTTTCCGGATGAGAATGATCAGGATTGCTACATAAACTAGTCCGGCTAGAGTAAAGCTAGTGATCATTTGTGTTCTTTTTTCGCAATATTGATAATACGTAAGCCAGTGCTACAAACAATATGCTAACCAAAAAGCCAACCCACATGGTATATGGTATACCAACAATGAATGGATAGGACCGGTTCTGGGGTAAAACCAGAGGGGTGAATGTTGCAATCGTGACTATTATCGTTATAGCATCAATTAACCAAATTTTTGGAAATCGTGAATTTTCCATTTCTGTCATAATCTTGGTATGGTTAGTCCACCATCAACCATTACTACCTGACCGGTGGAGTAGGGAAATTTCCCTTCTACTAAAACTGAGACAACTTTGCCGACATCTTCGGGGGTGCCCAATCGAGATTGAACAAACAAGCCTTCTTCTATTAGCTGTGTATACTTGTCCAACACACCAGCCGTCATATCGGTCTCAATAATTCCTGGTCGTACTTCGTAAACAGGTATTTGATATTCCCCCATCCTGCTGGCGAAGAGCTGTGTCATCATACTCAGACCTGCTTTTGAAATGCAATATTCGCCTCTATTGGCGGATGCCACTGTGGCGGAAATGGAGGAGATGTTTACAATGCATCCGAAAAAATTCGAACTTACGGATCTGCATTCAATCATATGATGAGCTATTAGTTGCGTAAGGAAAAATGTACCTTTCAGGTTGATATTCATGACCCGATCAAAACTATCTTCTGTCGTTTCGAGAATATCATTTCGGTTTTCCGGGGCTACGCCCGCATTATTGATCAAAACATGCAACTGACCAAAATGATCTGCGGCAGAACTTACAATGGTCTCCCTGTCTTTTTGTACTGAAATATTCCCTGCACAGTAGATCACATCAGCTCCCAGACTTTGTAACTTTTCAACAACCTCGCTAATTTGGTCTTTAGGCCTAACGCCGTTTAGAGCCAAATTACAGCCTGACTTGGCCAATTCCGTGGCGATACCCAATCCGATACCCCGCGTCCCACCGGTAATCAAAACGTTTTTTTTATCATTCGAGTTCTCGCTTTATAGCGCTTAATTTTTCAGCTACGGGTAGATCCTTAAAAAAAGGATCAAGCGGATAACAGCCGGATATCATTCCATTTCTTGGTGCCGTTGTACAATCAGAAAAAGTTCTGCATACTTTGTTTCGAGTAAGCGGTTGTCCCTTCAGGATATCCAGTGGCATATCCGGATAGCTCAGAACCATTCTTCCTAACCCCACAAAATCAGCCATTCCATTCTCTGCTACAGCCTCTGCTACATTGGGTAGCCACTCCTGAAGATAAGAGTAGGCCGATCCAACAATGGCCATATTGGGAAAATTCTTCTTGATCTCTCCAGTGATTTTAATCTGTCGGGCAACACCAACCAGGGGATCTTCAGGTGGCAAATAGCCATCTGAAGGTGGGAAAAGAGCTGGCCGCTGGATATGCGGGACATAATAGGGGCTTCCGGCAGTAATGCACACTAATTCTATACCCAGTTCCTCGAAATATTTGAGCATTTCGAAAACCTCTGTAAGATCAATACCGGTGCCACGTCCATCACCACCAAATGCGTCCTGATATGAATGATCTAAATTGGCTGGCACACCTACGTCTTCATCACCTTTTGTAAAAGGAATCCAGTCAAACGCGCTTATCCTTACCGCTACCGGAATATTACTGGTTGCCCGAATACCTTCTACTACTGACCTTAAGAAATTAAGTCGATTCTTAAGAGATCCGCCATAATTTCCCTTACGATTAAAGGCACTAAGGAACTCGTGACCGAGGTAACCATGGCAGTGCTTGATATCTACAAATTGAAACCCTGCATCACTGGCCAGTTGAGCGGCGGTCACAAAGTCTTCAACCAACACATCAATTTCCGAATCCGTCATTAACGGATAGCCGGTTGGAATTCCGAATTTTTTATCGAGCAGGGAATGATTATATAAGATCTTGGGCTGACGGACTTTGTCAATGTCGGGCACTGCGAAACGTCCGGAATGGGTCAGTTGTAGCCCGACCAACAGATCAGAAGATGAGCTAAATTTCTTTTCATGATCAGAAATCAAGTCTTCATACAGAGATTTGAAGGCATCAAGATTCTTATCATTAATCAGGAGTTGATTAGGATTGGCTCTGCCATCATGTCGAACGGCCACAGCTTCACAACCCCATAACAGCTTAGCCCCGCTAATGGCAAAATGATGCCACCTCCGTTTGGTATGTTCGGTAGGCAGACCGTCAAGTGTACCATCCCATCCTTCCATGGGCAGAATGCAAAATCTATTGCCAATTTTTTGACCAGATCTCAAGGTATATGATTGGCCTAATTGAGAATGACCGGGTTCGCTCAGTTGCTCCTTGAATGGCAAGTTAGCACCAATTGAAGTCATATAGTTGCGGAAATCTTCAGCCGATTTCAACTGGGCAACCCTGGTATATCTTGGTTTTGATTTGGCCATCCCTAAAGAGACAAATTGTTGAAAAAAGTGTAATAAGAGTCACCCTCAATCACTCTGTCAAGATAAAGTGCTAGCTCTCTGGCGTGATAATCACCCCACATACTGGATTCTCCATTGGGTATCTGGCTGCCATCAGGTACATGGTCCCATCCTTTAGGTCGATGATAGATGGAGTGGAGGACCAAACCCTGGTGACCCTGATCGGCACTTAAATAAGGTTCACGGAATAAATTATTAGCTACCGTTAACCCGGCAGACCAATACCTATTGGCATCCGCTGAGCCCGTTTGCTTTAAAAAATTCCCAAGACGTAACAAGCCCTGGGCTCCAATCACTGCAGCTGAGCTGTCAACGGGTTCCCAATCATTAAAGGGATCAGAATCTGCCTGTCGCCAATCGGGCATGTGAACCAGGCCCGGAGCCCCCGTATCCCAATAAGGAATCCCGTCAAGCGCACTGTTCTCGATATAGAAATCGCAAGTGGCTTTAGCGGCCTTGAGAAACATTTCTTCTATATGTTCTTTACCCCCAATTACTTCAAGTTCCGGTAAGCTATTTTGACTCTGCATAAATTCCAGTTGCTCTGCGAATCCCAGCATGGCCCAACTTAGGCCTCGGGTCCAGGTGGAGTATCCACTGAATCCCTGTTGGGTAGAAGGAGAACGATAGTTGCCATCATTGACATTAAAAATTGACTCGTGGGCCGTGCGTCCCCAAACGTCGTAACTGTCACGTTCCCCACCGTAATAAATGGAAAATTTAGCGGTAGTTAAAGCATGCTGATAAGCTCTTTTTAATAAACTGATCTTTACGTCGTTTTCTCCCGATGAATAATGCTTCAGAAGGTGACCGGCGACTAATATTCGTATGGTCCGAATGGTATCAACAAACAACGAGTGCGGACCATTAAATGAATAGATGTAGCCACCACCAGGTGTCTTTGCCCACCTCTGAGCCTGCACTGACGCTGACATTTTCAGGGCAAGTACACAATATTCCTTAGCCCAATCATCCCGAGACAATTTCTCCTCATTTAATAAGCGAAGAAAATTGCCGTAAGTACTTAAGTTGTTGAAGCCATGATCGTGAACACCAAAGTGGCTAAGATGAGGACTCATTTTGTCCCTGATGTGCTTAATGGCAAGATCTGAGAAATGTTGGTCACCTGTTGCATCAAATTGCAAGAGCTCAGAACCATATTGAAAGCCCTGGGTCCAATCTGTCCAACTTCTTGGCTCATAAGTTCCGTTCACAGTCACCACTGGTGAGCCGGAAGCACCATCCAATTGAGATGCCAGACTTTTAATTTTACCCGCAGACAAGGACCATAGGTCATTTACTTTTTCCTTGAGGTCTTCTGGTCTGAGCTGGAGATCTACGTGCATGGCTTAATTTTAGAAGCAGTGGCTAAATATTACTAACTTAACTACCTGCCTTAACCCGAAAAATTCATAGTAGACAATAAAAAACAGGCATAAATTGCTTATATTGAGATAGTTAGACAACAAAATAAGCAATTAATTTATGCCTGAATATAAGGAAAAAGATACCGTATTTTATCGAGGAAAACAAGCTTTTAAATTTGATTTTTCAGCATCAGCGATTAGCTCAGACGGAGCGATATTGTTAAGTGAAAAAGTAGAGAGAAAGACTGGTCTATTAAAAAGCTTCGCCGCACTGATTCCTGACTATCGAAACCCCTTTTTTATCGAATACACTTATGAAGAAATGCTTCGCCAACGGGTGTTTTTAATGATGCAGGGCTATCAGGATTGCAATGACGAACAAAAACTCCGAGAGGATCCGGTGATCCGTAAAGTACTAGATAGCGGATTATGTTCCCAGCCTACTTTAAGTCGATTTGAAAACAAGGCCGATCGGAGTCTGATCTACCAGATGAGTCAATGGTTTGTAGACCGTTATGTAGAGGAGTTGAAAGAGAAGACTGGTCAAATCATCATTGATGTAGATGGTACCGATGACCCTACTCATGGATCCCAACAACTCAGTTTGTATAATGGCTATTATGGACAGACTATGTACCATGAGTTGTTCTTTAAGGACGGGAACACCGGTCAGGTCATTTTACCAGTACTACGTCCGGGCAATTGTCACTCCAACAAATGGTTTGTGGCCTTATTGAAAAGGATTGTCATTAAAATCAGAAAAAAACTGCCCTCAGTAAAGATCCTTATTCGAGCGGATAGTGGCTTTTCAGGAGCATCTTTTTATCGGATAGCTAAGCAGTTTGACCTTCAATTTTGTTTAGGTATTAGTAGTAATGAAGTTTTAAAGACTTTTACCAAACAGACTATCATTGAAGTAAAAAAGGAATATGCTTCAAAAATCATCAAACATCAAGAGTTTGTTGGCCCGTTTACTTACCAGGCCAAAAGCTGGGATCGTTCTGAAAAGCTGTACGCCAAAGTGGAGTCTACCGGAAAAGGAATGAATGTCCGTTACTTTGTGAGCAACTTTGAAGCGATGACCGCTCAACAGATTTACTTTGATTTTTATGTCAAGCGAGGTGATGCCAGTGAAAATCGAATAAAGGAACTCAAAAACATGACTTATTCCGACCGGCTTTCCTGTCATCGCTACTGGGCCAATTTCATGCGTTTAATCATCGCTACCCTCTGTTATGAAATGTTCCGGCAGATTAAATTATTAATTGCCAAAACAAAACACCACTTTGCTAAACGATGGCAAGTGGACAATATCCGGCTTTACCTGATGAAGGTTGGGGCGTGCCTGAAAGAAAGGAAAAGATCATTGACAATACAATTCTCAAGAGCCTTTAGATATCAATACCTGCTGGGCGATTTGCTTACGGTGAACTGACCGATCAGTTAAACAGTTTGGTTTAATCAAAAAAATGTTCTTCCATAAGAACACAATAGAGCTTTGACTGAAAATTGAAAAATTCTAACAAAAAAACGCTCTAATGTCCTTTGAAATCCAGAAACCTGGTTGATCTTCAAATTAATACATACACTCCAATCAAAAATAGTTAGCAACCCATTATTAATCCCAAAATTGGTGGCCTATGAATAATGCGGGTTACAACGTCCATCGGTTTCAACAAGACTTTACCAAAGCATTCACTGATATCGTATCCCGTTCTAAGCAGGCTATTCTTTGCGGAGGTACTGGTATGTATATCCAAGCAGTGTTGGACCGGTATCAAATGACTTCTGTATCAGACAATCCACAACTGCGGAAACAATTATCGGGCTACTCGAAAGAAGATTTGATAAGTAAAGTGGCGACCTATTTGTTCCCAAAAGAATTCAAGCCTGATACTTCATCGAAAAAACGTCTGGTCAGGGCCACAGAAATCGGTGAGTTTTTAAAATCAAATCCTAAACAGGACACAAAAATGCCCAATTTCGAACCTATCATTTTCGGTCTCGTGTTGGAAAGGAATCTACGACGTCAGTGGATCACCAAACGGCTAAAGCAACAATTAAAAAACGGACTGATCGAGGAAGTCGAGGCCCTCATCAGACATGGGATTAGCAAAGACCAGCTCAGGTTCTACGGATTGGAATACAAATTTGTGACCGACCATTTGGATGGCCTGATTGATCGGGATGAATTATTCGTAAATCTCAATGTAGCCATCCACCAATTTGCCAAAAAACAGATGACCTGGTTCAGAAAAATGGAGCGTGAAGGCAACCAAATCAACTGGATTGATGCTCAATTACCCCTCAAAGAAAAGGTTAACCCGCATTATTCATAGGCCACCAATTTTGGGATTAATAATGGGTTGCTAACTATTTTTGATTGGAGTGTATGTATTAATTTGAAGATCAACCAGGTTTCTGGATTTCAAAGGACATTAGAGCGTTTTTTTGTTAGAATTTTTCAATTTTCAGTCAAAGCTCTATTGTGTTCTTATGGAAGAACATTTTTTTGATTAAACCAAACTGTTTAACTGATCGGTCAGTTCACCGTAAGCAAATCGCCCAGCAGGTATTGATATCTAAAGGCTCTTGAGAATTGTATTGTCAATGATCTTTTCCTTTCTTTCAGGCACGCCCCAACCTTCATCAGGTAAAGCCGGATATTGTCCACTTGCCATCGTTTAGCAAAGTGGTGTTTTGTTTTGGCAATTAATAATTTAATCTGCCGGAACATTTCATAACAGAGGGTAGCGATGATTAAACGCATGAAATTGGCCCAGTAGCGATGACAGGAAAGCCGGTCGGAATAAGTCATGTTTTTGAGTTCCTTTATTCGATTTTCACTGGCATCACCTCGCTTGACATAAAAATCAAAGTAAATCTGTTGAGCGGTCATCGCTTCAAAGTTGCTCACAAAGTAACGGACATTCATTCCTTTTCCGGTAGACTCCACTTTGGCGTACAGCTTTTCAGAACGATCCCAGCTTTTGGCCTGGTAAGTAAACGGGCCAACAAACTCTTGATGTTTGATGATTTTTGAAGCATATTCCTTTTTTACTTCAATGATAGTCTGTTTGGTAAAAGTCTTTAAAACTTCATTACTACTAATACCTAAACAAAATTGAAGGTCAAACTGCTTAGCTATCCGATAAAAAGATGCTCCTGAAAAGCCACTATCCGCTCGAATAAGGATCTTTACTGAGGGCAGTTTTTTTCTGATTTTAATGACAATCCTTTTCAATAAGGCCACAAACCATTTGTTGGAGTGACAATTGCCCGGACGTAGTACTGGTAAAATGACCTGACCGGTGTTCCCGTCCTTAAAGAACAACTCATGGTACATAGTCTGTCCATAATAGCCATTATACAAACTGAGTTGTTGGGATCCATGAGTAGGGTCATCGGTACCATCTACATCAATGATGATTTGACCAGTCTTCTCTTTCAACTCCTCTACATAACGGTCTACAAACCATTGACTCATCTGGTAGATCAGACTCCGATCGGCCTTGTTTTCAAATCGACTTAAAGTAGGCTGGGAACATAATCCGCTATCTAGTACTTTACGGATCACCGGATCCTCTCGGAGTTTTTGTTCGTCATTGCAATCCTGATAGCCCTGCATCATTAAAAACACCCGTTGGCGAAGCATTTCTTCATAAGTGTATTCGATAAAAAAGGGGTTTCGATAGTCAGGAATCAGTGCGGCGAAGCTTTTTAATAGACCAGTCTTTCTCTCTACTTTTTCACTTAACAATATCGCTCCGTCTGAGCTAATCGCTGATGCTGAAAAATCAAATTTAAAAGCTTGTTTTCCTCGAAAAATACGGTATCTTTTTCCTTATATTCAGGCATAAATTAATTGCTTATTTTGTTGTCTAACTATCTCAATATAAGCAATTTATGCCTGTTTTTTATTGTCTACTATGAATTTTTCGGGTTGGTCATTGTGGATAAGTGCTGTGGATAAGTTGATTAAAAGTGCATTATTTTCCTGTTCAGCCAATCTTTAATTTAGCTCAATTATTAATCTCATCGTCATTCTCTGGGATTCTTCACTTCTTGGTTACGCAATCCGTTCAGAATGGCAGCTTAAATTTAACCAATGCGCCTTAGCCCGGATACCATAGACGAAATACGTAACCGAGTCGACATCGAGGACATCGTTTCAGATTATGTCAGTCTAAAGCGTAAAGGCAAGGACATGTGGGGCTGCTGTCCCTTTCATAACGAAAAGACACCCTCCTTCCATATTCGGCCCGACCAGGGCTTTTATAAATGCTTCGGTTGCGGCAAAGGAGGTGACGCTGTAACCTTCATAATGGAACTGGAAGGGCTGGGATATGTGGAAGCCATGAGACACCTGGCTCAGCGCTATGGTATTGAAATTGAGGAAGAAGAGCTTTCCCCGGAGCAGGAAGAACAGCAATCAGAACGGGAAAGTCTTTACATCCTGCTCAATTTTGCCAAGGACTATTTCAAGGATCTCTTGTGGAAACAGGAAGAAGGTATGAAGTTCGGCCTCTCTTACTTCCGGGAACGGGGATTCTCAGATGAGACCATCAGAAATTTCGAATTGGGCTACAGCCTTGACCAATGGGACGCCTTCATTAAGGAAGCCAAAAAGATAGGCTATAACCAGGAATTTATTGATAAAGCCGGCCTCCAGGTAGAAAAGGAGGGCAAGATCTATGACCGTTTCCGAGGCAGGGTGATCTTCCCTATTCACAATACCATGGGCAAGGTGATCGCATTCACAGCCAGGACACTCAAAGCCCTCACCCATCAACCAAAATATGTCAATTCACCGGAAACAGAAGTTTTCCACAAAAGTCGGGTGCTCTACGGCCTATATCAAGCCAAGCAAGCAATTCGGCAGGAAGATAACTGTTACCTGGTAGAAGGTCAGACCGATGTTATTTCCATGCATCAGGCCGGAGTGCCTAATGTAGTAGCCTCATCCGGAACTTCCTTGACGGAAGAGCAGATCAAACTGATCGGTCGATTTACCAAAAATGTGACCGTACTATTTGACGGTGATGAAGCCGGGATCAAAGCTTCGCTCCGGGGAATCGATATGATCCTGGAAGGTGACTTAAACGTGAAGGCGGTAGTTTTTCCGGAGGGTGAAGATCCGGATAGCTATGCCAGAAATGTCGGTCCTACCGAGTTTAAAAAATTCCTCCAACATGGAGCCCAAGACTTCATCAATTTCAAAGTGGAGCTTTTTGCTAAAGAATCAGCTCAAGATCCTCTGAAGAAAGCGGAATCAATCAAAGAGATTGTCGTGAGCATTTCAAAGATACCTGACCCGGTAAAGCGTACAGTATATATTAAAGAATGCGGCAAACTGCTTGAAATTAGTGAAGTGGTGCTGATCACCGAGTTGAACAAACTGATTCTCCTGGCCAATCGTAAAAAACTCAAGAAAGACAAACCGGCATTCCTGCCTGATGAGGTATTACAAGACCCTGAATCGGATACATCGCTCAAACTCAACCTGGAAGAGATCATACATTTACAGGAGAAAGAGAGTATCCGATTATTACTAAATTATGCAGATCAAATGCTTGAGGGTACTGGGTTTGATGTACAATTGGCCGAGTATTTCTTCCGTGAGGTAGATGATGTCACTTTCACCCATCCACTTTATAAGCAGGTTATTGATGAATTCAAAGATGCTTTGGAAAAAGAAACAGTCCTTAGCTCCAAACACTTCTTGCACCATAACAATGAAGAGATCCGGGAACTTACAATTGACCTGGTAAGCCGCAAGTATGAAGTGAGCGAAAACTGGGAGAAGAAATATCACATACTGATCAAAGAAGAACTTGAAGTGTTAAAAGATGCTTCCTTCACCAACATTCTCAGGTTAAAGTTTCGTATAGTTCAGAAGATGATCCGCGACAATATGGCAAAGATGAAAGCCCAGGAAAGTTCTGAGTTACAGGAAAAATTCATGAAACGCCATCAGCATCTCAAAAAGATTGAAATGGGGATTGCAGAGGTGCTGGGGAATGTGACGGTGTGATCCCGGCACCATCAATTTTTAACATCTGTAGATCCGAAAAATTTGTGACTTTCTGATGTTGATAATAACTTTACGCGCTCAATAGCAATCCAGACATGAAGTTTAACAACCGAGAACAAATGAACGAAGAGGAACTCAACGGTGCCAAAAACATAATAGGTAAGGGAACGACCTTGCAGGGAGACCTGGAAACTTTCGGAAACATACGCCTTGAAGGCAAGATGATAGGCAATCTTAAGACCAAGTTAAAACTCATTGTTGGGCACTCATCTGAAGTAGAAGGAAGTGTTATTGCTCAAAATGCAGATGTCGAAGGTCAAATTACCGGGAACATCGAAGTTTCTGAAGTACTTACCCTTAAAAGCAGTGCAGTTATCAACGGGGATATATTGACCAACAAATTAGTTGTAGAGTCCGGCGCTGTATTTAATGGTGGATGCAAAATGGGTATTTCTATGAAAGAAATCAAAATAGGTGGAAACCAGACCGAAGAGCTAGTCGTCCTCAAAGCCCAGTCTTAAAAAACCAATTTAACCCAAAGAAATTGCCAAATACTTGGAGAATGGTCTAATTACTAAAGCATTCTGTCAACCTCAGCGAGTGTATTGGTGACAATACAGTTAAACCCGGAATTGTCATTAGGAATTTACTGCGCAACTTAGACTGCTCGCTACAAAGTCCAATGACAATTCCAGGTTAAAGTGAATTCCCTATAAGAAGCATTATTTTTAAAATGACCCACGTTGTAATCATTCAAGATTTAATACGTCATATTTGATACATTCTTTGAACAAGAACATCTCGCTCTTGTCCTATCAATTCACCCTTTCAACCCCGTTCCAATAATCAGTTCCCGATGGTAAATGCTTACCATGCTATTCAATAGCTGTTATAGGGATAATGAAATTGAATTTAGTAATTTTTAAATCTCATTGGCAGGACAACCGTGCAGATATATTTGGCACATATCTTGCACTATGGATCAAAAGCGATCTCAAAAGACAAAATGAAAAAATTAATAATTACAGTAGCCATAATATCCATCGGGTTCCAGGGTCAGGCTCAAGTTGGCGAAGTTTCAAAAGGATCGAGATCCAATAAGGAGAAAACACGGAGCTCTGGTAGTTCTGATGGGGACAACCGGCGCCGGGGAGGATCGGGCGTTTTTTTCTTTTTCGAGATCTTCGATTTTGTCAACCTTATAGGTCAGGGTCAGAAACAACAGTTGTCCAAACGATTTGATGAGCCTTATAGGGTCTCTTTACAAGCAGGCCTTCAAGGCGGTTATTCTAATAAAGAGGGTACTTACATTTTCTTGCCATCCATTCGAGGCAACTGGGGACTTTTCAGTTCACAACTACGGTCCAACCGAATGCAGGACAGAACCGGCCAGTTTCAAACCTTAGACTGGCAAGTTATTCAATTCAATCTGGTCAATATGCCTGAGTTCACTCTTAGGACCGGAACGGGTTTTTCACATGTGCAGGATATCAATGACACCTATCATGAATCCACCGTTGAATTAGAAGGTCATTTAAGGGAAAGAAAAATCAATCCATTCCTATATTTCAGATGGTCGAATGACTACAGTACTAATGCGGTGCCTCGGTTGGAAATAAATCCCGGTGTTGATTTTCAAATCATGAAATCCGGAAAATTCAGGGTTCATGCGACGGCAGGCTATTTATACCAGCGGTATTTGGGAGAAACTGCTGGAGATTTTATTCCATTCCACTTCATTGAAACGGGTATCAATCTTTACTTTTACTAATTGACCCTTTTTACAGTTACCAACTCCACATCACCTGTGATTAATATTAACCCGAAAAATTCATAGTAGACAATAAAAAACAGGCATAAATTGCTTATATTGAGATAGTTAGACAACAAAATAAGCAATTAATTTATGCCTGAATATAAGGAAAAAGATACCGTATTTTATCGAGGAAAACAAGCTTTTAAATTTGATTTTTCAGCATCAGCGATTAGCTCAGACGGAGCGATATTGTTAAGTGAAAAAGTAGAGAGAAAGACTGGTCTATTAAAAAGCTTCGCCGCACTGATTCCTGACTATCGAAACCCCTTTTTTATCGAATACACTTATGAAGAAATGCTTCGCCAACGGGTGTTTTTAATGATGCAGGGCTATCAGGATTGCAATGACGAACAAAAACTCCGAGAGGATCCGGTGATCCGTAAAGTACTAGATAGCGGATTATGTTCCCAGCCTACTTTAAGTCGATTTGAAAACAAGGCCGATCGGAGTCTGATCTACCAGATGAGTCAATGGTTTGTAGACCGTTATGTAGAGGAGTTGAAAGAGAAGACTGGTCAAATCATCATTGATGTAGATGGTACCGATGACCCTACTCATGGATCCCAACAACTCAGTTTGTATAATGGCTATTATGGACAGACTATGTACCATGAGTTGTTCTTTAAGGACGGGAACACCGGTCAGGTCATTTTACCAGTACTACGTCCGGGCAATTGTCACTCCAACAAATGGTTTGTGGCCTTATTGAAAAGGATTGTCATTAAAATCAGAAAAAAACTGCCCTCAGTAAAGATCCTTATTCGAGCGGATAGTGGCTTTTCAGGAGCATCTTTTTATCGGATAGCTAAGCAGTTTGACCTTCAATTTTGTTTAGGTATTAGTAGTAATGAAGTTTTAAAGACTTTTACCAAACAGACTATCATTGAAGTAAAAAAGGAATATGCTTCAAAAATCATCAAACATCAAGAGTTTGTTGGCCCGTTTACTTACCAGGCCAAAAGCTGGGATCGTTCTGAAAAGCTGTACGCCAAAGTGGAGTCTACCGGAAAAGGAATGAATGTCCGTTACTTTGTGAGCAACTTTGAAGCGATGACCGCTCAACAGATTTACTTTGATTTTTATGTCAAGCGAGGTGATGCCAGTGAAAATCGAATAAAGGAACTCAAAAACATGACTTATTCCGACCGGCTTTCCTGTCATCGCTACTGGGCCAATTTCATGCGTTTAATCATCGCTACCCTCTGTTATGAAATGTTCCGGCAGATTAAATTATTAATTGCCAAAACAAAACACCACTTTGCTAAACGATGGCAAGTGGACAATATCCGGCTTTACCTGATGAAGGTTGGGGCGTGCCTGAAAGAAAGGAAAAGATCATTGACAATACAATTCTCAAGAGCCTTTAGATATCAATACCTGCTGGGCGATTTGCTTACGGTGAACTGACCGATCAGTTAAACAGTTTAGTTTAATCAAAAAAATGTTCTTCCATAAGAACACAATAGAGCTTTGACTGAAAATTGAAAAATTCTAACAAAAAAACGCTCTAATGTCCTTTGAAATCCAGAAACCTGGTTGATCTTCAAATTAATACATACACTCCAATCAAAAATAGTTAGCAACCCATTATTAATCCCAAAATTGGTGGCCTATGAATAATGCGGGTTAGATCTTCATTCTAATTTTTGATCTTTAATTAATGTTTGTTAGTGGAACAGGATCAAAATCGGTAAGCGATCAGGATTTGGTCGAAAAATACCGGGCGTCCGGAGACCTGGAGGTGTTGGGAGTTTTATATGACAGATATATCCACCTTGTTTATGGCGTCAGCTTAAAATATTTAAAAGACAGAGAAGAGAGTAAGGATGCGGTGATGGGTATTTTTGAGAAATTGATAGCTGACTTGAAGAAACACCAAGTGGGTAACTTTAAGAGCTGGCTTCATGTGATGACAAAGAATTTCTGCCTGATGAAGTTGAGGTCCTCTAAATACAGTCGGTGATGGGTATTTTTGAGAAATTGAGGTCCTCTAAATACAGTCAGGAAAAAAATAAGGTTGAAATAAATTCAGATGTGCATATGGAATATGGACTTCCAGTACATCATAGTGACAAAGCATTAGAGGATGATTTGTCAGTACTTGAAAAATGTATTGATGAACTGAAAGATGAACAAAAACAAAGTGTAAAGTTATTTTTCCTTGAGCAGAAGTGTTATCAAGAGATTATCACTATTACTGGTTTTGAAATGAAGAAAGTAAAGAGTTACATTCAAAATGGTAAACGAAATCTAAAATTGTGTGTGGAAAAGGAACGTGAGCAATACTGAAAAAAATATCGAACATTTAAACCTGGTTCTGATCAAGAACTACCTGGAAAATAGGCTTGATAATAAAACCAGGCATTCCATTGAACGCCACTTACTAGATTGTGAGTTCTGTAAAGAGGCCTTTGAAGGTTATCAACGAATCGGGACAGAAGGTGCGGAAGCCGATGTGGCTAATATTAGAAGGATGCTTTCAGGTCGAGTTTCAAAAATATCTTCATTTTTTATAGCGTATCGATATTATGGTATCGCCGCTTCGGTTTTATTATTGATGGCAAGTATCTTTTTCGTTTTCGAGATTGGTCTGGAACCAGGTACTGGAACAGTGGCTCAAAAGGAAGTGACGCAGCCGGAAGCCTCAGCTGTGGAGGAGAAAAATGGGCCAGCATTTGCTTACAAAAATAGTGCTGACTCTATGTTGGTGGCTCAAAATATGGAAGAAGAGAAAGCTTCGGAGGAGAATAAGGAAGAAACTGAGGTGGTTCAATTGAGTGATTCGGATATTGTCGATGCCGCTGTAGCAACCAGACCGCAATTAGTTGCTTCAGGGCAGATTGCTCAGATTGAAGAACAACCAGGTGAAACAAGGGATGAGGAGATTCAAGAAAGCCAGGTACAATCCGCTCTTGCATTGGCCAGGGAAATACCAACCGAACCATCTGATGAAGGAGATTTTGATGTTGTTGACGATATAAGTGAAGTTGTTGAGGAGGAAGTATTTGCAGATGCTACGGATGAAGATCTTTTTTTGACCGCTCCTAATGCAGAAACGCAAGCTGTTTCTGAAGAGTTAGATAATCTGAGTGGAGCGGGATCAACATCGGAAAAGTCAGCAAGATCTTTGGCCAGTAAAAAACAAAAGCTTGCATCCACAGGGGCGGTTGTTCAGGTATCTTCTGAAAGCGAGCCGCAACCCATTTTTGGTATGGAATACTACCAGGTTTATTTAGGGAAAACCCTTCAGTATCCAGAAGAAGCCAAAAAGAATAAGATTGAGGGTGAGGTGAGCGTGCGGTTTACAGTCGGTATTGATGGTAGACTAAGTAACTTTCAAATTGACAACTCCTTAGGTAATGGATGTGATGAAGAAGCAATCAGGCTGATAAAAGAAGGGGATCGTTGGGAGCCAGCGATGGCGGATGGTTCACCAATTGAAAGAGAATTCCAATTGACAATATCATTTGGTCTTGAAGACAGGTAGGGTGGTTTTAAAAAGGAAGACTTTCGAAGTTTTGAAAGCTTCGAAAGTCTTTAATTAGTGTCTCTAAGAAAACAGCGAGTTTTAGGTCGTATTAAAATATTGCTTAAAATGGAACAATGAAAAAATCACTCACCTTGCTGACTAATAAAGGGTGACTTTGCTTTTATTCATTGTTTTTGATGGTTTTTGATAAAAATAGCCGGGTTTTAGCCTGGCCAGGACGCACTTCTGCCAGTGCCTAATCCTTATTAAACAGCTAAAAGGTGATTAAGCTGCTTGTTTCTGGCAATTGGCTTGCTGCTGGGCGGCCAGACGGTCAGCCTGGAGTTTACGCCCGATCTTGTGAAGGTTGTAGGCAGTAATGGCCAACCCGATGTAGCTATTGAAAGTTTTGCGGGTACGGTTCGGGCATCGGTCCAATCCCCGGTGTTCCAGCTCATTAATGTTGGATTCGATAGCAGAATGCTTGTTTTTCAACCTTTTGAAGGCTGGCGCTGATTCGATGGCTTTTTCTTCTTTGTTTAACCTACCCTTTTTAGGCATGATCACTTCTGGGATGAAGGTTTGCAGAGTTGCTTTATCCTCTTTATCGGAAAACCCCTTGTCGGTGCTCAGGCTTTGGATGGGGTATTTCTCAGCGATACGCCGGGCAATTGATAGGGTAAGTTGGTTGTCGGTTTGTTTTTCAGCTATTTGCCAGTCTATGAGTAAATGGTATTGATCCGAAGTGATGGCCAGATTCTTACCGATCTCCACATTGGGGTGCAGTTTGCCTTTTTTGATCATTTCGGCATAAGGTTGAAAGATGGAAAAGACTTTTTCGGCATGGGGAATGGTCTCTGCTCTGATCAACCGCCTGTCGAGCAACTCGATGTGCTTTTCCAACATCTCAAGATAATAGGTCAATGCCATCAGGGCTGCGAACTCCTCGATAGAGTTTCCCTGATGTTTTTCCAACATTTGGCCCACTTTCTTGCTCAAAGCACGGGCTTTAGTCAGATAGGAAGTGGCAGCCTGCTCTACCCGCTCCTCTTTGTTTTTTCCTCCTGAGCCGGTGGTCCTGCCCACGCTGCGCATCAGCCTTTTGAGGGATCTGCGCCAATCCCCGGACTTACGCCAGCCAGTAAAATACCTTTTTGAGACCAATAAATCAGCTACATCTATACACTTTCTGGCACTGTCCCATAGCAGGTTGTAGTCGGTAGGAAAGTGGGTGTCGGTTTCTACCACGAAACTATCGGTCTTGCAACGCAAGGCAACTTCCTCCCCTCCGGTTTTTCCTTTTTTTTAAACACCTGGTGACCTGCTGCTACGATTACATCATTGATGCCGATGAGCAGTTCATCGTCCAGCAAGGTCACATTGTCATAAATGTTCTGGTACTTATACTGTTTGCCCACAGAGTAGTCGGTAGGTAGCACCCCCATAATGCCCCGTACCAACGTGTCGTAATTGGAGATATGGTGTAACTCATCGTAAGAGATGTTCATGCACAGGCGCACCTGGGCCAATACGAAGACCTCCCACAGACTCATACCCTCACGGCCCGTCTTTTTCTTTCCCTCAATGAGTTTGGAAGAAAGTAATTCAAAAATACGCTGGTTCCATTCAGGTTGGACATAGATATATTGAAGGGCGGCTGCCAGGGCAGCTAAGTGGCTTTTAGTTTTCACCGGAGCCTCTACTTGCTCGATGGGTGTGCATCCCAGGGTAAGTTGGGGCTGGAAGGATTTCCTCATGGTTTGTATTTATATCGGTTATATGCAATATAATGATTAATCCTGATAAACCAACCGAAAAAATCGTTTCTTTTCTACACTGAATGAACAAAAAAAGGACAGGGATTTTACTCCCCGACAGACCAAAAAGCCTGCGAATCTCAAAGTGAATTCTTTGGGGTTTTTGAATGGAAAACCTTCAAATGGCCAATTAACAGGCTACAACGCAACTGTTCTTGATAATATTTGTGAATTTGATAATTCTACTGAATCAGATTCGAGAATAATTCAGCGCTGATTTGATGGAAAAAATACGAATATGATGGATAATCAGCATATTAGCCTGTTTTCATACAGACACTAATTAGATTTATTTCTTGGCTTTTTGCCATTCGGCAATTGATTTGCCATTATTAAAGACATAGTCCATATTTCCCGCTTCTTTGGCCAATTCGGTCGATTTATTGGCAGCTTTGATGGCTTCGTCATACTTACCATTAGCGGCAAGTGCTCTAGCTTGTAATTGATAGCCCCAATACTTATCACTCTGTTTCTCTACAAAAGTATTAGCCCACTTCAATGCTTTTTTCTTGTCAAGGTCCTTTTTAAGATAGTAGTCGGAGGCGGCATAGAAATCACCATCAGTTGCTGTGGACTCATCACCCATTACCTCTATTATCTGAGCCAGGACTTTTTCATGTACCGGCGCTTTCAGACCCATTTCTACCTTTATGTTTTCCCAGGTAAATCCTAGTGTTGTGCCTTCTTCAGTCACATTAGCAAAGTAGAAGGTAAAAGACTCACTTTTTTCTGCTGCTTTTTCAGTAGGAACTGTGATACGCAGGAAGTCTTCTTCCTTATTATACATTGTGCCCCGCTGGATCTTCTTATTGATGATTACAGTCCACTCTTTCTTACCGGGGATAGAATAGATTGAGTATTTTCCTGCTGGCAGGCCTTTACCTTCAATGGTTACATCTTCTACAACATTAACCTGGTGGACATGTTGGCGCCTGTGCGCCATACCTCACCTTCACGAGTAAGGTTAGCAAACATATCTCTTCCTCTCAATTGAGGCCGATTGTACTCAATGGTGACGTTGCTGAAGCCAAATCCTTGTGAAATGGTAGCAGCAGGGCTTGCATCCGGAGTGTTGATTTGCCCAAAAAGAGTTCCACTGCAAAGCAGTAAAACAGAAATAAGTACTGAGTGTAATTTCATGATTTTTGGATTATTAGTTTTTTATTCTTGTAAAAATAGAGGAATATATTCTCCAACTGAAACAAAAAATTAGTCTATCTAATTGGAGCTACCTTGAAAAATCGTAATCAGGATGTGTCGACGTTTTATTCCTGGTCATGTATATGATAAATTGGACTATGCTTAGGGATTTCAGGCAATTTATGGAAGCTAATCATCTCATCAATTTAGATGAAAAAGTTCTCGTTGCAATTAGTGGGGGAATAGACTCGGTAGTCTTGGGACATCTCTTTCATCGATGCCAATTTGATATGGCATTGGCACATTGTAATTTCCAGTTGAGAGGATCAGGGTCGGACAAAGACCAAATGTTTATAGAGGAACTGTCGTTAAAATGGAATGTGAAAGCTTTTACTAAGCGTTTTGAAACCGAAAAGCTTGCCGCAGATGAGGGGATTTCGATCCAAATGGCGGCCAGGAATCAGCGATACGAATGGTTTGAACGGATCATGCTTCAAAATAATTTTTCTAAAATATCCACAGCCCATCACAAAAACGATCACATAGAAACCATTTTATTTAATCTAACCAGGGGAACCGGGCTTACCGGGCTGCAGGGAATACCGGTTCAAAGAGAAAATATCATTCGACCATTACTTTTTGCTACTAAACAGCAAATAATCGATTATGCTAATAGTGAAGGATTAATATGGAGAGAAGATCAATCTAATGAAGATTCAAAATACAAACGAAATTTTATTCGAAATGATATCATACCTCGATTGAAGACAATTAACCCTAACCTGGAAGTATCTTTGAGCAGGACGGCAACTTATCTGTCACAAGTGGGAGAAGTGTTTGAAGATGAGATGACAAAAATTGCAAATGCAACGCTTCAAGTAAGCGGAGATGATATTACTATTGATTTAGATAATATAAAGCCGCAAAGCAGGACGGACGCTTTTCTCTCTTTCCAATTATTGAAATATAATTTCAATCCACGACAGATTGAAACTGTTTTGAGGAACCTTTCTGGTACCGGGCTTTTGTTTGATTCCTCCACTCATCGACTGAATATTGACAGAGGTAAACTATTCCTTGTTCCACAAAGAACTGATTTTGAATATCATGAGCTTGAGAAGGCAACAGAAATCGTCGAAACCAGATATTACAGTCTTGAGTTTAGGGTGGTAGATTCAGATGTGTATGAAATTAAAAAAGATAACAGCTTGGCTGCATTTGATGTGCAGTCCATTCAATATCCCATCATCATTAGAAATTGGCGGGACGGGGATTACTTCAGACCATTAGGTATGGAGGGAAAAAAAAAGCTAAGCGATTTTATGATTGACAGAAAAATTCCTTTAAACTTGAAACAACGCCAACTGATACTTTCTTCGGGTAACGATATTGCTTGGGTGATCGGCCAGCAAATCAGTGATAAATTTAGAATCACTGGTAAAACTTCGAAAGTATTAGAGATCAAAATGCTCCCGAAAGATGATTAATCCATTCAAAAAGTCATATTCGAGTCAAGACATCAATCTATTCCGGTTTCTAGCCCGGATCAAATTGTTCGAACGCCTTAATTATGAAGAGATGGCACAATTTACTCCACATATGTATTTGAGGCCCTACAAGTTAGAAGAGGTTGTTTTTTTTAGAAATGATCCCAGCAATGCTCTTTATATTATTAAGAATGGAAGAATTTCAATGAAAATTGATGTGAACAATGAATTTCAGACTTTAGCCACCCTAGGTTCCGGAGAAGCTTTTGGTGATAATGCATTGTTGACAGATACCAGAAGAATATATACGAGTATTGTTAGTTCCGACAATGCTGATTTGTATGTTTTGCCAAGCGTTAATATACAGGAGATTCTAGATGGTGAGCCTAAGATAAAAGCCAAAATTATGACCTCTTTTGCAGAGGTATATAATCAATACAACGCCAATATTTTCAAGGCCTATCGCTCCAGTTTTGGCTTTTTTGATCTAGCCCAAGCATATGATGAAGGTTGAAAGCCTCTCGTACGTTATGGTTGACGCCCAATCCACTAATTTGACTTAGAAACTAAACCCAACAGTTAACAAAACATTAGTAGACCTATTGTCTAGTGCTACACTTGGCTCAGTACCATCCGAGAGGAAATAGGGACTGTAAGCAGTGTTACCATAAGTATTTATCACTCCAAGATCCGCAAAGAATTTTTTGTTTCGATAGCCAACCCCAAATGAGATACTTTGTTCATCGCTGTCTACTGCAGGTTCTTCCACCGGATCGGCCCGGTAGGCATAGCCGGCACGCAGTCTGAAGTTATCAATACGATATTCTGTTCCCAATCTAAAGTTGATTACTCTTTTGTACAGACTTCTGATAGTCTGATTATCGGCAGTTGCTGAGAAGTCGTCTGATCCAAGATTGGCATTTGAATAGTCCACCATTTCGATATCCCCGGTGAAGAACCCATTTTTACCTAAGAAATAAGCTAGACCAAAATTCAATTTTGATGGAGTTCTTAGGCTGTAATTGCTGGCGAATAATCTGCCCTGTAAATCGAAGTTACTAAGTATCTCACCATTAAAGTCGACATCATTATAGCTAACCGACAAGTCACTAAAGGTGTCGTCATTGATTTCATACCAGGTTGGTGTAACATAAGATAAACCAACTGTCAGTACGTCCACGGGGCGAAATATCAAACCAAATGTTGCATTTACGCCGATGCCATCAATATCTGTTTCTTCTTCTAAGAGAATGTCATTGGTAAGATCATCCGCTTGGCCAGGATTATCAAATAACAAAAACTCGCTTTCTCTGTAGATCTTCTTTATCTTGTAATTTAGAGTAGCAATTCCCAATCCTCCTCCAAAATACAGCCGGTCCTTATAGTTACCACCGGCCGAGAAGTTCCACTGGTATTGAGAACCTGATACTTTAACTGTCTCTTGCTGACGAGGTTCAATTCCCACAAAGGTTGAATATTGATTCCCATTCTCAGGGTTGATAAGGAAACTATTATAAGCAAGAGAAAGTAGCTCAGTTCCGGAATCAAATATCCCGTCTTCATTTTCCAAAACAGTAGATGGAATCCCATTGGCCTGTTCGATGAAAAAATCTACGATAGAACTTTCGTTACTAAACCCATCGTAAGTAAATTCTTGCTTGAAACTGTTGGTTCTGGATAATGTAATTGCAAAAGAGCCGCCACGAAACCCATCGCCATTGTCTTCTTTACTTTTATTGAGCACTACCCCAAGCTGGTTAAAATTGAAATTTTCAGCTTCAGTAACAATGTTGCCACCATCAAAATTTGCATCTGATTGGAGAAAGTTCAATGATGGCGAAAAAGAAAACTGTGACCTGTTGAAGAATCCCAATCCAGCAGGGTTAGAAACTGCTGAACTGAGATCGCCTCCCAGTGCCACTTGTGCGCCACCAATTCCCTGAATCCTGGCTGAGCCATTAAACCTGGTCTGGCTAAAGAGTAGCGCTTCATTATAGAGCCCAAATGCCTCCGGATTTACTTGTGCCAGGACTGGAAAATTAGACAGAGCTAACGCTAAGCTTAATAGTATAAGCGTTGAATTGAATTTCATAACTAAATGTTTTTTTGAGAATTAACCTTTTTTTAAATCGACTTGTATTAATTGTTTTTTCTTGAACGTGATTTAGTTGAGCCACCAGAGGACGAACGTGACCTTGATTTGGACCCAATGCTTCTTGATCCACTAGATCCACCACTAAACCCACTACTTCGTGACCGGGTATTGGACCCACTACTAAATCCGCTGCTTCGAGACCTGCTATTGCTAGATCCGCTATTAAATCCACCACTACGTGATCGACTATTGGACCTATTGGAATTGAAGCCTTTGTTAGAGGAACCATAACTTCTGCTCCTACTTCTGGTGTTGCCATAAGAGGAACTCCCCGATCTTGAGCCAGACCGGTAATTTCGTTCATAGCTTGGTGAAGTGGTGCTTTGCCTACTCCTCGTAGAAGAAGTGCCTGAACTGTTTCTCTGCCGGCTGTAAGTGCTACCAGATGAAGATCTGCTTCTGTTAGTATAAGTACTTTGATTATTTGTACCGGATGTTCTGCTTCGCGAATTTGTTACAGCATTTCGACTTCTAACTGCTCCACTGTTTGTCGTTCGTGTTCTGCCTCGATTCAGTTCGTTTTGTGATCTAGATATGTCAGTGGACGATACTCGCGTTCTCCCTCTGGTAGTAGTTACTGAAGAACTCTCACCCAATGTACTGCGTGACCTTGAACTTCTCGAACCGCCGTCAGCTAAGGTAGCACTTCGAGCGCTTCGATTACTACGAGCCCCTCTTACTACTTCTCGTCCGCCTCGTGTTCGAATAACCTCACCTCCATTGACATAATATCCGTTGGAGAAACCCCTGTTATATGCTGAATAGTACGAATATCGTGGTCCATAATAAGATGGTCTGTAGAAGCTACCATAGTATCCACCGTAAAAGGGATCATAGTAACGAGCCCTATAGGAGAATGGAGAAAAAAATGGATCATAAAAAGGATCGTAATAAGAACCATAATACCCAGGGCTACCATAGCCAAATGAGAAACTTAAACCTGATCCGAAATAGAATCCAGAACTGTATCCTAAACCAAAATTAAATCTTGGTCTGCCGTAAAAACTACCATAACGATTGTAACTGCAACCAGGAAAACCGGAGTTGTAATAATTGTTAACAATAGGAGCGTTGTCGTAATATCGATCATTGTCATCGAATTGATTATCATTATAATCTTCGGGAAAATACTCCTCATTTTTTTCCTCAATCACTTCTTCCCCTACACCATTGTTATACTTTGACAAGTATTCAGGGTTGATATTTCTGGCTGAATAGCTGGATCCATCATAAGCGTTATTTTGATAGGACTGCAATACTTCTTGGGATTCCGTCTCCTCGTCTATTTTAGCTACCTTTACCTTTTTCTCTTTTCTGTCTTTTGAGGAAAAATACAGGTCGTCATACTCCTGGGCGAACACTCCATATGGAGTAATTAAGAAGGTTACCAGACCCACTGTTAAGGACATTTTCAGAACTTTCTCTAACGCTTTCATGGTCATTTCCTTTATGGTTATTCAAGTTACAACAATTAGCAGACATCAGTAAGTTTGTATTATCAAAAACTTATATTTGCCGCTTTCTGAAAATAATGCAATATCCGTACCAAAAATGGGAAAAGGGCTAACAAAAAGGAGCGAAGATTATTCACAGTGGTACAATGAGCTGGTAAAAAAGGCTGATCTGGCCGAGAATTCTCCTGTTAGGGGTTGCATGGTCATTAAACCCTATGGATTTGCTATTTGGGAAAAAATGCAAAGAGGTTTGGATGATATGTTCAAGGACACCGGCCATACAAATGCATACTTCCCATTGTTCATACCAAAATCATACCTAAGTAAAGAGGCGGACCACGTAGAGGGTTTTGCCAAAGAGTGTGCTGTGGTTACACACTATCGTCTAAAGTATGATGAAAGTGGAAAAGGGCTGATTGTGGATCCTGATGCGAAGCTTGAGGAAGAACTGATAATACGTCCCACCAGTGAAACCATCATATGGAACACTTACAAAAACTGGATACAGTCTTACCGTGATTTACCAATCCTGTTGAACCAGTGGGTAAATGTGGTGAGGTGGGAGATGAGGACCAGGTTATTTTTACGCACTACAGAATTCCTATGGCAGGAAGGTCATACCGCTCATGCTACAAAGAAGGAAGCGGAAGAAGAAACCAATCTGATGTTGAATATTTATGCTGACTTCGTTGAAAGTTTTATGGCCGTTCCAGTCATCAAAGGAATTAAAACCGAAAGTGAACGTTTTGCCGGCGCTGAAAAAACTTACTGTATTGAAGCGCTGATGCAGGATGGCAAAGCGCTTCAGGCAGGGACATCACATTTCTTGGGTCAAAACTTTGCCAGGGCTTTTGATGTGAAATTTTTAAATAAAGAAGGGCAACTTGACCTCGTATGGGGAACTTCCTGGGGAGCCAGCACAAGGCTCATGGGAGCGCTTATCATGACACATTCCGACGATGACGGTTTGGTACTGCCTCCCAAATTGGCGCCCATCCAGGTGGTGATTGTTCCTATATTTAAAAATGAAGAGCAACAACAAGCAATTGCTGAAAAAGTGGAAGTGCTGGTAAAAGACTTAAAAAGTGCAGGTGTGTCAGTCAAATTTGACAACCGGGATACCTATAAGCCCGGTTGGAAATTTGCCGAGTACGAGCTTAAGGGTGTCCCAGTGCGGATTGCAGTGGGCCCTAAAGACCTCGAAAATGGAACTGTAGAAGTAGCTCGCAGGGATACTAAGGAAAAGGAATTCTGCCCTATGGATGATCAATTGGTCAAACGCATTACAAACCTATTGGAAGACATACAATCCAATATTTATGAGAAAGCGGGAGAACACCGAGCAAGAAATAGTCGCAAGGTGGACTCCTATGATGATTTCAAGGAACTCATAAAAAAAGAGGGTGGCTTCGTATATGCCCATTGGGATGGAACAGCCGAAACTGAAGAGAAGGTCAAGAATGAGACCAAAGCAACCATCAGGTGTATTCCTTTAAATGGTGATGAGGAGGTTGGTCAATGTATAGTGACAGGTAAGCCATCCCAAAGACGTGTGATATTCGCCAAAGCTTATTAGAGGGCACCTCGAAAAACCCTATGTGATTCTCAAAGGGATTTGAAGCTTTAGATTTATTTCTTTTTTTTTAGAATGCATAGCGTAGCTATGTGGAGAAGAAAAAGGGATGGAGATATGCATCAAATCTTCTCCCAATGGGATGGGCGGAACAGGAGAAGCGCCCACTTTTCGTTAGATAACCTTCACCATAGCTGTGCTAGGCCGAAGAAAATCAGCCATGATTGAGCCCTTCTCTGATTCGATGAGACCGCATAGGGTTTTTGGAGGTGCCCTGAAATACGAAAATAATTAGTAAAACTAATTTCAGAGGCTCAATAATACTAATATATATAGTATATTGGTGTTATGAAGGCGTTGGTACATAATCCTCAAGTAAAGAGATGGATAGGGCCAAATAATGGGTTTAAGCTCAAGCTGATCACAAAAAAACTGAGATCCGGGAAATTTCAGGTCAAGTTCTTTGTGGATATGCCAGGTAAGAGGGCGTTGTATGGCTATATATTGGCGGAAGACCATGACACCTTAAGAGGGGTGGTTGAAGGCATTATTTCTAAGCTTCATATTGTAAGCTCACATTCAGATTTTAGGCATATGCATCTTTACTCTATTCAGCGGGTGAGTAGCAGTGCGATGAAAGACATCATAATCTTTTAGACATAAATTTTCTGCTATGGTAGCGATTAATGAAAACATCAGATTTCTAAGGAAAAAGATGGGTATAACCCAGGGGAAGTTCGCAGAAGCGATTGGCATTAAACGATCATTGGTTGGAGCCTATGAGGAGGGAAGGGCAGAACCACGATTAGCTAATTTATCCAGGATGGCTGAAATATTTGAGACATCCGTAGATACCTTGATCAATCAGGATGTGAGTAAGCTCACTGACATGGAGCTAAAATCAAAAACTCAGTTCAAAATGACTCCTCCGAAAATGAAGATACTTTCTATTACAGTAGATGATAACGATAGAGAGTACATCGACCTGGTACCCCAAAAAGCAGCTGCTGGTTATTTGAATGGCTACTCAGATCCCGAGTACATTGAAGAATTACCAAAATTTCGATTGCCTCAATTTAAAGGATACGGAACTTACAGGGCTTTTGAAGTAAGTGGAGATTCTATGTTACCTATTGAACCAGGGACCATAGTTATTGGTCAATATGTGGAGAGTGTGGCTGATATTGTCAGTGGGAAGACCTATATCATGGTTACCTCCAGTGAGGGAGTGGTTTATAAACGGGTGTTTAATTACATAGAAGAGAAACAGAAGCTTTTTCTTGTATCAGACAACAAGACAATTGCACCTTATGAAATTCATATGGATGATGTGCTGGAAATCTGGGAATCAAAAGCATTCATCAGTACAAAATTTCCTGAACCGGGAGCTGAAGATAATTTGACGCTTGAACGATTAGCCACCATCGTCCTTGATTTACAGAAAGAGGTGATTAAATTGAAAGAGGACTAGTTGCTTGCTTCTAATAGATCATTGAACTTTTGAAACGAGACTGCATAGATGCCATTTCTTTCCCTGTCAGGATAGAAAGTTTTACTGGTTTGGATTAATTCACTTGTTTCAGCATAGCTCTGTATAATTCCGGAAGCCTTCATTGCCAAAAACGCTGCTCCCAATGCTGTGTTTTCCCCTGTCTGTAAAATTTGAAGTGGCTTATTAAAAACATCAGCTACCATTTAACCCGCATTATTCATAGGCCACCAATTTTGGGATTAATAATGGGTTGCTAACTATTTTTGATTGGAGTGTATGTATTAATTTGAAGATCAACCAGGTTTCTGGATTTCAAAGGACATTAGAGCGTTTTTTTGTTAGAATTTTTCAATTTTCAGTCAAAGCTCTATTGTGTTCTTATGGAAGAACATTTTTTTGATTAAACTAAACTGTTTAACTGATCGGTCAGTTCACCGTAAGCAAATCGCCCAGCAGGTATTGATATCTAAAGGCTCTTGAGAATTGTATTGTCAATGATCTTTTCCTTTCTTTCAGGCACGCCCCAACCTTCATCAGGTAAAGCCGGATATTGTCCACTTGCCATCGTTTAGCAAAGTGGTGTTTTGTTTTGGCAATTAATAATTTAATCTGCCGGAACATTTCATAACAGAGGGTAGCGATGATTAAACGCATGAAATTGGCCCAGTAGCGATGACAGGAAAGCCGGTCGGAATAAGTCATGTTTTTGAGTTCCTTTATTCGATTTTCACTGGCATCACCTCGCTTGACATAAAAATCAAAGTAAATCTGTTGAGCGGTCATCGCTTCAAAGTTGCTCACAAAGTAACGGACATTCATTCCTTTTCCGGTAGACTCCACTTTGGCGTACAGCTTTTCAGAACGATCCCAGCTTTTGGCCTGGTAAGTAAACGGGCCAACAAACTCTTGATGTTTGATGATTTTTGAAGCATATTCCTTTTTTACTTCAATGATAGTCTGTTTGGTAAAAGTCTTTAAAACTTCATTACTACTAATACCTAAACAAAATTGAAGGTCAAACTGCTTAGCTATCCGATAAAAAGATGCTCCTGAAAAGCCACTATCCGCTCGAATAAGGATCTTTACTGAGGGCAGTTTTTTTCTGATTTTAATGACAATCCTTTTCAATAAGGCCACAAACCATTTGTTGGAGTGACAATTGCCCGGACGTAGTACTGGTAAAATGACCTGACCGGTGTTCCCGTCCTTAAAGAACAACTCATGGTACATAGTCTGTCCATAATAGCCATTATACAAACTGAGTTGTTGGGATCCATGAGTAGGGTCATCGGTACCATCTACATCAATGATGATTTGACCAGTCTTCTCTTTCAACTCCTCTACATAACGGTCTACAAACCATTGACTCATCTGGTAGATCAGACTCCGATCGGCCTTGTTTTCAAATCGACTTAAAGTAGGCTGGGAACATAATCCGCTATCTAGTACTTTACGGATCACCGGATCCTCTCGGAGTTTTTGTTCGTCATTGCAATCCTGATAGCCCTGCATCATTAAAAACACCCGTTGGCGAAGCATTTCTTCATAAGTGTATTCGATAAAAAAGGGGTTTCGATAGTCAGGAATCAGTGCGGCGAAGCTTTTTAATAGACCAGTCTTTCTCTCTACTTTTTCACTTAACAATATCGCTCCGTCTGAGCTAATCGCTGATGCTGAAAAATCAAATTTAAAAGCTTGTTTTCCTCGATAAAATACGGTATCTTTTTCCTTATATTCAGGCATAAATTAATTGCTTATTTTGTTGTCTAACTATCTCAATATAAGCAATTTATGCCTGTTTTTTATTGTCTACTATGAATTTTTCGGGTTAAGATTTAGTAACACCCACCACTGGCAATGATTCTATCAAAATCGCCGATAGATTGGCTGATAAGTAAAAGGTTAAAGCAAATTCCTTCGATGAATGATCTTGCAATATCGTTGCTGGTATGACGATTATCCTGACCGGTTATTAGAGATGACATTCCGGTTTCCCAGAAAGGCGCTCTTTCCCCAAAAACATAAGGCAAAGTAAGCAGACCATTACTCCCGGGAGGAGCCGATGCTATGTCATATTCTGTAACCTTATATTTTTCCGTTAGCCACTGAAACACATTGCCACCATTGTTACTCGCACCACCAGAAATGTAAAGTTTATCGTCTACATAGTAGCAAAAAGCACAGAGTTGTTGATCAACTGCAGGCTTGCTCATGGTTTTTCTTAAGGCGGCACTATGTCCCAATAGTAAGGGCTACTTGTGTTTGATCAATTACTCCACTTCCCAGGTTGGCCAGGCAACCATCGGCAGCCCCTAAAATCAATGGAATATCTCTTAGCTCATCCTGGATTATGGGTAACGAATAGGAAGGCTGTCTCAGATCAGATAGCTGTGAGGATTTAATTCCGGCGGTTCGAAGCGCTTTATCTGACCATCTCTTTTTTGTGAGATTCATCAAGCCGGTGGACGAGGCGATAGATTGATCAACAATAAAATGTCCTGTTAGCTGATAAATCAGGTATTCTTTTAATGAAATAAACTTATAGGCCCGAACGAAAAGTTCCGGTGAATATTCACGTATCCAAATCAGCTTGCAGAATGGACTCATAGGGTGGATTGGTGTACCGGTTTCATGGTGAAGTTGCCTGCCCAACCCAGTTGATTTCAGCGCTTTGGCAATATCTGAACTGCGTAAATCGGACCATAATAAGGCATTGGATAGCGGTTTGCCATTAACATCAATGGGAAATATGCTGTGCATAGCTCCACTCAAAACCACACACAAAATGTCAGTTCCTGAGTCAATATTCAATTCCCTTATGGTTTGGATGGTACCAGCGATTACTCTTCCGGATTTTGTTCCGAACAATCGGGGGCAGGATTAACCCGAAAAATTCATAGTAGACAATAAAAAACAGGCATAAATTGCTTATATTGAGATAGTTAGACAACAAAATAAGCAATTAATTTATGCCTGAATATAAGGAAAAAGATACCGTATTTTATCGAGGAAAACAAGCTTTTAAATTTGATTTTTCAGCATCAGCGATTAGCTCAGACGGAGCGATATTGTTAACCCGAAAAATTCATAGTAGACAATAAAAAACAGGCATAAATTGCTTATATTGAGATAGTTAGACAACAAAATAAGCAATTAATTTATGCCTGAATATAAGGAAAAAGATACCGTATTTTATCGAGGAAAACAAGCTTTTAAATTTGATTTTTCAGCATCAGCGATTAGCTCAGACGGAGCGATATTGTTAAGTGAAAAAGTAGAGAGAAAGACTGGTCTATTAAAAAGCTTCGCCGCACTGATTCCTGACTATCGAAACCCCTTTTTTATCGAATACACTTATGAAGAAATGCTTCGCCAACGGGTGTTTTTAATGATGCAGGGCTATCAGGATTGCAATGACGAACAAAAACTCCGAGAGGATCCGGTGATCCGTAAAGTACTAGATAGCGGATTATGTTCCCAGCCTACTTTAAGTCGATTTGAAAACAAGGCCGATCGGAGTCTGATCTACCAGATGAGTCAATGGTTTGTAGACCGTTATGTAGAGGAGTTGAAAGAGAAGACTGATCAAATCATCATTGATGTAGATGGTACCGATGACCCTACTCATGGATCCCAACAACTCAGTTTGTATAATGGCTATTATGGACAGACTATGTACCATGAGTTGTTCTTTAAGGACGGGAACACCGGTCAGGTCATTTTACCAGTACTACGTCCGGGCAATTGTCACTCCAACAAATGGTTTGTGGCCTTATTGAAAAGGATTGTCATTAAAATCAGAAAAAAACTGCCCTCAGTAAAGATCCTTATTCGAGCGGATAGTGGCTTTTCAGGAGCATCTTTTTATCGGATAGCTAAGCAGTTTGACCTTCAATTTTGTTTAGGTATTAGTAGTAATGAAGTTTTAAAGACTTTTACCAAACAGACTATCATTGAAGTAAAAAAGGAATATGCTTCAAAAATCATCAAACATCAAGAGTTTGTTGGCCCGTTTACTTACCAGGCCAAAAGCTGGGATCGTTCTGAAAAGCTGTACGCCAAAGTGGAGTCTACCGGAAAAGGAATGAATGTCCGTTACTTTGTGAGCAACTTTGAAGCGATGACCGCTCAACAGATTTACTTTGATTTTTATGTCAAGCGAGGTGATGCCAGTGAAAATCGAATAAAGGAACTCAAAAACATGACTTATTCCGACCGGCTTTCCTGTCATCGCTACTGGGCCAATTTCATGCGTTTAATCATCGCTACCCTCTGTTATGAAATGTTCCGGCAGATTAAATTATTAATTGCCAAAACAAAACACCACTTTGCTAAACGATGGCAAGTGGACAATATCCGGCTTTACCTGATGAAGGTTGGGGCGTGCCTGAAAGAAAGGAAAAGATCATTGACAATACAATTCTCAAGAGCCTTTAGATATCAATACCTGCTGGGCGATTTGCTTACGGTGAACTGACCGATCAGTTAAACAGTTTAGTTTAATCAAAAAAATGTTCTTCCATAAGAACACAATAGAGCTTTGACTGAAAATTGAAAAATTCTAACAAAAAAACGCTCTAATGTCCTTTGAAATCCAGAAACCTGGTTGATCTTCAAATTAATACATACACTCCAATCAAAAATAGTTAGCAACCCATTATTAATCCCAAAATTGGTGGCCTATGAATAATGCGGGTTAAGAGTAGTTAGGTTATGAGAACTTTCACGGCAACTATTTCCCTTAAGATCAAATAAGATGGATTTTATGTTGGTGGTGCCGAGGTCAATCGCCAGAATGTATTTCATTATTTAGTGTATTCTGTCTCCCCTGACATCGATGGTTTTCATAATCTCTGCCTCATCTACTAGAATTTCAACCCATCTTTTCTCCACATAATTCGATGGCATGTATTCTTTGGCCAACTCAATAAAGTTTGCATAATGACTTGCCTCTGAGACCATTAATTCGTAGTAAAACTTGCTTAATTCCTCGTTTCCTATGTGTTGAGACAAGAGTTTGAAGCGTTCACAGCTTCGGGCTTCGATCAATGCATTGATCAGAAGCTTCTCTACCAATTGCTGTTCCCGACTTCCTCCTTTTTTGATCTTTTGGTTGAGTGCGATGACGTATTGGTCCTTGCGTTGGTGTCCTAGCTTGTAACCTCTTTTGTTAAGTTGTTCGATTACCCGTTCAAAATGACTCCATTCCTCTGCTACAACGGGAGTTAACATTTGTACAAGCTTATCCTTATCAGGGTATTGAACAATGAGTGAAATACAGGATGAAGCTGCTTTTTGCTCACAATAAGCGTGGTCAATAAGAATCTCATTAAGTTCTTTGCTGGCAATATCGGCCCATCGGGGATCAGTTGGAAGGTTGAGGCCTAAAAGCGTTTTTTGTCCCATTGAAGATAATAAATGCAAGATTGTGAGCCCCAAGGTATAATTTCCTAGTCAAAAAATCTCCACTTAAAACCAATGTCAAATAGCCTTTGAAGTCCCGGATAGTAAGGTGTTAGGAAATAACCATCTCCAGATGATTGATTGACATGATTCATTTTTAGGAAGATGACAGTGTTGTTGACCTTAGCAGATAAATACGCATCAGCCATCAGGTAGGATTCCAACTCAAAGTCATCCTGCAAATAGAATTGCTGTATAATAGGGTCGTAGGCGTTTGCGAAATGTGCAGATCTGTAGTGCAAGTCGATCCCGATTCTGACCTGCATATACCTATTGAACCAAAAGTTATCATAGTACAAACCACCTGTACTGAAAACCTCCGGGATTCTGAAAACATCGGAGGCATCTCCTCCCACGGTAGTTAGCCTTGAGGAAGTGGTGAAATGAAAGTGCTTCGGGAGGTCCACTTCGAGATCCAGTTTTAGCGCAGATATATTGGCAAGGTCTTCCGATTTGTTGAGGCAATTTATTTTGATTGAAATAGATGTAGTTATCAATGGTGGTAAATGAAACACCAGGTTTGATACGGAGGAATTTATTTGAATATTTGATATTGCCATAGATTTCAAAAGCAAAAGTGGAACTAAAGCTATTGTCCCATTCAAAGTGATTTCCTAAAAAGGCTTTTTGTAAGATTGTTGGGCCATACCTGGCTGCATGGTAGCCACCTTCGACGAAAGGCATATCAATAAACGCATTGGCTTTGAAGTTGCCGTCCTGAAGGAATTCTCCATCACCACCCAAGTGGATTTTTTCTGAGAAATCAAATCGGACATTAAAACCCAAATAGGTCTCGCTGGTTTTATCAAAGGGTTTTAGGTACCGGTAAAAATGATTGATATCGCGTCTTTTCAAATATCCGCTGTAAAACAAAGGGCCCAGATCACCTTTGATGCCTACTTCATTTTCGAGATAGATGAAACTGCTCAGGTCCATGGTCGAGTCGGGGTCGATTAGTGGAGTGGGGTAAAAACTTGTTGTATCGGAAGCAATAGTGAAATCTTTGAAAGTGGTTTCTTGTGAGCTCCTGTGAAAGGAATGGTAGAGTTGAGTGTATTCTGTTAGTTTGTATTGGTGGTAAATACGATAGTTTATCCGAAAATCCTTGGCTGTGGCATTGCGCAATGTGATCACGGCATCACGGTAGCGAAAAAGATCACTTCTCAAATCACTGAACACCCGAATTCCACCAGTCTCTTTGACTTTATGATCGAATCTAGAGACATAGCTAAGGGCATGGTATTTACCATTGTCACTGCCATACGACATGTAGAAGTCATAGTAAATCTCGTCTGTGTTTCTGTCGCCTCGCAACTGCTGAGCGCCAATTTGTTTGTCACCCACTATTTTTCTGAAGTCAAATCCAACATTCCAGTTGGATTTAATGTTTCGTGAAAATTCAAATATTCCCATCGACCGACCCTGGGCGCCGAAATTGAGATTAAGGTCTATGAAAGGAGATTTTGTATCGAAGTATTTGATATCGTTAGGCCCGGGTAAGTAGGGATTATAGACTTCATACCCGTGGCGGAGGCCTACAATGTTTGGAAACTGATAAAAAGTAGGTGTGAGTGCAGTTCCTAAGTTACCGAGACTTTGAAACTCCTTATTATTTCTATCAGCCCAATTGGTTCGATGAACGCTGGTGAGTGTTGTGTCCAAAGCGTACTGCTTTCCAGTATTCAACTTGATATCCTCTTCATGGAAATAAAGAGATGAATGGGGACCGTAAACTAACTGTGTAGTGTCATCCAGGATTTGGGCAATTCCTGCAAAAGAAAAAATAAAAATTGATATGAATAATAGGAGCCTGTTCACGATGACACCACGAAATTAATGTACCTACTAAAATCAGAAGTTAAAAATGTGATCTTTCGGCTATTGGTTGGCTGTAATCATTTCTTTTAAAACATTTTGTCCATCAAAAAGGAATTCAATTTCAATCGGTTGGACGAATACCGGAACAGTCTTCAATGCCTCAAAGGCACTTAACTTGACGATGTCTTTTGAGGTTGTAAGCAGACTACACTGCTGTTCCTGGCAAAAACCTATGATCTTCTCCACGTCTGACTGGGAATAGTTATGATGGTCAGCAAAGTTGAAATGATAGTGGAGTTGATATTTTTGGCTGACATAGTCGGTTAGGGGTTCCGAATATGCTATCCCGGTCACCAGAACAATTTCAGAACCCATCGATTGATGAATAGAATAGGGCTGTGGCTCCAGGTATTTTAGTTGGGAGAAGATTACTGGTTTGTTTCGGCAGTATCTTTCTATTTCCGCTCTGCAAATTGATACTTGATTCCGTTTGATGCTTGATGGACATTTAGTTACGATTATCATGTCGGCATTTTTTGCTGCAGACCGAGGCTCCCTTAACCCACCTGCCGGAACCGCATGATCGCGGTAAAAGGGCTGGTCATAAGAGGTTAACAATAAATTAAGTGATGGCTGCACAGACAGGTGTTGGAACGCATCATCTAGCAAAATCAAATTGATAAAGGGCTCATTCTTCAAAATTCTCCGGATGCCATCTGTTCTTTTTTCACACACTTGGATTGAAGCATACTCGCCCAGCTTGTGGAATAATTGAATGGCTTCGTCGCCAACTTCACTAACCTTTGAAGAAGGACCAACTTTCAGATAACCCTGTGTTTTTCTTCTGTATCCCCGACTGAGAATGGCTATTTTCCTTCCCTCATTTGAAAGCTGGCGATATAAGTATTCTACTAATGGTGTTTTCCCGGTGCCCCCAAGTCTGAGATTACCAATAGTGATGACTTCGATAGGGGGGTTGTATCTGGGGATAAAACCGGATTGGTAAAAAAATCGCCTACAGGTTGTTAGCAATCCCCACAACCTACCGACTGGCAAAAAATATGTCCTTAGTGGAATCACAATACAGGAACAATTGTAGTTATAGATTCCCCTCGAAACTCAATAGGAACAACTGCCTTCAGTCAAAGTTACTTATACCAGACCCTGATAAACTGGTGCCAGGTTGTCGAGTTGGTGCCGCTGGTTAGGATATCCACATCTTCACTACCTTCTTCGTCCGTATCCCAAATGTTTGGGAGAACAACTGTCTCCACATTCACGATCTGGAAGCCATTGTCATTAACCCACTTATTGGCCTCTTTTATTATTTCTTCCAATTGCTGGTATTTGGCGCCTGCAAGGAATCCACCTTTTTTGAGCCTTTCGGGAACAAAGTCTTTGAATCGTACCATATTGATATTGGTTTAAATTGATTATAAAGATAATTATAAAGTTAATAATGAGATCAAAACAAGAATGATTCGAAGAAATTGCGAGTCATTCAATGAGATTAATTTGTTTTTCATTTATTTCCATGTTGTGATAGACTTTTTGGACATCGTCATCGTCTTCCAGGGCTTCAATCAATTTCCACACTTTAGAAAATTCTTGATCACTTAATTCCTGGTAATTGTTAGGAATGCGTTGTAGTTCAGCTGATTCAGCTTCAAGATCTAATTCTTCAAGTTTCTTTTGGAGACTTCCGAAGTCTTCCATGGCACTGGTGATATGAATGTAATTGTCCTGGACTTCGACCTCTTCAGCTCCTCCATCAATTACCGCCAGTGTAAACTCGTCTTCATCAAAATTTTCCTCTTGAGGAACGACAAAAACGCCTTTGCGCTCAAACAGGAATTCTAGTGAACCATTGGTGCCCAGGCTTCCACCATACTTGGTGAACGCGGCCCTGACATTAGAAACCGCTCGATTGTTGTTATCCGTTAGACATTCCACGAAAATGGCTATACCGTAGGGTCCGTATCCTTCAAAAGACACTTCGACATATGTATCGGCATCAGCACCTGTGGCTTTGCTGATTGCCCGGCCGATGGTGTCTTTGGGAATATTAGAGCCTTTGGCGTTTTGGACAGCCAATCTTAATCTCGCATTGCCATCTAGATCAGCACCGCCTTCCTTGGCGGCAATTGAAATCTCTTTGAGCAACTTGGTAAATATTTTAGCTCTCTTAGCGTCCTGACGACCTTTACGATGTTTGATATTGGCCCACTTACTATGTCCTGACATATTTTTGAATAATTAATAGTCTATGTCCTAATACTACTTCCATGATAAAGTGTAAAAAGATCAAATTCTAAATAAGCACCAAAATTCAATTATCAAATTGCAATTTTTTTAGAGCTTGATTTTTGGTAATTGGAGTTTATTGGGTTTTTGAATTATGTAAGTTCAAGTAATAAGTGCAATTTTCCTTTGTAGCACTTGCTTTGCGTTTAGGTAATTAAATTTTCTAACAGGGCGTTCATTGATTTTGTTTTCAACAACTTTGATTTGCTCCTCTGTAACAAATCTAATATCTGTTTTCTTAGGATAAAACCTTCTGATTACCCCAATCCTATTTTCAACTGTCCCTTTATCCTGACTAGTATAGGGACGAGTGAAATAGGCATCCACATCAAGGGATTGAGCAATCAACTCATGTTTAGAAAATGCCATATCATTATCAAAAGTGAGTGTTTCCAGTTTGTGTTTATCCTGAGAGAGTTCCTCCACAATAGCTTCGGCCATTTGATCGGCATTTTTACTGTGCATCTTTCTGATTCTGGTAAAAAGACTTGCTCGGTCTGTCATCACCAACAAAGAGCCTTTGTGGTTTTTACCCATCATTAAATCGACTTCTATATCTCCCAATCGTTCCCTTTTGTTAATGATCTGGGGTCGCTGTTCAATTGATACCCTATTCGGGATAATACCTCTACGATCTTTTCTGTTTCCTCGTTTGCGCCTTCGTTTGCCATGTTTTAGATATGTGTATAGTTGTTTGTATTCTTGGTTCTCCTGGCGGTTGGTGTGCTTACATTCCCATATCCATTGGTAAATCCATTCATGGCTAAGTGGACATTCTCTCGTTTTCTTTCCCTGATGGCTGATCAATTCAGGACTCCATCTATCTTCTTGGAGCCGGTTAACTATCCAGTCTTTCATGGGTTTGGTGAAAATCACTCTTTTTGGCTTTTCTTGATGACGAAGATTGGTCCTCCTTTGTGCATTTGCTGTTCGATAGACACCAGCTCCCCTACCTCTTGAACCCACATTTCGCTTAAGCTCACGTGAGATCGTAGACGGGTGAAAATGAACGATACAGGCAATCTCCTTTTGAGTAGCTCCTGTTTTCAATAATGCTTCAATTTGATACCTTTGATCAATACTGAGATGTGTGTAGTTTTTTGACATTTTGCAATCCAAAGATTGCACTGCTCAGGCTTTTGAAGGATGAAAAAGCCCTTAAAAGCTTTTTCATCCTTCAATTGCACTTATTAGTTGATCTCAGCTTATTGTTCATTTGTAATTTCTGCAATTACTTGAGTTATAACTCAAATTTAATCACATCTGCAATTTGTTACATCATCAAGAGGATCTGACTGATAGTTTCTCTTTAAAGTAAACATTGAGAACGACACCAAGGATAACTAAGGTCATTCCAATGTATGTCATCAGGTTGAAGGTTTCTCCGAAGGCATAACTAAACACCAGGGCAAAAATGATCCCGATGTAATTGATTATTGATACTTTGGATAGCTCTTCTGTTTGCAGTGATTTGGTCATGAAAAACTGTGCAAATTGAGTAAAAAGACCAACAAACAATAGAAAGAGCCAGTCCCAGCCCGAAGGAGGTACCCAATTGAGGGCGGAGTAGGTGCCGGCAATTGGCAGTGTAATCAGGGGAAAGTAAAGAATGATGACCAGCGGATGTTCCGTGGATTTCATTTTGCGTATACAGTTGTAGGCTAGCCCCATAAAAAATGAAGCTGTAACGCCAATAATCACATGGATAGGTTCGATTCTGAAGTCAAACCCTTGCACTACCAGTATTCCGGAGAAAGAGACAAGGAAGAATAACCACTGAACGGGCTTGACCGGTTCTTTTACCATGAAAATACCAATCACCGTAACAAAGACAGGAGCGAGGTATTGGAGAATGACTGCATTGGCCAGGGGTATTTGGTGAATCAATCTGAAATATAATATAAGTGCAATGGCACCAGATAACCAACGAAAAACCAAAAGCGGTCGGTTATTGCCCCAGACCGAAATTTTTTGAATCCTTAGGCTAACAAGAAGATTACTAATGACACAAGAGATCGGAAAGCGATTATTTCAATGACGGGAATATGAGGTATTATTTTAACGCAGACATTCATCAATTGGAAAAGGAATATCGATAATAACATGAGCTAAGTTCTAATTATAACAGCATTTTGTTTAAATAGCTCATACAGATGATAGGCTTGATCCGTTAATAGCATAGTCAGAAACCATTGTTTCAAAGTTGTTTTACTCTCTCTTATTCGGTCAGCATAAGCATACCAATTCAGGTAGTTTTGCAAATATTTGGAACTGACACCATTGAATGGGCGTAAGAATGTCCTAAGTTGAGTGTGAACATTGTTTACTTTTTGCAGATGGATTGTTTTATCATCTCTATCCACATGATCTTTGGCCAATAGCGCTTTGTGCTTTATGGAGGGGTTGTCTTTGGCAAAAGCCTTATAAGAAGGGTGCTTATCTGTAATCAAGGTTGCACCGTAGGCCAACTTCCCATCCAATGCCTTTGAAATTTCTTCTTTGCTCAGCCGTTTTGATGCAACAGCTTTAAGGTACTTCTCCCCCTTGCGTTCAACCGCTGTTACTACCTGGACAACTGTGACCTCTTCCTTTCCCATATTCCGTATGAAATCGTTTCCCCTCTTTCTTGCTGCCCTATCTAAATTTCGACTGCCCCTCTTCATTAACCCGCATTATTCATAGGCCACCAATTTTGGGATTAATAATGGGTTGCTAACTATTTTTGATTGGAGTGTATGTATTAATTTGAAGATCAACCAGGTTTCTGGATTTCAAAGGACATTAGAGCGTTTTTTTGTTAGAATTCTTCAATTTTCAGTCAAAGCTCTATTGTGTTCTTATGGAAGAACATTTTTTTGATTAAACCAAACTGTTTAACTGATCGGTCAGTTCACCGTAAGCAAATCGCCCAGCAGGTATTGATATCTAAAGGCTCTTGAGAATTGTATTGTCAATGATCTTTTCCTTTCTTTCAGGCACGCCCCAACCTTCATCAGGTAAAGCCGGATATTGTCCACTTGCCATCGTTTAGCAAAGTGGTGTTTTGTTTTGGCAATTAATAATTTAATCTGCCGGAACATTTCATAACAGAGGGTAGCGATGATTAAACGCATGAAATTGGCCCAGTAGCGATGACAGGAAAGCCGGTCGGAATAAGTCATGTTTTTGAGTTCCTTTATTCGATTTTCACTGGCATCACCTCGCTTGACATAAAAATCAAAGTAAATCTGTTGAGCGGTCATCGCTTCAAAGTTGCTCACAAAGTAACGGACATTCATTCCTTTTCCGGTAGACTCCACTTTGGCGTACAGCTTTTCAGAACGATCCCAGCTTTTGGCCTGGTAAGTAAACGGGCCAACAAACTCTTGATGTTTGATGATTTTTGAAGCATATTCCTTTTTTACTTCAATGATAGTCTGTTTGGTAAAAGTCTTTAAAACTTCATTACTACTAATACCTAAACAAAATTGAAGGTCAAACTGCTTAGCTATCCGATAAAAAGATGCTCCTGAAAAGCCACTATCCGCTCGAATAAGGATCTTTACTGAGGGCAGTTTTTTTCTGATTTTAATGACAATCCTTTTCAATAAGGCCACAAACCATTTGTTGGAGTGACAATTGCCCGGACGTAGTACTGGTAAAATGACCTGACCGGTGTTCCCGTCCTTAAAGAACAACTCATGGTACATAGTCTGTCCATAATAGCCATTATACAAACTGAGTTGTTGGGATCCATGAGTAGGGTCATCGGTACCATCTACATCAATGATGATTTGACCAGTCTTCTCTTTCAACTCCTCTACATAACGGTCTACAAACCATTGACTCATCTGGTAGATCAGACTCCGATCGGCCTTGTTTTCAAATCGACTTAAAGTAGGCTGGGAACATAATCCGCTATCTAGTACTTTACGGATCACCGGATCCTCTCGGAGTTTTTGTTCGTCATTGCAATCCTGATAGCCCTGCATCATTAAAAACACCCGTTGGCGAAGCATTTCTTCATAAGTGTATTCGATAAAAAAGGGGTTTCGATAGTCAGGAATCAGTGCGGCGAAGCTTTTTAATAGACCAGTCTTTCTCTCTACTTTTTCACTTAACAATATCGCTCCGTCTGAGCTAATCGCTGATGCTGAAAAATCAAATTTAAAAGCTTGTTTTCCTCGATAAAATACGGTATCTTTTTCCTTATATTCAGGCATAAATTAATTGCTTATTTTGTTGTCTAACTATCTCAATATAAGCAATTTATGCCTGTTTTTTATTGTCTACTATGAATTTTTCGGGTTAAGTGCCAGTTCCAATTCATCACATTCTACTTCCGAGGATAACTGTTCGGGAACAAACTCATTTAGTGAACTCAATATCTTATGCCGCCAGTCGAAGCTTGTCTGGATGCTTATTCCTATTTGTTTTGCTATCTTTTTTATCGGCATGCCCTGCTCCATGCAGCGCAGATAAGATTGCCATTTTGATTTAAGCTTGATGTCATACAAAGGTGTCCCTGTTGTTTCACTGTACCATCTTTTACATTCATTGCACTGATACATCTGCACACCTTTTTGTCTGCCCCTCTTATATACCTTCTCGCTTGTGCAATTTGGACAGGGTTTCTTCTTTCTTTTCTCTGCTATTTGTTGTTGAGCGGCAATCAATACTTTGCCTTGTAATTCCTGCTCCTGGAGCAACTCATCCAACAATTCGGTTTGGGAACTTATCGGCAATTGTGCAAATAAATTTTTGATCTCTTGACTTGATATCATATAGCGAAGATAATAATAATTGCTGTGTTATTTAGAACTTAGCCAATAACATGTAATAAACCCCTTTAGATAATTTCATAGTCAGAATCTTGAGATACTCTCATATAACAAAAAATTATGTAGGCCTGCATTGGAACAACAGTCTTTTAAGATCAATTTTAATTGACGTTATTGGAACATGAGTTGAAGTGAGTTGTAATAATTGAGAATCAGAAATAAGAAGTTGATTAGTCCCAATTCTTACTGGATCATTCTTTATTCTATATATCTCAACTTGTAATATGGTGGAAATATCCATCCCCGAATGTTGACTTCATAATTCGACATTCCTTGATCGGAATTCGATATTCTTAGAACGCTGTGACATGACAGTCCAAGTCATTTTTCAGCCGTTAATAATACCGTCTTTTATTTCTAATCGACGGTCAGCCATTTCCGCCAGTTGATCATTGTGGGTCACGATAACGAAGGATTGACCAAGTTCCTCCCGAAGTCTAAAGAACAAGGCATGAAGCTCTTCGGCATTCTTGGAATCAAGGTTGCCACTTGGTTCGTCGGCAAAAACAATTTTTGGATCATTAATAAGCGCCCTGGCCACAGCTACACGCTGCAGCTCTCCACCGGAAAGCTGGGACGGTTTATGGTCAGTACGGCCATTGATACCCAACAATTTCAAAAGTTTATCCGCTTTAGGTTTAAGCACTTTATTGTCTTGTCTACCAATAAATCCCGGGATGCACACATTTTCAAGCGCTGTAAACTCCGGTAAGAGATTATGAAATTGGAAAACAAAACCAATCTTCTGGTTACGGAATTGTGCCAACTGATCGGTTTTCATTTTAAAGAGATTCTGGTCGTCAAGAAAGAGATCGCCCTGGTCAGGTGTATCCAATGTTCCAAGAATATGCAGCAAAGTGCTTTTACCTGCTCCGGAGACCCCAACAATAGAGATAATTTCCCGTTCTTCGATCTCAAGGTTAATACCTCTAAGGACCTTTAGGTTGCCATACGACTTGTGAATGTTTTGCGCTTTGAGCATTGGGCGGCAAATATAGGGGATTTGGGATTTTATGAGGGGATGTGTTAGAGATGAAGAATTGGGAAGTGGTAAAGTTGTAGAGTTGATGGGTTAACCCCAATTGCTCAAAATATTGCCAAAAGCCAAATCATACCTTACCTTGCAACTGCAAAAAATTAACCTGATCCTAACCTGTTTAGCATGAACATTCACGAATATCAAGCGAAGGAAATTTTAAAGGGCTATGGTGTTAAAATCCAGGAGGGTATTGTTGCTGATACACCAGAAGCAGCCCTCAATGCGGCTAAAAAGCTGAAGGCAGATACCGGGACTGAGTGGTATGTGATAAAAGCACAGATTCATGCCGGTGGACGTGGAAAAGGGAAAATCAGTCAAACAGGTTCTAATGGGGTGGTGCTGGCAAAAAGTCTTGATGAGGTTTCGGAGAAAGCTAAGAATATTTTAGGCGGCACTTTAGTGACTCACCAAACAGGTCCAGATGGCAAAACCGTGAGTAAAGTGTTGATTGCCCAGGATGTCTATTATCCGGGAGAGTCAGATCCAAAAGAATATTATATGAGTATTCTTTTGGATAGGGCGAAGGGTTGTAATGTGATTATGGCTTCTACTGAAGGAGGGATGGATATTGAGACGGTGGCAGCTGAAACACCGGAGAAAATATTTAAGGAGTGGATTGATCCCAAGGTGGGATTGCAGGGATTCCAGGCAAGAAAAGTGGCATTCGCACTAGGGTTGGAAGGAGAGGCTTTCAAACAAATGGTGAAGTTTATCTTTGCTCTTTATAAAGCATATGTAGGCACTGATTCGTCCATGTTTGAGATTAATCCGGTGCTGAAGACTTCAGATAGCAATATTTTAGCGGTTGACTCAAAGGTTAACCTGGATGACAATGCCTTGTTCAGGCATAGGGATATTGCTGAGTTGAGAGACCTGTCGGAGGAAGACCCAGCAGAGGTAGAAGCCAGTAAAGCGGACTTGAATTATGTAAAACTGGATGGCAATGTGGGATGTATGGTAAATGGAGCCGGCTTGGCCATGGCAACCATGGATATGATCAAGTTGTCGGGTGGCGAGCCCGCTAATTTCCTGGATGTTGGAGGTGGCGCCAACGCAGAAACGGTTGAGGCTGGATTCAGAATAATTCTTAAAGACTCCAACGTGAAAGCAATACTGATCAATATTTTTGGCGGTATCGTCCGATGTGATCGAGTGGCTCAAGGTGTGGTTGAAGCCTATAAGAATATTGGTGAGATCAATGTACCGATAATTGTCAGGTTACAGGGAACTAATGCTGAAGAAGGGGCGAAAATTATCGAGGAGTCTGGTTTGAAGGTGACTTCTGCGATAGTTTTGAAAGATGCGGCTGAGAAGGTCAAGGAGGTCGTTGTGTAGTTGAAAGGTTCCGAATTTTGTGTTTCTGGTTATCTAAATAACTCGAAACCAGAAAACTATTTAACTCAAATCATATGCGCCCGTAGTTCAACTGGATAGAATATCTGACTTCGGATCAGATGGTTGAGGGTTCGAATCCTTCCGGGCGTACACAAGCCTTCTCGAAAGAGAAGGCTATTCGATTATGTACAGGATGAGAAAGAAGGGTTGGCCGGTTCGAAACCGAGCATTGCGAGGTTCACGAGGGGTCAAGCGCATGGATTTGCGGGTATGAGTAATCCTTCCGGGCGTACACTGATAATCAAGCACTTATGAGTAATTCTCGTAGGTGCTTTTTCTTTTGTGCCTAACAATTCGCCTAACAATCACTTAACCCGCATTATTCATAGGCCACCAATTTTGGGATTAATAATGGGTTGCTAACTAGTGTCTCTAAGAAAACAGCGAGTTTTAGGTCGTATTAAAATATTGCTTAAAATGGAACAATGAAAAAATCACTCACCTTGCTGACTAATAAAGGGTGACTTTGCTTTTATTCATTGTTTTTGATGGTTTTTGATAAAAATAGCCGGGTTTTAGCCTGGCCAGGACGCACTTCTGCCAGTGCCTAATCCTTATTAAACAGCTAAAAGGTGATTAAGCTGCTTGTTTCTGGCAATTGGCTTGCTGCTGGGCGGCCAGACGGTCAGCCTGGAGTTTACGCCCGATCTTGTGAAGGTTGTAGGCAGTAATGGCCAACCCGATGTAGCTATTGAAAGTTTTGCGGGTACGGTTCGGGCATCGGTCCAATCCCCGGTGTTCCAGCTCATTAATGTTGGATTCGATAGCAGAATGCTTGTTTTTCAACCTTTTGAAGGCTGGCGCTGATTCGATGGCTTTTTCTTCTTTGTTTAACCTACCCTTTTTAGGCATGATCACTTCTGGGATGAAGGTTTGCAGAGTTGCTTTATCCTCTTTATCGGAAAACCCCTTGTCGGTGCTCAGGCTTTGGATGGGGTATTTCTCAGCGATACGCCGGGCAATTGATAGGGTAAGTTGGTTGTCGGTTTGTTTTTCAGCTATTTGCCAGTCTATGAGTAAATGGTATTGATCCGAAGTGATGGCCAGATTCTTACCGATCTCCACATTGGGGTGCAGTTTGCCTTTTTTGATCATTTCGGCATAAGGTTGAAAGATGGAAAAGACTTTTTCGGCATGGGGAATGGTCTCTGCTCTGATCAACCGCCTGTCAAGCAACTCGATGTGCTTTTCCAACATCTCAAGATAATAGGTCAATGCCATCAGGGCTGCGAACTCCTCGATAGAGTTTCCCTGATGTTTTTCCAGCATTTGGCCCACTTTCTTGCTCAAAGCACGGGCTTTAGTCAGATAGGAAGTGGCAGCCTGCTCTACCCGCTCCTCTTTGTTTTTTCCTCCTGAGCCGGTGGTCCTGCCCACGCTGCGCATCAGCCTTTTGAGGGATCTGCGCCAATCCCCGGACTTACGCCAGCCAGTAAAATACCTTTTTGAGACCAATAAATCAGCTACATCTATACACTTTCTGGCACTGTCCCATAGCAGGTTGTAGTCGGTAGGAAAGTGGGTGTCGGTTTCTACCACGAAACTATCGGTCTTGCAACGCAAGGCAACTTCCTCCCCTCCGGTTTTCCTTTTTTTTTTAAACACCTGGTGACCTGCTGCTACGATTACATCATTGATGCCGATGAGCAGTTCATCGTCCAGCAAGGTCACATTGTCATAAATGTTCTGGTACTTATACTGTTTGCCCACAGAGTAGTCGGTAGGCAGCACCCCCATAATGCCCCGTACCAACGTGTCGTAATTGGAGATATGGTGTAACTCATCGTAAGAGATGTTCATGCACAGGCGCACCTGGGCCAATACGAAGACCTCCCACAGACTCATACCCTCACGGCCCGTCTTTTTCTTTCTTTCAGGCACGCCCCAACCTTCATCAGGTAAAGCCGGATATTGTCCACTTGCCATCGTTTAGCAAAGTGGTGTTTTGTTTTGGCAATTAATAATTTAATCTGCCGGAACATTTCATAACAGAGGGTAGCGATGATTAAACGCATGAAATTGGCCCAGTAGCGATGACAGGAAAGCAATTAATAATTTAATCGGTCGGAATAAGTCATGTTTTTGAGTTCCTTTATTCGATTTTCACTGGCATCACCTCGCTTGACATAAAAATCAAAGTAAATCTGTTGAGCGGTCATCGCTTCAAAGTTGCTCACAAAGTAACGGACATTCATTCCTTTTCCGGTAGACTCCACTTTGGCGTACAGCTTTTCAGAACGATCCCAGCTTTTGGCCTGGTAAGTAAACGGGCCAACAAACTCTTGATGTTTGATGATTTTTGAAGCATATTCCTTTTTTACTTCAATGATAGTCTGTTTGGTAAAAGTCTTTAAAACTTCATTACTACTAATACCTAAACAAAATTGAAGGTCAAACTGCTTAGCTATCCGATAAAAAGATGCTCCTGAAAAGCCACTATCCGCTCGAATAAGGATCTTTACTGAGGGCAGTTTTTTCTGATTTTAATGACAATCCTTTTCAATAAGGCCACAAACCATTTGTTGGAGTGACAATTGCCCGGACGTAGTACTGGTAAAATGACCTGACCGGTGTTCCCGTCCTTAAAGAACAACTCATGGTACATAGTCTGTCCATAATAGCCATTATACAAACTGAGTTGTTGGGATCCATGAGTAGGGTCATCGGTACCATCTACATCAATGATGATTTGACCAGTCTTCTCTTTCAACTCCTCTACATAACGGTCTACAAACCATTGACTCATCTGGTAGATCAGACTCCGATCGCCTTGTTTTCAAATCGACTTAAAGTAGGCTGGGAACATAATCCGCTATCTAGTACTTTACGGATCACCGGATCCTCTCGGAGTTTTTGTTCGTCATTGCAATCCTGATAGCCCTGCATCATTAAAAACACCCGTTAGCGAAGCATTTCTTCATAAGTGTATTCGATAAAAAAGGGGTTTTGATAGTCAGGAATCAGTGCGGCGAAGCTTTTTAATAGACCAGTCTTTCTCTCTACTTTTTCACTTAACAATATCGCTCCGTCTGAGCTAATCGCTGATGCTGAAAAATCAAATTTAAAAGCTTGTTTTCCTCGATAAAATACGGTATCTTTTTCCTTATATTCAGGCATAAATTAATTGCTTATTTTGTTGTCTAACTATCTCAATATAAGCAATTTATGCCTGTTTTTTATTGTCTACTATGAATTTTTCGGGTTAAGCGAAATGTGGGTTCAAGAGGTAGGGGAGCTGGTGTCTATCGAACAGCAAATGCACAAAGGAGGACCAATCTTCGTCATCAAGAAAAGCCAAAAAGAGTGATTTTCACCAAACCCATGAAAGACTGGATAGTTAACCGGCTCCAAGAAGATAGATGGAGTCCTGAATTGATCAGCCATCAGGGAAAGAAAACGAGAGAATGTCCACTTAGCCATGAATGGATTTACCAATGGATATGGGAATGTAAGCACACCAACCGCCAGGAGAACCAAGAATACAAACAACTATACACATATCTAAAACATGGCAAACGAAGGCGCAAACGAGGAAACAGAAAAGATCGTAGAGGTATTATCCCGAATAGGGTATCAATTGAACAGCGACCCCAGATCATTAACAAAAGGGAACGATTGGGAGATATAGAAGTCGATTTAATGATGGGTAAAAACCACAAAGGCTCTTTGTTGGTGATGACAGACCGAGCAAGTCTTTTTACCAGAATCAGAAAGATGCACAGTAAAAATGCCGATCAAATGGCCGAAGCTATTGTGGAGGAACTCTCTCAGGATAAACACAAACTGGAAACACTCACTTTTGATAATGATATGGCATTTTCTAAACATGAGTTGATTGCTCAATCCCTTGATGTGGATGCCTATTTCACTCGTCCCTATACTAGTCAGGATAAAGGGACAGTTGAAAATAGGATTGGGGTAATCAGAAGGTTTTATCCTAAGAAAACAGATATTAGATTTGTTACAGAGGAGCAAATCAAAGTTGTTGAAAACAAAATCAATGAACGCCCTGTTAGAAAATTTAATTACCTAAACGCAAAGCAAGTGCTACAAAGGAAAATTGCACTTATTACTTGAACTTACAATAGTTAAATAATACATTTGAATTATTTGGGTTCAGCTTAATTGCCTTCAAATATGCCTTCCCCGCTCCTTCAAAATCCCATTGATAATAAAATTTAACCCATCCTAACAATCTGTGAGCTTCACTTAAATCTTGATCTAAATCAAGGGCTTTATTTATGTTTGAAATTGCATTCTTCGATGCTTCATCAGGGGAAAGATCACCATAAACATTAGTTCGATATAAATAGCTGTTGGCAATTCCTGAATAGGCAAGGGCAAAATTTGAATCAAGTTCAATTGCCTTTTGGGAAAACCTAAGAGCTTGACTGAACCACTATGCACTGAAAGTGCATAGGTTTTTAAAAATAGGAATAAGAATGAAATTCTTATTCAATTATAAAATTATCACTGCCAGGATCTGTCGGACTACGGTGATGTTCAAGGTATTCATCCACCATTTTGTCTGTTATATTTCCCGTACTCCAGGCTCCATATCCAACAGCCCAAAAATGCCGACCCCAATATTGTTTCCTAAGCGCAGGAAACTCTTCTTGAATACGACGAGAAGTTCTGCCTTTCAACCGCTTCACAACGTTACTTATAGAGATGGATGGGGGATATTCAATGTGAATATGAACGTGATCTTTGCTCACTACACCTTTCAATATTTTGACATCTTCCGATTCACATATTTGGCGTACCAATTCTCTACATCTTTCTTGAATATCTCCTTTCAAAACATCATAGCGATATTTCGTAACCCATACTATATGAGCTGTCAACCACGTAACAGTATGGCTTCCAAGTCGTTGCTTTTCACTCATGAGTTAAATTTACTAAAGTGTGTAGCAACTAAAGTCTTGCACTAAAAGTGCATAGTTTTAACTAACGATTGGGACCAATAAACCCCTCAGCCCCCGCAAGTCGACCCATATGAAATAATCCCTTTAGGTAAAAATCATAAGCTTCGGTGTTTTCAGTTGGGATTGAAAGCTATCAGTTCAATCTCTTCAGGGGTAATTACTGCTTGCAATTCATCGGCAATGGCTTGAGCGATTGAACTTTGGATTTTAAAAACCTCTTTGATATCTGTTATATCACACTGATAAGTATCCTCCCAAATATGATCATCGTTTTCAGTGGATATCAGTTGAGCATGAATTTTAACCTGATTGCCCAATTTCTGCACTGTTCTCTCTAATAGATAGCTTATTGAAAGCTCCTTGCTAATTTCTTGAGAAGTTAAGGTAGTTGTCCTGTATTTCTCAGTTGATGTTTTAGAAATAACCCGTAGGTCAGAAATTTTAGAGAGATTGTTACGGATGTCTTCCATCATACCATTCACAAAACATTCATTTTGCTCATCAGCGCTTTCGTTATCAAATGGCATGACAGCAATGGATTTGTCCGTAACCGCTGGTACCAAGCTAGTTTCGGTGAGTTGTTGACTTTGATCACCTGAGATAAACCGGGGATATAGGTACATAAATACAATGGCCAGAACAAGTCCGACAATTATGAAAGTACCGGTCAAAGGCTTTCTTTGGCTAACTGAATATGGATTCTGCCATGATTGTAGAGAGTTGGTTCGGACAAATCCTTCAGGGCTTCGCTCATAGTTCCAGGCTAGGTAGATCGCCACTGGAAATCCAACAAGTAGGGCTATGATCAAAGCAGTCTTTGTCCATTCGGGAAGGTCTACCATGGATTCCCCGTATGGAAGTAAGAGAAGGAGCAACAATGAGACTATCATAAAAGTTGTCCCGGCACGGATTACTCCACGCCTCTGCAGTTCAGCCAGAAAATGGCCGGACAACTCTTTTTCATCTTTAACTTCGGGCACCGGAATCCCACGCCCTGAACGGCATAAGTCCTTACGCCGTAATCGACGTTTTTCAATCTGGTCTCTCCCAGGTACTTGGCCTGGACACCGGATTGACCCCGGATAGCCTTTTGGATTGCACCGAGATGTAAATACCTCTAGGATCGGCAATGGATTCCAGCCTTGAAGCAACGTTGACGCCGTCACCGAAAACATCATCGTTCTCAATGGTAATGTCACCTGAATGAATACCTATTCGCAACTTGGCATCAAGTTTACCACATTCCTACCTTTCAGCACTTCACATCTTTAAATGAAGAGATTGACAACCTCAAAAACTTAGCTTATTGTGGATTAGCCAGACTATCCCTATTGCTTAATGACCAGGATAAGGCTAAGCAATACTACGAATTGGCCTTAGAGGACATAAAGTTTGAGATCTACCAACAGGAGCCAATGGAATTTCTAGAAATTCATTAGTTTTATGCCCAATAGGTTAGAAAGCAACCTCGGATTTGTCTCCAGTGTATTTACAGTAAATGAAAAGTAATCGAACTTTCATATCATGTTTATTTATATGCTCAGTTGTTGTTCCAATTTCTTTGTTGGCTCAAACCGTTCCCTTGTCTTCACCAATATCTGGTTCCAGCGAAGTGTGTGATGATGAAAGCACGTCCTATTCTGTCAACACCACGCTACAGATTGTAATAAATGAAATTGATTATAATGGAGCAAGTGGCAGTGATGTAATTGAGATAAAAAATATAGGGACAACGACAGTTGATATTTATAGTTGGTGGATTTGTTCATCGGCTCCTTCTGGGATAGAATACATTCCACTATCAAGTCTTAATATTGTAAACGGTTCCTTAAATTTATCTTCGGGTAGTTTGGTAAGTTTAGATGGGTTGACATTTGACATCACGAATAATGCTGCTGTAGGTCTCATTTACACCGACGGTTCCGAATCTTCACGTGAGATGCGACATTTTGTAAAATTTGGTACAACAACATCTAAAGTGGGGCGAGAAAAAGTGGCTGTGGCAGCAGGTTTATGGACTTCTCCATCATCTGGACAATATGACATTGTGCCCACGGAAAATGGTAAAACCATTGAATTTGATGGATCTGGGATAATGTCAACAGATTGGTCGATTGCCACTGGTTCACTTGGTAATGAAAATAGCGTTTCTACAAACTACAACTGGTCTGTTCCAACTGGAGCAATGATTTCTAACAATAATGGAAATAGTATCACAATCAATTGGTCAGGAGCAGAAAGCGGAAATGTCTCCGTGACTGAAACAAATGGCGACGGCGGTGTCGGTTCGGTAAATTTAGCAGTGACGGTCAATCAATTAGTTGCTTGGTATGTTGATTCCGATGGAGATGGTTTTGGTGACCCAAATAGTACACCGGTTATGAGTTGTGACGAAATTGCTGGCAGTGCTTCAAATGACGATGATTGTGATGACAACAATGCAGAAGTCACAATCGAACAAACATGGCATCGTGATGTTGATGGTGATGGATTTGGGGATCCCAATGATCCTACCGCTTCCTGTACTCAACCCGTGGGCTTCGTATTGAATGGAACAGATTGTGATGATAACAATGATCAGGTTCCTGCAAGTCCGACAATTTCCATACTCAGTGGGGAGCCTGACTACAGGGCTGGATGGAATTCATACATGGATCCAGGATGGTATAACACTTGAGAATCAAACTCCCAATTCGATCCTACCAGTAGAAGGAAGCGTTTATCAGGTTCAAACCACAATCAATAGTTGCACATCGGACTTATCGAATGAGTTTCAATTTTTGATAACTGGAGTGGAAGAGAATGTGATTGAATCGATATTGGTATTTCCAACAGTGACAAAAGGTTCAATTAGTGTTCTAACCCGAAAAATTCATAGTAGACAATAAAAAACAGGCATAAATTGCTTATATTGAGATAGTTAGACAACAAAATAAGCAATTAATTTATGCCTGAATATAAGGAAAAAGATACCGTATTTTATCGAGGAAAACAAGCTTTTAAATTTGATTTTTCAGCATCAGCGATTAGCTCAGACGGAGCGATATTGTTAAGTGAAAAAGTAGAGAGAAAGACTGGTCTATTAAAAAGCTTCGCCGCACTGATTCCTGACTATCGAAACCCCTTTTTTATCGAATACACTTATGAAGAAATGCTTCACCAACGGGTGTTTTTAATGATGCAGGGCTATCAGGATTGCAATGACGAACAAAAACTCCGAGAGGATCCGGTGATCCGTAAAGTACTAGATAGCGGATTATGTTCCCAGCCTACTTTAAGTCGATTTGAAAACAAGGCCGATCGGAGTCTGATCTACCAGATGAGTCAATGGTTTGTAGACCGTTATGTAGAGGAGTTGAAAGAGAAGACTGGTCAAATCATCATTGATGTAGATGGTACCGATGACCCTACTCATGGATCCCAACAACTCAGTTTGTATAATGGCTATTATGGACAGACTATGTACCATGAGTTGTTCTTTAAGGACGGGAACACCGGTCAGGTCATTTTACCAGTACTACGTCCGGGCAATTGTCACTCCAACAAATGGTTTGTGGCCTTATTGAAAAGGATTGTCATTAAAATCAGAAAAAAACTGCCCTCAGTAAAGATCCTTATTCGAGCGGATAGTGGCTTTTCAGGAGCATCTTTTTATCGGATAGCTAAGCAGTTTGACCTTCAATTTTGTTTAGGTATTAGTAGTAATGAAGTTTTAAAGACTTTTACCAAACAGACTATCATTGAAGTAAAAAAGGAATATGCTTCAAAAATCATCAAACATCAAGAGTTTGTTGGCCCGTTTACTTACCAGGCCAAAAGCTGGGATCGTTCTGAAAAGCTGTACGCCAAAGTGGAGTCTACCGGAAAAGGAATGAATGTCCGTTACTTTGTGAGCAACTTTGAAGCGATGACCGCTCAACAGATTTACTTTGATTTTTATGTCAAGCGAGGTGATGCCAGTGAAAATCGAATAAAGGAACTCAAAAACATGACTTATTCCGACCGGCTTTCCTGTCATCGCTACTGGGCCAATTTCATGCGTTTAATCATCGCTACCCTCTGTTATGAAATGTTCCGGCAGATTAAATTATTAATTGCCAAAACAAAACACCACTTTGCTAAACGATGGCAAGTGGACAATATCCGGCTTTACCTGATGAAGGTTGGGGCGTGCCTGAAAGAAAGGAAAAGATCATTGACAATACAATTCTCAAGAGCCTTTAGATATCAATACCTGCTGGGCGATTTGCTTACGGTGAACTGACCGATCAGTTAAACAGTTTGGTTTAATCAAAAAAATGTTCTTCCATAAGAACACAATAGAGCTTTGACTGAAAATTGAAAAATTCTAACAAAAAAACGCTCTAATGTCCTTTGAAATCCAGAAACCTGGTTGATCTTCAAATTAATACATACACTCCAATCAAAAATAGTTAGCAACCCATTATTAATCCCAAAATTGGTGGCCTATGAATAATGCGGGCTAAGTTTCTCTGAGTATGAGGTTTTTCTGGAAGAGCTTGCCTCTGCATGCCCATCAACGGCCTTAGGACTTAATATGCACTGCATAATTCTTGCTTCAATGGCTACCCTGCCCATTGACTCTTTTGCCAATAAGCAAAAAACTACCATTCTTCCATTTATGGAATTCGTGTATAGTGAAGTAATTGATAAAAAAAAAGTTTTTGCTTCTGCTACAACAGAACCTAAAATCGGAGCCAGATACTCTAAAACCAAAACCACGTATGAGTCGACCAGTCGTGGTTATATCATAAACGGCACAAAATCATTTGTGTCAATGGCAGAATACGCTGATTACTATTCCATAATAGCAAATAAATTGCTTAAAAATGGCGAACCTCAGAAGGAACACACACTATCATTTTTTATAGTTCCGAAAAATTCCCCGGGTTTATCAATTGAAAAAAACTGGGATACACTTGGGTTGCGGGGCACACAAAGTCAAATGGTCCACTTTAAAGACACTCCAATTCCTCAACAATATGTATTCATGGGAATGACAGGGTTTGCACTCTCCAGTGTTTTTAAATCACCTAACTGGATTATTGGTGGTTATATGGGAGCATATTTGGGAATAATGAAAGCAGCATTGGAAACTACGATCGTGTTCATAAAAAATAGAACAAAGACGGAGTCAGGGCTGGGAAGGTCACCACTTATACAAGCAAGACTTTCAGACATGTATACATTATATCAACAAACTAAACTAGCTATTGAACATTGTGCTAGATTAGTTGATAAAGATCCGCTGGACCTAGCTACTCATCGATCTGTTTATCATGCAAAATTTGTAGTTGGTGAAAATGCCGCGGCGCTAACATCACTGGCTATTAAAACATGTGGCGGCGCAGTGCAATCCAAAAATCACTCGATCTGGAGAGATATTATCGAGACGCAAGATGTGCGTCACTGATGCCTGCCGTAAGCGACGTTTGCCAACTCTATATAGGCAGAAGTCTTTTAGACCTTCCAACCACAGATCTTTGGTAACTATCTCAGGTTTATGTTGAGCATCTTTCATGTACTAAAAAGTATAATTCGTTTTATATTTCTGGCAAAGAGAAATGATTACCCCTTAAAGGATAAATTTGAAATAATCAAAATTCTCAGTTCCATATACATAAAGGACTGGTTAACCAGAAAAAATCAAGAGATAAGTCAAAAAATATTTGGGTACAAAATAACGGCTTATGATTACAGAACATTGTATGGTCTTTTCATAGAAATATTCCTGTCAGAGGTTTATTATTTCGAATCAAATAAGCCTGATCCAAAAATTATCGATTGTGGAGCAAACATTGGAATGTCTATAATATATTTTAAGAAACTTTATCCCGACTGTACAATAATAGCATTCGAGCCCAATCCGGATGCTTTTACTTTGTTAGAAAAAAACGTCAGACAAAATGGTTTGGTAAATGTTGAACTGAATAACATTGGCTTATCCAATAATTCAGGCGAAGCAGAATTCTTCTTAGGTAATCAAAAGGGAAGTATCAGGGCTTCGATCTTAAAAGCAAAAAGTGGAGGAGAAAACAGCATTCTTGTAAATTTTCAAAAATTATCGAGTTTTATTACCCGCAATGCAAAATTTGATTTGATAAAAATGGATATTGAAGGTGCGGAAAATCAGGTGATTGAAGATTTAGTTTCAGAAAATAGAATAAGAAATTCCGAAAGATACATTATAGAATATCATCACAAGGTAGGGATCCAAAAATCAAGGTTATCAGCTTTAATAAAAGCTTTTGAAAATTGTGATTTTGAATATAACGTGAAAGCAAATTTTAATAAATCTGGGGTTACCCAGGATATTTTACTCAACATTTATTTAGATGAAAATACCGTCAATAAAGATGTTTGAATTCAATAAACCTGCCCTTACACTATCCATGATGCCGGGATCGGTGATGACATCACCGGTCATTCTTCATTGCTCCTGATTTGAAGGAATTTTAAACTGTCATTGGTTTATACTCCAGTCACGATAGCGAATTGATTTTTCATGTGTTCTTATATGCAAGGGCACCAAAAAAGTCTTTGCGGACATTAAGGTTATTAATTGTCCACATCGGAACGTTATCACTTGAGTCACGTATTTCAATCAGTGCTTCCTGTTCATTTGGCTTTAAGCTTACTTCAAACTGGTTCAACGGAAAACTCAATCCATCCCCATTTGCTTTTATAAAGGCCTCTTTACGGGTCCAGCATCTGTAAAATGATTGACGCAAATCAATGCCTTCTTTTTTTCTGAGTGAAGCAACCTCACCGGGTGCAAAAAAATGGTCGGCTACCTGCATATAATCAATGCCATCTTTGATGAGTTCCATATCTATCCCGAGGGGCGTTTCCCGGCTGAAGGCAAAGATCACCTGGTCCTTTGAATGGGTGAGATTGAAATACAGTGGTTGATCGATCACAAATGGTTTTCCGAATGCGCCATAGGCAAATTGGACTTTCCGGGGCTCATAATTTAAATAGTCACCAATGAGTGATCGTAAAATTCCCCTTCTTGCTATGAAATGATCTCGATCTTTATTGAAGCGATAATTACCGGCTCGATTAACTTCGTCGGGTGCCAACATGGCGAAGCATGTTTTAAGAAATACTGAATCAACATTCATATCTGCACCCCAAACGTCAACAATACTATCTTTCAATTCCATTCGGAATTTTCTATTTAACCGCAGTAACTACAACCATGGAATCCGCCCACCACGAATCTTCCACATCATCAGGCATATCAAGCGAAACTAACTTCAACCTAAATGATGAAAAATGCTTTAAGAGTAACCGCTGATGCGACCTGCTCAATGAATCAATTTCTAAGGACAGGTAAGTAAACACACCGTTTTCCTTTAAATGAGCCGAGGCATAAGGGAAAAAATGTTCAGAAAAAGTGATGCTTGAATGAACATATTTTATATATTCTTCCTCATTCAAGGGATAGGTATGAAAGAAAACAGAGTTGAAAAGGCCTAAATCACCAATTTTTTCTTGCCAAAGTCCATTGACCAACTCAATCTGGCGTTCCGGATATTGTTCAGCCCATTGATCAAACCTTTTAATGACCGACTGATTGCATTCCATTATGGTATGAGATTTTACACCTCTTTGCTGGATCATTTCTGAAGAAATTCCCCTACCAAAACCAATTTCAAGAAGATCCCTATCCGATTTAGCCACTTCGTCAACCATGGCCTGCATAACCGGTATATGCCAATCTTCCATGATTTCATGATCATTTAAATCTGCATCGGTACGTTCTTTCAATTGCCAGCTATCAGTTCCCTCAACAAAATTTTTTGATGAAGTGTCAAGTGAGTACAGGTTATCGGCGAATTCCTTGATGGCCTTATTCAACAGCATATTCCGCTGCACTTCCCTGGGTGGGCATATGAAGTTCGGGTCTTTGAGTTCAATATTTATTTCAAACTCCTTAGATCGATTCAGTTTCCGCATACGATAATTTTAAATTGTCCAGATTTTTTTGAATAGTATAGGCAACATCTGAAATAAATGGTTCGTGTAACATAGAAGCATGTCGTGCATCGATTACTACCTCTTCAACTACATTGCCAAGTAATGAGCTCCAGTCATAGACAGGGTATCTAAACTGATCCGACGGACTAGATACAAGAACAGCTTTAATGGAAGACTTTTCGAAAGTATAACTCTCCAATAAACCTTGTAACAAACGGGTATTTTTAAAAACCTCTTCCATCTCACCTTCATCCTGATCTTTGCTCACTTTGATCTTTATCTTTTTTGCCTCAATTCTCTTAATTAGTGTCTCTAAGAAAACAGCGAGTTTTAGGTCGTATTAAAATATTGCTTAAAATGGAACAATGAAAAAATCACTCACCTTGCTGACTAATAAAGGGTGACTTTGCTTTTATTCATTGTTTTTGATGGTTTTTGATAAAAATAGCCGGGTTTTAGCCTGGCCAGGACGCACTTCTGCCAGTGCCTAATCCTTATTAAACAGCTAAAAGGTGATTAAGCTGCTTGTTTCTGGCAATTGGCTTGCTGCTGGGCGGCCAGACGGTCAGCCTGGAGTTTACGCCCGATCTTGTGAAGGTTGTAGGCAGTAATGGCCAACCCGATGTAGCTATTGAAAGTTTTGCGGGTACGGTTCGGGCATCGGTCCAATCCCCGGTGTTCCAGCTCATTAATGTTGGATTCGATAGCAGAATGCTTGTTTTTCAACCTTTTGAAGGCTGGCGCTGATTCGATGGCTTTTTCTTCTTTGTTTAACCTACCCTTTTTAGGCATGATCACTTCTGGGATGAAGGTTTGCAGAGTTGCTTTATCCTCTTTATCGGAAAACCCCTTGTCGGCGCTCAGGCTTTGGATGGGGTATTTCTCAGCGATACGCCGGGCAATTGATAGGGTAAGTTGGTTGTCGGTTTGTTTTTCAGCTATTTGCCAGTCTATGAGTAAATGGTATTGATCCGAAGTGATGGCCAGATTCTTACCGATCTCCACATTGGGGTGCAGTTTGCCTTTTTTGATCATTTCGGCATAAGGTTGAAAGATGGAAAAGACTTTTTCGGCATGGGGAATGGTCTCTGCTCTGATCAACCGCCTGTCGAGCAACTCGATGTGCTTTTCCAACATCTCAAGATAATAGGTCAATGCCATCAGGGCTGCGAACTCCTCGATAGAGTTTCCCTGATGTTTTTCCAACATTTGGCCCACTTTCTTGCTCAAAGCACGGGCTTTAGTCAGATAGGAAGTGGCAGCCTGCTCTACCCGCTCCTCTTTGTTTTTTCCTCCTGAGCCGGTGGTCCTGCCCACACTGCGCATCAGCCTTTTGAGGGATCTGCGCCAATCCCCGGACTTACGCCAGCCAGTAAAATACCTTTTTGAGACCAATAAATCAGCTACATCTATACACTTTCTGGCACTGTCCCATAGCAGGTTGTAGTCGGTAGGAAAGTGGGTGTCGGTTTCTACCACGAAACTATCGGTCTTGCAACGCAAGGCAACTTCCTCCCCTCCGGTTTTTCCTTTTTTTTTAAACACCTGGTGACCTGCTGCTACGATTACATCATTGATGCCGATGAGCAGTTCATCGTCCAGCAAGGTCACATTGTCATAAATGTTCTGGTACTTATACTGTTTGCCCACAGAGTAGTCGGTAGGTAGCACCCCCATAATGCCCCGTACCAACGTGTCGTAATTGGAGATATGGTGTAACTCATCGTAAGAGATGTTCATGCACAGGCGCACCTGGGCCAATACGAAGACCTCCCACAGACTCATACCCTCACGGCCCGTCTTTTTCTTTCCCTCAATGAGTTTGGAAGAAAGTAATTCAAAAATACGCTGGTTCCATTCAGGTTGGACATAGATATATTGAAGGGCGGCTGCCAGGGCAGCTAAGTGGCTTTTAGTTTTCACCGGAGCCTCTACTTGCTCGATGGGTGTGCATCTCAGGGTAAGTTGGGGCTGGAAGGATTTCCTCATGGTTTGTATTTATATCAGTTATATGCAATATAATGATTAATCCTGATAAACCAACCGAAAAAATCGTTTCTTTTCTACACTGAATGAACAAAAAAAGGACAGGGATTTTACTCCCCGACAGACCAAAAAGCCTGCGAATCTCAAAGTGAATTCTTTGGGGGTTTTGAATGGAAAACCTTCAAATGGCCAATTAACAGGCTACAACGCAACTGTTCTTGATAATATTTGTGAATTTGATAATTCTACTGAATCAGATTCGAGAATAATTCAGCGCTGATTTGATGGAAAAAATACGAATATGATGGATAATCAGCATATTAGCCTGTTTTCATACAGACACTAATTAGCTTATTAAAGCTCTCAATAGGGCTCAAGAACTTCTTCATTAAGTATTTGATTTTTGCATCTATGGGAGTCTTAAATGAGTGGTTCTTTGAGGAAAAAACCGGAGGTCCAATCATACAAAGTGCAGCCACACAATTTTGGTGATTTAATTGTTGAATAACCTCATAGGCTATTATGTTACTTATGGACCACCCGAGAATGAAATACGGCCCATCGGGTTGTATTTTTCTTATTTCATTCACACATAGTTCTGCTAATTGATATATATTATCGGGTAATTCAGTCCGAAGCAGTTCTGGACTAATGGATAGAATTCCATAAACAGGCTGATCATCACTTAAATTCCTCGCTAAATCATCATATACAGTTTCAAAAAAATATGCGCTATGGATACAGTATAATGGTACTTTGGAGCCGGCTGTTCTGATCGGGATGGTTCGTTTCAGATGGACTAATGGATAGAATTCCATAAACAGGCTGATCATCACTTAAATTCCTCGCTAAATCATCATATACAGTTTCAAAAAAATATGCGCTATGGATACAGTATAATGGTACTTTGGAGCCGGCTGTTCTGATCGGGATGGTTCGTTTCAGATCGAATTGGGATTGGACCTCCAAGTGTTGCGCTATGCATTCAATGGTTGGCTCGTCCAATTCATCAGCTTTAAACGATTTGTCGTAACTGACACCTACTTCCTTCAGCATGGCAAGGTACTGATCATATTCGCCTCCTCTCCCGAAAAAGTTGTCACGGACACCAATTAGTCGTACTCTTAGATACTTCTCCCAAATCTTAATCAATTACCAACTCAAAAGAATTTCTTGGCCTTAGATAATGCGATTCGTTAAGTGATTCGACTAATTCTGCGATGGATTGGAATCTAAAAAACTGGCTGGGTGTGAAATGGATACCCACTTGCCGGCACCTTGAGATTATAGCTATGCTTAAAAGAGAATCTCCGCCTATTTCGAAAAAATTGTCGTTAGTACCAATGGGACTGAAATTCAAAACTTCTTCCCAAATTGTTACTATCTTTTTCTCTGTCTCATTTTTTGGTGAAGAATAATTAGCATCCGAAACATCGGATTCAATTGGCGATGACAATGCATCTACGTCAATCTTTCCATTAGGTAATTGTGGTAATCTTTCTATTTGAGTAATTACCGAAGGAATCATATAGTTCGGCAATTTGCTTTTTAGATATTTTCTTAAATCCTCCTGGTCAATTTCTCTTTCACCAACCAGATAAGCGATAATTTTATGATGTCCGTCCTTATTTGAATGACCAGCCCTTCCGTTCCCGGACTCCATCGCAATTCGGATACCCAATAATTCTCGCTCTTTGTGCGACATTCGGCCTATCCTCTCTTTAAAATTTGATCGATCTTCGATGTTCATTCTAATAGCTTAACCTTTGCTTTTGATCTCTCCCTAGGACTCAATAGGTCTTATCGGATTTAACAACTGTCCGTTCATTTGTGCTAACAAAATTTCAACTTCAGTGTCGGATAAATTCTCTATAGAATGCAGGAGTGACTCCTTTCCTTCATCTCCTTCTAACGAACCAAGTGCTTCATAAAGCCTATCAATCGAGGTTAATTCATTTTGATCAGTCGCATGTGCCCTAGTCACTACAATAGCAACGTCCTGAATATGTGGGTAATTCTTGAGCGCTGTTTTGATCTCTTCAAGTTCTACCCTATGTCCCCGAATTTTCAATTGATCATCTTTCCGCCCATGGAAAATCAGATTCCCATCTTTCCTAAAACTAACCAGGTCCCCGGTGCGATACAGCAGAGTATTCCTATTGTGGTCATAAGGATTGGTTATAAAATATTCAGAGGACAATTCGTGATTATTTAAATAACCTTCGGAAATTCCATTACCTCCCAGGTAAAGCTCTCCGGTAACTCCCATAGGAACCGGGTCTAAATTCTTATCTAGTACGTAAACTTCCACATTTGCTATGGGCTTTCCTATCGGTATTTTCTCAGCCAACCCTTCAGGTGTGATTTTATAAGCAGTAGACCAAACCGTGGCTTCAGTTGGTCCATATTCGTTGTATAAATTTGCTTCAGGCAAGATATTGAAGTGTTTTTCACAAAGGCTTACCGAACAACTTTCACCAGCCAGAATAACGGTATTGAGAGTCTCTAACTTATCCTGTGGAATATGTTGGAGAAAAATCTCGTAAAGAGATGGTAACAATAATGTGTGTGTTACTCCTTGTTCAGATATTAGATTACCCAGAAGTTTAGTATCCTGTTCTGATCTTCTTCTTGGCAGGACTAACTTACCGCCAGTGGTTAATGTCCAAAAGATACCTGCCACAGAGCTGTCGAAGGTAAAGGAGGAAAGCAGTAAAAAAGATTTGGGTCGCCGTGGATAGAATACAGATCTGGCAAGAGTTGAATTGACGAGATTGGAGTGGCTCACTACAATCCCCTTCGGCTGTCCGGTGCTACCTGATGTATAAATGAGGTAGGCACGGTGACCCCCATTCGGCTCAACCGGCCTAATATTTTTATATTGGACGTCTTCTTCAATAATTACTTCAATAGGTATTGTACCAACGTCAATATCCTCAAAGCAATTGATATGCTCAATTTGTGACAGGACAAACTTGATATCGGCATCCTGAATCACATATTTCATTCTTTCGATTGGTATATCTGGTTCGATTGGAAAATAGCCGGCACCCGACTTCATGATACCAAAAATACCAACAATCAATTCCAATGATGTATTGGTGCACAGACCTACAAAGTCATTAGTTTTGATCCCGTTTTGTATTAGACACTTCGCAACCATCTGGGCTTTAACGTTAAGATCATGGTAACTTAGAGTGGTGTTCTCATAAACAACTGCTGGACGATCTGGATTTTTAACTGCCATTTTCTCAAACATTTGACAAACGGAGTCTGCTCCAGGCAAAGGCACCGGATTTCTACTCCAATGCGCTAATATCTGTTCCTCCTCAACCGTGGAAAGCATCTTCAATTCTGATAGATGTTGTTCAGGATCTGCAATAATTTCGTCCAATAGCTTATTAAAATATCCGTGTAACCTCTTTATGAAATTCTCATCAAATAAATCTTTTGAGTACTCGAATAACATGGTAAAAGCATCATTTTTCAGCTCCACATAAAGGGTCAGGTCAAACTTTGCAACTCCAATATCCAGGATTTTTTTATTCATTGCCAGATTGTCACCAAAAGAAGGAGTCGTTGGTTCCTGGTGAAATATGAACATTACTTGAAAAAGAGGATTTTGGTTAAGAACCCGGTCTGGCTTTAATGATTTTACTAAATATTCAAAAGGGATATCTCTATGTTCTAGCCCTTCTAAAACATTAAATTTTACCTGCTCCAAAAGATCAATGAACCGGGGGTTAGCAGAAAGATCAGACCTCAATACCAGAGTATCATCGAAGAAACCAATAAGATCTTCCAATTGCGTTGAATTCCTTTCAGTAAAGGGAGAGCCTACTATAATATCTTCATCCTGGCATAACCGAGACAGCATAATATTATAAACAGTAAGGAAGAAGACATAAGGTGTCGCGTGTGAGTCCCGACAAATGTTATTAACGGCTTCGTAAACTGCAGAAGAAATTTCTTGTGAACTAAATCCACCCCGAAAGGTAGTGTTGGCTGGTCTTTTGTAAGTCAAAGGAAGCCTTAACTGTGTCAGAACTCCTTTAAGTTTCTCCTTCCAATAAGCCACATTTTTTTCATTCAAATCCCTGTTTCGCTGCCAATACGCGTAATCCGCATATTCTATAACAAGTGGATCTGGCTGCAAAGGGTTATTCGAAGACAATCGGAGATAGTTAGCCGATAACTCATCTCTTAAAAGACGCATTGACCATTTGTCCATTATGAGGTGATGCAAAGTAAGAATGACTAAGTGATGTTCGTCACCAAATTGAAGTATCGAAGTCCTAAAAAGTGGAGCGGTTTCTAAATTGAAGTGTTTATTTGTTTCCTTTATTATTATCTCTTCGGTCGATTGATCAAGTTCATCACCTGATAAACTCCTCAGATCATGGCTAGTTATCTCAAAATTTGATGATTCTTCAACAATCTGAATTACTTGATTTTCAATAGCATGAAAAGAAGCTCTTAGTATACTATGGCGTTTTAATATGGCCTCCAAACTCGTAATGAGGTACTCAATTTTCAATTTACCGCGAAACTCAAACCCTTCAGCATAGTGATAAAAAGGGTTTGATGGATACAGTTGCTGCAGAAACCATAGTCTTTCCTGCCGAAAACTGAGTGGCACATTCACACCAACAGGATGTCGAGTAATCTGGTACGGCTTTGGTTTATCTACCTTACTGCTTAACCACTTGTTTACTAAAGAACTCTGGCTCTTACCCATAATTACTCACTAAATTCCAAGACGATCATTCAATTTTAAAACCTGTGAATTGATATACTATGCGGCCCAAAGGCAAATCTACTTCAAAGGCCCTTTCAATAAACCAATAACTAGATATCATCATCAAAACGACAGACCCGGTCACTAACAAACCAGTGTATAGCTTAAGATTTCGGATAAAATAAAGCATTGGGAATAACAAGCAAATAATGGCCACCTGCCCAACTTCCACTCCCAGATTGAATCCGAATAAAGTAAGTTCTAAAAATTCACCGCGCATTGCGCTCTCTTTCAATATGCTTGCGAAGCCAAATCCATGAAAAAGTCCGAATCCAAACGCAATCATCCATTCCTTTCCAATAAAAACAGGTCTAATATTATGTGCGGCAGCCAAAGCAATTGAAACGGCTATCACTGATTCCACCAGTCGGGAAGGAAGAACAATGACGTCTAGGGCGGCTAAGCCCAATGTGACAGTATGAGCTATCGTAAAAAGAGTCACCACTTTTAAGATATAAACAAAAGCTAACTTGAATTTATCAACCGGTTGAAACGATTTATATGGAATACCCCAAAGTCTACTCCGATTTTTAGAATCTGAAAATATGATAACCGATGGAAGCAATAGGGCAACCAAAAACAACACATGATCGAAACCCGTCCATATATGGTGCATGCCCATGCCTATCATCGCGGTGAAGCCTTTCAGAACTGATGCGTCAGTTAATGACAACCTTTGAGCAGCATCACCAGGGTAATAAATAAGTGAGGGAAGGGATTCGTTACCTATAATTCCCGCCTTCCAGTTATATTCGATTAATACCCATGACTCATGATTCTCAATTTTTTCAATTATCAATGAGTTGGATATATCAAGAAAATCAGGGACCTCCTGAATATTCTCCAGACGGAATTTGATTATCACAACATCCGTTACCCAGCTCAAAATATCCTCACCGATAAACGTTAAATCATGACTGCCATTTGTCGATTGAATAGTTAAATTTTCATTGATGTATTTGTGAATTGCCGGAAGATTAGCCCTGACGTCTATCATATCGCCTTCCTGGCGAAGGTTTAACCCGAAAAATTCATAGTAGACAATAAAAAACAGGCATAAATTGCTTATATTGAGATAGTTAGACAACAAAATAAGCAATTAATTTATGCCTGAATATAAGGAAAAAGATACCGTATTTTATCGAGGAAAACAAGCTTTTAAATTTGATTTTTCAGCATCAGCGATTAGCTCAGACGGAGCGATATTGTTAAGTGAAAAAGTAGAGAGAAAGACTGGTCTATTAAAAAGCTTCGCCGCACTGATTCCTGACTATCGAAACCCCTTTTTTATCGAATACACTTATGAAGAAATGCTTCGCCAACGGGTGTTTTTAATGATGCAGGGCTATCAGGATTGCAATGACGAACAAAAACTCCGAGAGGATCCGGTGATCCGTAAAGTACTAGATAGCGGATTATGTTCCCAGCCTACTTTAAGTCGATTTGAAAACAAGGCCGATCGGAGTCTGATCTACCAGATTCAATGGTTTGTAGACCGTTATGTAGAGGAGTTGAAAGAGAAGACTGGTCAAATCATCATTGATGTAGATGGTACCGATGACCCTACTCATGGATCCCAACAACTCAGTTTGTATAATGGCTATTATGGACAGACTATGTACCATGAGTTGTTCTTTAAGGACGGGAACACCGGTCAGGTCATTTTACCAGTACTACGTCCGGGCAATTGTCACTCCAACAAATGGTTTGTGGCCTTTTGAAAAGGATTGTCATTAAAATCAGAAAAAAACTGCCCTCAGTAAAGATCCTTATTCGAATAGTGGCTTTTCAGGAGCATCTTTTTATCGGATAGCTAAGCAGTTTGACCTTCAATTTTGTTTAGGTATTAGTAGTAATGAAGTTTTAAAGACTTTTACCAAACAGACTATCATTGAAGTAAAAAAGGAATATGCTTCAAAAATCATCAAACATCAAAGTTTGTTGGCCCGTTTACTTACCAGGCCAAAAGCTGGGATCGTTCTGAAAAGCTGTACGCCAAAGTGGAGTCTACCGGAAAAGGAATGAATGTCCGTTACTTTGTGAGCAACTTTGAAATGACCGCTCAACAGATTTACTTTGATTTTTATGTCAAGCGAGGTGATGCCAGTGAAAATCGAATAAAGGAACTCAAAAACATGACTTATTCCGACCGGCTTTCCTGTCATCGCTACTGGGCCAATTTCATGCGTTTAATCATCGCTACCCTCTGTTATGAAATGTTCCGGCAGATTAAATTATTAATTGCCAAAACAAAACACCACTTTGCTAAACGATGGCAAGTGGACAATATCCGGCTTTACCTGATGAAGGTTGGGGCGTGCCTGAAAGAAAGGAAAAGATCATTGACAATACAATTCTCAAGAGCCTTTAGATATCAATACCTGCTGGGCGATTTGCTTACGGTGAACTGACCGATCAGTTAAACAGTTTGGTTTAATCAAAAAAATGTTCTTCCATAAGAACACAATAGAGCTTTGACTGAAAATTGAAAAATTCTAACAAAAAAACGCTCTAATGTCCTTTGAAATCCAGAAACCTGGTTGATCTTCAAATTAATACATACACTCCAATCAAAAATAGTTAGCAACCCATTATTAATCCCAAAATTGGTGGCCTATGAATAATGCGGGTTAATTCTAGTGCTGAATTGAGGGCACTCTTGCGAATGTGAATCTGGCCCTCAATGCTATGCTCATAAATTCTTAGAAAAACATATGTGTGATTCGACTTGTGGGCAAATAATTGACATTAACTTACAAATAAAACCAGGAAAGTGAGAAGATTGTTAGTGATGAGTGATTTGATCATAAAGAAAAGGGAGTAAAAATGTTATTATAACAATAAAGCATTTATTAGTTTACTTAAGGACGAATATTTTTTCAAAAATTGGATAACTCCAAAATAATAAAAAGCGGGTTACGCAACCATTCAGTAGCAAGAAAGGGTAATTCTAATTTGAATTCGATAATATTTACTTGCGTTAATTAATGGCACCTGAGTCCGCTAATGAGCTATAAATGACATTGAACATACCTTTTTATGGATACCTGCGATTTCAACAGATGGTTGCTATCGCACCGATAAATTTGATCTGTTACATTTCTTATCAATTCTTTCTGAGGGTCAGAATTGTACTTGGGGTATTAATTTATATATGGAATTAACAGTGGATGTTTCATTTCACATAAGAGATTCGGTTCGTAAATTCTTAGTTGTTTTTTACATATTTTTCTCTGTTGAGGGCCTTAGTCAAATTCTTAAGGGACAAATAGTCGATACGTCAAAAAAACTTGTTGAAGGAGCTTATGTCTTACATCTGGCTTCCGAACATCACGCACACTCTGATGAATCTGGAAACTTTATACTGGCCGGAGTAGAGGATGGCGACTCAATCCAGGTAATTCACGTAGGCTATGAAGTCCAGAGCATTGTATTAACCGATATCGAAAAACCTCTGGTGATTCAGCTAACTGAAAAGATTTTTCAACTTGACGAAGTGATTGTGGGTAACAATATCAATTCTCTCAATAGCTTAACTACAATTGACCTTAAGACCAATCCCGTGAATTCTTCGCAGCAAATTCTCAGAAAAATTCCCGGGCTATTTATAGGTCAACATGCCGGTGGAGGTAAAGCGGAACAAATATTCTTAAGGGGATTTGATATCGACCATGGTACAGATATTAATATTACAGTAGATGGCTTGCCGGTGAATATGGTATCACATAGTCACGGACAAGGCTATGCTGATTTACATTTCTTAATACCTGAAATAATTGAAAAGATTGATTTTGGCAAAGGCCCTTATAATGCTACCAAAGGTAACTTTGCCACTGCCGGCTACATGGATTTTAAAACCAAGGATCGGTTAGAAAATAATATCATTAAGGCAGAAGTTGGTCGATTTAATACCATACGTACGGTTGGATTATTTGATCTGCTGAATATTGACGGACAGAGCGCTTATGTGGCAGTGGAATATTTATTAACAGATGGACCGTTTGAATCACCGCAAAATCTAAATCGGTTAAATATGTCAGGAAAATACAGGATTCAACTGGCAAATCGGGATAATATATCCCTTCAAGTCTCACATTTTACCAGCAAATGGGACGCGTCAGGACAGATTCCGACAAGAGCTGTCAGTCAGAGTTCGATCAGCAGATGGGGTTCGATTGACGATACAGAGGGAGGTAGCACAGACCGAACTAATATCAATCTGGATTATTTGAAAGTTGTTAATGACAGAACCTTTGTAAGAAACAAGGTCTACATATCTAACTATGATTTTGAACTATTCTCAAACTTCACATTCTTCCTTAATGATCCGGTTGATGGTGATCAAATAAGACAAAAGGGAAAAAGGGTCATTTTTGGATTTGAAAGCGAGGTTAATCATTCATTGGAGATGATCAGTTCAGATGTGCATATTCAGGCCGGAATAGGACTGAGATACGATGATATCAACGGAAATGAACTGTCGCGCACTCGTAATCGCAGAATAACTTTAGAAAATGTCCAGCTTGGTAATATTGATGAAACCAATCTCTACACCTATTTAAACGGTGAATTCGAATTCGGGAACTGGCTGATCAATCCCGCCTTACGTTTGGATATTTTCAAATTCGATTACGTAGACCAGCTTGATAGTGTTTTCAATACACAATCAGCATCAAAGGCTGCATTGAGCCCCAAACTTAATGTGCTTTACAACCTACACCGGAACCTTCAGTTGTTTGCTAAATCCGGTTTTGGTTTTCACTCTAATGATACCCGTGTAATATTGCAGGAATCAGGTGAAGAGATTTTACCAGTTGCGATTGGTTTTGATATTGGTACTATGTGGAAACCAATTCCCCGAATGATCTTTAATGTTACTTTTTGGCACCTTTTCCTCGAACAAGAATTCGTTTATGTAGGAGGCGAGGGAATTGTAGAACTGAGTGGAAGAAGTCGAAGGCAAGGCTTCGATTTTAGTATTCGTTATCAGATTAATGACTGGCTGTTCTTTGATTCTGATATTAACTATGCGATACCAAGAAGTATTGATGCGCCGGAAGGTCAAAGGATTTATTCCCCTCGCTCCATCATTTACAACCATTAATGGTTTTGGAGTGAGGGCAGGAAACTTCAATGCCGGAATAAGGAATAGATTTCTACAGGACCGTCCGGCAAATGAAGACAACAGTATAGTGGCCGACGGTTATTTTATTTTTGATTTTAACGCGAGTTATAAATGGAACAAACTTACAATTGGAACAAGGATTGAAAATCTCTTTGACACTGAATGGAACGAAGGGCAATTTGCTACCGAATCAAGACTTCAATTTGAAGCTGCCGGCATCGAAGAGATCCACTTCACACCCGGTACTCCTATTTTTATCAATTTAAGTTTACAGTATGATTTTTAGGATCCAAATCAAAATACCCTGTAGTATTTATGGTATAAAAACCATGGCACTATGAAAAAAAATGAGATTAAAACACTACCTCAAATAATTGAATGGGCTTCAGAAAAATTCCCTGACAATGAGGCATTTATATTTAATAAGCAATCGCTTTCATACAACGAATTATTTCTTCAAAGCGCAAAAGTTGCTCAATTTCTTATGCGACTTGGAGTTAAAAAAGGAGATCGTATAGGAATCTATCTGTATAGAAGCCTCGAGGTAATCCCAACCATTTTCGGCGTCTTAAGATCTGGCGCGGCTTATGTTCCACTTGATCCATTTGCTCCTCTTGAACGTACCAAGGCATGTATACTTGATTGCGATATTAAATTCATAATGACCAATCAAAGGGAATTTACTCAAATTGAACAATTGCTGTATTCTAATGATCTTTCATTAGAGGTAATTATTGGCGGCCAAAGCCCCGATGATAAAGTCATCTCATGGGAAGAGGTTTATAAGTTGGAACCATATCTAGTTGAATCGGTTGAAATATCTGAAGATGACCTGTCATACATCCTTTATACATCTGGATCCACAGGTACACCAAAAGGAATCACGCATACCCATAAAAGTGGGCTGTCATTTGCGAGAATTGCCTCTAATGCATTTGAATTGACATCAGACGATAAGATTGGCAACTTTTCACCGCTTCATTTTGACCCCTCAGCATTTGGATACTTCTCAGGTCCTTTGGCCGGAGCCACAACTTTGATAATACCGGAACCTCACCTTAAACTACCTGCCAGCCTCTCCGATCTACCCGAAAGGGAAAAGCCTACAGTTTTATGGGCCATTCCATATATATACAATGAACCTTATTGAATTAGGTGTATTAGCAGAGAGAGACCATAGATCTATTCGTCGGGTGCTTTACAGTGGGGAACCATTTCCCGTTAAACACCTTATTGAATTAATGACATTTTGGCCACATGCCGTCTTCAGTAACGTTTATGGTCCAGCTGAATTACACAATTGCACTTATTATGATTTAATAGAACTTCCAGTAGGGTATAAATCTATTCCGATCGGAAAAGTATGGGCTGAAACCGAAATGCTCATTGTAAATCACAATGATGATATTGCAGATAAAAAAGAGGCTGGAGAATTGCTGGTCCATAGTTCTACAATGATGGATGGATATTGGAACTTGCCCGAATTGACGAAGAAATCTCTCTATACTTCAACCAATGGAAAAGATTATTACCGAACCGGTGATCTCGTGAAATTAGATGATAATGGTGACCTGATTTTTCTCGGTCGAAAAGATCGGCAGGTTAAAATTAGAGGCCAGAGGATTGAGCTCGATGAAATTGAAACGGTACTCCTGAAACATGAGTCAGTAAATGAAGTGGCCGTTTTTTCGGTACAGCTACCGGAACAAAATTTGAGTATCGAGGCCAACATTGAATTGAAAGATGGCCATAGCCTAACCTCTGATGATTTATTTAGTCACATAAAAAAATATCTTCAAAGCTATTTTGTACCCCAAAAAATCAACATTGTCAAGCAGTTACCTCGCAATGCAAACGGCAAAATAGACTATACTTTTATCAAAAGACAGGCGACAGAAGCATCTATTCAATGAAAAAAGAAATCATTAATTACATATCGCGGGAATTACTCAACAAGCAAGTTCATATTTCCGAATCGGAAGATCTATTCACCAGTGGTCTGATTGATTCTTTGGGCCTTATGAGGTTAATTTCCTTCATTGAAGAAAATTACAATATCAGGGTTGAACCGGTAGACATGACAATTGAAAATTTCGGGTCAATCGATGCTATATTAAACTACATGGCTAAGGAAAAGAATGGAGAGTAATATCGCGCATAAGGTATTTAACCTGACACTGAGCCAGATGATGATGTGGACTGGCCAACGATTAAATCCTAACCTTCCACTTTACAATGAAACCTTGTTATGGGATATCAGAGGTGCGATAGAAGTGCTCTCTTTTCAAAAAGCCTTCCAGAAATTAGTAGATCTGACACAATCGTTGAGATTAACATTCCATGAAATTGATGGTGTGCCAATGCAACGGGCAGAGCCTGACATGAAATACAAAGTTGAAATACTTGATTGGTCTGGTCGGGGAGTGAGCGAGGAGGATATTCTAAATTGGGCGTCACAACAAACAAAGAAGCCATTTGATTTATCAAAGCGCTTATTTGAATCGATTCTTATAAAGATCGCAGAGAAACGCTATCTGTGGTATTTTAATGAGCATCATTTGATTACCGATGCCCGGACCCAGGAAATGTTATACAGGCGATTGGTGGATTTGTATGTATCAATCAAAAACGACAACTTTTCGGAGCAACAAGCTTTTCCGGAATACTTATCACTTTTAGAGATTGGGCAAATAGAGTTTGTGAATGAGAACCTTCAAAAATATTGGAAGGGCAAATTAAACGGACTCAGTAAAATCAGTACCATTTATGGATCTAAAACAAAAACTTCAATCACCAAATCAAAACGGGTTTCTCTCAAACTGGATAAGAAGCTGACTGATAAAATTAGAGCTTTAGCCAGTGAAACAGAAGCGAAGACATTTAGTGCAGATTTATCTCTACTGAATGTCCTTGCGTCCCTGTTATTTGCTTTTCTACATAGAGTTTGCGGCGATCAAACGATCACCATTGGCTCTCCTGTTCATAATAGACCCAACAAAATATTTAAAGAAACCGCTGGCTTATTCATAGAGATTTACCCTCTGACAGCTAGTGTAATCAGCGATAAGAAGTTTAGTGATTTACTATCCGAATTAAGAAAAGAGACATTGGCACTGCTCAAAAATGCAGCTCCCGGAATAAGCCAACCGGGATGGAGCAAAGTTTATAACGTTGTAATAAATTACATTAATACCTCCTATGGCAATTTTGATGGCTATGAAAGTCATACGACATGGATTCAGTCACCGAATATTGACGCCAATCATATATTAAGGTTTCAAATTCTTGACTATGATGAAACGGGGAATCTTCAATTACATTTTGATGTTAACCAGGGTGTATTGAGTGAAAAGCAAACTGAGCTCATACCTGAACATTTCCTGATGTTAATTAAATCTTTCCTCGAGGACCCATACCAGCCAATTGGCCAACCACCGCTCTCGCCACAAAAAGAATTAAAAGATCCTGTCACGACGATCATTGGGAAATCAGTTATTGATCTGTTCAACAAGCAAGTTGATCAAAGACCCTCTGGCCGGGCTCTGTTGATCAAAGATCAAGAAATCACCTACGCTGAGCTCAACCTAAAGTCCAACCAGTTGGCAGGGTATCTCTCCAATCTTGGGATTAAAAAAGGAGACCGGATTGGGGTCTGTCTAAAACGTTCACCCGAACTATTGATGAGTATTTTGGCCATTTTGAAGTCAGGTGGCGTGTATGTCCCGATCGCATCTGACTATCCCATGGCACGCATTAAGTATATCACTCAAGATGCTCAGGTGTCAATTTTAATAAATGATGGTGAAGTGACAAACGAGGATTATAGTGATATCAAGCTCATCCATTTCTCTTCAGAGCTGGATCAAATGGACGGATATAGTAATCAATTCGATGCGATCAAGACAGAACCTGAAGACCTGGTTTATATTATGTATACCTCCGGGTCAACCGGAGCTCCAAAAGGGGTGATGATCTGTCATGAGTCTCTTGTCAATTATTTAATGTGGGCCCGCGGAGAATATTCGATAGATGAAGGATCAGTTTTTCCGCTTTTCACTTCAATTGCTTTTGATCTCACGATTACCTCCCTCTTCTTACCCTTAATTTCCGGAAGTACTATAGTGATTTACCCCGAACAGGACTCTGGTACCGATTTATCCATATTGGACGTCATCAGCCAGAACCAGGTAAATATTATTAAGTTAACACCCTCTTATCTGGCCATTCTGTTGAATGAGAACCTGGAATCTTCCAAAATTAAAAGTCTGATTGTAGGCGGTGAAGACTTCAAATCATCGCACATAAAATCTATCCACACTGCCTTCACTCACCAGGTGGATATTTTCAATGAATATGGCCCCACGGAAGCTACGGTTGGTTGTGTTTGTCTCCATGTGGACGACGCCGATACTTATATGGAGTCCATTCCGATTGGAAAACCAATCCAGAACACGGTGGCCATTGTTTTGGATGAGTTCCTGAACCAGGCTCCAGCCAATGTTGTCGGTCAACTCTATATCTCAGGTTTAGGGTTAGCAAAGGGCTACTGGAATAATCCAAAACTTACTAATAAAAAATTTGTTCCCAATCCGTTCATGCAGGACCATTTGATGTACAAAACCGGAGACATGGCAAAGGTCAATGAGAATGGAGTACTGGAATGCCTGGGTAGAACTGATGACCAGGTAAAAGTGGGGGGTATAAGGATTGAATTGGGCGAAATCGAATCCGCTCTGAATGCCAACCCAAAAATTGAGAATGCCCTGGTCAGGCTTCACCGAAAAGTACCTGTTACGACAAAAGATGAAATTCAATATTGTAATAAATGTGGCCTGCCATCTAATTACCCAAATGCCAAGTTTGATCAAAATGGCATCTGCCATCTCTGCGTGTCTTATGAAAACTATCGCCAACAGACCAGGGGATATTTCAAATCCATGTTGGATCTGAAAAAACTCTTAGCCCCTAAAACCTCCACATCGAATACATCTTATGATTGCATTGTTTTATTCAGCGGCGGTAAAGACAGTACCTATGCTCTAGCTCAGATTGCAGAAATGGGGATCCAAATCCTTGCATTTACTTTAGATAATGGATATATATCTGATCAGGCAAAAGCAAACATTAGACGGGTGGTTGAACAACTTGGGATTGATCACATATTTGGTGAGACTCCAGCCATGAACGCCATTTTCAGAGATAGCCTCCAAAGACACTGCAATGTATGCAACGGGTGTTTCAAAACGTTATATACACTTAGTACTAAATTAGCCCTTGAAAAGAATATTCCTTTTATTGTTACAGGATTATCAAGAGGACAATTTTTTGAAACGAGGTTGACTGAGGAATTGTTTACCAAAACAATGGACGTAGCTTCCATTGATGATACAATACTGAGTTTACGTAAAGCCTACCATCGAACAGACGATGCGGTTTCCAGATTAATGGACGTTTCAATGTTCGAAGATGACGAGGTCTTTGATAAGGTCCGGTTTGTTGATTTTTACAGGTATTGCGACGCAAGTCTGGAAGATATTCTAAGTTTCCTCGATGAGCAACTTCCCTGGATTAGACCAAGTGATACAGGGAGATCCACGAACTGTCTGATCAACGATGTGGGTATATACTATCACAAAAAGAAAAAGGGATACCACAATTATGCATTTCCATATAGCTGGGATGTTAGAACAGGTCATAAAAGCAGAGATGAAACTCTTAACCCGCATTATTCATAGGCCACCAATTTTGGGATTAATAATGGGTTGCTAACTATTTTTGATTGGAGTGTATGTATTAATTTGAAGATCAACCAGGTTTCTGGATTTCAAAGGACATTAGAGCGTTTTTTTGTTAGAATTTTTCAATTTTCAGTCAAAGCTCTATTGTGTTCTTATGGAAGAACATTTTTTTGATTAAATCAAACTGTTTAACTGATCGGTCAGTTCACCGTAAGCAAATCGCCCAGCAGGTATTGATATCTAAAGGCTCTTGAGAATTGTATTGTCAATGATCTTTTCCTTTCTTTCAGGCACGCCCCAACCTTCATCAGGTAAAGCCGGATATTGTCCACTTGCCATCGTTTAGCAAAGTGGTGTTTTGTTTTGGCAATTAATAATTTAATCTGCCGGAACATTTCATAACAGAGGGTAGCGATGATTAAACGCATGAAATTGGCCCAGTAGCGATGACAGGAAAGCCGGTCGGAATAAGTCATGTTTTTGAGTTCCTTTATTCGATTTTCACTGGCATCACCTCGCTTGACATAAAAATCAAAGTAAATCTGTTGAGCGGTCATCGCTTCAAAGTTGCTCACAAAGTAACGGACATTCATTCCTTTTCCGGTAGACTCCACTTTGGCGTACAGCTTTTCAGAACGATCCCAGCTTTTGGCCTGGTAAGTAAACGGGCCAACAAACTCTTGATGTTTGATGATTTTTGAAGCATATTCCTTTTTTACTTCAATGATAGTCTGTTTGGTAAAAGTCTTTAAAACTTCATTACTACTAATACCTAAACAAAATTGAAGGTCAAACTGCTTAGCTATCCGATAAAAAGATGCTCCTGAAAAGCCACTATCCGCTCGAATAAGGATCTTTACTGAGGGCAGTTTTTTTCTGATTTTAATGACAATCCTTTTCAATAAGGCCACAAACCATTTGTTGGAGTGACAATTGCCCGGACGTAGTACTGGTAAAATGACCTGACCGGTGTTCCCGTCCTTAAAGAACAACTCATGGTACATAGTCTGTCCATAATAGCCATTATACAAACTGAGTTGTTGGGATCCATGAGTAGGGTCATCGGTACCATCTACATCAATGATGATTTGACCAGTCTTCTCTTTCAACTCCTCTACATAACGGTCTACAAACCATTGACTCATCTGGTAGATCAGACTCCGATCGGCCTTGTTTTCAAATCGACTTAAAGTAGGCTGGGAACATAATCCGCTATCTAGTACTTTACGGATCACCGGATCCTCTCGGAGTTTTTGTTCGTCATTGCAATCCTGATAGCCCTGCATCATTAAAAACACCCGTTGGCGAAGCATTTCTTCATAAGTGTATTCGATAAAAAAGGGGTTTCGATAGTCAGGAATCAGTGCGGCGAAGCTTTTTAATAGACCAGTCTTTCTCTCTACTTTTTCACTTAACAATATCGCTCCGTCTGAGCTAATCGCTGATGCTGAAAAATCAAATTTAAAAGCTTGTTTTCCTCGATAAAATACGGTATCTTTTTCCTTATATTCAGGCATAAATTAATTGCTTATTTTGTTGTCTAACTATCTCAATATAAGCAATTTATGCCTGTTTTTTATTGTCTACTATGAATTTTTCGGGTTAAGCAATCATCTGCCTGAATATATGATTCCTTCTCAATTTTATCGATTAGATAGATTGCCCCTAAACCATAACGGGAAGGTCGACCGAAATGCTCTAAGTGATCTACCTACTGATATAGGTAAAGTGAAGGAATATGTGGCTCCCAGAACTGAAATTGAAAATTTAGTAGCGGACGTTTGGCAGACAGTTTTAGGAATAAAACAAATTAGTATAACTGAAGATTTCATTTCGTTAGGTGGTCAATCGTTACTTGCGATAAGAATAATAGCCAGGATAAATGAGGCCATTTATATAAATCTTCCGGTAAGTGCAATATTTAAAGACGTTACAATTGAACGGCTGGCTAAGAGAGTCGAAGAGTATATCATTACACACCTCGAGAATGGCACCGGTCAATAACAGGTTTACTACTAAACACTAGCTCAACTCTTTAAACCTATTTTCAGAATTGCACAATCGGGTGATGAGACATCACTGTGTTCCTATAGATAAAAACCGCCTTTTCAAATCTCCTGGAGCTTCAATTGGAAATGAATGATCCTTTTGATTTAGCGTAGATGTACGAAAATTTGTAATGGGCAATACCTAAGGCCTCACGGCTAAAGATTTGAGATCAGTCAACACTTCAATTCGCACTACACGATTTTCTTCAATACTCTTGCGGGCAGCAATACCAATGAGAGTGGACATGGCCCCATCCCTTGAACCCGCTGCATGCTTTAATGGATCATTGGCATCGGGATTAACAAAGATCTTATCCTGCAAGCGCTTATCACCTCCCCCATGACCGGATTTCTCACGGGCTACTTTGATCAGCTCATAGTCACCAAAATTATCCATGACCATTATCTCCTCGAAATCCTGCATCTCATCTCCCTGTAGCATTTCCTGGTCATGAAGTTCACGTTGACTGGCCTTTTCTTTTTTACGCCAGGGAATACCGTCCCACGCATCAATTCTTCCATCCATTCCATTGAAAGCTAAGAACCCTAATAGTAGACTTCAAATACAAAGTTTATGCTTGGGATACTACTCTTCTCGAAAATTTGAAGGAGGAGATTGTTATTGAAGGGAAACATAAATTAATGCTACGAGAGCCGTTAATTAGTGAAGTTGCTAAAGAAGTGCAAAAAAATCTAGATAAATTGAGCTACTAATATGCCTCGAAAATTAAAACGCTCTGCGTTTGACATAAGCTTTGAACTCAAAGACCTAGCCCATGATCAGGGAGATCTAATGGAAATAGGAGTTGGCAGTGGATAGCCTCAGAGATGATATAAAAAAGAGGAGTAAAATCTCATACTATCATGGAATGTAACCAATATGTTATCGAAAGTTACCAAAAATGGTCTGCTCAATATCCTGACAGGAAAATTGAATTGGTCCCAGGCCTTTAACAAGACACTATTAACAATCCGAGACTTTTTGACGCAATCAGCTTCCATAGCTATCCACTCAATGAGGAACATGAAGTATGTCCATGGCGTTACATTTTCGGAATACTTCATTCCCTTCGCGACATCTTAATTGAAGGAAAATGAGTATTTACGTACCTTACGTTGGAAAATAGATTCATCGAGTAGAGCTCATCAAAGATTTTTTAAAGTATTTTTCGTCCTTCAAACTGAAAGTTGTTGAATTGGATATGTCCAATGATGTTGAAGACGTCTAGTGGGCTGATTCCATGGCTGTGGTTGCAGCAATTAAGAAGTAAAATTCGGTCTAATGGAATTGCAAGATGACGTTGTAGATATTTGGAGGGCAGATATGAATGTTGATCCCATATTTCTTGAAACCTGTTATGGAATGTTGTCATCTGACGAATTGATTAGGGCCGACAAATACACATTCGAAAGAGATAGAAATTATTTTATCGCAAGACGTGGAATTTTACGGACTTTGATAGGGCAATATTTGAACTGTGAATCTCATGCGATCGTTTTTAACTACGGACCCTACGGCAAACCATATCTTTCTAAATATCCCAATTTTCAATTCAATATATCCCATTCGCAAGACCGGTTTTCTTGGCCTTCACTCAGAATACACCACTGGGTGTCGATCTGGAATTAGTGAAAGATGATCTTGAGTTTGATAGTATTGCCTGCCACTTCTTTGCTCAAGGAGAAATCGAAGTCTTGGATGCCGTAAGCCCAGACCAAAGGGCTCTTTCTTTTTTTAACTGCTGGACCAGGAAGGAAGCGGTTATTAAAGCAAGAGGGGATGGGCTGACATTTCCATTGAATCAATTCGAGGTTTCACATAGACCGGAAGACCCTGTGGTTATTTTAGGTTTTCTGGGAAAAAATGAGGAATCGGAGCAATGGTCTTTAACATCTTTAGATGTTGATGAAGGTTGTGTAGGTGCCCTTGCCCTTAAGTCGGAAGATATTCTATTCAATATTATAATTGGAAGTAGTAAAAAAAACAGATTTGGTTATCAAACCATTAGCGAGCCAACCGGATCAAATCGATATTTTTTTATTGGTCCCAATCGTTAGTTAAAACTATGCACTTTTAGTGCAAGACTTTAGTTGCTACACACTTTAGTAAATTTAACTCATGAGTGAAAAGCAACGACTTGGAAGCCATACTGTTACGTGGTTGACAGCTCATATAGTATGGGTTACGAAATATCGCTATGATGTTTTGAAAGGAGATATTCAAGAAAGATGTAGAGAATTGGTACGCCAAATATGTGAATCGGAAGATGTCAAAATATTGAAAGGTGTAGTGAGCAAAGATCACGTTCATATTCACATTGAATATCCCCCATCCATCTCTATAAGTAACGTTGTGAAGCGGTTGAAAGGCAGAACTTCTCGTCGTATTCAAGAAGAGTTTCCTGCGCTTAGGAAACAATATTGGGGTCGGCATTTTTGGGCTGTTGGATATGGAGCCTGGAGTACGGGAAATATAACAGACAAAATGGTGGATGAATACCTTGAACATCACCGTAGTCCGACAGATCCTGGCAGTGATAATTTTTTAATTGAATAAGAATTTCATTCTTATGCCTATTTTTAAAAACCTATGCACTTTCAGTGCATAGTAGTTCAGTTATGTTGGAGAATGGGTTGTGCGAATAAAGCCGATTTCGTTAGATGATCTAAAGTTTGCGTACTATAGTTATTGTCATACTTTCCATCTATTAAATACCACTTGCGATAATCAATATCCAAAATGAAGTTAGAAAATGGGAGTGGTAATGACTTATTGAAAAATCTGATTTTATAAACAATGTGAAAATTTGAATTAACCCGAAAAATTCATAGTAGACAATAAAAAACAGGCATAAATTGCTTATATTGAGATAGTTAGACAACAAAATAAGCAATTAATTTATGCCTGAATATAAGGAAAAAGATACCGTATTTTATCGAGGAAAACAAGCTTTTAAATTTGATTTTTCAGCATCAGCGATTAGCTCAGACGGAGCGATATTGTTAAGTGAAAAAGTAGAGAGAAAGACTGGTCTATTAAAAAGCTTCGCCGCACTGATTCCTGACTATCGAAACCCCTTTTTTATCGAATACACTTATGAAGAAATGCTTCACCAACGGGTGTTTTTAATGATGCAGGGCTATCAGGATTGCAATGACGAACAAAAACTCCGAGAGGATCCGGTGATCCGTAAAGTACTAGATAGCGGATTATGTTCCCAGCCTACTTTAAGTCGATTTGAAAACAAGGCCGATCGGAGTCTGATCTACCAGATGAGTCAATGGTTTGTAGACCGTTATGTAGAGGAGTTGAAAGAGAAGACTGGTCAAATCATCATTGATGTAGATGGTACCGATGACCCTACTCATGGATCCCAACAACTCAGTTTGTATAATGGCTATTATGGACAGACTATGTACCATGAGTTGTTCTTTAAGGACGGGAACACCGGTCAGGTCATTTTACCAGTACTACGTCCGGGCAATTGTCACTCCAACAAATGGTTTGTGGCCTTATTGAAAAGGATTGTCATTAAAATCAGAAAAAAACTGCCCTCAGTAAAGATCCTTATTCGAGCGGATAGTGGCTTTTCAGGAGCATCTTTTTATCGGATAGCTAAGCAGTTTGACCTTCAATTTTGTTTAGGTATTAGTAGTAATGAAGTTTTAAAGACTTTTACCAAACAGACTATCATTGAAGTAAAAAAGGAATATGCTTCAAAAATCATCAAACATCAAGAGTTTGTTGGCCCGTTTACTTACCAGGCCAAAAGCTGGGATCGTTCTGAAAAGCTGTACGCCAAAGTGGAGTCTACCGGAAAAGGAATGAATGTCCGTTACTTTGTGAGCAACTTTGAAGCGATGACCGCTCAACAGATTTACTTTGATTTTTATGTCAAGCGAGGTGATGCCAGTGAAAATCGAATAAAGGAACTCAAAAACATGACTTATTCCGACCGGCTTTCCTGTCATCGCTACTGGGCCAATTTCATGCGTTTAATCATCGCTACCCTCTGTTATGAAATGTTCCGGCAGATTAAATTATTAATTGCCAAAACAAAACACCACTTTGCTAAACGATGGCAAGTGGACAATATCCGGCTTTACCTGATGAAGGTTGGGGCGTGCCTGAAAGAAAGGAAAAGATCATTGACAATACAATTCTCAAGAGCCTTTAGATATCAATACCTGCTGGGCGATTTGCTTACGGTGAACTGACCGATCAGTTAAACAGTTTAGTTTAATCAAAAAAATGTTCTTCCATAAGAACACAATAGAGCTTTGACTGAAAATTGAAAAATTCTAACAAAAAAACGCTCTAATGTCCTTTGAAATCCAGAAACCTGGTTGATCTTCAAATTAATACATACACTCCAATCAAAAATAGTTAGCAACCCATTATTAATCCCAAAATTGGTGGCCTATGAATAATGCGGGTTAAGCATTAAACACACCAAAATTGAGTAAAATTGTTACTCGTTTTTGATGATTATAAGGTTAAAGTGCATTAAGTAACTTTACAATAACCTCTATGTTTGTGAGCCTGGCTAAGTTTTGTGACTAAAAGAGCGGAGCTATGCAATAGAGTGGTTGGTGACAACGCCAAAAACCAGGGGTCCCGTCAATATAGAACGAGATTCTTCGGTCGCTACACTCCCTCAAAATGACGGTTCAATTAGAAATGGATCAGAAAATTAACATACCAAAAATCCCTTTTGTTGATCTAAGGACTCAATACCTTAATATTAAGGAGGAGATAAATAAAGCTATTCAGGACGCAATTGATAGTAATGCTTTTATCAATGGTCCTGCGGTTCATCAGTTCAAAAATGAATTGAGTGAATATATGGGCGGATGCCATGTGGTGCCCTGTGCCAACGGAACAGATGCGTTGCAGATTGCACTGATGACATTGGGATTGGAACCGGGCGATGAGGTAATACTGCCAGTACATACCTATGTGGCCACGGCTGAGGTGATTGCGCTTCTCAGGTTAAAGTCGGTTTTCGTGGATGTCGATCCGGATCGGTTTACCATTGACTTTAACCAGATTTCTGAGGCCATTACATCAAAAACCAAAGCTATTGTTCCGGTGCATTTATATGGTCAGGGGGCGGATATGGAGCCTCTTATGGAAATCGCCGAAAAAAATGGACTGAAAGTGGTTGAAGACAATGCCCAGGCGATTGGTGGTGAATACATTTTTAATGATGGTTCATTTAAGAAACTGGGAACCATTGCTGACCTGGGAACAACGTCGTTCTATCCAGCCAAAAACCTGGGAGCCTTCGGCGACGGGGGTGCCCTATTCACCCATAATAAAGAACTGGCTGAAAAGGCCTGGCTAGTTGCCAATCATGGCCAACGAATTAAGTATCATCATGACTTAATCGGTTGTAATTCCCGACTAGACAGTTTGCAAGCCGCAATTCTTAGTGTAAAATTGAAGTACCTCGATCAATTTATAGAAAGCCGCCAAACGCTTGCAGAATACTACGATAACGAATTGGGTTCAATTGAGGGGATTAAAATACCTCAACGGTTCTCCAATACTACACTTGTATTTCATCAGTACACTTTGACAGTTAATGAAAACAGAGATGAGTTTAAACAGTTTTTGGCTGATCAGGGTGTTCCATCAGTTATTTATTACCCGGTACCCCTGCATTTACAGAAAGCCTATAGCTCCCTCGATTATCCGGAAGGCAGTTTTCCGGTTACCGAACGGCTCTCAAAGACAATATTGAGTTTACCAATGCATACCGAGATGAAGGATGAGCACCGAGAGTATATTGTGGGAAAGATTAAAGAGTATTTTAACGCTTAACTGCAAATACTTTTCACTCTCAGCATCACGATGAACCTCGATAACAAATCCATTCTCATCTTGGGGGGATGGTTACTTTTATAATAATTTGGACCCACCCTTAACCCATCCGGTGGGGGATTAGAACGAAAAATAAATGAGCTATTTCGCTCACGAATCTACATATATTGATGAAGGCTGCCAGATAGGCGACGGGACCAAGATCTGGCACTTCTCCCACATTATGTCTAATTGTGTGATCGGGGAGAATTGTAATATTGGTCAGAATGTGGTGGTATCTCCGGATGTAGTATTGGGTAATAATGTGAAGGTGCAAAACAATGTGTCCATTTATACGGGCGTAATTTGTGAAGACGATGTTTTCCTCGGGCCATCCATGGTCTTCACCAATGTAACCAATCCACGCAGTGCACTAAACCGACGCGGGGAGTATTTTAAAACCCTTGTCAAGAAAGGAGCTTCAATTGGCGCTAATGTCACCATTGTTTGCGGCCATAATATTGGCCGTTTTGCTTTTATAGGAGCCGGAGCAGTGGTAACCAAGACCGTTCTGGATTATGCCTTAGTAGTAGGCAACCCAGCCAAACAAGTAGGTTGGATGTCTGAGTATGGTAATAGGCTGGAATTTGATGAGAAAGGAATTGCTATTTGTGAGGAGAATGGGGAGAAATATGCTCTTGAAGATGGAGTGGTGAGGAAAGTTTAGGGAGTCAGCAGTTGGAAACCGGAAGATTGAATCATTGGCAATTAAAATTAATCATCCTCTGAAAAATTATTCTCGCCTTCGACTGTGTCTTCACAGTCGAATTAGATGGTTTTTGCGATACAACCATGGCGCAAATTAATTGATTAAGTAGAGAATAATCAACTAGCGTCATTGGCAGCAAAGCGAAGCCTGCCTGCAGGTCAGACAGAAATTCCATGAATAGGAGAATATTGAACGCTGAGATCAACTAATAAGTGCAATTGAAGGATGAAAAAGCTTTTAAGGGCTTTTTCATCCTTCAATTGCCTGAGCAGTGCAATCTTTGGATTGCAAAATGTCAAAAAACTACACACATCTCAGTATTGATCAAAGGTATCAAATTGAAGCATTATTGAAAACAGGAGCTACTCAAAAGGAGATTGCCTGTATCGTTCATTTTCACCCATCTACGATCTCACGTGAGCTTAAGCGAAATGTGTGGTTCAAGAGGTAGGGGAGCTGGTGTCTATCGAACAGCAAATGCACAAAGGAGGACCAATCTTCGTCATCAAGAAAAGCCAAAAAGAGTGATTTTCACCAAACCCATGAAAGACTGGATAGTTAACCGGCTCCAAGAAGATAGATGGAGTCCTGAATTGATCAGCCATCAGGGAAAGAAAACGAGAGAATGTCCACTTAGCCATGAATGGATTTACCAATGGATATGGGAATGTAAGCACACCAACCACCAGGAGAACCAAGAATACAAACAACTATACACATATCTAAAACATGGCAAACGAAGGCGCAAACGAGGAAACAGAAAAGATCGTAGAGGTATTATCCCGAATAGGGTATCAATTGAACAGCGACCCCAGATCATTAACAAAAGGGAACGATTGGGAGATATAGAAGTCGATTTAATGATGGGTAAAAACCACAAAGGCTCTTTGTTGGTGATGACAGACCGAGCAAGTCTTTTTACCAGAATCAGAAAGATGCACAGTAAAAATGCCGATCAAATGGCCGAAGCTATTGTGGAGGAACTCTCTCAGGATAAACACAAACTGGAAACACTCACTTTTGATAATGATATGGCATTTTCTAAACATGAGTTGATTGCTCAATCCCTTGATGTGGATGCCTATTTCACTCGTCCCTATACTAGTCAGGATAAAGGGACAGTTGAAAATAGGATTGGGGTAATCAGAAGGTTTTATCCTAAGAAAACAGATATTAGATTTGTTACAGAGGAGCAAATCAAAGTTGTTGAAAACAAAATCAATGAACGCCCTGTTAGAAAATTTAATTACCTAAACGCAAAGCAAGTGCTACAAAGGAAAATTGCACTTATTACTTGAACTTACAAACTCCCAATACTGAATGTTGTATATATCTAACTGATGAAAAAATTCGCCCTCCTTGGCGCCGCCGGCTATATCGCTCCCCGCCACATGCGGGCCATTAAAGACACCGGGAATGATCTGGTTTCGGCGATGGACAAGTTTGACAGTGTAGGTGTTATTGACAGTTATTTTCCCAGCGCAGACTTCTTTACGGAATTTGAACGATTTGACAGGCACCTGGATAAATTAAAGAGAGCAGGAAGCTCAATTGATTACCTGAGTGTGTGCACACCCAATTACCTGCATGATGCCCATATCAGATTCGGACTGCGACAAGGTGCAGATGTTATTTGCGAAAAACCCCTGGTTCTTAATCCCTGGAACATCGATGGACTGAAAGAAATTGAAGCGGAGAGTGGGAAGAAGATCTTTAATATTCTGCAACTGCGTGTGCATCCCAGTATTATCGCGTTGAAGGAAAAAATAAGGACTGAGAAGAGTGATAAAAAGTACGAGGTAGATCTGACCTATCTTACTTCTCGTGGACATTGGTACTACACTTCCTGGAAAGGGAATATCAATAAGTCAGGAGGTATTGCCACCAATATTGGTGTGCATTTCTATGACATGCTGAACTATCTCTTTGGCAAATTGCAGGAGAATATTGTGCATATCCATACCCACGACCGGGCTGCCGGCTACCTCGAATATGAGAAAGCACGGGTTCGATGGTTTCTCAGTATTAACTACGAAACTTTACCCTCTGAGATAAAAGCCAATGCTGCTAGAACCTATCGTTCAATAACAGTCGATGGCGAAGAGATAGAGTTCAGTGGTGGGTTCGCAGATCTTCATACAACCAGTTATCAGGCAATTCTCCAAGGAAAGGGTTTTGGTATAGAGGAGGCCAGAGCATCAATCGAAACAGTCCATAACATAAGGACCAAAACACCAATTGGCTTAAAAGGAGAGTATCATTCCTTAGCTAAGTTGCCCTTAAACAAACATCCGTTTTTTAGAGGAAATAGTGATTGATAATAGTGATATCATAGTGCCATCTCAACGCCGACCCCTAACGCTGCGCCTTAGCTGGCTACAGAGCTGACTTAAAGGGTGACCCAACACATTGGAGCTTGTTCTAAAAGTAAACTCTGGATTCTTTTTCCAGAGCACCATTATCCCCTTTTTTGCTTCTCCCTATACCAAAGCTGCTATCTTAACCCGAAAAATTCATAGTAGACAATAAAAAACAGGCATAAATTGCTTATATTGAGATAGTTAGACAACAAAATAAGCAATTAATTTATGCCTGAATATAAGGAAAAAGATACCGTATTTTATCGAGGAAAACAAGCTTTTAAATTTGATTTTTCAGCATCAGCGATTAGCTCAGACGGAGCGATATTGTTAAGTGAAAAAGTAGAGAGAAAGACTGGTCTATTAAAAAGCTTCGCCGCACTGATTCCTGACTATCGAAACCCCTTTTTTATCGAATACACTTATGAAGAAATGCTTCGCCAACGGGTGTTTTTAATGATGCAGGGCTATCAGGATTGCAATGACGAACAAAAACTCCGAGAGGATCCGGTGATCCGTAAAGTACTAGATAGCGGATTATGTTCCCAGCCTACTTTAAGTCGATTTGAAAACAAGGCCGATCGGAGTCTGATCTACCAGATGAGTCAATGGTTTGTAGACCGTTATGTAGAGGAGTTGAAAGAGAAGACTGGTCAAATCATCATTGATGTAGATGGTACCGATGACCCTACTCATGGATCCCAACAACTCAGTTTGTATAATGGCTATTATGGACAGACTATGTACCATGAGTTGTTCTTTAAGGACGGGAACACCGGTCAGGTCATTTTACCAGTACTACGTCCGGGCAATTGTCACTCCAACAAATGGTTTGTGGCCTTATTGAAAAGGATTGTCATTAAAATCAGAAAAAAACTGCCCTCAGTAAAGATCCTTATTCGAGCGGATAGTGGCTTTTCAGGAGCATCTTTTTATCGGATAGCTAAGCAGTTTGACCTTCAATTTTGTTTAGGTATTAGTAGTAATGAAGTTTTAAAGACTTTTACCAAACAGACTATCATTGAAGTAAAAAAGGAATATGCTTCAAAAATCATCAAACATCAAGAGTTTGTTGGCCCGTTTACTTACCAGGCCAAAAGCTGGGATCGTTCTGAAAAGCTGTACGCCAAAGTGGAGTCTACCGGAAAAGGAATGAATGTCCGTTACTTTGTGAGCAACTTTGAAGCGATGACCGCTCAACAGATTTACTTTGATTTTTATGTCAAGCGAGGTGATGCCAGTGAAAATCGAATAAAGGAACTCAAAAACATGACTTATTCCGACCGGCTTTCCTGTCATCGCTACTGGGCCAATTTCATGCGTTTAATCATCGCTACCCTCTGTTATGAAATGTTCCGGCAGATTAAATTATTAATTGCCAAAACAAAACACCACTTTGCTAAACGATGGCAAGTGGACAATATCCGGCTTTACCTGATGAAGGTTGGGGCGTGCCTGAAAGAAAGGAAAAGATCATTGACAATACAATTCTCAAGAGCCTTTAGATATCAATACCTGCTGGGCGATTTGCTTACGGTGAACTGACCGATCAGTTAAACAGTTTGGTTTAATCAAAAAAATGTTCTTCCATAAGAACACAATAGTGCTTTGACTGAAAATTGAAAAATTCTAACAAAAAAACGCTCTAATGTCCTTTGAAATCCAGAAACCTGGTTGATCTTCAAATTAATACATACACTCCAATCAAAAATAGTTAGCAACCCATTATTAATCCCAAAATTGGTGGCCTATGAATAATGCGGGTTAACAATTGATGGCGCTCGCAGGTCTCACTCGTAAACAAGCTCTTAAGCGGAAATAGTCCCCATAGAAGGTAATTACTTCTAATCTGCCAAATTTTATGGAAATTTGTTGCCTCCTTCATCATTAGAGAAAACTAAATGCTATGAGATCGTTAATCTTTATATTCATTACCCTTCCTGTCTCGGCACAGAATTTTCCTGAGAAGCCGCTTCAAACCAACATCAAAGAAGTTACGGTTTATGTACGCAGCGCTCAAATTCTGCGAACGGGCGAAATGCAGCTACCAACAGGTGAGACTATCATTGTTGCCAAAGGATTGACTCCACATCTTAATGATCAAAGTATCCAGGTCAAAGCGGAAGGTGCATTTACTTTATTGGCTGTGAATCATCGGATCAATTATTTGGACGATCTGTTGGGCAAGGATCAAAAGGTGGATAGTTTAAAACAACTGATTGCCGGAATCGATGATGAGCTCTCTTTGGAGCAGGCCAAACAAATGATTATAAAAGAAAAGGGCAGTTTACTTAATGCCAACAAAAAGTTAGCCGGGGAGAATTCCAGCGTCACCATCACACAGCTGCAGCAAGTGGTCAAATATTTCGAAACTGAAATGACTGTGATGGCCCGGGAAGAAATAGCATTAAAGAAAAGGATTAAAGAACTGAATGAAGAAAAATCAAAAATTCAACTTCAACTTAATGAATGGAATACACGGGCCAATACTCCCAGTAGTGAAATTGCTATTCGGGTAAGAACCCAAAGGGCAACCAGGGGTCGTTTCAATATATCTTATGTGGCAAGAAATGCAGGATGGACACCTCAATATGATATCAGGGTCAGTGATATTGAAAGCCCGGTAGAGTTAAGTTATAAAGCAGAAGTATACCAAAATACCGGTGTTGACTGGAATAATGTAAAACTTAGTTTTTCAAACGGAAATCCTAATCAAAGTGGAACCGCACCCCAATTGACTACGTGGTACCTGGATTTTTACCAGGAATACGTAACCTTCGAGAGGCGCAGGGTTATGGCAGCGCCCAGTATGGAGGAAGCGCCTGAGGAGATGGCTGCCGGTTTTGGGATGGAGGACGAAGAAGAGGATTTTTTTGATGCTGACTTGGTGACTACAACTACGGTTGAAAACACCACAACTGTCCAATTTGAAGTAGATATACCCTACTCAGTGCAGTCTAACGGAGACCGTTTCTCCGTAGACCTTAGTCAACATTCCATAGAAGCAAGCTATGAATACTATGCCATACCTAAATTGGACCGGGATGCTTTTCTCATTGCCAGGATTGTAGATTGGAACCAATTGAATCTCCTAAGTGGTCGGGCCAATCTCTATTTTGAAGATGCCTATGTGGGTAAGTCTTATCTCAATGCCGGGAATGTCAATGATACATTGGATCTGTCGCTTGGCAGGGATAAGGGCATTGTCTTGACCAGGAAGAAAAGTGATCAGTTCTCCAAAACGCGAACTATAGGGAGCAACAGAACCGAGAGTCGTGGGTTTGAGATTTCGGTACGTAACACTAAATCACAGCCTGTATCTCTCACCATTTTTGATCAAATACCGGTCTCAACCAATAGCGAGATTACTGTTGAAACGGTAGAGTTAAGTGGTGGCCAGTTGAACAGGCAGAGCGGAGAAGTCACCTGGAAAATGGATATCGGCCCCAGAGAGAGCAAAGATTTGTCACTTCAATATGAAGTGAAGTATCCTAAGAAGAGGAAGGTGATATTGGAGTGAAGGTAAGTAGTGATGGGTATATCGTGGTTGATTCTTTCACGGGGGCGCTTTACAGGAAGGAATAAGTTTTGGGGAGAAAATATAGCTGTTCGTTTTGTGCCTCTGGGATTTGGGGTTGTTTCCGCAAATTATAGGTTGTCTCCGGGTGTAATGCATCCTGCGCATATTGAAGATGCCACAACTGCCTTTGCCTGGGTGGTTAAGAATATTGAAACATTTGGAGGAGATCCTGATCAAAGTATCCAAGAAGTGGGTTGCCCTTTTAGGGGTTAAGAGAGCAAGAAAGTTATACATTATTTCCTGCAAAAGCTCGCTATAAACATCCCCCTCACCCCCTTCAAAGGGGGAGTTGTTTTCGGTTGTTGTTGGTAGAGTAACTTGAGGAAGTCACTAATTCTCCACTGCTGACATCCCATAGGATTTAACCCGGAATTGTAATTAGAAATTTACTGCGCAGCCTAATTTACTGCAATTCAGGCACTTGCCTGCCTGACAAGGCAAGGCAGGCTCGAATTTCGACGCTCACCCTAATGATACTATGCCTCCACGATCGAAATCCTGTTGTGCCTTCGCGAAGCCGCTACGGCGAAGCACGGTGCGAGTACCTATCTCACAGCAACTTAGACTCTCGTTACAAATCCAATGACAAATCCGGGTTGAAAATAGCCACTAAAAAGAAGACCGGGGAATCCAGCTACTTCATGGGATTATCCGTTCAAGTCGGATAATGACGGAAAGTTATTTGATATTTAATAACTGATTTTACTTTCTTCACCTTCCACCGTATCAATCTTCATCACTTGAAGGGCCGTCAATGAAATCAGACAATAACCAGTGAAGTAATAAAAGCCATTGTGTAACTCAGCAAAGATTGAACTGTTGGACTTTGTAGATAGGTAAGCAATAAATACACCCACCACAAACACATCGGCCATGGACCATTTTCCTATGGCATGAACAAACTTAAAAAGCAGCGCCCGCTGCTTTAAATGTTTAGCAAAGAGCGCAATCATCAGTATTACTGCTTTTATGAAAGGTACCATCACACTAAAGAAGAGGATTAGGAAAGCGACAATGGCGTTGTCATTATCATATAAGGTCTCAACAGTTTGTAATATGCTCTGTGTTTGTTCATAAAGACTCACTCTTCCCACGATGGGGAATTCGGCACCAATTTCCAGTCGAAACATGGGGAAGGTCAATCCGGGATAGAGGAGGAGTAAGGAGATGACAGTTAAGGTGAATCCTGCCAGGTTACGTTTTGACATTAATCCATTTCATTTGAGCGAAGCCTAAAAATAGGTAAATGCCGAGGAAGAAAAAAAGGATGCCTTTAGGGTACTAATTAACCCGAATTCGTCATTCGCAAGATTAATTTACCCAAGACCCAAGAACAAAGACTGATAGTTAAATAGTTAAGGGCACCACTAAAAGAGGTGCCCTTAACTATTATTCTCTAATTGACAATTGTAAGAAAACTTACAGCTAAAAACGACTGGTTAATTAGCCTAATTCTAATCTATCAATCTTTCATGTCCGCATTTACAAAGTACTTTGCACACCAAGGCAAAAGCCTTCACCTACGGCCGATGCCTTTGGCGAAGCTTGCATCTTCTTACTCCTCTTTCTTAAACTCCAATGAAGCTGAATTAATACAATACCTCAATCCTGTTGGTTGTGGACCGTCTTCAAAAACATGACCCAGGTGTCCCTCACATTTGGCACATATCACCTCAGTTCGGACCATACCGTATTTATAATCAGCCAGATCCAATAAGCTGGTATCACTGGCATAAGTGTAAAAGCTGGGCCACCCTGTGCCGGAATCAAATTTGGTTTTAGAGTGGAACAGCGGATTTCCACATGCTGCGCAAAGAAAAATTCCTTTTCCTTTGAAGTTATCGTATTCTCCGGTAAAGGGTCTTTCAGTACCTTTTTCTCTCAATATGCGATATTGTAATGGGCTCAACTGCGCCTTCCAATGGTCGTCACTCTTAACTACTTTTTCGACAGAAGAAGAGGATCCGTTTTGCTGTCCTATTGAACAATAAGTTGTTGAGACCATAAAAGCGTATATGCCCACAAGTTTTAATAAAGTCTTCATTTTTATAGTTGTTTGCTTTAATTAACGGTGCAATGGTGAAGAATCTATCACGAATTTATAAACTTTTTATCACAGTCAACTTCGATTCATTCTCGAAAAGAGCAAGAGGTTCGTGATCAAGAAAGAACAAGGGTAATGACGGAGTTTGGTCTGAGGGATTTGAGGTTTACTAAGCAAGTTTTGAACTTTCCACAAAAAGTAATTGAAGACATAAGAGTGAAATTGGCCCAAGCGCCCCCTAACCCCTGACGCTTACGCCAGTAGCTGGCAAAAGAGCAACTAACGCTAACTTATCGGAAGGAGACGGCCTTAAAGGAATCAAAGAGTGAGCAGGAAGTTTATCATATGCAGCCTGCGCACCCTTATCCCCTTAATGGGCAACCCATCGCTCTATATAAGCGGGTAGGCTCTCTTTAGGGAATAAAAGGGTGCAGGTATAGTCCTAAAATTATCATACACCTTAATTTAGGACGAGTTAATGTCTCCTAAACACCTCTGACCCCTAAAGGGGCAACCTACCCCACAATTATAATGCGGTTACCTTCCTTTTAGGAAACCATAGGGTACGAGGCAATCAACATTCTCTTCCGATTCAACGTTACCGCCGATGATTCCTACGATTCATCTACTAATTTCAACAGTTCGGTAAGATAAAATCAGACAAGGGTTCATGGCTATCCACCTTTGAATTGGATGAAGAAGAACCCCATGTCAAAAACTCAATTACTTAACCCGAAAAATTCATAGTAGACAATAAAAAACAGGCATAAATTGCTTATATTGAGATAGTTAGACAACAAAATAAGCAATTAATTTATGCCTGAATATAAGGAAAAAGATACCGTATTTTATCGAGGAAAACAAGCTTTTAAATTTGATTTTTCAGCATCAGCGATTAGCTCAGACGGAGCGATATTGTTAAGTGAAAAAGTAGAGAGAAAGACTGGTCTATTAAAAAGCTTCGCCGCACTGATTCCTGACTATCGAAACCCCTTTTTTATCGAATACACTTATGAAGAAATGCTTCGCCAACGGGTGTTTTTAATGATGCAGGGCTATCAGGATTGCAATGACGAACAAAAACTCCGAGAGGATCCGGTGATCCGTAAAGTACTAGATAGCGGATTATGTTCCCAGCCTACTTTAAGTCGATTTGAAAACAAGGCCGATCGGAGTCTGATCTACCAGATGAGTCAATGGTTTGTAGACCGTTATGTAGAGGAGTTGAAAGAGAAGACTGGTCAAATCATCATTGATGTAGATGGTACCGATGACCCTACTCATGGATCCCAACAACTCAGTTTGTATAATGGCTATTATGGACAGACTATGTACCATGAGTTGTTCTTTAAGGACGGGAACACCGGTCAGGTCATTTTACCAGTACTACGTCCGGGCAATTGTCACTCCAACAAATGGTTTGTGGCCTTATTGAAAAGGATTGTCATTAAAATCAGAAAAAAACTGCCCTCAGTAAAGATCCTTATTCGAGCGGATAGTGGCTTTTCAGGAGCATCTTTTTATCGGATAGCTAAGCAGTTTGACCTTCAATTTTGTTTAGGTATTAGTAGTAATGAAGTTTTAAAGACTTTTACCAAACAGACTATCATTGAAGTAAAAAAGGAATATGCTTCAAAAATCATCAAACATCAAGAGTTTGTTGGCCCGTTTACTTACCAGGCCAAAAGCTGGGATCGTTCTGAAAAGCTGTACGCCAAAGTGGAGTCTACCGGAAAAGGAATGAATGTCCGTTACTTTGTGAGCAACTTTGAAGCGATGACCGCTCAACAGATTTACTTTGATTTTTATGTCAAGCGAGGTGATGCCAGTGAAAATCGAATAAAGGAACTCAAAAACATGACTTATTCCGACCGGCTTTCCTGTCATCGCTACTGGGCCAATTTCATGCGTTTAATCATCGCTACCCTCTGTTATGAAATGTTCCGGCAGATTAAATTATTAATTGCCAAAACAAAACACCACTTTGCTAAACGATGGCAAGTGGACAATATCCGGCTTTACCTGATGAAGGTTGGGGCGTGCCTGAAAGAAAGGAAAAGATCATTGACAATACAATTCTCAAGAGCCTTTAGATATCAATACCTGCTGGGCGATTTGCTTACGGTGAACTGACCGATCAGTTAAACAGTTTAGTTTAATCAAAAAAATGTTCTTCCATAAGAACACAATAGAGCTTTGACTGAAAATTGAAAAATTCTAACAAAAAAACGCTCTAATGTCCTTTGAAATCCAGAAACCTGGTTGATCTTCAAATTAATACATACACTCCAATCAAAAATAGTTAGCAACCCATTATTAATCCCAAAATTGGTGGCCTATGAATAATGCGGGTTAATGTAACCATTAACATACCCAACTATGCTAAAGATCTCCAGATTCCTCCTTTGGCCTTGCAAATGTTAATCGAAAACGCAATCAAGCATAACATCGTGTCAGAGTTAAAACCGCTTAAAATCGAGGTTTCTGTTCAAGACAAGTGGCTGATGGTTACTAATAATCTTCAGAAAAGAGCCAGTACTGAAAAAACAAGCGGGCCGGGTATCAATAACATTAAAATGAGGTACGAATATCTTTCTAATCAGTCAATTGTAATTAGGGCTTCCTCAGATTGGATAAAAACGACCTTGATTGCTCATATTAAGCGATTCACGTGTAAATATATTTTTATACATGCAAGGTTATTTGTATATTTGACGTATAACATTGCATATGATCGATTACACATCGCAGTACCAAACCAAAATAGAAGAATTTTCCTCCATTAACTCCATCAAACTCAACCCAAACAACAGATGGATAGCACTTGCAAACTTGTTGCCATGGGATGAGTTGGTAAATATCTACAAAAGGAAATTCAGCGTCAACATGGGGGCAAAGAGCGTCAACCCAAGGCACATCATAGGGGCATTTATTATAAAACATAAACTGGGGTTGTCCGATGAAGAGACCTTGCTGACCATCAGCGAAAACCCATACATGCAGTTCTTTCTTGGTTTGGACCATTACACACCTGGTTTGGTGTTTTCGCCTACGCTTTTTGTGGAGATGCGAAAAAAACTAGGGGATGATACTTTCGATGCATTCTCGAAAATCATCATGATGGTGTTCCTTCCTGACCGGAAACCAAACCAAAAGGGTGCGGTATCTAAAAGGCCAAAAGGTAAATTAAAGATAGATGCCACTGTGGCAGATCAATACATCACCTACCCAAATGATCTTGGTTTGGTCAATGAAGCCCGTATCAAGACCGAAAAGATGGTTGACCGGTTGTTTGACCTGCTCAGGGACAAGATGGAGGTCAAACCTAGGACTTACCGCAGGATGGCCCATAAGCGTTATTTGCAGGAAGCCAAAAAGAAGAAAAAATCAGCTGTATCGATCCGCAAGGCCATCCGTGTGTTGCTCAACTGTGTAAAAAGGAACCTGGCCATATCGATCAAATGCTGGACCTGTTGGAAGGGCCGTTTCCTTTTCCCCACAAAACCCAGCAGGAACTGATGGTGGTCCATACCCTTTATAAGCAGCAACAAGGCATGTATGAGCAAGAAAGCCCACACCAATGTAAAGATCGGATAGTGAGCATCTCACAACCCCATGTACGCCCGATAGTGAGGGGCAAGCAGGGCAAGAGTGTAGAGTTTGGTGCCAAGTTGGGCCTTTCACTCATGGATGGGTTCATGACCAAGGATAACCTAAGCTGGAATGCCTATAATGAAAGTGAGGACCTGATCAATCAGGCAGAGGCCTACAAGGCTTTGTTTGGTTATTACCCTGAACTTATACAGGCCGATAAAATCTATGCTACCAATAAGAATCGCAATTGGTGTAAAGAAAACAGCATAAGGATGACAGCTGCCACAAAAGGAAAACCTGTGAAGAAATCAGCATACCAGAAGGCTAAATCAAAAAAGGAATATGCTGAGAGGAATGCCATTGAGGGAAGAATAGGCAATGCCAAACAAGCTTACTCGCTCAATGAAATCAAAGCCAAGCTTAAATCAACTTCACAAACTTGGATTGCTGCAACCCTATTCGTGCTCAATCTATCTAGGGCTGCTAATTTGATGGGTACTACTTTTTGAAAGCCCTAATTAGTGTCTCTATGAAAACAGGCTAATATGCTGATTATCCATCATATTCGTATTTTTTCCATCAAATCAGCGCTGAATTATGAAAAAATCTGATTGTCAAATTCACAAATATTATCAAGAAAGTTGGTTGTAGCCTGTTAATTGGCCATTTGAAGGTTTTCATTCAAAACCCCCAAAGAATTCACTTTGAGATTCGCAGGCCGTTTGGTCTGTCGGGGAGTAAAATCCCTGTCCTTTTTTTGTTCATTCAGTGTAGAAAAGAAACGATTTTTTCGGTTGGTTTATCAGGATTAATCATTATATTGCTTATAACCGATATAAATAGCAAACCATGAGGAAATCCTTCCAGCCCCAACTTACCCTGAGATGCAACCCATCGAGCAAGTAGAGGCTGTGAAAACTAAAGGCCAGACTTAGCCTGCCCTAGCCGCCCTTCAATATATCTAATGGTTGAATGTAACCAGCGTATTTTTGCATTGAGGGAAAGAAAAAGACGGGCCGTGAAGGTCAGGTCTTCGTATTATGCAGCGATGAGTTACACCATGGATCTCCAAGCACGAAGTACCATTATGGGGGTGCTACTACCAACTCTCTTTGTAAAAGATCAATTTGACCTTGCTAGATGACTGCTCATCTGGCATCATTGTAACCCCATGTTTACGTTGCAAGACCGATAGTGCTCAGGCTTTAGGACACCCACTTTCCTAGCGACTACGCCAACCTGCTATGGGACAGTGCCAGAAAGGTATTGTTTGTAGATTTATTGGTCTCAAGTATGAGTTTACTGGCTGGCGTAAGTATTGGCGCAGATCCCTTGATGCGCAGCGTGGGCAGGACCACCGGCTCCAATTGGTAGGTGCAGGCTGCCATTTCCTATCTGGCCTTTCAAGAAAGTGGGCCTGGAAAAACATGGAAACTCTATGTTCGGCCCTTGGCATGAATTATCAGAGAAAAGCACATCGAGTTGCTCGACAGGCTCAGAGCAAGCTCGAAAAAGAATGCCTGATAATGCACCCCAAAGAGTGAGGACATTTGATCAATACCAATCAAAGAGGCAAATAGTCTGAAAAACAAAGTGGCAACTACAACTTACCCTATTGTTTGGTAAAGCAACTCTACGCTTCACCCTTTGATCATGAACTTATCGGAACAGCGCCGCCTTCAAAATAAAATCTATGAATCCAACATTAATGAGCAATAAGACCGTACCCGCAATTGGTGTAAAGAAAACGTAAGCAGGCTAAGGTCTGGCCGACAATTGCTGCCACCTTTTAGCTGTTTAATAAAAGGCACTGGCAGAAAATTTTTACAAAAACCATTCAAAAACAATGAAGAAATAGTCAGCAAGGCATTTTTTCATTGTTCCATTTTAAGCAATATTTTAATACGACCTAAATCAAGCAAAAGGTAAAAATTCCAACGTTGTAAGTTCAAGTAATAAGTGCAATGTAATTAAATTTTCTAACAGGGCGATTTTGTTTTCAACAACTTTGAGGAATGCCATTGAGGGAAGTGAAATAGGAATTCAGGCATGTTTATGCCATATCATTATCAAAAAGTGTTTCCAGTTTGTTTTATCCTGAGAGAGTCTCCACAATAGCTTCGGCCATTTGATCGGCATTTTTACTGAGCATCTCATTCTGGTAAAAAGACTTGCTCGGTCTGTCATGAAATCAAAGCCAAGCTTAAATCAACTTCGTTTGCCAAACTTGCGGATTGCTACAACCCTATTCGTGCTCAATCTATCTAGGGATCAAAGGACTGCTTAATTTGATGGGTTGGTCCTCCTTTGTGCAATTGCTGTTCGATAGACACCACTACTTCGTAGACGGGTGAAAATTTCTCCTTTTGAGGATCAAAGCCCTAATTAATGAAACAACAGATCAATTCATTGTAAAAATTCCAATATTAACCTTTGTTTAGATGAAAGTTTTGGTGATCGAAGACGAAAAATTAGCCGCAGAACGGCTGATTGATCTGATAGAAAAGTTTAATCCTGACTATCATGTTGTGGAAAGGATTGACTCTGTTGAGTCTGCCATAACTTGGTTCAAAACTCATGATCCACCCGACCTTATTTTCCTGGATATTCATCTGGCGGATGGAAATAGTTTTGAAATATTTGAGGAGGTGGAAATTACCTCTCCTATCATATTTAGTACGGCGTATGACCAATATGCCGTCCAGGCATTTAAAGTCAATAGCGTCGATTATCTCTTGAAACCTATTGAGCAGGCAGATCTCTACGCGGCGTTGATTAAGTTCGAAAAACAGCAAATGTCTCACAACATGGCTGTGAATCTAGATGAGCTTGTTCGATCTTTTACCAAAACTTACAGATCACGATTTGTAATCAAAGTTGGTGAGCATTTACATGCAGTTGAGGTTGATGATATTCACTTTTTTTACAGTGAAGAGAAAACTACTTATTTGCAAATTAATAAGGGTAAAAGATATATCGTTGATTTCCCGCTCGACAAGATAGAATCAATAGTGGATCCCAATATATTCTTTCGTATTAATCGAAAGTACCTTGTGAGCTTTCCAACTATTAGAGACATCTTGTCGCATTCCAATAGTCGGTTGAGGCTGGAATTGATGAATTGTGATGATGATGATGTCATTGTCAGCCGTGAAAGAGTGCAGGAGTTTAAGTCATGGTTGGATAAGTGAGATAACAAGTTGAAATACCGAGACTTACTTTATCTAGTCACCATGGCTAACCACTTGCTTAGAGACATGAACTAGGAGCTTGACCTTGACCGGATTTGAGCTTTAAATTAGTTCTTTAAGCTGACGAAAAAGAGCTATGAGGAATGGGTTAGATTGAAAACTGTTAATGATTTTCAGGTCCTCTTTTAGATCCGTTTCTTCATCTAAAAATTTGAAGATCAGAGACGCTGGTCTTTTTTCGTACATGGCGGTGAATATTTTTTCACCTAAATGGTTGTTATGAAGCAACACTTCTAGAAAAATAGGGTCATATAGGCGATGCCGTTTATCAGCGACATTTTGTGATGGTTCAAGACCGGTCTTCAAATTTTCTGTTATTATACGAGAAAACTTTTCTGCATTTTTAAACGAATAACCGGATGCGGGTTTTACCCAGGATCCGGCTGTCCCAATTTTAGTAATTCCTAATCTGTTGGTTGCATTAAACGGATAGTCAGTCATGGGTATTACACCTTTCTCAATATCCAGGATGCTATAATCCGTTTTAAGAATTTTTTCTATGTAGGTTTCCAACATCTCGTCGTAAGCTTTATCCGCGATGAGTTGTGGTGTAAAAAGTGTGAATTCAACAAGGGCCTGATTCGATTTTGTTGGCAGTACAACCGTAAAGCTTGTTTTCTTCTTCCATTTGACCCGGAAGTCCATCATTATGAACTTTTTAGGATTGAAGACCGCTTTTTCGGTTTGTATTACCCAACCTTTGAAGTGCTGAAGTATTCTTAAATACTGGTCCCTGCCATCATAATAACCTTGATCAGTACGGCTGTCGAAAACTTGATTGGCTTTATAAGATTGATTAAGTCCTATAATTTCAACAGGGTCATCTCCATACAGTTCCTGGATGGTGTCATTTTGCCAATAAAAGTTGCTAATATTTTTAAGTTCATTTTTGCAGTGCCGATAAAAATCTACTGACCTCAGCATTTTATATTGATAAGGGCCAAGGTTAAGGTTTTTGTTGGTACCTGATGTTATGAAACTGCCATGATGCCAACTGTGATGGATGATGTCATCCCATTGGCCTTCACCATCTTCCCAAAAACACCATGTTTTGTCGTTTATATCCTTGTCAGTTTTATCTATAATAAGTACCTGTTTTTCATAGAAGTATGGGTCCTTCAACATGGCCATGGCCAGGTGAAAACCGGCAGCTCCGGCTCCAATTATGGCGTAGTCAAAAATAATGGATGACATAGATTATAGTGACGAATACAACAATTTGTAAATATCAGCAGAAAAAGCCTGTGCCAATAACAGAATAATAACTGGATCGTCCGATACTTTGTTTAACCCGCATTATTCATAGGCCACCAATTTTGGGATTAATAATGGGTTGCTAACTATTTTTGATTGGAGTGTATGTATTAATTTGAAGATCAACCAGGTTTCTGGATTTCAAAGGACATTAGAGCGTTTTTTTGTTAGAATTTTTCAATTTTCAGTCAAAGCTCTATTGTGTTCTTATGGAAGAACATTTTTTTGATTAAACCAAACTGTTTAACTGATCGGTCAGTTCACCGTAAGCAAATCGCCCAGCAGGTATTGATATCTAAAGGCTCTTGAGAATTGTATTGTCAATGATCTTTTCCTTTCTTTCAGGCACGCCCCAACCTTCATCAGGTAAAGCCGGATATTGTCCACTTGCCATCGTTTAGCAAAGTGGTGTTTTGTTTTGGCAATTAATAATTTAATCTGCCGGAACATTTCATAACAGAGGGTAGCGATGATTAAACGCATGAAATTGGCCCAGTAGCGATGACAGGAAAGCCGGTCGGAATAAGTCATGTTTTTGAGTTCCTTTATTCGATTTTCACTGGCATCACCTCGCTTGACATAAAAATCAAAGTAAATCTGTTGAGCGGTCATCGCTTCAAAGTTGCTCACAAAGTAACGGACATTCATTCCTTTTCCGGTAGACTCCACTTTGGCGTACAGCTTTTCAGAACGATCCCAGCTTTTGGCCTGGTAAGTAAACGGGCCAACAAACTCTTGATGTTTGATGATTTTTGAAGCATATTCCTTTTTTACTTCAATGATAGTCTGTTTGGTAAAAGTCTTTAAAACTTCATTACTACTAATACCTAAACAAAATTGAAGGTCAAACTGCTTAGCTATCCGATAAAAAGATGCTCCTGAAAAGCCACTATCCACTCGAATAAGAATCTTTACTGAGGGCAGTTTTTTTCTGATTTTAATGACAATCCTTTTCAATAAGGCCACAAACCATTTGTTGGAGTGACAATTGCCCGGACGTAGTACTGGTAAAATGACCTGACCGGTGTTCCCGTCCTTAAAGAACAACTCATGGTACATAGTCTGTCCATAATAGCCATTATACAAACTGAGTTGTTGGGATCCATGAGTAGGGTCATCGGTACCATCTACATCAATGATGATTTGACCAGTCTTCTCTTTCAACTCCTCTACATAACGGTCTACAAACCATTGACTCATCTGGTAGATCAGACTCCGATCGGCCTTGTTTTCAAATCGACTTAAAGTAGGCTGGGAACATAATCCGCTATCTAGTACTTTACGGATCACCGGATCCTCTCGGAGTTTTTGTTCGTCATTGCAATCCTGATAGCCCTGCATCATTAAAAACACCCGTTGGCGAAGCATTTCTTCATAAGTGTATTCGATAAAAAAGGGGTTTCGATAGTCAGGAATCAGTGCGGCGAAGCTTTTTAATAGACCAGTCTTTCTCTCTACTTTTTCACTTAACAATATCGCTCCGTCTGAGCTAATCGCTGATGCTGAAAAATCAAATTTAAAAGCTTGTTTTCCTCGATAAAATACGGTATCTTTTTCCTTATATTCAGGCATAAATTAATTGCTTATTTTGTTGTCTAACTATCTCAATATAAGCAATTTATGCCTGTTTTTTATTGTCTACTATGAATTTTTCGGGTTAATACACTTTGCAAGGTATTACAGGTAATTGTAACTATTTAACCTCAATCGCAGCATGACGGATTTGAGCAGTTCCACTTCTGCTGTCGGACCAAACTATATGAAACACACCATCAGCATCTGTAGTCATGCTACTGTAATCTCCTCCTCCGGGCCAGCTGTTACTGGTACGCCCGTTTCCTTCTGTGCTAGGGCAGGAGATTTCCGTGGATATTCTGACCGGTTCAACAAATGACTGCCCGCCATCAGTAGATGCTGTGAAATAAATATCCTGGCAATTTTTTTGCGGATCATTTCGACGATCGTACCACGCCACGCCAACCACTCCTTGGTTATTTACTGCCAGCATGGCTGTTCTTACATGCGCATTGCCATTATTTGGAGGACTATCAATGCGGATCGCTTTTTCCCAGGATTTACCCCTATTTTTTGATCCGGAAAACCAGATGCCGCTAAAGTCCTTTCCGATACATACATGATAGAGGTTATCACTAAAAGGCCTATTAATTTGACCAGATGCAAGAAAAGGATAGCCTGGAAATGTGGGGCATTCTCCACATCTGTCGCTGACAATGATCGGATCGGTAAATGACTTGCCTAGGTCAGTTGATCGAACGGATTTCGTCAGAAATGACGGAAACTCTACAAAACTAACTACTAGAGAAGCATCACTGTTTTCAATGATGCCGGTAGGATTAAGTGCATCCACTGTATCGAGGGGCTTGAATTGATTGATTAATTGAAAGCTTTGGCCATTATCTTTAGAGGCCAGCAAAGAGATATCATATAGAGTAGAATCTCTCATTGGATTGCGAGCTTTTCTGGCAACCATATAGTGGCTGTATTGAACCGTACCCGAAATAGTGCTGACCTCGTGATCAAACCCCCGTCCAGTGAATTCTTGTCATCATTCCAGGTAACACCTCCATCCGCTGAATTGAAAATTAACATGTTAAAACGATGATCATTTTTTACATTTTTCAGGATCTCGATGGCAGTGATGAAAACTGTCCCGTCATTATTGATCATCACCCAAGGGTCAATGCGCCTTTCCATCGCAAAATCATGCCTTGACCAGTTAAGACCACCATCGAATGACGCAAAAGCTGAACTACTCCAATTCATAAATGCCGTATCCAAAACAATGGCAGCTGCTACAAGATGTAGTGGATCAGTCGGGTTACTGGCGACATGAGGTTCGACGTGCACCATATTTGGCTGACTGCCCTCAAGTGGATGGTCTTGGACAATGATGTCGATATTTTGACTGAGTGTTATATTTGAATACAACAATAATGTTAATACCATGTGCCGCATAATATGAGTTTGACTTTTTAACATCAAAGTCAATACCACAAATAGATATACTGATAATCAGTGACTTACAAGCTAATTTTACAAGAATCAATATTTTTTGTTTCAGATTGAAACAGCGGTTGTATTAATCTGATACAAACCATCTTTTAGGTTAGAAGTCTTTAAAACAAGATAATAACCGACTGGTTAGTAATTTTGTTTGTTGGATCAAATGAATTTTTTTATTAATCATTTTCTGCTTCTATTCTGTTTGCCTGTATGTTGCCTGGCCAGGTATCCCCCGGTGTTAGAAATGCACATTCAATGGTCTATCAGGAAAAAGAGGATGCTATATATTTATTTGGTGGCGCCACTGATATCGAGGTGAAAAGTGATTTCTGGAAATGGCAGGAGGGTAAATGGACGAAAGTAGAAGTTATTGGTCCCCGGCCAAGAACGTTTGCCTCAATGGTATATGATAACATTGAAGATCAAATTTTGCTTTTTGGCGGTAGTAGGGTACTATTTGGCAGTGGACCCAACCCCAATAATCTCTTCAATGATACCTGGACGTTCAAGGAGGGTAATTGGGCTGAAATACCAACAGCGGATTCTCCACCTCAACGAGCAGAAGCTGCAATGGCCTATGATCCCGTCAGAAATAAAACCATTCTTTTCGGTGGCTATGAAATCCAGGGGAGGAGCTATGTGCCAGTAAGGGATACCTGGGAGTTTGATGGATCAAATTGGAGATTGGTGGATGAAGGTGGACCCTCACCGAGGAATAATGCAGCTATTGCTTACGATGAAAACAATAATTGGATTGTGTTATTTAGGGGAAGCACCGGCAGAAATGGCTACGGTGAGGGTAAAGGAGAGACGTGGGCATGGAATGGTCAAAAGTGGACCAGATTCGACATCTTACAACCTGCAAATGTTTTCAATGCATCAATGGTGTCTACAAAAGAAGGAATTCTTCGATTTGGAGGTTGGGATGGGAAAGAGCGGATTAACCAAATGTGGATACTTGAGATCGATCAATGGAAGAAGCTAAAACCCAAACAATCGCCATCCGCCCGAAACCATGCTGCGATGGTTTATAATTCCGAGAGTAAACAGGTTATGCTCTATGGAGGCCATGATGGTAAATATGTTTTTGGTGATCTTTGGTGTTATAGCTCCGGTAATTGGAAAAAGTTTTTAGAAGTGTCCTCGAAGCCCAGAATATCCAATGGCCATTAGCTTCTAATATCTTTTGTCTATCAATCATTAAACATCTAACTTTGCGACCTCAAAATTTTAACTAAAATATTTTTATAACAATGCTTAAAAACTATGAGACGGTATTCATCTTAACTCCCGTTTTGTCTGAGGCCCAGATGAAGGATACTGCCAATAAATTCAAAAAGCTCCTGACGGCCAATGGAGCAGAACTTGTGAATGAGGAGAATTGGGGTCTGCGAAAACTGGCATATCCGGTTCAACATAAATCTACCGGTTTTTACAACCTATACGAGTTCAAAGCGAAGCCGGAAATTGTTGCTATCCTGGAAACAGAGTATCGAAGGGATGAAGCAGTATTACGTTTTCTTACAGTATCTCTTGACAAACACGCCATAGCATACAATGAAAAACGTAAGAGAGGTGATTTTAGAAAAGATAAAAAAGAGAAGAAAGAGAAGGAGGCGGCCGCATGACACTGCAAAACGAACCAATCAACCGGGACAATCAACGCAAAAAGTATTGCCGGTTTAAGCGAAGTGGCATAAAGTACATTGATTACAAGGATGCCGACTTCTTGTTGAAGTTTGTAAACGAACAAGGTAAGATCCTTCCAAGAAGGATAACTGGTACCAGTCAAAAATACCAGGGTAAAGTGAAGCAGGAGATTAAGAGAGCCAGGCATATTGCATTATTACCTTATGTAGGAGACTCTTTAAAATAATTCAGTCATGGAAATTATTCTTAAAGAAGACATTCAGGGCCTTGGCTACAAGAATGATGTGATCAGAGTTAAAGATGGGTATGGAAGAAATTTCCTTATTCCATCTGGCAGAGCAATTGTTGCCAGCAAGTCAAACCGAAAAATGATCGATGAAAATATCAGACAGGCAGCACACAAGGCAGAGAAATTGAAAAAGGATGCCCAGGATATAGCTGATAGCATTGGAGAGATCGTTTTGGAAATCAAGACGAAAGCGGGAGAGAGCGGTAAGATATTTGGCGCTATTACCAGCCTTCAAATATCAGACGCCTTGAAAGATCGGGGATACGAAATAGATCGCCGGAAGATCTCATTCAAAGAGAAGATCAAAACACTCGGTGATTATCATGCAGTTATAGACCTGCACAAAGAAGTGCCGCATGAAGTTGCTGTAAAAGTGGTTGGCGAGTAGTGTAAACGAAAATTTATAGAGAGAAAGAGCGTTCCTGATTCAGGGACTCTTTTTTTGTTACAACACTATCTTATCTAAGTACCGTCACAGGACGGCCGGTATTGGTGATTTTATAATAGAACCCTTAATTTCGATGAATACCGGAATGTAAGCTGTGAACCTAAATACCAATATTAACCCGAAAAATTCATAGTAGACAATAAAAAACAGGCATAAATTGCTTATATTGAGATAGTTAGACAACAAAATAAGCAATTAATTTATGCCTGAATATAAGGAAAAAGATACCGTATTTTATCGAGGAAAACAAGCTTTTAAATTTGATTTTTCAGCATCAGCGATTAGCTCAGACGGAGCGATATTGTTAAGTGAAAAAGTAGAGAGAAAGACTGGTCTATTAAAAAGCTTCGCCGCACTGATTCCTGACTATCGAAACCCCTTTTTTATCGAATACACTTATGAAGAAATGCTTCGCCAACGGGTGTTTTTAATGATGCAGGGCTATCAGGATTGCAATGACGAACAAAAACTCCGAGAGGATCCGGTGATCCGTAAAGTACTAGTATATAGTTTCCTATATAGTATATCAATAATAAAAGTTCTATCTTAGCAGTTGGACCAAAAATAGTGAACCCTATGCCATTTGAGAGTAAAAGAGCGAAAATATCATTTACGACAAAGGAACAGCAAACATTGGAGGTTATAAGTAAATCACGGGTTGAGGCCAAATCACGGGTTGAAAGGGCGAAAATGCTTCTTGGTTATTGGAAAGGGCAAAGCATCAATTCGATAGCAAAACAACTTGGCACGAATCGGCCAAAGGTTGAAAGGACTGTTGATAGGGCAATAGGATACGGTATACTGACCTCTCTGAACGACCTTCCCAGAAAAGGGGCAACCCCAAAGATCACCAATGAGGCCAGGGCATGGTTTTTATCGATAGCTTGCACAAAACCAAAAGACTTGGGCATGGCCTCAGAATTTTGGACCTATAATGCATTGGCCAAGTATGTAAGGGGCAATTGCAAACAGGCGGGCCATCTTTCATTAGGCGAAATACAGAAAGGGACCGTTTCAAAGATACTGTCGAAAAGTGATGTAAAGCCCCACAAACTATCTTATTACCTAGAAAAGAAAGACCCTGACTTTAACCGAAAGATGTCCCAGGTATTGCATGTTTATAAAGAAGTGGCACTTTACAAAGCTAACAAACCGGAAGGATCAATGATTGCCATCTTGTCCTACGATGAAAAACCTGGAATGCAGGCGATAGAAAATACCGCCACTGACCTAAGCCCCATAGCAGGCAAGCACCCAAATTGGGGCAGGGACCATGAATATAAAAGACACGGTACAGTTTCGTTGTTGGCATCAATCGACTTGATTACCGGCAAGATATATGCACGGGTCGAGGATAGACATAGAAGTAGGGAATTTGTGGAATATTTGAAAGGGCTTGATGAACTCTACCCAGTCAGCTTTAAGATCAAGATAATCTTAGATAATCATTCGGCCCATATTTCAAAAGAGACAAAAGCATTCCTGAAAACAGTGCCTAATAGGTTTGAATTTGTATTTACACCTGTACATGCTTCCTGGCTAAATCTTATTGAAGTCTTCTTTAGCAAAATGGCCAGGAGCTTTTTAAGGGGGATCCGTGTAAAATCAAAGAAAGAGCTCAAAGACCGGATATTGAAATACATTAATGAAATCAATGAAATGCCAACAATCTTTAAATGGAAGTGGAAAATGGAAGATTTAACTATCGCGTAATCATTGATATGTTAATTAAGAAACTTAATACTAGATAGCGGATTATGTTCCCAGCCTACTTTAAGTCGATTTGAAAACAAGGCCGATCGGAGTCTGATCTACCAGATGAGTCAATGGTTTGTAGACCGTTATGTAGAGGAGTTGAAAGAGAAGACTGGTCAAATCATCATTGATGTAGATGGTACCGATGACCCTACTCATGGATCCCCAACAACTCAGTTTGTATAATGGCTATTATGGACAGACTATGTACCATGAGTTGTTCTTTAAGGACGGGAACACCGGTCAGGTCATTTTACCAGTACTACGTCCGGGCAATTGTCACTCCAACAAATGGTTTGTGGCCTTATTGAAAAGGATTGTCATTAAAATCAGAAAAAAACTGCCCTCAGTAAAGATCCTTATTCGAGCGGATAGTGGCTTTTCAGGAGCATCTTTTTATCGGATAGCTAAGCAGTTTGACCTTCAATTTTGTTTAGGTATTAGTAGTAATGAAGTTTTAAAGACTTTTACCAAACAGACTATCATTGAAGTAAAAAAGGAATATGCTTCAAAAATCATCAAACATCAAGAGTTTGTTGGCCCGTTTACTTACCAGGCCAAAAGCTGGGATCGTTCTGAAAAGCTGTACGCCAAAGTGGAGTCTACCGGAAAAGGAATGAATGTCCGTTACTTTGTGAGCAACTTTGAAGCGATGACCGCTCAACAGATTTACTTTGATTTTTATGTCAAGCGAGGTGATGCCAGTGAAAATCGAATAAAGGAACTCAAAAACATGACTTATTCCGACCGGCTTTCCTGTCATCGCTACTGGGCCAATTTCATGCGTTTAATCATCGCTACCCTCTGTTATGAAATGTTCCGGCAGATTAAATTATTAATTGCCAAAACAAAACACCACTTTGCTAAACGATGGCAAGTGGACAATATCCGGCTTTACCTGATGAAGGTTGGGGCGTGCCTGAAAGAAAGGAAAAGATCATTGACAATACAATTCTCAAGAGCCTTTAGATATCAATACCTGCTGGGCGATTTGCTTACGGTGAACTGACCGATCAGTTAAACAGTTTGGTTTAATCAAAAAAATGTTCTTCCATAAGAACACAATAGAGCTTTGACTGAAAATTGAAAAATTCTAACAAAAAAACGCTCTAATGTCCTTTGAAATCCAGAAACCTGGTTGATCTTCAAATTAATACATACACTCCAATCAAAAATAGTTAGCAACCCATTATTAATCCCAAAATTGGTGGCCTATGAATAATGCGGGTTAACCAACCCTATTTTAAGCAGAAAATAAAATTTAACGATCGGCTTGTCACTATTGGTTCCTGTTTTTCTCAGACCATTGGAATTTATATGCGTCAAAATAAGTTTGATGTACATGTCAACCCATTCGGTACAGTTTATAATCCTATTTCGATTTTTAGGCTATTACAATACAGCATTGGTAAGGGAGAGTTACCGGCTAATGGGTTTGTCCAAAACGGAGAAGTTCATCATCACTTTGATTTCCACTCTGACCTATCTGCACTTTCAAAGGCACAGTTGCACACTTCCATTTTAGAACAAATTGATGCAACGCAGCAATTCCTGAAGACGGCAAGATGGCTAATAATCACCTTTGGTACTTCAATTGTGTACAAGTTAAAAAGTACGGGTGAAGTGGTAGCTAATTGTCACAAAGTGCCTCAGCAACAGTTCAATAGGGAATTCCTGTCAGTTGATACAATAGCGGAAGCATTTAACGACCTGTATAATAATCTTACGGCGTCCAACCCAAAACTAAATATTATTGTTACTGTAAGTCCGGTTAGACATGTAAAAGATGGATTAGAGGGTAATGCTTACAGTAAATCAATACTAAGGGTAACTTGTCAGGAATTAAGTAACTCTTATGACGGTATACATTATTTTCCATCCTATGAAATTATGATGGATGATCTGAGAGATTACAGGTTTTATGGATCAGATCTGATCCATCCCAATCAAGTGGCTGAAGACTACATCTGGGAGATTTTTAAGAAATCATTCGTTAGTGAAAATGATCAGTCGATTTTGCAGCAATGGGATAAGTTAAGGAAGGCGCTTGAGCACCGGCCCCGACATCCTGAGACCGAAGCATACAAATTCTTTCTAAAAGATACGCTCGACAGATTGGAAAAAATGAATGAGTACCTAAATCTTCGTGATGAAATTGACAGGGTTAAGTCTTTGTTATAAGATCTTGAATCCTAATTCACTCTTTTAGTCCAGATTGGTCGTTTAGCATTGTCCACTACATGCTTTGAGATTCTGGTATTGAAAAGTAGTTCTAAACCTCTGCGGTAATGTGTGGCCATTGCAATCATAGTGGCATCATTTGATTGTGCAAATTGTAAAATCGCTTCTGGCTCATCAGGATATTCCAATGCGGTGACAGAGCAATTAGTTAGTTTAAAATGTTCTGCAAAATTCCTCATCCGCTCTTCTATATCTTTTTTACTTGCAAAAACAGAATCATAAACTTTTACCAGATGAAGATGAGTTCCATGCTCTTCTTGAAGCGCTTTAATATCCTTAAGAATTGTTTCTTGTTCTTCCTTTAAATCAGTGGGGTAGACTATGCTTTTGATATTGGACAGATCGCTTTTTTCTTTAACCGTAATTACCGGGTAGTAAACATATTTCACCACTTTTTCGGTTATGGAGCCTACAAGAACTTCATCAATCTCACTTGCTCCCTTGGATCCCATGACAATGAGTTCAGCATTTATTTCATGAACATATGCTGAGATTTCTTGGAATACATTACCCACCCGGACTTCGGATTGAATTTTTGTGCCTTTTTGGTTGATTTTTTCCATCAACGCTTCAAGTTTTTTTCAATTCCTGCTTTTAATTCGCTTACAATCATTTTATTTTCTGATTCGCGGGAAATGCCGATTGATTTTAATGCTGTAGAATATGAATCCTCAATCACATTCAACAGGAATACCTCAGCTTTTGTGGATTGCGCAAGATTTACGGCTGTATCCACCGCACTGGCAGATTCAGAGGAGAAATCTATAGGTACTAGTATCTTCTTATACATAACTGAAGTTTTTGATGATTGCCCATAGGCTTGATCAAATCTAAAAGTTTAAAATTTCAAATAATCATAATAGCTGAGATCAACTAATAAGTGCAATTGAAGGATGAAAAAGCTTTTAAGGGCTTTTTCATCCTTCAAAAGCCTGAACAGTGCAATCTTTGGATTGCAAAATGTCAAAAAACTACACACATCTCAGTATTGATCAAAGGTATCAAATTGAAGCATTATTGAAAACAGGAGCTACTCAAAAGGAGATTGCCTGTATCGTTCATTTTCACCCGTCTACGATCTCACGTGAGCTTAAGCGAAATGTGGGTTCAAGAGGTAGGGGAGCTGGTGTCTATCGAACAGCAAATGCACAAAGGAGGACCAATCTTCGTCATCAAGAAAAGCCAAAAAGAGTGATTTTCACCAAACCCATGAAAGACTGGATAGTTAACCGGCTCCAAGAAGATAGATGGAGTCCTGAATTGATCAGCCATCAGGGAAAGAAAACGAGAGAATGTCCACTTAGCCATGAATGGATTTACCAATGGATATGGGAATGTAAGCACACCAACCGCCAGGAGAACCAAGAATACAAACAACTATACACATATCTAAAACATGGCAAACGAAGGCGCAAACGAGGAAACAGAAAAGATCGTAGAGGTATTATCCCGAATAGGGTATCAATTGAACAGCGACCCCAGATCATTAACAAAAGGGAACGATTGGGAGATATAGAAGTCGATTTAATGATGGGTAAAAACCACAAAGGCTCTTTGTTGGTGATGACAGACTTTTGAGCAAGTCTTTTTACCAGAATCAGAAAGATGCACAGTAAAAATGCCGATCAAATGGCCGAAGCTATTGTGGAGGAACTCTCTCAGGATAAACACAAACTGGAAACACTCACTTTTGATAATGATATGGCATTTTCTAAACATGAGTTGATTGCTCAATCCCTTGATGTGGATGCCTATTTCACTCGTCCCTATACTAGTCAGGATAAAGGGACAGTTGAAAATAGGATTGGGGTAATCAGAAGGTTTTATCCTAAGAAAACAGATATTAGATTTGTTACAGAGGAGCAAATCAAAGTTGTTGAAAACAAAATCAATGAACGCCCTGTTAGAAAATTTAATTACCTAAACGCAAAGCAAGTGCTACAAAGGAAAATTGCACTTATTACTTGAACTAATCATAATAACAATTATTAGGACCAAAAAAATAAGGCTATCCAACAGGGATAGCCTTAAAAAACAATAAATCGAATATGGCTACTTAGAGTTTTCGAAGTTCGTAATATAATTTTTGCATTGAATTTCTTCGCCAATATAGACGATGTCATGATTTCTCACTACAATCCATGAATTATTTTTCTTGCTTAATTTCATCTTAAAAGTTTGGTCGGATTGTTTGGTAAAAATTGAGCTGATCCATTTCATTTTGATTCATATATTGGTCTATAATATATAACGAAACAATTAATTAGACTATTATAAGGGAGAATTTCGATAAAATGGTGAGTTTTGTCGACAAAACATGGGAACAAAGTGTTTGAAATTTGCTTAAATTGAGTAAAAATGCCTAAAATAGATCATATTGTGATTTTCAATCCAATTGGACAATGGTCGCTACCCTGTGCCTCCGCATGAATAGTAGCATCCTGCATATTGGATTTTAACGAATCACTGACAAGGAAATAATCTATTCTCCAACCCACGTTATTTTCTCTTGCATTGAACATATAACTCCACCAACTGTAAGCCTCTTCCAGGTCCGGGTATTTATATCTAAAGCTGTCTACAAAACCTGAGTTCAAAAAGTTTTTAAAGCCATCTATTTCCTGTTGGGTATAGCCGGCAGTTTTATTGTAATTATTTTTTGGTCTGGCTAAATCAATATGTTGATGAGCAACATTTAGATCACCACAAACAACAACGGGTTTCAATTTCTCCAGTTCCAGGAGATAGCTCAATCAACAAAATCTGCGTCCCACCGTGACCGATAAGTGAGGCGGTCAAGACCTCTGCCGGAATTAGGAACATAAGCAGTGACCAGGTAAAAAGAAGAGTATTCGGCGGTGATCACCCGTCCCTCCAAATCATGTTCCGGGATACCTATGTCATAAGTTAGATTGAGGGGGTTTTTTTTTGAAAGAATTGCAGTTCCGGAGTAGCCTTTCCTCTCCTTGGAAGAGTTAACGTAAACCTGGTATTGCGGCATGAGCGACAATACTGTACGAGCATCTTCCACTTGTGCCTTAGTTTCCTGCAAACACAAAACATCCGGATCAAGTTTTTCAACCGTTTTCTTAAAGTCTTTTTTCATGATAGCCTTTACACCGTTCACATTCCACGAAGCTAAAAATAGGTCTGCCATATGCTGCAAGTATGAAAGTTCGAAATAATAAAATTTGAGTGGCCTTAAAAAAGAAAAAGCTCCCTGACGACTAGGGAGCTCTTTCAATCAACGAACTATTAAGCATTCAAATCTACTTCTTCATCTCATATTTACAAAATAAGATTCGGGGAATCAGTTTATTGATGATTTAACCCGCATTATTCATAGGCCACCAATTTTGGGATTAATAATGGGTTGCTAACTATTTTTGATTGGAGTGTATGTATTAATTTGAAGATCAACCAGGTTTCTGGATTTCAAAGGACATTAGAGCGTTTTTTTGTTAGAATTTTTCAATTTTCAGTCAAAGCTCTATTGTGTTCTTATGGAAGAACATTTTTTTGATTAAACTAAACTGTTTAACTGATCGGTCAGTTCACCGTAAGCAAATCGCCCAGCAGGTATTGATATCTAAAGGCTCTTGAGAATTGTATTGTCAATGATCTTTTCCTTTCTTTCAGGCACGCCCCAACCTTCATCAGGTAAAGCCGGATATTGTCCACTTGCCATCGTTTAGCAAAGTGGTGTTTTGTTTTGGCAATTAATAATTTAATCTGCCGGAACATTTCATAACAGAGGGTAGCGATGATTAAACGCATGAAATTGGCCCAGTAGCGATGACAGGAAAGCCGGTCGGAATAAGTCATGTTTTTGAGTTCCTTTATTCGATTTTCACTGGCATCACCTCGCTTGACATAAAAATCAAAGTAAATCTGTTGAGCGGTCATCGCTTCAAAGTTGCTCACAAAGTAACGGACATTCATTCCTTTTCCGGTAGACTCCACTTTGGCGTACAGCTTTTCAGAACGATCCCAGCTTTTGGCCTGGTAAGTAAACGGGCCAACAAACTCTTGATGTTTGATGATTTTTGAAGCATATTCCTTTTTTACTTCAATGATAGTCTGTTTGGTAAAAGTCTTTAAAACTTCATTACTACTAATACCTAAACAAAATTGAAGGTCAAACTGCTTAGCTATCCGATAAAAAGATGCTCCTGAAAAGCCACTATCCGCTCGAATAAGGATCTTTACTGAGGGCAGTTTTTTTCTGATTTTAATGACAATCCTTTTCAATAAGGCCACAAACCATTTGTTGGAGTGACAATTGCCCGGACGTAGTACTGGTAAAATGACCTGACCGGTGTTCCCGTCCTTAAAGAACAACTCATGGTACATAGTCTGTCCATAATAGCCATTATACAAACTGAGTTGTTGGGATCCATGAGTAGGGTCATCGGTACCATCTACATCAATGATGATTTGACCAGTCTTCTCTTTCAACTCCTCTACATAACGGTCTACAAACCATTGACTCATCTGGTAGATCAGACTCCGATCGGCCTTGTTTTCAAATCGACTTAAAGTAGGCTGGGAACATAATCCGCTATCTAGTACTTTACGGATCACCGGATCCTCTCGGAGTTTTTGTTCGTCATTGCAATCCTGATAGCCCTGCATCATTAAAAACACCCGTTGGCGAAGCATTTCTTCATAAGTGTATTCGATAAAAAAGGGGTTTCGATAGTCAGGAATCAGTGCGGCGAAGCTTTTTAATAGACCAGTCTTTCTCTCTACTTTTTCACTTAACAATATCGCTCCGTCTGAGCTAATCGCTGATGCTGAAAAATCAAATTTAAAAGCTTGTTTTCCTCGATAAAATACGGTATCTTTTTCCTTATATTCAGGCATAAATTAATTGCTTATTTTGTTGTCTAACTATCTCAATATAAGCAATTTATGCCTGTTTTTTATTGTCTACTATGAATTTTTCGGGCTAAGTATCTTTTCAACGTTGGCTACCGGACTGTCTAATATGATTTTTGAAATATTGATACCGGATTCATTTAACTTGTCTGTCAGGTCATTCCTATTAATTAGCGTGGTCACGGCCATAGCTCCCATAGAAAATCCATAGAGCAGTATTTCTGATTGCTGCTTTTCGTTAGACAACCAGAGCATCGTGCTGGCAACATCTTCTGCAAATTCATAGCCCATCCATGGTCGTCGCACGTTCGGACTTACCGGAATTCCTTAAATCAGGTATCATAACATTGTACAAGCTATCCAATCCATATGCCATGAAAAGCTCGAGATATTTCATGGTTTTTAATCAGTTAGACCACCTTCCATGAATTATGAGTATGGTTCTCTTTGAAGATTCTTTTGTAGGAACATACCAGGATGAAAGCTGATTTCCATCAAATATGGAAGAGTAGGTCACTTCCTCATAGGCATCAAATCCATAATCTGCCGGAGAAATATTGTTATAAATAGCATAGTTAATTTTTATGGTATCGTCTTCCAAAACACGTTCGAAGGTGTAGGGATCATAATTTTTGATCAATTCTAATGCATACCGCGGAACGATAACATAGGCTGTACCAGCAACTGCTAGTAAGGCGATTACTGCCACAACTAGGAATATCTTCACTTCTAAGGATTTAATGCCGGTTCATGTTCAAGTCGCTTTGCAGCGAGAAGGTAAAGAACTGCCATACGAATAGCCACACCGTTTTCAACCTGGTTGAGGATAATGGAGTGATCACTATCTGCAACATCACTGCTGATCTCAATTCCCCTATTTATTGGGCCAGGATGCATAATGGTAATTTCCTTATTTAATGTATCAAGAAGTTTCTTATTGATGCCATAATAGAGTGAATATTCTCTTAGGGATGGGAAATACTTTATTTGTTGTCTCTCTAGTTGTATCCTAAGGACATTGGCAACATCGCACCACTTAAGGGCATTTTTAACATCAAGTTCAACTTTGACACCTAATTGAGGCATGTATTTAGGAATTAGCGTGATCGGTCCGCAAACCATAACTTGGGCCCCCAATTTTTGAAGCGCAAGAATATTAGAAAGTGCTACTCTACTATGTAGAATGTCGCCAATTATGGCCACTTTTTTCCCCTTAACCTGCCCAAACTTCTCAAAGATTGAATAAGTATCTAAAAGAGCCTGCGTGGGGTGCTCGTGGGTTCCATCTCCGGCATTAATAATATTAGCATCGATATGCTTGGACAGAAAGTGAGGCGCCCCGGGACTTGGATGCCGTATCACGATCATATCAACCTTCATGGCCAGGATATTATTAATGGTATCAAGTAAAGTTTCACCCTTTTTTACAGAGCTACTGGAAGAGGAGAAGTTGATTATATCCGCGGAGAGCCTTTTCTCTGCGAGTTCGAATGACAGCTGGGTTCTTGTGGAGTTCTCAAAGAAAACATTGGCTATTGTGACATCCCGTAGCGAAGGGACCTTTTTGATAGGCCTGTTGAGTATGTCCTTGAAATGACTTGCAGTGCGGAAAATTAATTCTATTTCTTCCTTTTGAAGTTCTTTTATTCCCAGTAGATGGTTGACTGCCAGTTGTTCCATTAACAGATCGCTTTCATGTTTAGGTTAAGGATTGCGTTCATTTTTTATTTTTTTCTATAAGCCATATTTTGTCCTCCTTAAAGCCTTGTTCCTTTAACTCGACTAACACTTTTTGTGATTCTATTGTGTTTACCCTTCTGCCGACATAAGTGGCTTCTATCGGAATGTCTCTACTGTACATCCGATCAATTAGGGCTAACAATTCTACTTTCTTTGGCCTTCCGAAATCTATCATGGCATCCATTGCTGATCTTACTGTTCTGCCAGTGAACAAGACATCATCAATCAGTATCACTTTTTTATTTTCAATGGTAAAATCGATTTTGGTTTCATTGGGCTCAATGTGGTCGTCACGCCTTCTGAAATCGTCCCGATAAAAAGTAGTATCCAGAAATCCCAAACTTGGGTTCTTTTTGAGTAAAGTTGAGAGATGACTACTTATCCTTTTAGACAAGTAAATGCCTCTGGGCTGAAGCCCAATTAAAACTGAATCTGCAAAATCATCGTGGTTTTCAATAAGCTGCTCACATAACCGATGAATGGTGATTTTCAGAAGCGGTTCGTCGAAGAGCAGTCTTTTGCGCATTGTCGAAGATTGTGCAAATATATAGAAAATTCACTACCGATATCATGACAAGATTAACCAGAGGAAGGCATAATTCGACTATTACGAAGTTAGTTTGACCGCAGTCCCATTAGCGCTTACCATGAGCATGCTTCCTGATGACCCTATTGTTTCGTAGTCAAGGTCTACAGCTAAAACCGCGTCTGCGCCCATGTTCTTAGCTCTCATTTCTAATTCCTGGAGGGCGTTGTCCTTGGCTTCAACCAATACTCTTTCATAGGAAGATGATCTGCCACCAACGACATCCGTAATGCTGGCAAATATATCTTTAAAAAGATTGGCTCCTATAATAGCTTCTCCGGCAACTATTCCGAGGTATTGTGAAACTTTCTTCCCTTCAATAAAATTTGTTGTAGTTAGTATCATTACATGAGTTTTAGTTGAGTAGTTAACCTGATATCCAAAGTATGGCAAACGCTATGACCATAAGCCAGAAGGAGTATGGAACCAGCATTGGAATGACCACAATGTTAGTCTGCATTAGTACCATCAGAATTACGATGATAATGGCAATCATTTTTAAAATCGACTTTGTTTTGGAGCTCATGGCATGAATAGTTGATTGAGCTGCCAATTTTCATATAAATTTTAAGCTTTCAAAATTTGAGACCTTACATGTCGACCAAATAATAAGCTTATTTCTGGTATTGCTAATTAAGGCTAAGTTCTAAATAACACAGCAATTATTATTATCTTCGCTATATGATATCAAGTCAAGAGATCAAAAATTTATTTGCACAATTGCCGATAAGTTCCCAAACCGAATTGTTGGATGAGTTGCTCCAGGAGCAGGAATTACAAGGCAAAGTATTGATTGCCGCTCAACAACAAATAGCAGAGAAAAGAAAGAAGAAACCCTGTCCAAATTGCACAAGCGAGAAGGTATATAAGAGGGGCAGACAAAAAGGTGTGCAGATGTATCAGTGCAATGAATGTAAAAGATGGTACAGTGAAACAACAGGGACACCTTTGTATGACATCAAGCTTAAATCAAAATGGCAATCTTATCTGCGCTGCATGGAGCAGGGCATGCCGATAAAAAAGATAGCAAAACAAATCGGAATAAGCATCCAGACAAGCTTCGACTGGCGGCATAAGATATTGAGTTCACTAAATGAGTTTGTTCCCGAACAGTTATCCTCGGAAGTAGAATGTGATGAATTGGAACTGGCACTTAACAACAAGGGCAGTCGAAATTTAGATAGGGCAGCAAGAAAGAGGGGAAACGATTTCATACGGAATATGGGAAAGGAAGAGGTCACAGTTGTCCAGGTAGTAACAGCGGTTGAACGCAAGGGGGAGAAGTACCTTAAAGCTGTTGCATCAAAACGGCTGAGCAAAGAAGAAATTTCAAAGGCATTGGATGGGAAGTTGGCCTACGGTGCAACCTTGATTACAGATAAGCACCCTTCTTATAAGGCTTTTGCCAAAGACAACCCCTCCATAAAGCACAAAGCGCTATTGGCCAAAGATCATGTGGATAGAGATGATAAAACAATCCATCTGCAAAAAGTAAACAATGTTCACACTCAACTTAGGACATTCTTACGCCCATTCAATGGTGTCAGTTCCAAATATTTGCAAAACTACCTGAATTGGTATGCTTATGCTGACCGAATAAGAGAGAGTAAAACAACTTTGAAACAATGGTTTCTGACTATGCTATTAACGGATCAAGTCTATCATCTATATGAGCTATTTAAACAAAATGCTGTTATAATTAGAACTTAGCTCTAATTAATAGACGCCATAATCAATCCCAAAAAACCGACTACAACCAGATAATAGATAGTGGGAATGATGGTCTTGCTTAGAGTATTACCTTCCTGACCTAGCAGGCCCACTGTAGCTGAAGCTGCCACTACATTATGAATGGCAATCATATTTCCAGCGGCTGCGCCTACTGCCTGTAGCGCAACGATAAGGTCTGTTTTAATGTCAAGATTATTGGCCACCCCATATTGAAATAACCCAAACATCAAATTGCTTACTGTATTACTCCCGGCGATAAAAGCCCCGAGAGCGCCGATTGACGGGGCGAATAATGGCCAGATATTACCCACATGAAAGGCCACCCATTCCGCCATGGCAATAGGCATTGAAGGTTGTCCGGATAGGTTCATTCCGGAGTTAATGTAAATGCGCACCATGGGAACGGTGAATATCAAAACAAACCCTGCGCCCAATAGCATTTTACTTGATTCTAATACAGCTCCCCTCAGTTCGGATCCTTTCATTCTATGTAGAAAATAAGTAATCCCCACTACAAGAATGAGAATAGCTCCGGGTAAGTATAATGGCGCAGTTGCGGCGCTAATTTGAGTATCAAGAATTTCAGCCCAGGAGAAACGAATTGAGGTGAGAAAATTTTTGAAAGGAAGTTGACTTATTCTGGAAAGCACCAGCAATACGGCAACCAATAAATAGGGGCTCCATGCTGTAGCAAGACTTAGTTTTTTTTCTCCAGTACCCAGGTCCCTATCAAAGGTAAATTTGCCCATCCAATGCACGGGCCATTGGGAGGCTTTTTGAAAATCCCAGGATTCTTTCGGCACAAGAAAACCCTTCTTAGTTAGAGGGACTATGACCGACATTCCTATTAAGGCACCAATAAGTGAAGGAAATTCGGGGCCCAGTAATCTTGCAGCAAGAAAATAGGGAACAGTGAAAACCAGCCCTCCAAAAAGTGCATAAGGGAATATAGATAGCCCTTCTCGCCAGGATTTGTTGGCGCCGAAAAAGCGGGTCATCATAACACACATGAACAGCGGCATGATGGTTCCCGTGATGGCATGTAGAAGGGCTGCATTATTTGTAACAAGGAGGAGATAATCATTAAAGGAATGGCCTGCTTCAGCCAATTGACTTACCACTCCCGGTGATTCAAGGCCACCACGAACTCCAACTAAAATCGGGGTTCCTGCTGCACCAAAAGTAACAGGGGTGCTTTGAACCATCATTCCCAGCATGACAGCACACAGTGCCGGAAAACCTAGTGCTATCAGGAGTGGGGCCACAATAGCGGCTGGAGTGCCAAATCCTGCGGCTCCTTCGATAAAAGAGCCGAATAACCAACAAACAATAACTGCCTGTATGCGTCTGTCTTGACTGATATCAGAAAATCCCGATCGGATAACCTGAATAGCGCCTGAATGTTTTAGTGTGTTTAGTAGCAGGATGGCGCCAAAGATGATAAAGAGTATATCGAAGGTTATAAACAAGCCCTGAATAGA